>DAOPPX010000001.1:0-402475 GCA_035358715.1 Verrucomicrobiota bacterium
CAAACTTAACCGGCAGCACAGGTGACTTTTAATTGTCGCTGATGGTGAAGAATAATTGTCGTTGCAGGGTCCGCCCCCCGTCCCGCTACCGTAGTACCTCTAACCCGGGGTTAGAGGTACTACGGTAGCGGGACGGGGAGCGGACGATGAGCGGAGGGTGGGGCGCGGGGGCGGAGAATGGGCGGAAGTGCCGTGCGGACAGGCGGTTAGCCCAATGCGGGGCGCAAGGGCGCGGATAGGTTCCCGGCGGGGCCTGGCTGGCTTGGGCTGGGGGGAGGCGTCCGGGGCCCGGAGTCGGTGCCGCAGCCCGCTTTGGAGGTGCCGGGAACCGTTGCCGCAGGCCCCCCAAGCCTTGGGAAGTTGCCAGAAATTGAGATGCGCCCGGCTTTCTGGGGCTGGCAATTCCATCCTTGAAATTGGGAAACTTGGCTTTAACTTGAGGGGCAACGAGTTTGAGGCCCGAGGCGGCGCGAGGCCGCCCGGTCTGGAGCAGTTGGCAGAAGAGCACGCGATTCATGCAAAAGAACCGCCGCACGTGGCAGTCCTTTGACGAAATGCGCAAGGCCGCCGAGCAAGGCGATGCGGCAGCGCAGTGTTACCTGGGCATTTGCTACCAAACCGGCCAGGGCGTGCCGCAGGATCACGCCGAAGCGGTCAAGTGGTTCCGCCGGGCCGCCGAGCAGGATGACGACGCGGCGCAATGCTACCTGGGATTCTGCTACCAGTCCGGCATGGGCGTGCCGCAGGAATACGGGCAGGCCGCCAAGTGGTTCCGCGAAGCTGCCGAGCAGGGCGATCCGGCGGCGCAGTTCAACCTGGGAGTGCTCTACGAGACGGGCCAGGGCGTGCCCCAGAATTACGCCGAAGCCGTCAAATGGTATCATGCCGCCGCCGAGCAGGGCGAGCCGCAGGCGCAATTCAACCTGGGCGTCTTTTACGAGAACGGCCAGGTGGTGCCGCAGAACTATGAGGAGGCTGTTAAGTGGTATCGCCTCGCCGCCGAGCAGGAATGCGCCCCGGCGCAATGCAACCTCGGCCTCTGCTACGAAACCGGCCGCGGCGTGCCCAAGAGCGTGCGCGAGGCCGTCAAGTGGTTCTGCCGCGCCGCGCGGGCGGGAGACAAAACCGCCCAGCACAACCTTGGCGTTTATTATGCCTCGCTGGAGGCGGCCGAGGCCGCCGCAGCCGAGGGCGAAACCCCGGGCGCCGCGGACGGCGAGACGGGGAGATAAGTTCCGCGGCTTCAGGGCGTCATGAACAAGACCTCAAGCACTGGCTGCCGGCCTCTCAGCGCGACGCCAGCGCGGATCAGGTTCTGGGGCGTGCGCGGTTCCATTCCCACCCCCGGCCCGAAGACCGTTCACTACGGCGGCAACACTTCCTGCGTCGAGGTCCGTGCCGACGGCCAGATTATTATTCTCGACGCCGGCACGGGCCTGCGCCTGCTCGGGCGCCATTTGCTCGCCGAGTTCAAGGATCAGCCGCTCGAATTGACGCTGCTGCTCACCCACACGCACTGGGACCACATCCAGGGACTGCCGTTCTTCCTGCCGGTCTACAAACCGCAGAACCGCTTGCGCATCCTCGGGTATGAAGGCGCGCGGCACGGTCTGGAGGTGGTGCTGGCCGGCCAGATGGCTACCCCGTTTTTCCCGATCGGCCTGCGCGAGGTGCCCGCCAATGTTCGCATCCGCGAACTCCAGCGGATGCGCTTCCGGATCGGGCCGGTCCGCGTGCGAACCGGCGCGGCCAATCATCCCGGCAAGTGCTTCGGCTACCGCCTGTTCACCTCCGGCGGCTCGATAGCTTTCTTCCCGGATAATGAAGTGCGTTTCGCGAGCGCCGCCGCCGCGCCTGGCCGAATCCCGGCACCGGGCGAAAACCAGGCGATGATCAACTTCCTGCGCGGCACCGACGTGCTGATCATGGACGCGCAATTCGATGCCAACGAATACCGCCGGCACCCCGGCTGGGGCCACGGCTGCGTGGACGCGGTGGTGGGGCTGGCGCTCCAGGCGGAGGTCAAGTCGCTCTTCCTTTTCCACCACGCCCCCGATCACGACGATGCCAAGGTCTCCCGGATGCTGGCGCACGCCCGCCGAATCGTCGCCCAGCACAAGGGCAAGCTCCGGGTTCAGGCTGCCCGTGAAGGGATGTCGGTCAAACTCCCTCTTGCGAGTCGGGCTTGAGCGGGACTGGCCGCCGCCGCTAACGGCTCACCGCGCGGTTACTGCGGGAAAGTGCGGGCCGCGCCGGGCGGCAAAGGCGGCTGCATCGGGGGATCTGCCGGCGTGGTGGTTTGCGCCGGGGGAGTCTGGTCCTGGAGCAGTGGGTTGCTGCCCGGCAGCGGCGGCAGGTCGCCGCGCTCTATTGCCGCTTTGTTCTTCAGTGCGTAGGCAGCCTCGCGAATTGCCGCTTCTTCCGGCGTTGTTGGTTCCGGCGGCCAGTTCTTTTGCCGCGTGGTGCCTCCCAGAACCGCAGTCGCGCCGGGCAAAGACACCGTGCCCGCCGCCGCATCGCCCGCCACTGCGCCTGCGGTCGCGTTCGGAGTGGAAAGAACCGCCGGCGCCCCGCCGTACGACACGGACGGGTTGACCCCGCCGTAGGTGCTTGCCGTAGCCGTCCTGCTCGAATAGCGGCCGGACGAGACTGACGCCCCGGTCGGACCCAGGCGCATCGGGCGCGTGGTCGGTAAACTCTTGGTCATGCCCCCCGGAACAAAAGAACTCGGCGCCGCACCGGACGGGGCGGGCCTCCCCGCACCGGGCATTCCCACGCCGGGCACCGGCATACCAGGCGGCATCCCGGGACCGGGCACTTTGCCCGGGGCCGCAGCGGCAGCCACCTTCGCGCCGTTGTTCGTAAAATCGAGGCTCGTGACCGTGCCAAAGTTGTCCACTTTGACCGTTCGGGCCACGGTGTCAATTTCCAGAACTTCGATCTCCCCCTCGCGCTGGCCCTCGGACAACGTCAACGGGACTTCCTTTGCCGGTTCCGGCGGCCTGGCAGGCATCGCCACCTTCATCAGCACGCGCTTTTTCCCCCCCATCTCGTAGATGCCAGTGAGAAGAATCTTGGGCGGGGGAGGCTTGTTAGCTTCCGGGTCGGGCGGCGGCGGGGGAGGTTTCAACGCGAAAACATTCCGGTCCACAATCGCCTGATACGGGTTGTCGCCGGAAGTCTCGTTGCCAATCGCCCGTGTCACCGTCCAGAACACAAGCGCAGTAAACGCGCACAGTAGCAGTCTTCCACTGTTCGTCATGATGCAAATATAGCGTCTGGGAGTGGAAACACCACTGCAATATTTAAGTTGCGGCGAATGTGCAACCGGCACCAAACCGGCAACGCCGCGCCCGGCGGCGCGGACCGGTCCATTCCATGACGATGCAAAGCGTCGGATCAATTTACAGTCATTCGCCAACCCTCGTCAGTGCCGCAAACGCGCTGCCAAATCACTACCAAAGCGCCACTTAGATAATTACGATGTCAGCTGCTGCGCGAAGCCGCCCTGAAATCCGTCGGCATTGTTTACACTCCTAATGCCAGTTTGCACTATGCTTCGAGGCTTCTATGCACCGCAAGCCGCTGCCAATATGGCTCTTATGATTTTGGCATGGCCTTCTGGCATTCACAATGCTTATGGTGACTTGAACACTGGGCAAATCCGGAAGCGGCGTGTGCTCTCCAACGGGAAGCGCAGGATGATGCCACGCGGCCTCAGGCCTGCGATACTGCCCTGCCGGCAACATCGGTAGAACGTGAACGCGACGACACACTATACAGTTCAGCACGACGGGGCGGCGTGGACCGTCGCGGGCGCGGGCGGCGAAGTTATCTGCTACTGCGAGCACTGGAGCAATGCGCATTCAGTGGCTGATGCTTTGGAGATGCGATGGCGCGCAAGGCATGCCTGGAGACTCGATATCCCCCCGACGCACGAACGATTTGACGAGTTACTGGACTAACCCCGGCCTCCGCAACCGACTTCCCCTCGAACCATCCCCCACCAGCCAACCTTCCGTTGACACTGATTTGCAGCCTCCTCTGTCGTCCGCTCTGGACCAGGCGCGCCGCGATCAGCGAGAACCAGCGCCCTCCGCCCGTGCTCTCCACATGCCGGCCCGGTTCGAGCAGCCCCAGGAACAAATGCCACAGGTTGTAACGCAAAAGCCCCAGCCGTGCGACCAAGGCGGTCGCGGGGCGCTTGGTGGCCGCAGGAACAACCCGCGTTAATTGCTCCGTGCCCGGAGTTCCTGGCTTGGCAAATAGCTGCCATTACCGCAGTGGCAGGCTGCTACGGCCGAAGGAGGGGGCATGGTGAGGGGGGAATTGGACTCGCGTCGTTTCCAGCGGGCCAGGATGTCCGGCGCTACGAGTTTGGGTCGGTCACCGGCTCGGCTACATTAATTAGGGTATTGCGAAAATGCCTGCTCAGGTAAAGATGCCGAGTCTGGAGGCTCATGATGTGTCAGTGGGTGAGCGGGAAGGCCTTTTGGCGGAGACTGGTATCAAGCTGGCCGCCGGGGGTGGCGTGGGCGACGAAGACATCGTCGGCCAGGGCGGCGACGAGTTCGTTGCGCCGGGCGGCAAGCTCGGCGGTGATGCGGGTTTCCTTGTCGGAGAAGAAGGAGAGGATCAGCAGCCGGCCATCTTCCAGGGGCCTGCGCCATTCGGGAGCGATGCGCCTGAGGATGGCCCGGGCGGGGCAGATGATGACGGGGGGCTCGCCGCGCAGGAGAATGCGGAGGCATTCCTTCTCGACCGGGGAGTGGAAACCACTGATGACGCAGCGCTTGGTGTCGCGCCATCGCGCGGCCTGGTCGTAGGCGCGGAGGATGACGCTGCCGGGGCAACGGGCGGAACAGAACAGCGCAGTCTTGGGCTGAGCGAGCAGGTCGAGGTTGCCGAGCGCAGTCAGCTCCGGCGGGGCGTCCGTGCCCAACCGCTGGCACAACCGGACCGGGTAACGGGGATCATCACGGGGGATGACGAGAGGTTGCGGGGTCACGGCTGGGGCTCGGGGGGTCTTAGTCCAACCTGGGCACCGCCCGGAGCATGAATTCGTCGAAGCGGGGGAAGCTCACTTCAGTCATGGGGTTCCTTCCTTTTCTTCTTCGGCTTCGGTGTCCCGGCCAAGGCGGTGCTGGATGGCGTGGTTCACGATGAAATCCAGCTCCTCCGCCCTGAACCCGCAACTGCCCGTTCCGGTATCCCGGCTTATTTAGCCGGCAGCGATTTTCTTTGCCGCCGGATGATACCCGCCAGCGCGCGCAATGACTCGTTCACCGCTTCGGCGCTGGGGAACATTCTCGCCACGTCCGCTTCCAGCACGACCACGTTCGCGCCCTTCGCGTAACGCCGCGCATACTTGCCGCGAACGCCGCGCGAGAAATCATACTCGCCCCGCAGCTCGGGTTCGGCTGCTTTGTCAGTTGCTTTCTTCATAGCTCTTTCGTTCCCCCCGGCTCGCCCGCCGGGCGCTGATGACGCGGATATTATCGCCCCGTTCAGTATAAACGACAACCAGCAATTTGCGCTGGTGCGATTGCCCCAGCACGATCGAGCGGTCCTCCGCTTGCGAATGGGCCGGGTCGGGAATCGTCAGCGACAATGGATCGCCGAAGACGGTTGACGCTTCTTCAAAGCTCACGCCATGCTTGGTGAGGTTTGATTCCGCCTTGCTCTCGTCCCATTCAAAACTCAGCGGCATGGCACAGTCTTGCCTTGTTAGCGTGTCGAAGCCAAGCCGGAATCACCCCAGCAACTCATGCCTCCTCAGTCTCGGTGTTGCGGCCGAGGCGGTACTTGATGTCGTAGTTCAGGATGAAGTCGAGTTCCTCGTCGGTGAAGCCGTAGTGGCGGGCTAGGGTTTGGTCGATTTGGTCGGCAATCGGTTTGCTCGCCTTTGGGTAGATGCACTCAACCGTTAGTGTGTCGTGCTGGCATCGAAGACGACCTTGAACTGGGAGTCGAATTTGGCCTCCAGGGCGGCGAGTTTTCGGGCGAGGTCGGCGTTGGTGAGAAGCATCTCACGCAAGCGGACAAACGCGCGCATGATGGCAATGTTCACCTGCACAGCGCGGGGGCTGCGAAGGACACTGGAGAGCATGGCGACGCCCTGCTCGGTGAAGGCGTAGGGGCGGTACGAACGGCCCCGGTGTTTTGGGGAACTCATCACAGTCTGTGATGAGTTCGGCAGTTCCGCGGTGGCTGGGATCACAGATTGTGACACCACACGACGGATGCCTTCCGCCTCTGCGGGTGGGCTATTCGCGGTAGTAACGGCGGCGGCGGGGAGAGGCGTCGCAGGGAAAGGCCTGAAACGTTGGAGGCTGTTAAGATGGAGCGAGCGAAGGGATTCGAATGCTTGTCAATTCTCATTCTCATTTCGCGAATTCCCCAGGAAACTGGGCATTTTCCATTTTCTGTTCGGCGCCGATCTCGCAGCCAAGCGCACCCAAACAAACGAAAGCTGGGTCAAACTGTGCCAAAAGCCTGAATGCTCCACCCCTGCCATGCCTCGCCTGCTTGTGCGGCTCATGGCTCCAGCGCCGTTGCGCCTCTGATTTCTGCGCGGAGGGAGGGAATGAACTTGGCAATCTGCCAAGTGGTCGTGCATTCGGAATACAAACCGGCCTGCTGCATGGCCTCGGCGAGCTTCCGGTCGTCGCTGCTGAATTCGGGATGCTCGCGGATGAATTGGAGCCGGGCGGCCCGGGCCTGCTTGCCAGTCATCTTGGACAGTGGCGTCCACTGGAAAAGGCTCAGAAGCTCCGCCTTGCCTGCATCGGTGAAAAGCTCGATGGGGTTTCCTGGCACGGTCTTCCGCAGTTCGGCGCAGAGTAGAACGCGGGCAAATCCTTCCTTCGGGTTATACCACTTGCCCTTTCCGAGCGTGCCGTCGGGCAAGGGTCTGAAGTCTATGGCTGCCGTATCAACGACGAGCCGACGCTCGGGGCGCCCCCGGTCTTGGGGCGGGAACCAATCGATGTCTACAAGGAGGCTCCGGCTGAAGGACTCAATGCGGCTAATCTCAAACCCGAGCTGTGCGGCGGCGGGGATAAGCGGCTGACGCGGGGGCAAGCTGCCCTCGGAAAACTCCACCATACTCCGCAGCTCCGTCAGCACCTCAAAGATGCTCCGAGAGATGGGAAAAGTCTCGTAGAGTCCCACCAGTAGCGACTCAAGAGGAACGAACATGCCGGCCTTCGTATGCGCGGCGAAGAGCGGCCGATACGTGAAGTCGCACGGCAGGTTGTCTTCGTGAACGAGAATGTCGGTCAACTTGCACAAATGCGGATTCCAGCTTGAGCACTTACGATAGAGCGGGGCCTGGTAGGAACCGTCGGCGCCAGCCATTTCGATTGAGACGCCCAGGGGCACGACTTCGGGCTCGGGCGCCGGAGGCGGGTTGGCGGGCACGAACAAGGGCCCTATGGTGATCGAGTTCATCTCTGACCTTAAACTCCCGGCTCCATGTTGGAGCGGACGGCCACTGCTGTGTAAAATTTGCGGATTTCGGCTTCCTGCTCCCGGAGCAGCCTGCTTGCATCCACCACGAGCTTGTGGAGACGGTCGTTTTCCTCGGCTGTGACTTTTTCTTGGCCGCTGTAGAGGCCGCTCAGCCAGCTGTGCAGGTCTCCGACATTTTGGAGGTCTGTGACCTCTTTGGGGCCGTGGTTCAGCATGTGCATGGCATTTTCGGTAATCTTGGCCATTTCTTGGCGAGCCTCCTCGGCTCGCTTGAAGTGCATCGGCACCTCCTTGCCGGGCAGCGTGTAGCGGATGAACTGGCTGGGGAGCATGCCGCCCATGATGGGAGGGAGGATGTTGCAGCTGTTGCGCTGTCCCGGGGCCACGCGCAAGACGTGGCCTTTGATGAGTCCGTTGCGTGCCATTTTCCGCAGGTGGGCGCCGACGGCTGCATCGGACAGGTATTTAAGCTTGTGGACGTGGCTCAGGAAGTCGTCATCGAGAGTGTCGGCGCTGCCGTTCTGCTCGATGTAGGTGTAGATGTGGCACCACATGTGCAGCGTGGCCTGCTGGCACTTTGCCTGTTGGGTGGCCGGCACCAGCTTGAGGAAATCGTCGGGTTGCATAGGTCGGATAAAGGAATTCTTACTGCGGTCCTGGTCCGCGGTTTTCTGGCGACGGTTTCCAGTTGCTTCTTGATTTGAGGGTCGGGCTGGGTTTCTGGTTCCAGATCCCGCTTGAGCATCTCCATGATGCTGGACTTGCCGCTGCCCCAGTCCCAAAGACCCCGATGGTGACCGGCAGCAACTTAGGATTCAGGACGACGCTGCGGATGAGGTCTGCATGAACTTGAAAGCCAAGCAAATCTTCAAAGGTTTCGTTATCTGCCCACATGTGACATCATAGGTTCGTTGAGCGCCGTTTGGGGCATGAAGCTTGGTCTGGCGCGTTTCATCACCAAAAGCATACCCGCGGGCCTACGCCTGGAGGGCATCATAAACATGGCTCTTACAACCGCTGGTCATTTTCATTAGTTTCAATTTACTGGTCAACCGCATTTGGGCTCGCCGGTTTAGGCTTGCGGGCTCGCGCAACGGACGCTGCCGGTGGTGGCTGCAAGCGGCCGGCGTTCTGCGACGAAGGCGAGAAGGCGAGGATCGGATGTGGACTGAAACCTCCGCTCCCCGCTGTCGGTGTGCCAAGCGACAAAGCCGTACTCTGAGGGTACTTACGTTGATCGACAAACGACCATCGAGGTCTCCGGGTCCACTAGGGGTAGTCGTTTGGGTCGCCGGAATCAACCGATAGCACCTCTAGGGCACGATGGTAGTGAAATTGGGTTCCAGGGATTTGGCGGGCGAGGAATTCCTGAAAATTCATTTGTGCCAACGCATTCTGCATTGGGTCGCTGATGATGATAATGTCCCTGTGAAAGTTGGCCGACATGCCAAACACATGCTGTTGGGGGCCCGGCTGGATCGTGACTAAAAGGCGGTATTCCCATTCGCGGCCATTTACGGCTTTGTTCCTCAATTGGCGCCAAAAGGCCTGGTCCGTCTCGGCGAACTGATTGCAGTAGAGCGGCCATAACAAGTAGCCCAGATATTGAGCTCTCAACATAAAGCGATATTCAGACCCGTCATTTTGAGTCAGAAGAATATCGGCCGCCCCCGTCAGGGCGTAGAAGCTGTGTTGTATGCAACCAACATGCGGTTGCTGTCTGGAGTGGCGAATCTGGTGTGCTTGGAGTTGTTGTCTGGAAACTGGCATAATATGGCCTACAGCCTGAATACGCGACGGGCGTCAAAGTGTTCGGCGATTCGTCCGGCGCAATCCTCGAATACTGCCGCCTCCGCCTTTGCCTCATGCATGGCCGAGCTTAGTTGCTTATAAATGTCGAGCAACGAGGGGAACCTGCTCTTGAAGTCGTTGGGGAGGGAGTCCTGGTAAACAGCCCCCATCTCATCTCCGGTTGCACGGGCCTCTCCGGTGACTTTCTCCTTTTCCTTCAGCAGGGCCTGGACTGCCGGCAAGGTTCGCCAATACTGCTCGATATAGGTCCGCAGAAGGAAAATTCCGGCCAGCGTCTGTCCTGCGTGGTGGGCCACCGTTGCATCGCTGAAGAATTTCGTGTTTCCCTTGAGCCCTGGCGGCGGGGGAACAAACCCGATCGGGTCCCGACCCGCCAACCGCAGCCTTAGTCCGGATCTTCGAACCAGGAACCGCACGGGAATGCTGCGGCACTGCTGGCATTGATACGCCATGTAATACCACTGTTCCTGCTCGTGGCCCTGCAGGATGACGGAAGAGCACTGGTCGGAGATCGGATTGTGCGGCGGACGGTCTTTGCAGGTCTCGCAGTAGGTGTTGATGCCCGGGGCCTCGAACATGATGACGTCCCGCATGGCGCCGCTGATGTTTGAGCCAGCAAACGCCCAGGTCACGTTTGCGCAGGAGTCGGGGTCTCTCTTTAGCTCTTCCGGGTTGGCCGGAAGCTTCGGAGTGGGCATCGGGGACACGCCCGGCTCGGCTCGCAAGGCTTCCTGGTTGAGGGCCTTTCCCTGTTCCGACGCTGGCGCTAGGTCGACATCCACATACTGATACAGGTGCCGCTCGGTCAGCAGTTGCTTCAGGGCGGTGGAGATTGCCCCGCCCATGGCCGTCTTGACCGACCAGGACCTTTCTGCCAGCCGTTGTCTGTGGGTTTGCGGCGAATAATCTCTCACCGTCCGAGGGTACCAACTCGGACCCGCCAACTCAACTCCCCAGGTGCGCAGTCCCCAGGTACGCAGGAGCCCGAGCTCTCGGTGGCCGCATCAAGCCACGAACTAACTCCCGGGCACATCATGCCCAGCGTTTTCAACCGGGAGGTGGTTCAGCGGGTGTCAGACTGCAGTTCACCAAGCCGCTTCAGAGCGCTCGGAACGGGAGTTGCACGAAAGCGGAATTCAGGAAACAGCCCGCGCCAATGGCGCAGCCCAGGTGGCCAATCGGGCGACGATCTGGGAAATCGCCGATCTTTCATCTGCAATTACAGCCCTTATGAGTAGTTAAAAACGACCTGTTGACTTTAACGGCGCTTCATGCGTAGAATTCACGCGTAATGAGTCGGCTGAACTGGCCAACGGAAAGGTTTTTGCTGTGACCTATCAAGAGGTGGGTGCCTTGCTGGATCACCCGGCAACGAGTCTGCTGCGCAGCCAGAACGCGGCGATGATCTTGGCGTTCCTGCACCAAGCGTTCAAGAAGCTGCACCGGGTGGCGCTCCCCGAAAGCCAGTTGCGGGCAATGCTGGAGGCCTACCTTGAGGAACTGCACGAAGCCGAACCGGGCGCTTACCCGATGAGCGCCGGTCAGTACCTCAACGTTTGGTGCGACGAAAAGCGCGGGTTCCTCCGGAAATACTACGGAGACGATCCCAAGGAACCGTTGTTCGAGTTGAGTTCCGGCTCCGAACGCGCCTTGCTTTGGCTGGAGCAGCTTCAGCCGGTGGGGTTTGTGGGCACTGAATCCCGCCTCCAAAGCATCTTTGCCGGTTTGGAGGACATTTTGCGCAACGCCTCGTCGGATCCCGGTGAGCGCATCCAGCAGTTGACCGAGGACGCGGCTCGAATCAAAGCGGAGATCGACCGCATCCGGGTTACCGGCCTAGTGCCGATTTACACGCAGGTGCAGTTAAATGAAAGGTTTGCGCGGTTGTTGGCCACGGCCCGTGAACTGCTCGGAGATTTTCGTCTGGTGGAGGAGAATTTCAAAGCCATTGCCCAGGAAATCGCCGAACGCCATACCAAACCCGAGTTTACCAAGGGTGCCATCCTTGGCCACATGCTGGATGCCGATGATGCGCTCAAGAAGTCCGAACAAGGGCAAAGCTTCTACGCCTTCTGGGATTTGCTCCTCAGGGAAGACCGCAGGCACCAATTCGAGCAGAGCCTTACCAAGGTCCGTCAGTTGGAGGATCTAAACGAGAAGCTCAAGGCCAATCCCCTGCTGATCAATCTGATTACCTCCCTGCTGGCAGAGGGTGAGAAGGTCCGTGATTCTCACCTGCGCATGGCCACCAACCTGCGCCGGGTGCTCGATGCCAGCCATCTCCAAGACCGCGCCAAAGTGTTGGAACTTATCCGCGAAATCCAGGCCGCTGCTATTCCATTGCGAAACAATCCGCCGGATACGGATGATTTCTTTGCGTTGGAGGAGTTTCCGGAACTGGCTGGAGCAATGAGCCGGCCACTCTGGCAGACGCCAGAAGAGCTGACCATGCCGGGCGACGTGGAAGTGGCTGACGAAACCGTCCGGCGTGAAGATTTGGAGAGGCTGAGGAACTTGCCGCAGATCCGCCTGCACGAGCTGCGGAAGAACGTGGAGCAGGCGCTGAGAGAAGTGCCCACCATGACGCTCGAACAGGTGCTGGATCGCTTTCCTCCCCGATACGGGATGCTGGAGGTGATTGGCTATATGATTGTCGCCTTGGATAACAGCAAGCATTACATCGGTGAAGAAATGCAGACAATCCTGGTGCCTTTCCCCAAACCCACAAGGTGGAACGTCCCGGCCATACTTTTCTGCCAATGAACACCCCCGAAAACGCTTTTTCTGACCTTTCCTTTGTGCTGGTGAAGTTGCTCCGCCAGGCTGTTTACCGCGAGGACAATGAATCATGGCAAACGCTTCGAGCCGGCACCAACCAGGAAAAGGCGAGGCATTACTTCCGGCAAATCGGCCAGGAACTGGTTATGGATGAGGCCGAGGGCTATGCCTTCCTACGGCAGTTGGAGATCGACGGTGTTGAAAAAATACCACGGCTGACCCAGCGCCGGCCGCTGAGCTATTCGGCCACGCTCCTGCTAGTCTGCCTGCGGGAGGAATTCAGCCGGTTTGAAACAGCGTCCCCCGACTCCACCCATCTTATCAAGACCCGAACTGAACTGCAAAATCTGGTGGCGGCATTTCTGCCGGAAAGCAGCAATCAGGTCAAAGATTTGGGCAGGATTGACAGCGCTATTCAACGGCTGGCAGAACTGGGATTCCTCGAAGCCGTCACGCCTGAAAAGGACACTTTTGAAGTAATGCGCATCGTCAAAGCGCGCATCACTCCCGTCGAGCTGGAGACCATCAAGGAGAAACTGAAGAGTTATGCAACCGGAACTGATTAATCCAACTGCTGCCAATGGGGCGTTGGCGGGCTTCAGGCTGAAGCGGTTGGAGATGCTCAACTGGGGCACCTTCCATGGCAAGGTGGCACGATTGACGCCCGAAGGGAAATGGACTCTGCTCGTGGGGGTTAACGGCACCGGCAAATCGACGGCAGCGGATGCCTTGCGCACATTGCTGGTTCCCCCGCGGCTGTTGAACTACAACGATGCTTCGGGCGAGCGCAAGAAAGGCAAAGACCGCACGCGCAAGAGTTATGTTTTGGGAGCGTATGGCGCCCACAGCGAGGAGGAATCGCCCACCGCGATCACTCAGTATCTGCGAAAGAGCGGTGATCAATCCATTATCTTGGCCGTGTTCACCAACCCATTGCAAAAGGCCGACGTAACGCTGGCGCAGATCCTCTGGGAGAATGATGGCGCTATTGATCAGGTTTACTTGGTGGCGCGTTCCGACAAGAACATCAAAGACCACCTCACGCACCTGGGCAACGCTCGGGACATGAAGAAGGAGCTCAAGCGGAGGGGCTTCGAGTACGACGACAGTTTCCCCGGTTATGAGGAGAAGTTTCGGCGGTATGTTGGGATTCCCAGCAGTGGGGCCTTGGAAGTGTTTAACCAGGCGATCGGGGTCAAGGAAATCCCGGACCTGAACCTGTTCGTGCAACGGCACATGCTCGAACCCTCGGACGTCCTCGCTTTTATCGAGAACCAGATCAAGCCGCACTACAGCGAACTCAATTCCTGCCGGCAGTCCATCGACAAAGCAGAAGCGCAATTGAAGATGCTGACCCCGCTTGAAGAGAACTATGCCAAGCTGGTCGAGGCCGAAACCGCCAAACGGCAGTTGGAGATCGTGCAGGAGGCGCTCGACGCTTACTACGAGGAGCGTGAACTGCAGTTGCGCATCGCCTACGACGAAGATTTGGAAAGGGCGTTGGCCGATCTTCAGCAAGAGCGCGGCCAACTCAAGGCGCAACAGGACGCGGACCTGGCACGGCGCGAGTCCATCAATATCGAACTGGCCAATAACGATGTGGGCCGACGGTTGCGCGAGATCGAGTTTGAGACCCGGGACGCGCAAAGGGCGCTGAACGAGAAGGAGGAACGAGCTAAGGCATTGAAACAGAACCTGGGTTTGCTCCAGTACGCTACCCACCTGGAAAGTGAAGATCAGTTCAAAGCGATGCGGCACAAGCTGGCGTCCGAGCGCGGGGCGTTGCAGGGTAACCTGGAGACCCAGGAACGCAAGCGGTTGGAGCACGCCATCGGCAAAGAGACTGCGGGCCAAGAGAAATCCCGCCTGGCCCAGGAAGCCGAAAACATTCGCAAACGCGGCGTGCTCATTCCGCTGGCGCTGGTGGAGTTGCGCGAGCGTATCAGTGAGATTACCGAGGTGAGCACTGACGAGATCCCCTTTGCCGGAGAACTCATCGAGGTCAAAGACCAATACCGGGAATGGACCGGCGCCATCGAGCGTCTCCTCCATAATTTCGGCATTTCCTTGCTGGTGCCTGAAAACCGCTACAAATTGGTGGCGCAATACATCAATCAAACGCATCTAGGACTTCGCCTGGTCTTTCAGCGGGTGCCAGCGCTTCCGGCACAAATGCGTCAGGATTTCCTGCAGGATTCAAGGCGGGTGCCCGCGCGGCTCGATTTCCGGGAGGAACACCCGTTGGCGCAATGGGTCAAGGGCGAGGTGTCGCGCCGGTTCGCCCACACCTGCTGCGGCGACATCCAGAGCCTGCAGGCAGTTGACTTTGGCCTTACCAAGGAAGGCATGATTAAGGACGGTGCGCGACATGTGAAAGACGACCGTTCGCGGGTCGGTGACCGATCCCAATACGTGTTGGGATGGAGCACGGCGAGCAAGTTGGCCGCGCTGGAGGAGGAGTTCAAGACCGCACAGCAGCGGTTCACCGACCACGAGCGCAAATGTCAGCAGGCAGCCGAGCAGGTCAGGAATTACACGGCCAAGCTCGGGGCCGTGGATGCAGCTTTGAAGGTTGAGAACTATCAGGACATTAATTTCCTGCCTGAACAGCAGACCCTGCAGCGGCTCAATGCCGAAGAGGGAAAGCTCCGCAAATCATCGAACAAAGTCCAGGAGCTGGAAAGGCAGCTCAATGAGACCAAGAAGCGGATCGCGGACAGGGAAACTGAAATCAAAGCCGTTGATGCAAAAGCCGGCGTCAAGGAGAACGCGCTCAAGGAAAACCGCACTCAGGTGAAGAGGCTCAAGGAGAGTCGCCGCGATCAACCGGCCGTCCCGGAGGAAATCGGCCGTCAAATCGCCGAATTGCAGGAGTCCCAGAGGCTCACGCTTGAGGACATTCACGAAGTCCCGAAGGCTGTCGGTCGGCGGGTGCAAGGTCGCATTGGCAGTCACACGGGTAACATTAACGAAGCGACCAAGGCGATGCTGCCGGTAATGCAGGCGTTCCTGTCGGCTTATCCCGAGGCGACCTCGGAACTGAAGGCACACATGGATTGGGCCAAGGAGTTCGTCGCCCTCAAAGTGCGGATCGCCAAAGAAGATCTGCCCAGGTACAAGACCCGCTTCGCCGCCTTTCTCAACACGAACCTGATTATGGACATGGCCAATTTCAACGCGAAGATGGCCGAGCACGAGAAAGCGATTCGGGAACGGATCGAAACAGTAAACGGCTCTCTCAAAAGCATCGAATTCAACCCGGGCACCTATGTGCAAATCGTCCCGGTGAACACAAGAAACCCGGAGATTCGCGAGTTTCGGGCGGCCCTGAAAACCTGCCTCTCGGGCGGAATCCTTCCGAGCAAGGACGACCAAGACCGCATCTTTAACCAGATCAGTGACCTCATTGTGAAGTTGGAGAAAGAGAAGGAGTGGGCGCAACGGGTGACCGACGCCCGCAACTGGCTCGAATACGGCGTGCGCGAAATCGCCGCCAAGGATGGCAAGGAAGTCAACTACTACGCGGGCTCAACCGGTAAATCGGGCGGTCAAAAGAGCAAACTGGCCTTCACCATCCTGGCCTCCGCCATCGCCGCGCAATACCGGCTGGGCAACGGCGAGGACGACAACCGTTTCCGTTTGGTTGTGGTCGACGAGGCCTTTGGCAAGACGGACGAGGAGAACTCCCAGCGGGCCCTCGACTTGTTCAAGGACTTGGGTCTGCAGCTCATTGTGATCAACCCGTTCGACGCCAAGAGCCGCATCGTTGACGATTATGTGGACAGTTACCACCTGATTCATGTGAGTGATAATCTGTCACAACTGCGGCGGGCGTCCCGGGCCGAATACGAGCAGGACCGCAACCAAGTTGCCTGAACCATGTTAACCCCTGTTGAAATCCAAGGGATGGCCGACAGAAAGTACCCCGATTACCTGCGCAGCGTGGTCAAGGAGGAGGCCTTCTTTCCACTGCGCATCCGGTTCGGCAAACCCAAGACGACGGAGGAATTCACCAAATTGAAGACCGAAGTTACCCATCTGGCGGAGGCCAACTTCGGCTACACGATTGAATGGGCGGAAAAGAACACTCGAAAGTGGGGCACCCAAAAACTGCCGGAGCAGGTGCGCTTTGATGCCGAGGAGCAGTATTTGGCCGCCGTTGGCAAAAGCCGAGCTGCCCTGCGCTTCAAGGAAAACGTGCGATTGGCCAAGACCATGCTGCCTCAATTACAGGACTGGATGGTTTCCCACGTCAAATGGATCGATGAATTTAGCGACGCATGGTCGGGCATGCTGGCGGTTGGTGAATACTTTCTAGCTCACCCGCGGCCCAACCTCTACCGACGCGAATTGCCGATTGCAGTGCATACGAAGTTCATCGAAGAAAACGAAGCCGTCCTGAACAGCCTGCTCTGGGACCTGCTTCCAGAGACCGCCAAAACCAAGGCGGAGTCCTTTGACGGCAGATTCGGACTCAAACCAGTGTTCCCGCTGGTGCGGTTTCGCGCGCTGGATCCGGCGCTTCTCCAAAAATTGGGGATTTCTCACGAGCGCATGGGGCTTCCCCTGGATCTTTTCCGCGATTTGTCCGTCGAGGGAATAGACGTGGTCATCACGGAGAACCTCATGAACTTGGAGGCGCTTCCAGCCATGTCCAATACGCTGGGCGTGTTCGGCAATGGCAATGCGGCTGAACTGCTTGTCGGCGTGAAGTGGTTGAAAGGCTGCCAGGTGCGTTATTGGGGTGATATCGACGAATACGGCTTCCACATTCTTTCCCGATTGCGATCCGCGTACCCTGCGCTGGCGAGTGTGATGATGGATGCGGCAACTCTGTCCGCTTTGAAGCACTTAACCGGCGCTGGCGTGCCGGCACCTGGCAAACCGCCAGCCAATCTTACTGCGTCTGAACATGAAGCCTACTCGGTTGTCGCAAAGGAAAACCAGCGGCTGGAACAGGAAAAGGTGCCGCAGCAGCACATGTTGCAGGTGTTCAAAAGCGCAACGGACTTGATGGAACTGAGCAACACGGCGGGGTTCTCACAACAACCAGCATCAATTTGAGCTAAACGTGGGTAATATCACCAACAGCAAGAATCCAGCAGCCCGGGAACGCTTGGCACACATCGAGCGCCTGGCATATTGGCGCGGCTGGGTGCGGCGCAGTGACTTATGCGGCCGCTTTAAGATCTCCGTGCCGCAAGCGTCGGCAGATCTGACCGCCTACCAACAAATCAACCCGAAAGCCCTTATTTATGATCGCAGCGGTCGTTGCTACCGCGCAAGCCAAACCATGCGCTGCAAATTGAAGCAGCCTTCTTTCGGTGACGCCCTGGTCCTCCTGGATCCAATCACCTCAAACACCGATCAGGTTGCGCGCATCGACTTGCCGCATCGCAGTGTCCCGGCGTTAGCGGCCCGAGATATTATGCGGGGGATTCTCAGCGGCGGTTCCGTGCGCATCCATTACTACTCGATCCATTCAGCAACGGCGCGCTGGCGCTGGATTACACCGCACGCGTTGGCGCATGATGGCTATCGCTGGCACGTTCGGGCTTGGGACGTCGAGGACCAGGAGTACAAAGACTTTGTGCTGGGACGCATCAGTCAAACCGAACCTCCGGTCGACAAAGGCCAGCCCCCTCGCTCCGACAAAGACTGGACCACGTGGGCGACCATTCGGTTCCGGCCGAACGGGCAACTAAGCCCAATGCAGTGCAAGGCGATCGAACACGACTACGCTATGAAAGACGGGGTGGCAACGCTCCGAGTACGAAAAGCCATGCTGCATTACACGCTTGTCTATTTGAACCTAGCAGATATGGCAAAGCACTTGGAATTAGTTGGGAAGCCTCCGATAATATGAGCACAATCCCTCCTTTTAGCGTGGCCTTTAGGCTGGTGTGGGGCGGCCAAAAAACCGGACGGCCACAAGGCTCTTGCAGCAGGTAATCTGTCCGGCCACTTTAAGTCGCTCAGGCAGAGGCCCCGTGTTTTAGTTTCGGGACGGTGAACTTGGGGAATCCGAGCAGGGTCTCCACTACCGCTCGCCGGCCTGCATCGTAAGTGTATTTCTCCACTTCGGCGATAATACCCAACAGCGTTCTGTCGCGTCCGAACGCCGCTGATCCAACCTGGAGTATTCGGCCCGCGTAGGGTGCCGTCACCAATACCTTCAAGGCATTGTCCTTCGGCATTCTGAAGTGCGAAATTACTGCGGTTCCGAACTCCACGTGCGTCCACTCCATTTGCCGCAGGTTGTTCTCGCTGTCGCTCGGAACGATGAATCCGACTTCCTGCCCAAGCCACGGCGAAATTGTCCACTTCGGCGGATCCTTCACCAGAGGCTCAATCCACATAGCTTTCCAGCCGGACTCCTCTGCGACACGGATCCCCGCGACAGAGTCTTTCAAGCTGATGGACAGATTAGGTGGCCTTTCAAGTCATGGCGAACAGACTTGTTTTTTGAGCGTGAGATCATACAATCGCCCACGATTGGGTGTCCGTGGTCCCCTTTGCGGTTCCCCCACCACCGCCCTCCCCCGACTACGGACACCTGACTCTCGCCAAGGCAACGACTTAACTATGAGCGGGACGACAGTGCTCACCAACCGTTTCGCAGGCCGGCAGCTATGGTTCGTCCTGCAGCGTGGCATCGAAAGGAAAGCCGAAGTACTCAAAAACCCGCTTACTGCGTTCGTAAACCCGTTCTTCGAACATTTCAGCCCGGTCACAGAGCTGATTCATCGGCACGAAATCCCTTTTCAAGAAATTGAGAATATCGAGCGGGTCACAAGTGATCGCCACGGCATCTCGTCCGTCCACGTTCACCGCGGTCAACGAGGGAAGACAACAGAACACCATCGCCTTAAGTGTACCCACATCCAGATTGGAAAAGTAAAGCCAGTACGGCCAGGCGTCGTGGAAAGCCGAATAGAACCGCCGAACCTCTGGAATCGAGTGGATTTCGCGCGGGTCATCGTCGTAACCCTCAATGCAGAAAACAATGCGGTCCATCATTTCCCGCAGGCGGCGACCTGTGGGGAGCTTGTCCGGCGCGTAGAGGTTCAGAAAGTGGCTGAAATCGCCACGTTCGACCTTGGTTCGGCTGAACTGATAGAAGATCAGGTCACTGTCCATCGTGAAAACCAGGATAGCCGACGAGCGCCCACACTGCGACCGCCTTTTGCTCTTGAAGCAGGCTACGATTTCTCGCGGACAGACAGGACTTCGTATTCGGAATTCATCTCCGTGAAATCGTGATTGCCGGCCTGCTCAAGAGCGCTTCTCGCCGCCTCCTCCGCGGTGACATCTGAAACCTCGAAGGTCTTGCTGCCGTAGCCGATTCGGGTGATCCCCACGCAGAATGTCCTTTTTCTCGGGCTCCTTCCAGCTTTGGCCGGCTCTCGGCCCGCACGTTCAGGACCGCTGACGTCCACAATGCGGATTTTGGCTGGGATGCCTTGGAGAAGGGGCTTGAGCAACTCAGTCCAATCTGCCCGGCGCAGCTTCCTCTCCAAAGCCTGAGTAATGCCGCAGGGCAGATCACTTGAGCCGCGAAATTCGAGGACCGCTTGGTTGAGGAGGACTTGCTTGCTCATGCGTCTGTGTTTGCCGCTGAATTGGTCGCTTCCCTTGGGCGATCCGTCAGCCTGTCCGGGCCAGAATCACAAATCCAGGCAACGCTGGCCCAGGGCGGCAAACTTAGAAATGACCTGCCGGTCAAAACCGGGGGCGGAGATGTCGGCCAGCTCTGGCGCCTCTTCGTCGCCTGCACCGTTGTCGAACAGGTTCCGCGCGCCGACCGCAGCGAACTTGACCGTCTTCAGCGCCTCGGCGACGGTGACAGCCATGTCGCGAAGCATCTGGCGAACCGTGTTGGCAAATCGCTCCCCCTCGCCGACGACTGGATTCCGGGTACTGAAAGAGATGCTGCGATCGTGCTCGCTGATGCCGTCCCCCAACTGCCAGGTCCCGCTGCGTGAGAGCAACAGCCGCGTCACCCCCTTGCTCCAGGAGTTGAGCACCTCCACGTAGATGTATTTGCTGGGGTCGTAATTGTTCAGCAGGGCCAGGGTCTTACCCTTGAGATCCACCCAGAGCAGCCGCTTGATCTTGTTTTCAATGCCCAGTGATTTGGCCGTCTGGGCTTCTTTCTTGAGTTCGGTTTCGGAAGCCTCCCTGTATCCTTTGCGGAGCTTCTCGGAAATTTTCCCGTCAACGAAGGCGTGGAGGCTCGCAGGGTTGCTGAACGTTTTGACCTGGCTCTCAGAATTCCCGCCGATGCGCCCCCAACTGACGTGAACGCTCAGGCCTTCCACCCGGTACTGCCAATATTTGTTGTGTTGATCTTCGCGGTTTATGTAAATGGGCATGGACTTACTCCTTTGGAATCGGGGTCAAATGTTGACGAAGCCAGTTGGCCTCCGCCTGGAGGGCGGTATCCCGGCGACGGAATGGTCCAAGCAAAGGCCCGTTGACCGGCCTGAGATCGACGTTCCATCCGCCATTTCCCGGCTCCACATGGCTGGCCCGCCGGGTGACAACCTTTCCTGCCTGAAATGCTTCGGCTAGATCATCCTGGTGGATAAAGCGAATCTCACCTTCACGGACTACGATCTGTAGTTCCTGGAGCATTCTTGAGATCAGTTCACCGGGGACCCGCCGAGGCGTTGTTTGGCGCCGGCCGCTTGTTGTTGATAGAACTCCGGCTTCTTCTGGACGGACTCTGTTCTTCCCAGAGCCGTTTCAAGGCTTTTGGTCAGGTCTTGGCAGGCTGATCCTTTGACGCCGGCGACGTCGATGTTCACCTTGCCGTCTTTGCCGATGATGAGCTTGATTTCCTGCATGGTCAGTACTTTCTCAGGGTGATCACGGTCTCCTGTGTCGCCGTATCCAATCGTTCGCTGTAGCTCCAGCCCTTGGACTTGGCGAATTGCCGGGCTTTCCTCACAGCGACTTCCTTGGTGTATGCCGAGATAAGCGTCGTGCCGCCTTCGCCAATCTTTTCGCGAAGCCCGTATCCACCCTGCCAGAAATCCCACAGGGGAATGAACACATCGCCCCGCTTGACCAGGCCGACTTCATAAGCATTGCGGTTGCCCTTGACGGCTATGGCGTGGTCGCACTTGCCCAAGTCCGCTTTGGCGAATCCCAAAGGGATGGGGTAATCGCCCACGTGCTGGCCATACCAACGGTAGGTCCTTTGGTTCTCACGGAACTCCAGACCAAGCGCCGCGCAGACAGCTTTGAGCGCGTCGAGATCCTTGAGTTCAACGGCGATGACAGTGACGTGCGACATAAAATGCGGAATTTTCGGTTCAGATGTCCAACTGCCGTCCGGCGCCGGTTTTGCCGGAGGCTTTGCCCTTCTCGACCCGGCTGGCGTTGAGCGCGTTGCTCTCGGCCCATTTCGCCATGGCCTCCAACTCCGGCGCCTTCGATTTGGAGAGCGGGTTTGTCTCCTTGATGGCCTTCAGGATGTCTTCTCCGGTCAGATCGCGGTCGTGGTGGAAGGCGGTGAAGAGCCCGCTGACCACAGCCTCCTCCAGTTCAGCGCCGCTGAAGCCTGCGGATTCGGCGACCATTTGGCTGATGTCCTTTTCGGCAAAGTCCTCCGCCTTGCGGCCATATTTCTGGATGTGGATACGCACGATGTCCGCGCGCTCTTTATCCGAGGGCAAATCGACAAAGAAAATTTCGTCAAAACGCCCCTTGCGGAGCAGTTCTGGGGGCAGCCCTTCGATCCGGTTGACGGTGGCGATAACGAAGCAGGGCTTGGCCTTCTCCTGCATCCAACTAAGAAAATTTCCAAAAACCCTCTGGCTGGTGCCCCCGTCGGTGGTGCCGTTGCCTCCCATGCCGGCGAAGGCTTTCTCCATTTCATCAATCCAGAGAACGCAACTGCCGATTGCCTCGGCAGTCTGTATGGCCAGCCGCATGTTGCTTTCCGATTCGCCGACCAGGCCGCCAAACACGCGACCGATGTCGAAGCGGATCAAAGGCACCCCCCAGATATTGCTGGCCGCTTTGGCGGAAAGCGACTTCCCGCAGCCGGGGATTCCGACCAACAGGATCCCGCGCGGCATGGGCAGCTTGAATTCGCGCGCCTTGCGGGTGAACGCCTTGCTGCGCATCGACAGCCAGAGCTTGAGGTTCTCCAGCCCGCCGATGTCGTTGGCGGTCTGGGACGCCTCGAAGAATTCCAGGATGCCGGTCTTGCGGACGGCCAGGGCCTTCTCCCTGAGCACCAGTTTGGAGATCGGCGGCCGGTTCTTCTTGTCGCCGGAAACGCTTTCAACGACGGCTTTGGCCAGCGCGTTTTCGGCCTCCACGGTGGTCAACCCCATGGCGGCCTGGACAATTCGCTCCCGCTCGTCCTCAGGAATCGCCCCGATCTTGGCTTTATTGGGTTCGTAGAGTTTGGTGAAGACGTGTTCGATTTCCTCGCGTTGCGGCAGGTCGAATTCGAGCAGGGTGACGTCGCGCTCCAAATCTTTGGGAAGCCGGGGGACTGGACTGGTGATGATCAGGGTTTTGGAGGTTTGCTTGAAGTCGCGAGCAATGTCGCGCAGCAGCCGGACCACTTTCTCAGACGAAAAGAACGCCTGTAAATCTCGTGCCACATAGATCGTGTTATCAGCGCCGCCCTTGATAGCGATCAAGGCTTCAATCGGGTCTTCGGTCTGTTCAACGTTCTTCCCGTTGGGATCCATGAAGCCCTCAGTGTGGGACCAGATGCGCAGCTTGTATTTGGCCTCCTGAGCGGCTTTTTGAATGGCCAGTTCCGCGCGGCCCTCCTCTGGCGTAACGAGGTAAAGAATCGGATAGCGGGCTTTGACGTAAGGCAGGAGGTTCATGAATTCGACGCTTTGTCTCTGAAGAAACTGGTTTGCCGGAGTTTCCTTAATCTCGCTTCCTGGTGCGCAGATACGAGCCACGACTTCAGCGAGATCGCGTGCTGAGCGGAGCTTGTTTAGCCAACCACTCTCCTCTCCCGTGCGAACGGCTCACCTCGACACTCTGTGCCACCGACTTTAAGTTCATTTCGTGCGTGTAGCCTTCAAAGAATGGGAAATCGTCGTGGACGCGCTGGGCCGTGGGGATCAAATCCTCCTGTTGCGCAAGGGTGGTATTCACGAGGGACGCGGGGGCTTTCGCCCCGAGCATCAGCGGTTCCTGCTGTTTCCCACGCGCTACCATCAGCAGCGCGAGTGCGTGGTGGGCAGCGCTCAGGCGCGGTTCGACGAGATGTTGCACCAGGGGCCGGATTCAGGCGGGATGGTCCATTTGGAATTCGGCGCTGAATTGGTGGAGGCACGCCGACTGGAAACTCTCTCGCAGGCCAAGGCGCTGCGCGGCCAGCATATCTGGCGAGACGAGGTCATTGAGCGAAGATTTGACTGGGGGAAAGACCGGGCCATCTACGTGCTTGCCGTGCGGGTGCTTCGGTTGGCTCATGCCGTGGAACTCCCGATGACCACGGCCTACGCCGGCTGCCAATCCTGGATAAAGCTGGAGCGCGATATCGCCGCAGACGGCGCCACGCCGGTATTGGATGATGCGGCGTTTGAAAAGAAGCTCGCAGAGTTCCACACGGTCGGTTAAATCCGGGTCGTCAGGTCGAGGTGCCGGGACAAAGTTTGGGGACATTCGCTTCCCTTGAGCCCGGTTTGAGGCAGGTGCATTCTCTGGCAAAAAGCGTCCTGTTATGTTGAACGCACCAGAATCGCCGAAGACTGCGACCACGCATGCCGTGGCCGTGCCAGTGCTCGGGCGTGACGGAAACGGAGCAGCCGATGGTTGCCCGAGCATCATTTGCGACCTCGCCGAGGGGAACGCCTTCGTCGAGAGCTACGGGAAGCCGCACATTCCGGTAATGTCTTCATTTGGGGCCGGACGTTTGCATGCGTGCAGGATGAACGGATCTTGGGATTTGGAGCGGATGGCCTCGGGGTATGCCAGTGCGTTGTTCCGGTCCATCCGCAAGCTCGTCTCGCCGAACGGCAAGGAAACCACGAAGGCGTGGGATGACCTAACCTTTCGGTTCGGGCCTCGGGCGTTTCTGTACGCCGATGAAAACAGGATTATCGGATTTGCTGCTACGGCGGCGGAAGCCGAGCGTCTGGTGGGGGAGTGCAGCGAACAATACAGGAAACCCGCGCCTGCGAGTCCGTCGGGAGGGGAGTTCCATTTAATCCAGCATGATGGGGACAAGATCGGAACGAAAAGGGTGCCTCTTTCTCCGGACACGATCCTCGAACGGGGCGCCATGGATATGCACTACGGCGATGGCGCCGGAGAATGGCATGAGGGCTTCGTGCGGAAGCTTTGTGC
This sequence comes from Verrucomicrobiota bacterium, assembly GCA_035358715.1. Lineage (GTDB taxonomy): Bacteria > Verrucomicrobiota > Verrucomicrobiia > Limisphaerales > UBA8199 > UBA8199. Next base: position 24,400 of record DAOPPX010000001.1, read on the forward strand.
GAGGCCCAATGGCTTGACCATTTTCGAGGGGAAACCCGGTACGGGCAAGACGTTCTACATCCGCCACCTTATGGGTGAGCTCAGGGAAAGGCATCGGTTCTACTTCATTCCGACCTCGTCCATGGAAATCCTCTCCAAGCCTGGTTTTGTCGGTTTCTGGGCTGATCAGCGGCGGGAGTACTCAGAGGGTCAGTTTGTGGTAATCCTGGAGGATGCCGACGCCGCCCTGATGGTGCGCGGTTCTGACAACCGCGACCAGGTCAGCGCTCTATTGAACCTCTCGGATGGAATGCTGGGCGATTTCTTGCGCCTGCAAGTCATTTGCACAATCAATTGTTCTGCTGCCGATATTGATCCAGCGCTGCTCCGGCCTGGCCGGATGCTCTGTCATCGGCTTTTCCGTCGCCTCGACTACCAGCAGGCAGCCCGTCTCGCTCAAAGCCTGGGCAGGAAACTGCCGGTGGTGCGTGATTATTCCCTTGCGGAAATTTTTGCTGGCAACAGCGCGGAGGAAATCAACCGCCCACGCATTGGATTCGCGGCATGCGAAACGCAAGCTCCCTGTGGCCCGCGATGATTTATGCGCCTCCACGTTTTGAGCGATTTACACCAGGAACTTGGCGATTATACGCCCAAGCGACTGGATGTGGACGTGGTGGTTTTGGCAGGCGACATCCATCAGGGTGGTCAGGGCATTCAGTGGGCGCAAAGGCATTTTTCCAAGAAAGAGGTGATCTACGTCATGGGCAACCATGAATTTTACGGCTGCGACGTGCAGTATTTGGTGCAGGGCTGCCAGGCTGAAGCCCGAGGCGCCAACATTCACCTTTTGGAGAATCAATCCGTTCAAATCCGCGGCGTCACTTTTCTTGGATGCACGCTGTGGACGGACTTCAAGCTCTGGCCAAAGCTGGCGGAGGCAATGGCGGCGGCTAATGATTACATCAATGATTTCAGGTTGATAAGAGCCGGGTCCGGCCGGCTGCGCCCAGAAGACACGGTCCAATTTCACCAAGCCTCCGTTGCCTGGTTGAAATCCGAACTCAGAAAGAGCGACCCAAAGAAAACAGTGATTGTGACGCACCACGCCCCCAGCGCCCGATCTATCCCGCCGCAAAACATCGGCGACATAATAAATGCCGCGTTCGCCTCAAATTTGGATTCGCTCATTCGTGCCAGCCGGGTTCCGCTCTGGATTCATGGCCACACGCATTACAACGTGGATTACAAAATTGGCACGACGCGCATTTACAGCAACCAGCGTGGGTATCCCGAAGAGAAATTGCCGCGCTTTGAACCCGAAAGCATAATCGAGATTTTATGAATGCAGTTAGCGACGTGGGCCCCTCTAAAAGCAAATTCGCCGCTTTTGATTTTGAAACGGCTAACTATTCCCGCCTCAGCATCTGCGCCGCTGGACTGGCCGTATTTGAGGACGACACCCTGACAGAATCACTGTATTGGCTGGTTCGCCCGCCCAAAGGCCACGGCTGGTTCCGGGAGGATTTCATCGATTGCCACGGCTTGACGCATTTGGATGTTTTGGACGCGCCCGAATTTCCAGCCATCGCACCTGAATTCCTGTCCCGGTTGGAGAGTGCCGATTTCGTAGTCGCCCACAACGCGGAGTTCGACGTTTGCCATCTGCGGGACACCTTGACTTTTTTCGGTTTGACATGCCCAACGTTTAATTATCTCTGCACATGCAAGCTGTCCCGCCGAACCTGGCCAGAGCTGCCGAGCCACAGTCTGGGCGCGCTAGCCGCTCATATCGGGCACTCGTTCCAGCACCATCATGCCCGCGAAGATGCAGAAGCGGCCGGACGGGTTATGATTGCAATCATGCGACAAAGAACGGTTACAGCTTTGGCAGCACGCCGCGAATCACGACCATTTCTCCCGCCGGCCTAAACAATCCTGAATATCATTGTTCCAAACAGGTCGGAAAGCCACAATCCTTACAGAAATGACGAACACCAAAGAAGACGATGTTGGCCCCGGACTCGCCACATGCGACAGGCCCAATCCGACCGGCGAGGAGCAAGAACATCGTGTGAGGCTGTCCCTGAAAGCCGTTGCCGATTTGAAGAATTACCGCTTCTTTGTTCCGTCTTACCAGCGCGGCTACCGGTGGGAGCGGGAGCAAGTTAAGGCATTGCTCAATGACTTGCATGAGTTCGAACAGCGTCAATGTGTCGCCAACAAGTTCTATTGTTTGCAGCCTCTCGTAGTGGTGAAGCGATCAGAAAACAGGTGGGAAGTCGTGGACGGGCAGCAACGCCTGACGACGATTTTCCTCCTTCTTCAACTTTTGTATTCCGGCAACTCGCCCCTTTTTCACATCTTTTATGAACGTCACGGACAAGAATTGGCCGATCTGCTTTCAAACGAAGGTAAACGCAACTCACCTGATGCTTATTTCATCAGCGAGGCAAAAAAGCAAATTAAAACCTGGTTGGAGGAACATCCTGAAAACAAGCTGCTGACCTTGATGGCCGATTGTGACAGCAATGGCCTCTCTGCCAAATTCATTTGGGATGAAATTAGCAATCACGGCGAAGCCGTTCAAGCGTTCACGCGGCTGAATTCCGGCAAAATCCGGCTGAATGATTCAGAGTTGATCCGTGCCTCTCTGCTTCAGTCGGGAATACTGCAGGAAAATCTTCGCCAACGCTTTGCCATCGAGTGGGATCGGATGGAATGCCGGCTTCAAAATCCGGAATTCTGGAGCTTTTTGAACGGAAAGGGGCAAGCCCCGGACATCCGGATTGAACTGCTGTTCAGCCTGCTCGCAAAGAACCAAGGCCCAGGCGACCGAAAGATTTTCGACGAGTTCTTCGATCGTTTGGCGAACGCCGAGAAACCTTCCGACGCACGGGAAACTCTATGGGCGGAAGTTGGCAAGCTTTTCTCAACGCTGGAGGAATGGTGCGAAGATCATTGCCTGTTTCACCTCATTGGCTTCTTGATTGATCTACAAGGCCAAGGCGAGCTGAAGCGAAAAGGTCTAATCTTGAGGTTGCTCGGGGATGGGGAGAAGTTGGTAAAAACACAGTTCGTGCTGGAGCTGAAACGACTGATCCGGGAAAAGGTGCTGCCCGACGTGAACTCGACCCAGGCCGTAAAGCCTTACTTGGAAAAATTGGAGTACGGAAATGAGCAAATTAGGCATGTGTTGCTCTGCCTGAATCTTGCAACCTTGCTTGCGGACAAAACCAGGACCGCCCGTTTTTCCTTTGCCGCCTATCACGGGAATGATTGGGATATTGAACATATCCGCGCAACGAATCTCCGGGAACCGGAATCAGTGGCTGAGTTGCGTGATACGATCGAAATCTCGTCCAAATACCTTGAATATTTGATTCCCAGGGCCGATCGGAGGAGGGACCAGGTCCGTAATATCCAAGAGCAGATCAAAACAGACTCTTTAGATCAAAGCGGTTTGCGCGAACGCTTCAACGCCCTTGAAACAATTCTTCGGGAAATGGCTCCCGAAGGCACGGACAGTGACCCCATGCCGGCGAGCGATAATATCAAGAACTTGACACTGCTCGATTGCGCCACAAATCGCGGGTTCGGGAATTGTTGGTTTATGGTGAAGCGCTGGTGGGTTCTGAGGGTTGAGCGAGAAAAATACCTGCTGCCTTGTACCCGCAATGTCTTCACCAAAACTTACACCAACAGACCGGTTACTTTGCTGAATTGGACCGAATCGGATGCCAATGACTACTTGGAGGCCATGGCCAAAGTGCTCACAGAATTTTTCAAAGTCGCCTGGGAAACAATGTCATGAGTGAGCCCGATTACACAGGCCAGCGGCTCAGCTTCCTGGAATTGTTCAAGGAATACGGCTATGTCGAGATACCGCTAATCCAAAGAGACTACGCGCAAGGACGGGACTCCGCCAAAACAGTGCGGGAGCGGTTCTTGGATAGTCTGTTTGGCGCTTTGAAGGAGCATCAGCCGTTGAGCTTGGACTTCGTTTATGGAGAAGTAAGAGCTTCTCCAGGCAACCCAGCTTCAAAATGTTTCGAGCCGATTGATGGTCAACAACGACTCACCGCTTTGTTTCTGCTTCACTGGTATCTCGCCTGCATTGCCGAGAAGCAGGATGAGTTCGAGAAGCTATTGCGGCACGGGGACGAAAGAACGCCCCGATTTCGATACTCGGTCAGAAACAGCTCCCATGAGTTTTTTGACAAACTCTTGGCCTTCTTCCCTGATTTGACGCGTCCGTTGCCAGAGCAGATAAAGAACCGTGCATGGTTTCGTGGTGCGTGGGAAGGAGATGCCACCATTCGTGGTGCGTTGGTGATGCTGGACGCGATTCAAAAGAGATTCCCGCCCGATGAAACAAAGGCGTTTTACGATATGCTATGCTGGGACAATTGCCCAATCACCTTCGATGTCCTGAACCTGGGGAATTTGGGTTTGTCCGAAGAAATTTACGTCAAGATGAACGCCCGGGGAAAGGAACTGACCGGTTTTGAAAAGTTCAAGGCGTGGTTGATCGAGAATCGTTGGGAAAACTACAAGCTGTTATGGCCTGAGAACACAGATGCCACAAAACAATGGCCAATATTGCTGGATGGAGACTGGCTGGATTTATTCTGGTCATTTCGGCCGCCAGATGATCGAAATCCCGCAAAATCGGTTTCAGAGGTGTTTTTTCGGACGTTCTTGGCGCTCGCGGTGAATTTTCACGCCTCGGATAATCCTTACACATCCGAAAGTCCACTTCCAGAAGAATGGATGGGCGCCGACAGCGATGAACGGCGAAACTTATGGGACAAGATTTTTACACCGACGGCGCTGCAAAGCGTGTTCAAGCATCTTCGGCACTTGTCCTCATTGACAAAGAAAGGGCTGGATGATTTGCGAGAGACATTGAAAAGCAATGGAATCCAGTTTTCAGAAGATTCCACGAAGCTTTTCTGTCCGTTCTTTGAGGGCGATGAGGGTGACTCGAAGGTTGTAATTCGGGAAAGGCTGTGGCTTCACGCGCTGTGTTCGTTTTTGGAATACTCGAAAGCCGCGCAAGACGCATTCCGTGATGACTGGTTTCGGGTAATCCGCAACCTAATTGAGAACTCCGAACCCCGGCAGGAGAACTTCGCGACTGCCGTCCAAAGCATCTCGACGCTGGCGAAAAGGGTGACGTGCCTGGCCGAGTCCGAATGCGTCCTGAACCGTCCTGTGCTCTGTGCGGTCAAGGATAGTATGTTTCAAGATTTGCAAGGGTTTAACGGCGAGCAAAAGAGAGAGGAGGCCGAGAAAGCCCGTTTGATTCAAAACCAAGACGGCCCGAAATGGGAGAAGACACTACTTGAAGCGGAAAACCATCCTGTTTTTCTCGGTCAGATCGGCTTACTTCTGGATGACAATCCGAATCTTGATGTTTTCCAGAAACGCTTGGCTGTGGTCAAACACCTGCTCGATGCCAACGGGAGTAAAGTTGGTCAAAACGAGTATTTGATAGCCCGCGCCGCATTGAGCCTATGTGAACCCATAGAATTGGGGTACCAGCAACGTCTGGAGTTCAAAGATACAGCAGCCCAATGGAAATATCTGCTAGGTTCGACCGCATTAAAAAAAGACGACATGCCAACACCAAAAGGCATGTTTCGGATGGGAATGCGGAAGCTAATTGATCACCTTAGAGATTGCCGGACCGGAGGCTTTGAATCGAAAATGAAGGCATTGTGTCATAGCGGAGCGGGACAAGATTGGGCGGCCGATGTCATTCGCTACGGTGACAGCCTCCTTCAGTGGGGGCCTGACAAATGGATTTCGCGTGAACAAAAGATTCAGAATTATCGCAATAACGGGACCTTCATCTTCCATATCGCAAACAGCTCGGAGCAGGACATCATGTTGGGGGAACGAGCTCGTTGGAGAAATGGCACCATCAAATTGCTTTTGGACGTGGGCTGGAACATAAAGGAAGGGGGAGAAGTGCCCGGGATTGGCACAACTCCGCCTTTTTATAAAGGTCATGTATTCAACCTCGATCTTCCGCAAGAAAATCCAACTTGGCGTGTTTGGATTGGATACGATCAGGTGGTTTTGCGACAGCGAAACACGGACGCCCCCCAAGGCGCGGCGGAAAATTGGGCCAACGTGCGAGGATTCGAGTTTACCGAAGGGATGCCGAGCGAGAAAATCGCAGAATGGATCCAGCAAAAAGTCACATCAAGCCAATTCAAATCCGTGCAGCAATCATGACTACTACGCCAGCATTGCGGATACAAAGCCTCTAGTTTTGGCGCCACGCCTGACGGCTTCCTGGTGTCCATGCCCACCCAAAAGGACTCAAGGAAGGGAAGCACGTCCTGTATCGAGGCGCTGAAGAAGCCAAATACGAGGGGTGGTATTGCGGCGCCAACTCATTCCACTTTTGTCTGCCTCACCACCTCATCCTGCCCACTGTCCGCCAGGCGCAACTGAGGCAGGCACGAGGCAGCGTTTTGCTAGCGATCAATTCGCCTGTTCCGCTGACCGCCGATTGTTGAATTCCGCCCTGAGTCGGCGGAACCGTTTGGGGCTGGTCCGTGGATCCCAGCCAAGGCCGGCGCAAAGGAATTCATGTCTCTTTTCGCCTTTCAGCTGACGGCGGCGAGCTTCTTTGTCCAGATCACGAAGTTTCGAGGCGTCTTGCATCCGCTGGGCGAGGCCTGCGGCCAGGGCCGAACCTTGGCGCCCGGGAACCCGCGCGCGGTGAAGCATGGCAATCGCCTCCCAGCGGATGTCGCGTTTGGGGTCGAACGACCAATAGGCTGGGATGTGGATCATGGTTCCATAGGGCGTCAGGTTGACCGCGAGCTTGAGCAGTAGCGGTTCGTCGTTCTGCATCCCGTAGAGATTCCAGCGCAGGCAAAATGCGTCGAATGCCGCCTGGAACACATCATCTCGGCGCCGGCAGTTTACGGAAAATGACGGACGCAGGTTGCGCTCGGCGCCCATCGTGCGACGGATGACGCCTTTGTGGTCTCGGTAGGGCCTGACGTTGAATGCCGTTTTGAGGCGCTTCCATTGGCGACGTAGGTCAGGACTCGTTTTGATGGCCAGTTCGTTCTGGGCGTATTTGGCCTGGGTTTGAACGATGTTCTCATAGGTGCCTTTCTGGACGTGGAGTTCGTGGGCCGCTACAGCGGCGCAAATTGTTTCGTCGGGTGGATCTGGCAGAAAATCGATGAGCAAACGGTGCCTGGAGGTCAGGCGTTTTCCCTTTTCCAGAGCCGCGAGGCAGTCCTCCAACACGTCTTGGATGTTGAACGGCCAGAGTGTGATTGGGATGAACATCCAGTTGTAGAGGAGACGTAGCGAGTGGGCCTGGACGGCATCAAGTTTCGAGGCAGCCGCGTGGTAGCGCCGGAGGGCCCCCTCCGTCCAATCCGCCCGGTGATAGGCGAGGACCTGGAGTCGTTTCAGATCGAGGTCGAGGGGCGAGGCCATTTGTTCAGGCGGGGGCCGTCGGCGCCGCAGTGGGGGCAGGAGGCTAGTGAGCCGGCGTCGATGGCCTCAAAGGCCATCGGCTGTGGGCAATTGTTGCACTGGCATTTTACAAGCATCGGACCTAGTTGTTGTGCGCCGGGCAATCGAGGCGGCTACAAGTCACACTCCGAATATTGCTCCGCGCAGCGGGCGGCGATTCTAATCCCGATCCGTGGCGCTGAGTGTATGCAGGTGGTTTCTTACCGTCAATGTTGGAGTTGAGGCGGTTGAGGCGGTTATGGAGTGGGAAATGGGGGTGCTGGGCGCGACATGGCAAAGCAATGCTTCAATGCGGCCGGTTACCCACCTGATAAAATGGTCGTCCCGGAGAGGCGGCTCCCTCTCGTCTCGGAGTACCAGGCTGCCGTGGCCACATGCAGCCGAGCAATCTCTACCTCGCGTGATCACCCTCCATTAAAGGGAAGGAGTTGCTATCGTCAACATTTCGGATCTGCTGGCGGTCTTTGCCAGTCTCCCTCCATCGCGGCTTGCGTATCTCAGCTACGGGACGAACAAAATCGAAAAATTGCAGCGTGGATATTCCTAGCCAGCGGTCCGTTATGCTGTGGTCCCTTGTCGGTCGGCAGTGACACGTCGGTTCGCCAATGGAACGCGGCGGCATTTGCAGACCTTCTTGGGAGTCCGCGAAAGGAGAATTAGAGGGCCAGGATCGGGAGCGACGCCTTCGAGTCCTTCCACCACTTTGCGGAGGGTCTTGCGTTGTCCCAGAGCCTTCCTCAAGAACTCAAGCGAGACGTGAACTTCCGTCGCCTCCGTATTGGTGAATTCCCATTTGGCCAGGTGTTTCATCCCGGGCCGCCACCACTCGATCTGGCCACCATATTCATGGCGTGCATCCGTACGTTTGACGAAGGCCAACCTGTGCTCCACCAGGAACAGGTCGAGCTCATCGGTCAAGTAGGGCGCCAGTTCGCTGTTGCAAACTTTAAGGGAAGAGTTGCCACTGATCTGTTCAGCTTCCTTGCGAAGGCTTGCCTCATCGTCGCAGCCGCCGTACTCCCGCGTCATTTGAACGGCGAGCAGGTGTTCCAGCAGCGCGTCAAAGACCGCGGAGGCTATCTTGCCGCCGATCTCGTAACGAATGGGGAAACGGTCAGCCATGGACGTGTTGATTCAAGGCTTCTCGGGGATCGGCTTTCGGAGGCGAGGCTTATTCGGAACCAGATAGCAAAGGGCGCCACACTCGGGGCATTCCCCCGATGGAACTTCACCGCCGGGCTCGACCCGCTGGAGCAGGTCGGGAATGTCGGGAAACACAGTCGCTGGTTCTCCAACCCAATTGCAGTTGCCGCACGCCGATTTCATGGTTGCTCTTCAGTTTGGCGTGTTACGCCTCCGTACAGAGCCCGGCGCTCGCGGGCGATATCTTTGGCGGTGCAAACGCAATTCTTGCGCAACTGGCGCAGGTTGCAGGCTTCCGGGGCTCCCGGCACGGCGCGCTGCTGGGAATCCTGCTTATGATTGCCGGCGGCATAGGAGCAGAGAATTCGGCTGCCCCGAACGACCTGAACCTCATAGCCCCATTGGCTGTACTCTCCAACGACAACTGCTTGGACCTTCGCATTACGAGTTGAGGCCATATTTCCGGTATTCGCTGATGAGCCACGCCAACCAGCGCTTGGCCTTTTCCGGCCCCGACCGCTGGTTGTGAGCCTTGAGGAATTCTTCATGGGCCTTTGGGCAGATCGTTTGCCAGCGGCAATCCGCCGGAATGTGTGCTCCGTCTTTGGGGATGTGGAACCGAGGCCGCTGTAGATCGCCTTTAGGCCAACTCACAAGCCGGCAGTCTTCGGGCACGCTGCAAATACTGTCGGTTGGCGCATCGTAGCGGGCACGCGTGAATTCGACGTCGCTCTTGAGGTAATCGTAAACCTGAGCATCGCACGGGCAGTAGAGTTCCACTTGAGGCGAGATGCACACGGGCCGATTGAGCCGCCTGCCGAGTTCCTCTTCGGCGGTGCGTTTGGCCAGTTCGAGATCCGTGAACGGCTGCGGCGCCCCCCGGTTGCGGCGCCAATCGGGTTCCTGGCCGCATCCGTTGGCGAAGATCCTCTCATGCCTTCCGTCGACGGCCAGGTCCAGAAACCATGCTGTCCCCGACGGCACTGCCTGAATGAGGAGGCTAAATCCGGGGTTGGAGTTGCCTGGGCCGGGTGTCATAAGCATGCGAGCCTGCGTGCGAAGCGACGCAGAGATTCCCTGCCGTTGCAGGGTGATCGTCAGGGGTGTTCGTGCGCTGATCATGGTCAGGCCGCTGCCGGGAGAGGGTGGCTGCCGCCGGCATGCGGCAGAATCGCCGGAGAGCTCTGCTCGGCGGCGTTTACTGTCGCCATTGCGACCGGGGTGCCATCGGCCAGTTTGAGATTATTCTTGGCCAATACATGGTTGAGGAGATTTTGATAAACGGGCAACTGCGTGGCTTCGAGAGCAGCCTCCTGCAATTTCCTGGCCGAGAACCGTGTGACCTCCTCGATCAGAGTCTTGGTGCCGGAAAATGCCAGCATGCTCTTGCAGTTTCCCTCCCGCTTCACGGGTTGCACGGCAAGATAATAGCCGCGCTTGTTGAATTCTCCCGAGAGGAAGCTCCTGCCGCCCGCATCGTAGTACACTTCCACTTCGACAAAACGATTGAGTTCGGTCGTGGGCAAACTGCGGATAATGATTCTTCGGCTCATGCGATTGTTGGTTTGGCGGGCTACTCGAAAATGAGCACCGGTTTCGGCTGGTGCGTGTTCTCTTTGTCCAGATGGTCCCTCAAAGCCCTCGGGCGTGCCCTGAACTCCAAAGCACGTGCGGCTCGGAGGCCTTTCGACCGCCTTCAAGCGGAGACCGCCGGGATCTGCGGAGGAGGAAAGGGGGGGTCACTGGCCGACCTTTCTCTAACCAGGCCTGAAGGATCGTGTGCAGATCCTCCCACCGCTCCTGTTATCGAGCCGTTCTTTGCTTTTGGTACCGCGGCTCCAAGTCCAACGAAAACAGGCCTAATCCAGATGCGTTTAATCAGGAGGAGTTGTGGGCCATGGCGTTGATTACGCCAGTGGCCGCGCCGCCAATGTGCGTGTGGCGTGCGATGGGTGCCGGTCGGCGCGGGGTTCTCGTAGGTGATGCGGAAGTGTTCGCCGATAAAATTGGGTTTCCAGGTGGCCCGGCGGACAACTTTGCCGTTCTTCTTTTTGGCGGCGCGCAGAATGCGCTCGGAGGTCACAAGTTCCGGTTCGGCGGTCATGCCCAAAAGGATGTTGATGGACAGATGCGCGAGGAGGTTGACGGTGCTCTTATCCTGCTCGTGAGTGGTGTCAGACCAGCCGACCGACGAGAAGAGTTCGATATCAGCAGCCAACAGGTCTTTGACCTGAGTGCCGGGTATAGGGGTGCGCGAATCGTAATGCACGGGCCTGCCGTCCTCCCATGCCAGCATAGCGGCGATGAACAGCGGTTGGGGATTGGCGACAGTCAGCGGCGGCATCTGCCAGGCACCGATGCGAATCGGAGATCTGGCCACACAGCCGGCCGGGACGCTGGCAACCGTGAGAAAGGGAACGAGGCAGCCGAAATAGCGCAGACTGAATTCGGCAGGCAGCATGAAAAGCATGGCCGGCATGGGGAACCGAATCTCATCGAAGCGCAGGTCGTCAGGGGCCTCGGTATGGAGGAGGGCTTCGCAGAAATCGGCGGCGACGAAGTAGGTGGGAACTTGGTAGCGGATGAGTTGCGCGGCGGTCAGACGCAGGGAGGCGATGGTGACGTCCTGTGAGGGTTGGAGGCCGCGCTGGGCAGTTCTGGCCGCTGTGTAGGCCGAGAGCATGAACACCTCCGGGTGGGGGAAGCCGCGAGGGATGCTGAAATGTTTGGGACAGCAGAGCGCCCGCAAGGACGGAGATTCCTGGTCGATGCAGGCGAGGATCTCGTGCAGTGGCCAGCCGTGGAATTCGGCGCGGATGTTGCCTGGGGTCATATCAGAGCTGTGTGAGAATTGGCTGGTTGGCGAATAGACGATCCGAAGCTTTCGGTTATAGATCTGTTTGGCCGCAGGCTTCGTGGCTGCGTGTTTGAGCCTTTTGCCACAAAAGCCAGGCTGCCGGCAGGCAAGTTGGCCTTATCTGGCGGGATGTTTGTCGGCTTTCTCCGTCACTTCCAACCGAGTGGCAGTTGCGGTAATTCGGTATTGGGTTGTCGCCTTTCCACGAAATCTGGATTTGCGAGAAGTCTTGTGGCAGTCTCCGCGCAATATGAGCCGACCGTGGACTGAAGCCGAAGTCCGGTTGCTCGGCGCAAAACCGGATTACGAGATTGGCCGGTTGGTTGGGCGGCCAGGCAAAGCCGTTTGGGCCAAGAGGCAAGCCCTGGGGATTGCCGCGCCGCCTTCCTTGGTTCGTCGTTGGACCGAGGAGGAGGATCAGGTCGTGCTCGCGAAACCGCCTTTAGAGGCAGCAATGCTCCTGAATCGGACGGAGGAAGCCGTCAATATCCGCAGGAACAAATTGCGCAGAAAGCTCTCGCCTGAACAGACAGTGAGGCTGTTGAGCCCGGAGGAAGCCAGGCTGCGGATCGAGGTCCCCAGATATGATTCCAAGGAACAGGAGGAGAAGATGCGGTTTGTGGGCGGCCCGTATGCACCTCCACTCGTGCCCATTGGAGGCTGGTTGAAATGCGAACTGCGCGGCATGGTCCAAGTGGGCGGCTACAGCAACGGATTGATTCCTTGGCCGGTCGCCGTGAACCATCCAAAGCAGATGATCTTGTGCGGGGACCTGGTGAAGGCGTTGAAAACAGAGTCGCGTGTGGCAGTCTGTTTCCATTTTGGAATCTCGCCACAAATGGTCTCCGAATACAGACGGCGGCTGGGCATCGAACGTTTTACGGCCGGGAGCACGCGTCTCTTTTGGAGAAACGTGAAGCTCGCCGCTTCTGACGAGGCCAGGGCGAAGATGTCCCGGCAGCGTGAAGGCCGGCAGGACCTCATGACGCCCGCAGATCGGGAGCGGTTGCGCGAAATCCAGAGGCGTCCCAAATCAGAGGCATGGAAGGCGAAGATGGTTGAACGCTGGCAGAGGCGCTTTACGCTGCTTGGTAAACCGGACGAATGGACCGAAGAGGAACTCAAACTCATCGGCACCAGACCGGACCGCGAAGTCGCCAAACTACTGAATCGTTCGGTGCTGGCGGTAAAGGCTAAGAAATTTCAGTTGCAGAAGGCCCAGCAGGAGAAATCAAGCTTTCCAGGTTCAACTTAAATGCCGTAAATGCGCTCATCATCACCGATGTAGAGATTGAACTCACCGCAGGCCCAAGCCGCTTCCGTAAGCTGGCGGCCAACATCGCCGATATCCTCGTCCCAAAAGCCCGAGCCATGGCGGTTGCGAGTGAGCCAGAAATCGTGTCCAGCCTCTTCAGCGCCAAGGCCGGAAGTCTCGATCAACGGCGCGTTGGTTCGTTGAAAGGCAGCGCAGTCGCTTGAAATCTTATTAAGGGTTTCAGACGCCATGTCCGCTATTGAGTAGTTCTTCTCCAGCGGGTCACCACCGGAGGGCGTGCTGTCATCGTTGCTGCACCAGAATGCGCAGGCGATGTATGCCAGCATGAAGTTGTCGAGCCTGCCCATGGCTTCCAGCGTGGCGGCGAGTCCTTGCGCCTCGTCCTGCTGGGTGTGCCTCAACTCCTGGATCGCTTCCGGCAGCTTGTCTCGCCAATGCCCGCTCTCAGCGAGCAAGCAGGATCCCACGCTGTAGAGGGCGCTCCATTGTCCGCCATGCCATTCCAGCAGCCTTTCGGCCAATTTTGCGTGGGGTATTGCTTTCGTAAGTTGATCGGGTGGTATTTGTTACCGCCGAAATCAGGATTGCCCTTACCGGCAAATTCGCTTACCAGGTCTGCTCCCAGCGAATCCCGTAGTCTCCTGGATAAAACCAACCGCGTGCCAGGCCGTTGTAGCGGGCACGGTAAATGTCTTTGACGACAGCGCCGGTCGTGCCATCGCGCATGACGACAAGCAGTTTGCGCCCGTGCCGCCGTATCCAATCCTCCGGCAGGTGCGCGATGCACCAGGCCCATGCCTTCGGTCTGGCGCTTCGTGGAACGTGGTAACGTCTCAGTTCAGTAGCGCTCCGTGTCATGGTGAAAACGGTTTCGGGAGGCGACAGGATCAGCCCTGATAACCGGGGCAATGTTTGCTGGAATGCACCTTGGATTTATCCCCCAAGAGGCACGATTGACAACCCGGCGTCATGGGTTGGCCGCTCACATGCGCGCGGTCTTCTTTGACCCAGGCGTATTGAGTATTGATGTAATAGTGGAAGCCACGGGAATAGAGGCGGTCGCGCGGCACGATATTGTGTGGTCCCATTACCACAATTTCTCCTTTGGCATAGCCGCCATGAGTCTCATCAACCCGGGCACGAATCCTGCCCCGCATGAACTGGTTTCCTTCTCCTGGTTCGATCACCTCGATGACGGTGCATCGGGTGCAACCGCCAAAACCGTCGATCAACGCGGAAGCCGGTGCTCGATAATCGCTATGCGCGAAAATCCTGGGCATTGCAGAAACTGTTAGACGGCAATCGCGGTTCGATACGTGGTGAGGGCGTGGGCGTGGAAGCTCTTGAAGTCGGGACGTTTTTCGAAGGTGACCTTGAGTTCGGCCAGCACTCTCTGGGTTTCTTCAGTCGAGTTTCGTAGCGTGAGGCGAATCGGAGGCGTGTCACCAGTGAAGCGGATGGTGACCTCGAATGTCTGGCCAACTTGGATATGCTGCGCCTCTGCAATGGCCATGTCGATCAAGCTCGCAGCATCATGGAGTAATTGCCAGTGACTGGGATCGGCCCGATGCTCTTTTAGACAGTCCCTGGCTTTTTCGAGAAGTCCGACATTGTATAGGCTCATAGTTATGTCTCTGTCCTCAAAGGTGGATCCGTCGTTGCGTCGCGAGAGGCTATAAGGATTTGCTCGCCGGTTTCTCGGTGTGGCCGCAATTCATGCACACAGCAAAGACCTCTTCGTTTTGGCCGCGGCTGGCTACTTGCCTCTCCCCTCGACAATTCGGACACGGTGCAGGCTGAATATGAACAGAGGCAAACAAGCGGTTCGGTCTGGTGCAGCAGGGACACGGAACTCCCAGCGGATGAACCGTCCAGCCCTTTGGCAGGTAGTCCTCCCCTCCACAACGCAACGCTCCGGGCAGGGTCGGTTCATCCAGCTTGCCACACCAATGACGCGCGTGGTCAAAACCCGCGCAGTGCTTTCTGTCCTTGCTGGAGCGCTGCCGGAAATGCTGGCAAGACTCACACGTCCTGGCGATATCAACAGGCCACGCGCTCATAATCTCAACTACCGCCATCGCATGGCGCACGTAGGGTTTGCGCTCCCCCTCGTCAATCTTGCTCTCGGGAATACTCCACGGCCCCAGAACGAAATTCTCACCGAAGGGATGCGACGGCGCGAACTGCGGGAGGATCTGTTTGCCAAGGATGTAGCCGACCACGTACCACTCCGCGCCCTGAAAAGGGAAACAGACTTTTCCCTCCTGCCGCTTCCCGTAGCACCGTGGCAAGCTGCCGACGCAGTAGATTCTTTCCTTGGCACAGGATTGTCCGGCCTGCCTTGTGCCCCGGAGGACCGCGTCCATCCCTCTGGTGTGCTGGCCGACGCTGACGTAACGGCAGCCATACCACGATTGCCCGTCAATGGTGACAATTACGGGGCGCACATCGCGACAACCGCAGGCTCTCAGCCAATCCACAAGCGTCAACGTGGGTGCGGTGCCGGGCGTGGACTGGTCGGCCCAGTAGAGTTGCGCCGTCCTGTCCAGCCAGAATTCGACAGTGCCGGTGGCGTTGGCGAGCTTAAGCCTTACCTGGTGCTTTGTGGCGTCTGTAACTTCGCACAACTGCCCAGCCCAATTGATTTTTCGCCCGATGTCGGGATGTTCCTTCATGATGCGTCCCTGATTCACAAACTCCAGTTTATCCAATGATGAGCCCCTGTGCATGGGGATGAGGTTTCTCTCGATCCGTCTCTGTCTGCTCACTAATCCACGTTGACGAGGATTTTCGATTTTCCGTCGCGAGTAATCCAGGTCCGCTCGCCACCGGCGTCATGGTGCGGCAAGCTGATGACGCAGTATTCGCCCCTCCAGTAACAATCGTAGTCAAAGCGCTGGTTACGCAGATTCACGGTTTCGTGTGGGTGGGTTTTGCAATATTCAAAGATCTTTTGCTGCCAGGGTTTGCAGCTCGAACGGTGGGTCTTCAGAAAAGTCTCTGTAGGGATGGCCTCCCCCACAAGATAGCTTTTTCCTCCCGCGATGCTCTTGTCCCAGTTGGCATATTCGTCGGGCTCTTGAGCGTTGGTCCCCAGGCCGTACCGCTTCCACCACCACGACTCGCGCGTGCTGACGATGTAATGGTTCTCCCAACGCAACGAGGCGTTGGCGGCTCTGCGGATATCGTCCAGCGTCGCGATGGCCGCCTGTGCCGGGGGCGCCGGGGGTGCATGGACTGCGATCGGGAGTTCGAGTTCGCCATTCATATTATGCGCAGGAGGCTTCATGCCAGACCTTGGCGGGAATGCCCTCTTCATCCAAAGCACAGAGCAGGTTCAGGTTGCCGGCGTCGCCCCAGCCGGTCTCGAGGGTGAACAGGTTGGAAGCGCACACACCATGCAGTCCGGGGAAGACGGGGTTCTGAATGAATCGCGGCTGTCCGAAAAAGGTGAGGTACGGCAAGCGCACGTTGGGTCCGCCAGGAAGATAATAAGTCTCGGCGTCGGTTGTCGGGATAAACTCCACGGCGCCCCCGTCGGGCGCCCCACTGTCATTAGCGCCAGCAGGCATGAACCGCACCCGATAGCGGTGTCCGCCGAGCGATACCACCACTCCCTCGTGGTGGATAAGCCGACACCCGTCGTAATATAGGCGGGCTGGTCCGAACTCCGGCAGGCCGAAAACTGAATAGTCTTTTCCGCGAAAAGTGGGCTTTTCTCGGACGAAGGTTCCCTGGAGTGTGACGGGCTCCTTGGTCTCTAAAGCGGCGTCAACCGTTCGCAGGAGGATCCTGTTCATCTCTTTGCTCATCTTTCGCCTTGTCCAGCGTGGTTCCCTCGAAGTCCACCCAGATCCAGCCCTCCACGTATGCGCCATTATCCGAGCCTTCGGACACCACGGCATCGTCGTCGAACTCGATTGCACCTTCCCGGCCGAGGCTCTCTCGGGCCATTTCCACGATCTGCTCCCGGCGCGGGTCGTCGAGGTGCTGTTCGGTCGCCTCGATTGCAGCGGTCAATAGGGCCGGCGGGTTTTGCACGGTCTTGGCCGCCGTGAGCAGGTCCTGAAACGTTTTGTTCATATTCTCAGGCTTGATTGGCCGTCCGCTGCTCGGGCGTTGGGGCAGCGGCATCGGCGGCTTTGAGGTTCGTTTTCAAATGCTCCACCAACTGTTGAGCGATGATCTGGGTAATGCCGTGCCGCTCAAGCCAAACCAGAACCTGGGCCAAAGAAGCCGCTCCCGGCCCGTTGTGTTCGGCCTGCCCGCAGCGGGCCAGTCGGCAGCCATAGTCACCGGTCAAAGCGTGATATTCCACATCCCCGAATTTCACGGGCAGGCTCCGTTCAGTGATGACGCCGCCTTTGACTTCCGCAAACCGCGCTTCGACCGGCCAGCCGTCCTCGCCAGTGCGCCCTTGCATGAGAAAGATGGCCCGACCGTCTTCGTGTTCGTACAGGGTGCCGGCGAGATGCAAAAGCTCTTTGTAAACCCGCGGGAAATCCAAGGGCATTTCCTGCAGCCAATCGTTGAAGTAACTGCGGCCGCAGACAGGCAAACCCAAGGCCTCGATATGGCGGCATTTCTCCGCCAGATGTTGGGTCGTCTGCCTCAATTGGTTCGCATCCATCACGGAGAAGGTGAAATGCTCGATGCTGATGCCTTTCCAGTAGATGTAACCCTGGTGGTCTCGGGTGACGTGCTCCACGCCGGCCAACCAAGGCTTGGTATATTGGCCGGATGCCACGGCGTCGTAAACCCCACGAAATGCCCCAACCCCGTGAGGAGTAAGGTGGTTGTTGACGGCCGCCTGCACCAGCGACAAGTGGAACGGCTCCAGGTCGTTGCCATCTCGGGTGCGCTCGAGAATTTCGAGGCTCATCTCGATCATGCTTGGACCCTCTGTCGTAGTGGCGCTCATGTTACGCGGTGCATGCCAGGATGCGGTCGTAGCTTTCCTGCTCGGAAGTGGTGAGGACGAAAAGGTCCTTGAGCCGGGAAATCCCTTCCTGTTCGAGATAGCGTTGGAGCGACGGAACGGCCTTTCCGCTGCCGTTCAAGTAGCCGGCCAGATCTCCTATGTTAAGGTCCTCGCTGCTCTCAGCCCATGCCTTGCGGCCTTCCTGTGTGTTGCTGATCCACTGCTCGACCGCCCGGGTGAGCCGTTGTATGGCTTCATCCTTGGTGTGTGCGACCGTGGTAAACTCAATTACCCGAAGGGCATCCACCAGCACACCATCCAGGCGAATGAAGCAAACTCGGACTTTCTTCATTTTGGCGATTTGTTTGGCGCTCGTTTTCATCGTTCGTCCCATTATCGGCGGCACAGGCGGGATGATGGTCGGCGGGCGGAAATGAGATTGCAGGCTAAGTCGTGGAAGTCCGGTCGGCAGCCTTGAGCATCTCGCCCACCGAAAGGGGTTGGGTCAGCGCTTCGTACGCGGCCTGTATTTTGAGGAATTCCTCATAGTCGCCGCCGAGGTCCGGGCGGGTTCTCTTGACCGCTGATCGGTAAGCCGCTTTGAGCTGGGCCTCAGTGAAGTCATCCGGCAAGCCCAGAACGGCGCGCGGTTCTTCCCGCGCCAGATACCCGAGGGTCTGTTTGCGGTATTCCTCGGGCATTTCCGTATAGAACACCGCCTGGTGACGGAGGCTGGCTGCGCTTCCGGAACGTTCCAGCCGGGCGCGGTCGAGCCGAATGGCCGGCAGATGATCCTCCATGAAGCCCTTGACGTCGATATGGGCCTTGGTCTTTCGAACGATGAAATAGAGTTCATACCAGACGCCTCCATTGGGCTTCCGCCATTTTCGGTAGAGGTGCTCGCCGATCGGGTGGGCGGTACTAGGCTGGATGCTGTGTTGGGGGGTGTCGACCATACTTCTGGATCCCGTTCAATCGAACATTTCCTCGACCAATACGACGCGCATTCTCGCCAGACCGGTTTGCTGGGCGCAGCCAAGTCGAATCGAGTGGACGCAGTGATCGCCTCGAAACGGCTTTAGATCACGCCGCACTGGCCAGCCGACTGCCTTTCAAAATTCGTCAATGGATTTGCGCCGCTTGGGTTTGCCCAGGAAGGCCTCGTAGGTTGGTGCCCGGTGGACAGCGAGCGCTTCCGCTCGATGGTTCCCGTCCTGCAACGTCCAGCCCCAGGCTTCATGGTAGAGCAATAGAACCGGGGGAAGCCGCTCGCCGCGTCGCAGTTGGCTGAGGTATTTGCGGACTCCGCGCCGGTAATGTCCCTTGCGGCAAAACGTCTGCCCGGCTTTGGGAAGATCAAGTTTCAAGGTCACGGGTCCTGCCCACAGATAATCGCCCGGATCGAAAGGCAGCGCGAAGGCTGTCCCCGGTTTGTGAAACCTGGAAAACCAGACTCCTGCCTCGCGCCACTCCTGCCATTTGCCCCGGAGGCTGCGGGCCGCGTCATGCGCGGTTTCAAACACGCGAGGTTTCTTCGCGCTCACAACCAGCCCACGGTTCGCCCGTTCATGTCCCATTGCTCTCCGATGAGCGAGGCGGCTTCGCGCCGGGTCAAATCGGCTTTGACCAGCTTGTCCTTCCCGTCGAAGACATCCCATCGCCCGCGGGGGTTTCTCTGCCGATACCAGTGGGGCGGGTTTGGGCTGGCAACCTTTTTCCGGCGCTTCTTCATGCAGCCAATTCAACGGCTGGTTGCTCCACCCTCTCAAATTCTCTGAGCAGCGGTTCGAGTTTGGGCTTCTCGCGACGAAGCCACCGGCTGGCGAATCCGAGGCATCCTCGGCAGCGTTTGCCACCGTTGCAATTCCGGTGCAGCCGCTCTTCGGCCTGGGGGAACTGCTCATGCACCGCCTTCAGCAGTTCATAGCGCAGAGCGAATAAGCGCAAAGCGCCGCCCCGGATGTGCCCCAACGGTGCTCTGCCTCCGTAACAGCAGACATCGCGGATGCTGCCGTCGGGGTTAATGGTAAACTTGAGTTCTGGTGCGGGGTGGCAGAGCCCGTCTTGCTGGCCCATTCCATTCTTCAGTGCCCTGCCGGCGGGGCTGAGGCGTTCCGGCTCAGTCCACTTGGCGTCAACGCCAACGTTGCCGGATTTGATTCCTTCGAGCAGCAATGGGATAGCGTGATGCCCCGGCTGCATCAGGGCTGCGTCCCTGGTATCATAATATTCCTCCTCGGACATACGCTCGCCGCACCCGTCACAGCGATGGCTGTTCTCCTCGCAAACCAAAGCTCCGCCGCATTGGCACAAGGGCTCAGGCAGATCGAACCATTCACAGGGATTTTCCAGGGCCTCCTGGAGGGCCCGCCGGCTGATGATGTGCTTTTCCCCCTTCCGGAACGCATCGTGCCAGATCGAGTTGGAGATGCGGATGCTCAATCTCTCGCGCGCAACGGATTCGCCGACGATGCCGGCAAACCGGCAGGTGTCCTTCCACGACCGGAGCCACCATCCGTTGGTGGTCATTTCCATTTCCAGATCCTGGCTCAAAGGGTGACGCCAAATGTAAGTATAGATAGCGGCAAAGCGTTCCAAATCCAGAGTTGGTTCACCGCCCAGGAGGTTGAGCCGGCTGCGGAAACCCCAGTCCCCGAAGGTCCTTGCGGCCAGGAGGACTTCATCGAGGACTTCGAACGCCATCCAGCCGGCATCCCCTTGGGGGGCGGCGCCAAACATGCAATGGGCGCAGGCGAAATTGCAGCGCTTGGTCAGGAGAAGGGTGAATGTGACCTCTCGATCCTCTCCGCAGGCGAGAGCGCTCCGCCATTCTTCGAGTTTACTGGCTTGGTTCACGCTTTCAGAGTTTCGCTGGCTTTGGCGCTGCCGTTCGGGCGCCACTTCAAGGCCCATACCAAATCCTCTTTCGTCACGGGCTTCCCTCTCTGGATTGCGAGCAGCTTAACCAGCTTCACCAGTTGACGGATGTCGCGGCCGGACAAGTGATGTTCTTGGGCGAATTCCCGGTAGGCAGCGTCACAAAGGCCAACCTTTTGGATCTCGCCTTGAATGTGGAAAAGCTCTCTGCGCTCGTCGGGGTCAGGATACTGGTACTCCACGTGAACCAGCGCCCTGGAGCTGATGGCGTCGTCAATGGCGGTTCCCTTGTTGGTGGTCAGGAAACAAAGGCCGCTCAAATTTTCCAGCAACCTCAGGAAAACGCCAACGATCGCGTTCTGAACGATGTCGTCGGCGCGGGCGCGCACAAAAACATCGGCCTCGTTGATCAGCAGGACAGCGTTCCAGCGCCGGGCACGCAGCAGGGCCTGGCGCAGATTCTCCTCCACCTCTGGGGGGCTGATTCCGAGTTGAGAACATTGCAGCTCATATAGCGGCCGGTGGTTCTGTTCGGCGAATACCTGAGCCGTCAGAGTCTTGCCCAAACCAGGGTCGCCCTTGAGAAGGACCAAGCATCCCCCGGTCTTGCCGGAGACAACATCCCGGTCTTTGAGCTCGAAGGCGTGCCGCAGCACCTCAAGCAACCGGCGGGTCTCCTGGGGAAGGACGAGGTAACCGTCAATATCATCCTGGTATTGATACGGCTTTAGATCGGCGACATGGGCAATGATTTCCGCATGGCCGACCAGGTCGTAGGCATAAACCAGTGGATGCTGCGGCATCTCCACTTCCCGTCCTTCCTCATTCCACTGGGAGACGTCCGCCACTTTCTCATCACCGGTGTCCTTGAGGTTGTGGTAATGGTCCATTACCGCCAAGCCGGGCAGATCGGGATTCTCCGGCAGGCGGTACGTCTCGGGCTTCCAGCTCCCTTCCGTGTCGCGGCTCTGGACCCAGCCGTCGGCGACAAACTGTTCCCCGGTTTGCGCATGGCATTCCTCGTAAAGCTTCCGGTGGTGGCGGTATGCAGTCAGCAGTTCGTCAGATTCCAAACGCAACCCGGATGCCTCGAGAATCTGCGCAAGGTTCCTGCCTCGCAGGTCCCGGTTGTAGAAATCGATGCTGACTTCCTTCCGCTGCCCCAGTTGCCAGGCGACCAGACGCAACCGGACGTGCGGCGCGGAATATCGTCCCCCGTTGTCCTCGCTCACGTTCTCAATCACGTAGGGCAGCCAATGCCGCATCTCGTTGTTGTGAAGAAACACCCAATAATGGGGCAGCTTGCCCAGGCAAAGGATGAGCGCTTCCTTCAGTGCGCCGACGGACTTGATTTTGTTCAGCAACGGGTTTTCCTGAACCTCGATCAAGTTCCGCAACTGGCGCATGAGGCGGCTGATTTCCTTGGAAGGGTTCCGCAGCCTTTGGCAGGCCTCAAACAAGGTGCGCCGGTCCGGCTGCGGCAGAAACTGGTGGCCGACCTCCACAAAAGGTTGCTGGGCCCGCTTGGCGATATCGAGCAGGTCCTTCTTTTCCAGCTTGAGGCCGTGGAACAATTCCAGTGGGATTTGCAGTTGCATGATGTCCGACTCAGAGAACTCCTCTACCCCTTCGGCCGTGGAAGCGGTTTTCTGCCCCGCCGGGCTTTGGTCGCCTTGAGCACCTGCCTTTCCCGCCACACGCGATGCCGGGAGCAAACGAACAGGCGTTCCCCCCGCTCGGTTTTGGTTCGTTGGCTGTTCCAGTCCACGGCGGTTTCGCCGCAATACTCGACTCGCAGTCTCCGATTTCTGGTGAGGCTGACTTTGGCCCCGGCGGTCCCTTCGACTATCTCCAGCGTTCCAAGGATCTCGTTACCTTCAGGCGACATGGCTTTCATTGGCTTTAGGTTTCGTCCGATTCCAGCCTCCATTCGAGGAACTGCCGGTTCTGGTAGAGCTTGCGAATAGTCTCCGCGCAGGTGGCTTCAGACTGAAGCAGGCCAAACGGGTGGTGTTCAGGAGTGAGTCCGTAATAGCCGGCCTGCTCGTGCCGGGTGTGCCGCAGCACGTCTTCCACCCGATACGGCGGCGGCCCGGTTGGCGCCAGCGC
The DNA here is from genome assembly GCA_035358715.1 of Verrucomicrobiota bacterium. Classification (GTDB taxonomy): domain Bacteria; phylum Verrucomicrobiota; class Verrucomicrobiia; order Limisphaerales; family UBA8199; genus UBA8199. The sequence continues at coordinate 47,077 of DAOPPX010000001.1, forward strand.
CAGGATTTCGTCCCGCTGCGGACTATGCAGCGGGGCCAGGCGGCGCTCGAGATACGCGCAGAGATTTGTGAACCAGACTCTGTCGAACGGTTCGCGCTCTCCGCACGCTTGCGTTCCGTTGTGCAGGTAAGAAAGAAACCCAGGAGCCAGGCTGAATGGATCTTCTTGCGAGGTCAATTCCATCAAGGACTGGATCTCTGCCTTTGGCAGAAGATGATAACAGGTGCCCCATACCTGTGGCGGGAAATGCATCTGCACAGAGGGAACACAGTAATCGGCCTTGATGACATGTGCGGAAATCTGCGCTGCCGAACTCCAAAATGTGCTGAATCCGTTTTCGTCCAGGAGAAGACACTTTTGGCCCGCGAGCGGGACTACCTCCGTGATCTCGCTGAAGCCCGGAAAGCGGCCGCAAGTCAGGCGGCACTTCTGCAAGACATCTTTGGTGTCCTGCATTCTTTGTCGCAGCCGCGCCTCCAGGTGGGCCGGCAGATGCAACTTTTTCAGGAAAACTGGCGCTTTCGCTGCTTTGTGGTACCAAATGGCGGCACGATCAAAATCCACGCGCCGAGGCGGTTCCTCCGTCGGACTCTGGTTTCCAACCGGTATGCAATCCACCAGGCATTTGTCGAGGTCGGCCGGGCCGCTGAAAAGATAGGACTGAGCCTCCGTCTTCACCAAACAGGGGAATCGCCGGAGCAGTTGGCGGATAGGGGTGTGGTATAGTCCCAGGCGGTGGTCGGTGTTCGCCTGCTGGATTGCTGTTTCCAGCGCCGCCAGCGCTTCGTTCCAGCTTTGCACGCCGCAATACCGTGTTTGTCGCAGTGCCTCGAAGTTCTCCGTCACCCACGTTAAGGCCCCTTCGGTGCCAACCAGGTGTGGCCCCTCGCAAGTTTGGCTGCTGGGGAGTCGGTTCAACAAGGTGGCCTCCGGCGTGAGCAGATAGGCCCCCTGTAATTCCGCGTTCATATCGTGACCGTGGAAGAAGAGTTCATCGAGCAAGTAAAAGGTCGTCCCGTTGCGCAGCACCAGCAGCGTTACCTGTTTGGCGTTGGGAAATGGGCTGCGTGCGGCAGGCAAAACCCTGGCGTGGATAATCTCAAACGCAAGTATGCGGTTGTCCGGGTTGCCGGCGATCCCCGTCGGCCTCCCCGCCTCGGGCACAACTTGGCCCCACAACTTCTGGAGCTCAGGAAATCGTTGGCAGACCGCTTGCAGGTCCGGCGACAGGCTCTTGCCTTGTGCTGCCAGGCGCCGCTGAAGCAGATGCGTCTGCGTCTCCAGCGCGTCGCGGAGGGAGAGGTTCATGAATGCGGCTCCTGGCAGAAAGTATCAGCCCTCGATCTGGAGCCCCTTCAGCGTCATTCGCTGACGGCCGGCACTGAGGGATTCTCTTGCCGAGACCACCCCGGTCTGCACAACGGTCAGGAATTCCTGGACCATCCTGCCGTGCTTGCGTTGCGCCACAATGACCGTGTCGCCTTCCTGGCAGTTGAATTGCATCACCGGCGTTCTTCTCACGCCTTATGTTTGCCGCCAAAGTCTGCGCTCAGAGCAGGACCGGGCGGGCGAACACGGCTGAGCCCTTCTTGACGAAGGTAAGGCGCACGTCGATCCCTTCGGCGCTGACCGGGAATTGCCCGGTTTGAATCCCGCGGAACAACTCGACCAGTTCCGGCGATGACATCCGGTAGATGTATGGCCGGCCCGGCTCGATATCTTCAAAGAGCGCCACCGCGCAGGAACTCCCCTTTGCGGCATAGGAGAAGCGGATTCGAGCAGAGAATTCAATGTTCTCTTGCAGCGTGACATTTGCGGGCGGCGATGCGTGACGGGGGAGCCCCACGACCCGGATGCCGGTTAGTCTGGGATCCGGCGCGCCGGGGTACCAGTAAAGGGGCTGGAAATACAATCGCCACCCCCTGCACGGCCTCTTGACCGCATCGTGCATGGATCACTCTTCGCAATGCTTTTGGACTGAAGCGCTGATCTTCATCTTCATCTTGTCGAGGTCGGCTGCATCACCCTGCAAGACAGCGGATTCTGGGAGCCCAGTTAAGATTTGTTTGGCCAGGCTTACACAGGCCCGCCAATTCTGGTACGAGCGCCAAGCGGGAGTTGCCACGAGCCTTCTGGCACGCGCGGGCTGTGGATCAGCATACCGACATACCGACAAAGAAACCTTGTGAGCGATAACGCGTTCTGATTTAATTAGGACTGTTCGCAACAGCTGGCTTAACGGGAATGTTGAGGATGAAACGACTCGGCAAAGCGGTATGGCTGACGATTTGGGTTTGCGCAGCAATATTCGGCACGTCCACACGCGCCCAACCTACCGATCAGCAGGTAATTGATTACGTCAAGAACGCATGGGAGCTCACCGACCTGACCGATGACGTGATCAGCCAAACATTGGACACGTCCTATTCAGGGATCCCCTTCAAGGATTATGTTTCGTATTTCCTGGTGGCGCCGGATATTCTTAATCCGCTGGCTTCAGGCGATTACACAACTGCGGCTAGTAAAGGGGCCGACTTCGCAGCAGACCAGTCCATCTCCTATCTTTTGGAGCAGGCGGGCCTCTCGGGCGTATTTGCGCCTGCAAGGCTTGCAAACTGGCCAATTGAACACAGTTTGAACCTGTTTCGCCAGGCCGTTCAGGACGCCACTTTCAAAAACCAAATGAAGCTCTACTTCGCGGCTCGCGCTGCAGGGAATAGCTATTCCGACATAATCAATTTGGCCGACAGCGACGTCATGAGTGCGAGTCCCGATATTCTCAAGAACAATCGGGACACCATCACAAAATATGAAGGCTGGCTTGCTTTTGAACCCAGCTATTTGGTTGGTTCTGTCCCGGGCTACACGCCTGCGCAATTCTACGATTATGCAGAACAACAATGGCTCGCAGCTAAGGCTTACAACAATTATGCAGCCGACCAGGCGACCGTCCGCGATGCCTTCCGTGCGTCCGCTGTTCCCCAAGCCCCCGTCATCACCCAACAGCCGCAGGACGCTGTAATTGCCTCCGGCCAGAACTTCACATTTACAGTCGTGGCCACCGGCACTGGTCCCTTCCAATATGTCTGGGAAAAAGACGGGGTGCCGTATGCCGGCCCTTATGGCGCATCCTTCAGCGCCACCGACGCCGGCCAGTATGCCGTCACGGTTTTCGATGCCCAAAGCCTTTCAACCCGCAGCCGCACCGCCACCCTCACTGTGAACAACGGCGAACCAGTTGCCATTACTGCACCCGCGGCCAGTGCCACCGTTTCCGGCATCACGACCGTGTGCGCCAGTGTGAGCGGCGCTACCAAGGTGGAGTTCTACCTCGATGGCGTCCGACAATTTACGGATTCCGGCGCGCCCTTTGCCTGGACATGGAGCTCAGCGTTGTCCGTTAATGGTGTGCATGCACTCACTGCCAAGGCATACAACGGCACGATGCTCCTTGGAGCCAGTGCCGCCGTAAGCGTGACAGTGAACAACACGGCGCCTCCTCCCTGCGACGATCCAGCGGAACCGAACGATTCCTCCCTCACTGCCACGCCGCTCATGTTCGGCGTCTCCTCCAATGGCTTCATTTGCACGCCACAAGATGTGGATTGGTTCCGGGTTGACGTAGTCACGCCGGGGGTTTTGACCTTCGACTTGGTGGTTCCGGCAACCAACGATTTTGACTTGGAGCTATACGGTCCCGATTCTGCCTACGTCACAGGCTCGTATAACAGCACAGGATTGCCGGAGCACATCGCATACAACGCGAACGTTCCCGGCACATACTACGTGCGCGTTTATGGCTACCCCGTTGGGAACGGGTCTTACAGCTCCACCAGCCCTTATACCATCAGCGCTGGACTCGTATCCGGCCCGGTCTCGATTTTGACGCCGCCGCTCAACCGCACCGTGCCCGCCGGGGCAAGCGCCAGCTTCAGCGTGATCGCCACTGGCGCACCGTCGCTCGCCTATCAATGGCAGCGCGACAGCGCGGACATTCCGGGCGCGACGGGCCCCACTTACGCCACCTCAGTTTTGACACTGGCCGACAACGGCGCGCAGTTCCGCGTTCGCGTCACTAACGCCTTTGGTTCCACGCTCAGCGCCCCGGCCACGCTCACCGTAACCACGGCCAATGCGATCACATGGACCGGTGCGGCGGGTGACGGAAACTGGTTCAACCGCACCAACTGGAATCCCATGATCGTGCCGGGGGGAGGTGATGTCGTTCAACTGAATTCTGGTAGCGTAAACATGCCCGTCAATGCCCAATATGCCGTTATCAATTTAGCTGGTGGCACGCTTAACAGCACATTCACGCTCAGTGGTAGCATGAACTGGACTGGTGGAACCTTGTCTGGCGACCTGACGATTGGGACCGGCGGGGTGCTGACGCTCAGCGGCGCTGTCGACAAGACCATGAATGGCGCGGTGCTGCGCAACGGGGGCACGGTGATTTGGGGTGGGACCGGCAACCTAGTCATGAACAACGGTTCGGACATCGAGAACCTGGCTGGCGGGCTCTTCGACGTGCAAACCGACGCGACGATGTATTGGCCGGGCAACGGCTACGCTCCAACCTTCAATAACGCGGGCACCTTCCGCAAGTCGGGCGGCACCGGCACCACTACGCTCAGCAGCGTGAGTTTCAACAATGTGGGGGCGCTGGAGTTGCTCAGCGGTTCGCTCACCGTCGGCAGTCAATTCAACCAGACAGGGACTTGCACCATAACCGCCGGAACGTTGACTCTGCAAAGCGGGGGGACTTGCCAGGGCAGCTTCGCCGTTTCAGCCAGTTCATCACTCCAGTTGGCCGGAGGCAGTTTCGTGCTCAGTTCCAACGTGGTGTTTTCCGGGCCTGGCCTGAGCCGGGTCAGCAACGCGAGCGTCACCTTCAACGGCTCGTATAACCTGCCGAACATTCAGTTCGATACTGGCACCACGCTGCTCGGCACGTTCACGCTCACCGGCACCATGAGCTGGACGGGTGGAACACTGGCGGGTGATATGACGATTGCGCCGGGCGGGGTGCTAACACTCAGTGGTAATGCGGACAAGACCATGAACGGCGCGGTGCTGCGCAACGGAGGCACGGTGATTTGGAGTGGGGCGGGCAACCTGGTAATGAACAACGGTTCGGATATCGAGAACCTGGCCGGCGGGCTCTTCGACGTGCAAACCGACGCGACGATGTATTGGCCGGGCAACGGCTACGCGCCAACCTTCAACAACGCGGGCACCTTCCGCAAGTCGAACAGCACTGGCACCACGACCATCAGCAGCGTGAGTTTCAACAACACCGGCACGGTGGATGTGACCAGCGGCACGGCAAACTTCGGCAGCAACAACCTGCGGCTTCAGTCCGGCAGTCAACTGACGGGAACCGGACGTGTAATTGGCTCAATCGTTTTGAATGGGGCCAACGTAGCCTCGCAAAATCTGGAGTTGGCCTCTGGCACCACGTTAACTGGAACTGGCACGCTGTCGGGCACCGTCTACTGGACAGGAGGGACACTGGCGGGCGACTTCACCTTGGCAACTAACGGGGTGCTGATGCTCAGCGGCAACGCTGATAAGCCGATGTCCAACGCGGTGCTGCGCAACGGCGGCACGGTGATCTGGGGCGGGGCGGGCAACCTGGTGATGAATAACGGTTCGGACTTTGAGAACCTCGCAGGCGGCCTGTTGGACGTGCAGACCGACGGTCACACGGTGTATTGGCCGGGCAACGGCTACGCGCCAATCTTCACCAACGCGGGCACGCTTCAGGTGGAGACAGGGGTGCTGACCTTCAGCAGCCTGAGTCCCAAACTCAACACTGGCACAACCATCTCGGGAGCCGGCCGGGTCGTGGGCACGCTGACGCTCAATGGGAGCGTGCTGTTGCAGAACTTCCAGTTGGCCTATGGCTGCACTCTGGCGGGCACGGGCACGGTTCAAGGGACGGTGTCGTGGACCGACGGGCTCGTGGTTGCCGATGTAACGCTGGCAACCAACTGTGTGCTGACGCTCAGCGGCGCTGTCGACAAGACCATGAATGGCGCGGTGCTGCGCAACGGGGGCACGGTGATTTGGGGTGGGACCGGCAACCTAGTCATGAACAACGGTTCGGACATCGAGAACCTGGCTGGCGGGCTCTTCGACGTGCAAACCGACGCGACGATGTATTGGCCGGGCAACGGCTACGCTCCAACCTTCAATAACGCGGGCACCTTCCGCAAGTCGGGCGGCACCGGCACCACTACGCTCAGCAGCGTGAGTTTCAACAACACCGGCACGGTGGATGTCACGAGCGGCACAGCGTATTTCAGCGGAGGCTTGAATCAGACCGACGGGCAGACGCGGCTCGCCGGCGGTTCATTAAGCGGAGGCACGTTCAACTTCACCGGCGGCGTCCTTTTAGGCACCGGTGTAATAAACGCTGCGGTGGTCAACGGGGCCGTCGTTAGTCCCGGCAGTTCCCTCGGAATGATTACCGTCAACGGGAACTATACGCAGACTGCCTCCGGCATGTTGCAGATGGAACTGGGCGGCCTGACGCCCGGCAGCGGGTTTGACAAGATGGTAGTCAACGGCCAAGCCACGCTTGCAGGGACGATTAACGTGACGCTTGCCAACGGGTTTACGCCTAGTTTCAGCGACGCGTTTCCCATCCTCACTTGCTCCACGCGTAGCGGCAGCTTCGCCACCATCAACCTTCCCGCACTGCCGAACGCCCTCGCCCTCACCGCCCAATACAGCCCAAACACAATGACATTGCTGACCGGCAATAACACTGGCAACAACGCAACCAATGTGCTCGCTGGCTTGGCAACCGCAACTGGAGCATTCGAGCTGCGTTACACCGGTGAAGCCGGCCATGCTTACCGTCTCCAAGCTTCCACCAATCTCGCTGATTGGGTGGACGTATTTACGAACACGCCAGTTAATGGCCTAATCCGCTTCATAGATTTTGATGCGAAGAATATGGATCGGCGTTTTTATCGAGCTGTGTCCCCCTGAACGCACAGCTCAGGAGGGTTCCGACCGCTTCGGGACTCATTGTCCGAGAAAATGCCTTCTGGGCCATTCACGTGGGGGCCGTGCGCGCCACCTTCACGATCAGTGAATGCAATCGTTCAAGGAATCAAGGAATGTTGCGCCGCTCTGTTACGCGGCAACCCGAATCTCCTTCACTCTTGGGCCGGAGGGGCGCCGGTCTGGGCAAACTCCTGCTGCAACGCCTCGAGAGTGCCGGGACTGTTCTTGAGCAATTCGAGTATCAATCCAAGCAGGAGGCGGGAATCATTGGGCAATTCAATGATGCATCGCGCCATTTGGCGGCGGGAATGCTGAGGGGTAAGGATGATCTTATGGTCAAAGCTGTCCACGTAGATGCCGACAGTGGTGAATATCCCGTTTCGTCCCAAGCAACATGTGGTGGTGCCCGGCGGGAATGAAACCAGGCCATTTTCAGAGCTGCTCATGAGTGCTGGTTAGAGATGGCCTCCAAGGCGCTGACAAGCCCCCGCACGTAATCCGGGTGTGTGACGTTGACTCCCGCACAAGCGTGTGCCAGCACCACAGCTTCCACCCCATCAATCGCGGAATTATGATTGGCACGGTGTTCCGCCCCAAAACCAGCTTCTGCTTCGGTGATGTGAAGTGTGGATTTGACGGCGCCGCCGCCCCTGCCATCGAGTTGCAAGGAGATGCTGTCAGCGGCGAGATGGAGTTCGATGCTTTTCACGGTTTGTTTGAGGTCCCCGTCGCGCCGGAGCGGACTGGCCTGTCTCCACCGTCGGATTTGAATACCCCGGTTTTGGCTCCCGCGATTGCATTCCTGTTGCATCACGTTTGGTCGAGCAGCGCTAAGAACTCCGCCTCCGAGATGACTGGAATACCCGCCTTTTTAGCCTTTTGCAGCTTGCTGGATCCGGAATTCGGATCGGCGGACACAAGATGAGTCACGTCTTTGCTGAAGGTATCGGTATAGCCGTGGCCCTTGGCCCGGATCAATTGCTCGAAGTGACTCTTGGGCCGGGAAAGCGCGCCGGTAATGCAAAACCGATATCCGTCTGGCTTGTTGCCTGGCGTTGAGACTTCTGGACCGAGAATCTCCACACCAGCCTCCAGGAATTTTCGGATGAGCAGCTTCTGGGCAAGAAGATCCTCCTGCAATCGCCGGCCGATGTTGGGCACTCCCGCCTGGTCGGCCAGCCGAATCAATTTATCCGAAAGCCAATCGTTGAGGGTGTTGAATTCGCCCGGGACGGCTTGCTGGATCAAGGCGACGCGCCGCTTGCCGAGTCCGAAGATGCCCAGGGAGCCCAGGAGTTGGCTGAGCGTCAGGCGGCGTCGTTTCTCGACCTCCGCGAGGAACTTGTCGGCGCGCTTCTCACCTAATCGGACCCCGCCACTGAGTCTGAGCGCGGCCAGTTCATCGCGCCGATTTTTGAGGGTGTAAAGGTCCGCCGCATCCTTGACTGCCATCTCCTGTATCAGGGACTGAATGAGATTCTCGCCAACGCCGACGATGTCCAGCGATGAAAGGTAGCGCTCGATCTTGCCGTAGAGCTTCGCGGAGCATTCCGGGTTGAGGCAGTAGAGCGCCGTACTGTCGTCCCCTGAAACATTGCTACGGCGGCCGACTTTGCCCTGGCAGGCAGGGCAGCACGCCGGTTCTGGAATGACGGTGGACTCCGAGGATTTTTCCACGAGCTCCAAAATGCGCGGAATGATATCCCCGGCTTTGATCACCCGGACTTTGTCCCCGATGCCGACATTAAGCTGACGGATGTTGTCCCAGTTGCAAAGTGTCGCCGAACTAACGGTTGTGCCTCCGATTTGAACCGGGTCGAAGGCAGCGGTTGGCACCACGCACCCCGTATGACCTACGCTGATGGACACGCGGCGAATGGTGGTCTCCGCTCCTTCAGCTTCAAACTTAAGCGCGACTTGGCCTTTGGGTCGCTGGTCGCTCTCGCCCAGGGAAAGCTGTTCGGCAATGTTGTCCAGTTTGACAACGATGCCGTCGATCCAGTAGGGCAGCTTGGGCCGCTCCTGCTGGGTTTTCACATACCAGTCCCAAACCGCCTCGGCTGTGCCGGTGAAGCTCGGAGCGCATTCAAACCCGATGTTGCGCATGGCTTGAGTCTGTTCCGTCTCTGTGGTGCATAGCGGCTGGCCGCTGCCGCCGAACGCGCGAAAAGCGAACACCTTGAGCAGCTCGCTTTGCTGCCCGTTCTTGCGGCGAGCAATGCCGACGCAGCAGTTGCGCGGATTGGAAAGCGCGTCCGGGTCCACCCGCGCTGACCAGTCTTCCGTCGGCAGGATGACTTCACCGCGCATGAATCCGGTGAACGGATGCCCATCAAGTCGGCATTGCGCCGGGATGCCCCGGAACTTGAGCGCGTTGGCGGTGATGTCTTCGCCCGCCAGACCGTCTCCTCGCGAAATGGCGGCAACCAGGCACCCATCGCGGAACTCAAACGAAAAGGAGCCGCCATCCATCTTGTAAGAGGCATGCAGCATCTTGCCCTCCGCGCCGATTCCCTTCACCCACTTCAGGAACTCGCCGTGATTGACTGCCTTGGCGAGCGATCCCATGGGAATCGTGTGCTGCCGCTTCTGGAGATGAGCTTCCTGGAGTCGGGCGCCAACCCGTTTAAGGCGCGGGTCGTCGGGTGCCAACTGCGCAAGTTCATCCTTCCACTGGTCATACAGTGCATCCTCGACGAGGGCCTGGCCGCGCGTGTAATAAGCCTCATCGGCTTGGTCGATCAGACGCCTTAACTCGGAAAGGCGTGAATTGGTACTGCCATCGCTATTCATGTTTTGTTAGTTGGATGGGGTTCTGGATGACAGATCTCACACCGAGGGCAGCTTCTTGAGATGATCTTCGTTCGCGGCTTTACCCAGAACAGTTTGAATAGATTCCAGCAAGCGTGCTATTTCGCGAAAAGCGGCGCTGGAGACGGGCGTCCACACGTCCAGGGCCAAATCGTCGCCGTCCAACAGAAAGCGCATACCGTTCCAGGCATAGATGTACGAAGCGCTCAGTGTCAGTTCATGCCCGAATGAGACGCTGTATTTGCAATTCCAATCATCCACGACGCTTCGCCACGAACGGCTGGGTGTGTTCTGTTGGTACAACTGAACCAGATCGCGGGCAATGATCTTTGGTGAGGTGCCAAGCCCGTATTCTTTAACCGCTGCCCACTTGTGCAGTTGGTTGAAGCTCGGCGGCCGTGGAATTATACCGAAGCGAGCGCAAGCGGGTTGGAAGACCAGGACCGGACTTCCCGGACCGCGGCCTGTGATGAGGGCGAGTTGGCGTGTCGCCCATCTTGACCGCAGCCGGGCCGTCAACTGCCGCACCTGAACCAACAGATCCATGACCGCAACCAGTTCCGCCGGGTCCTTGTTCCAGTGGAAACAGATTCTGGGACCGCCATTTGGCCGGATCTCCACGACCGCGCCATAGTAGTAAACGGTCGGGGTGACGGACAGAATGTAGCCATTCCGCTGCACCACCAGAGAAACCGTGGCGGGGTTGACATGGGGAACGGGGCGCTCGGTGAAGGCGATTCGAGCCTTTTGCAAAGCGTCCCTGAGCTTCTCAAGGTCCACGTTTTTCAGTTTGGCCCCCAAAGGAAACTCCTTGCGCCCTACAATGGAGAATATGAAAGTCAAATTGCCGAAACCTGCGCCCGATAATCAGCGGGTGCGCGAAATCCAACAGTGGCTGAGCGCCCATGGTGGCAGCGTCGCCAATGCTTACGTCGTCAACGCCGCCGCCCTGAGCGAGTTGGGGGCCGAACGCGGGGTAATCGAGAAGATCCTCTGGCGCGTGCCGCGGGAAAAGCCGGACATGCAGCTCACCGCCGAGGCCATGATGGAAATGCTTACGCCCAAACGACTGATGCGTGAAGTTCGCAAGCAACTCAAAATCGACGGCAAGGAGGGCTTGGCCCACACCAAGGCCTTCGAGCAATCCCGCCGCCAGTTGATTGCCAGCAAGGTTTCCGCCAAGACCCAGAATCGGGAAGCCGTGATTCAGGAGGTGGAGTCCTGGTTTAAGTCGGTCCTGCCGGAGATGCGCGACACCAAAGCCATTCTTCGCGCGACCGAACTGCGTCTGGAGGCCGGCCGTGACATCCATCCGGTATCGCCGCCACTGAACACCACGACCGAGCAGATCGAGCAGTTGAACAAGCGCGAGCCCGGCCGCGTTTACATTGACAAGGACGGAGGCGAACTGCTCTTGCTCAAGCCTGGTGAGCAGGCCATGCTGGATGAGAAGGGATTACGCCTCCAGAACGAGGCGCCAGCGATGCCCGCCCCGGCGATGAGTTGACCGCCGCCGGCATTAAGAGAGATTGTTCCTGAGCGAACGCGCCCAGGAAAGAGCGGGAACAATAATCTCCGGCGCTCATTTCTCAATCCTGAGGAACTGCCAGACAGGATCGTTGCTCGGCACGGCTGCTTGGCGCAACAATCGTACCAGCGCCGAATTTGGAGCCAAAGCGACGTAGCTGCCGCGGGCAATTGCCGCAAAAAGGTAAGCCAACTGCATTCCGAGTGGTCCGTTCCAGGATTCAGTCAGGTCGTAGAACCGTGTGGCCCATTGGGAGATCAATCGGGCGCGTCGGTCCTCGATCGTTCTCGGGTTGCTTTGCGGCTTTGAGAGGAACACTGGCGACACCTCAACGAGTTCGACGAACTCCTCCCGGCCGGGGTCAACGTCTAACCGCAGCAGCCTAACGGCCTGGGCGGGGCTCGGCTTTCCCTCTGCCCTTTGAGCGATGATTAAGCCTGTTGTGACGCCATGCCGATGAGAATGGGTCACGACAAAGTGGCGCAGGTTCTTCATGCCTTTTGTTTCGGTCGCTTTCACTGGAACAGAGGTTGCCTTGGATTATCGGAGTACAATCCGATGAGACTTGGTCCGAAAGTTTCGGGGTTATCACGCTGCCGCTGGAATTCTCGGGGCGGCAGAGCCGAAAACATATCCGCAGAAGTGGCAAACCAAACGGCCATCCCCGTTCATCTCGGTTTGGCCGTTGCAGCGGGGACAATTCTCCAGGGCTGGCTTTGCCGGCGCGCCCAGGATTGCGCAAGGCATAACCGTCTTTATCTTCTCTGCCGCCGGGAATTCCGCCTCGACTCCGGGGCACCGAACCGCAAGAAAGCTCTCCCCGCTCTCCGGCTTTTCGAGCACGACCCGTTTGGCCTCGGCGATTGAAAGCCAGACCACGCATTTCGTGAAACGACCATGTGTGCAATCCAGGAAGACCCCTGCGCGCCACTCCGATTGGGGTGGAAAAATAAAGGGGAGAAAGGCCCGCCAGTGCTTGCCCGCAGCGAATTGCGTGAGGGCTCGCAATTCGGCCCGGTTCAATAAAGCAATCTCCACGTTGCTGGGGCGGGAAAGCATTCGGATTCGAGCGGCATGGCAGCCGCTAAACAAGGCCAGGTCGCTAATCAGCCCCTCAGGATTATCTGCTGGCAGGTCGTACAGGAAATAGTTGGGCGATTGGACCCCCTGGTCTGGTTGAGTCCTCGTCTTTCTGCGAACGCGCCTGATTCTCGGGTTGAGGAGCAGGATTCCCTGGTCACCAGCAATCTCGACGCGGAAGTGGATTTTCTCCCTGGGATCGCATTGCCAGGCGCGTAAGAACACACGCCTGAATTCTTCATTGCCGTGCCCTTTAACCTGGAACGTGGCGGGCTGGGAATTCGAGTATTCAGTGTGCATAGCGTGGACTCCCGGTGATCCGGCTTGGCTTGGCGCTCGGCACCTCCCTCACGGACAGGTCTGCGCCAAGGCCGTCTTGAGCGTTTCTGTAGCTTTCGATCGCGCTTTGGCCCAATTGGGCTCGTGGAAGCTGGCAATCGTCTCGCTTTGTTGACCGTCCTGGTCAAACCAATACGCCCATAGCCGGCAGCGGCCATTGGCCCGCTGATAAAGTTCAACTGTCGGAGAGGTGGCTCCGCCGGAATGCAGCGTTGTTCGATGGATAACCGACGATCTCATTCGTTGGTGTTAGATTCACATCCCGTCCCAACCGGAAGTCCAACGGCCTCGAGCGGGGGATTGCAGATGGCCTCCAGCCAATGCTGCCAGTCATTGAAGCCCAAGCGTTCGAAATCATTACAGGTGAGCGGTTCCGTCGGCGTCGCGGCGATCAGGCGGTCAACCTCGCCCGACGAGAGCAACCCTTTCTCCACAATGTATTCCGTGATGCTTCCTGGCTTTGGAATAGCGCCTCGGCATCCCTTGACCCGTCGCCGCCATAGCCCTTCACAAAGAGGAACCCCTTCGCCGCGCGGCCAGCCCTTGGCTTCGGCGTGGTCCAGGTGGCGCTGCCGAGCGCGGGCCTCGAGTACAACGATAATCTCCAGCTCGCGGCGGCCCAGGGTGTCGATTTCAAACGGTTTGATCGCCGGACAGAAGTAGCAACTGGACTTGGGCGGCACGGGCAGGCCGGCGCTGTGGATGGCTTGCACGCAGTCCTCGCGGGTCCAGCCCCACTGCTGGAGCGGGAACCAGAGTTCATACTTTTCTTTTTCGTCATTCTGGATGGCGAAGGTCTGGCAGCCGCGTTCGGCCCGGCGTCGTTCATGCGGCGAATCATCAAAGCCAATGGCTTTGAGAATCTTCCCGCCCTCGGCCCACCATTCCCTGGCCCAGGAAAGACCGGAGATGAATGAGCTAATGGGGGCGATCTTCCATTTCGAACTGCAGGCATGAAAGCCGTAAGCCAGGCTCGGCAGCGTGCTATTGGTGAGGCAGTTTTCGAGCAACGTTCTGTAGGGCGGCCAATGCTTGTAGTCCTGGGGCTGGTAGCGAACGGTCACCGAGCGGGGGAAGCCTACCGATTCCAGCCAGTCATCAAAGATGGGCCGAAAGGCGTAGGTTTCAGGCCGCTCGGAGCCTACATCGGCCACAATTATCAATTCTGGCCGAATACCCCGATCCCGCAGGCCGATGAGCATGCCGGTCGAGTCCTGTCCCATCCCCCAGCAGACTACCAGTGGCTGGAGGTTCATTTGGAGATTTTCACCAGGACGGTTCGGATGTCGGTGCCACTGGCCTTGAAAGTGCCTTCGGCAAGGTCTTCCACCTCATGGTCCAACTCCTCGATCCAGGCACGGAATTCGGCATGCTTGCGATCCTTGCGGTACTGCCAGGCCGGAGACGTAACCGTAACGAGAATGCCGCCAGGTTTGAGCAGGTCATACATGTGGCGCACATGCTCCACATCCTGCCCGTTGCGGAAGGGCGGGTTGGCGACGATGCGATCGAAGGTGCCCAGTTCCCCGTTGCACTGCAGGAAGTCCCTGTAGTGGACACGCTGGGCAAGGTCCTTCAGCTCGACCAGGGATGAATTCAGCTCCACTGCGGTTCGGCGGACCGTTTGAGGCATTTCTTTGAGGATGGCTCCTCTGCCGGCACTGGGCTCCAACACGCTTTGGCCCTCGTGCAGGTCGGCCAAAGCCACCATGCGTCGGGCCAACTCAGGCGGGGTTTCGTAGAATTGGTAGAGCTTCTGGAAATCGATAACCTCGCCGGCCATGACCGCTTCGTCCACGCGCTCGGCGCACTCGCCTTCGAAAACGTGGGCGCCAATGCTCCGGTTCCATTTGCCGCCGAGCAGTTCAATGATTTTGGCGGTTTGGACGTAGAGTTCCCGGGGCAGTTGGCGCGGCAGATGTAATCGATTTTCCTCGCATCGTGACTGTTTGAGCACCTCAAGAACTTCGTTGGGTATGACCTTTTTCATGCTGTTGTGTTTGGCGGTTGAATCCCGGCTGAAAGCCTGTTGCGGGGCAGGCCACAAGCAGGCTTCAACCGATCTTGCAAGCACCGGAAGGAGAGGAAGGACGAGCAAACCTGCCAATTAACGGCGCGGTCCGGAGAGTGAATTTCCGGTTGCGAACCACCGGCCGCTTCAGTGCGTCAGCTTCATGCACGAGGCGGGAGAGTTCTTCGAAGTCCTGCGGCCTGCAGGCCAGTTCCAGCACGTTGACGCCGCTTACGGTATGGCCTTGCTGCAATCCCCAACGGACGCCACTGTTGCTGGTGAAGGTGTCATAGCGGAAGTTCTCCCGGACAAAGAACCGGCGGCCTTCATATTCGCATTCGGTGATTTGGAATTCCACGCCGGAGTTGTTGGCGCAGTTTCCTTGAAAACGTCGGAACCTGCCTTTGGCCAGGACGCGCAGGCGGTCGGGCATAATCTTCGCTACGGTTTGGGGAGCCCCGGGCGGTTGCTCTGGGGAGAAATGCTGTCGCAACGAGCTTTAACCGGCGTTCCATCGCGGCGGGCGTGCAGATAATAGGTCGAGTCTGTCCTCCGGCTGCCGAAAACACCGTAGCGCACTGAGGTTCTGAGCACTTTATACCCAGACTTTGCCAGGTAACGGGCACGCTGGTCTCGGGCCGTTCGCGCACTTTGCGCTCCTCCCCACTGATAATCGAAGTAGCTCTCGTGGTACTCGGGCCTCATTTCACGAGCGCTTGTTTGGCGGGTTATTTCGAACGAGACCCTCACCCATTGGAGCAGACTGGCCAATGGTTGCCCGATTCCGTGTCGCGCAAATCGGGTGGTCCAAACTCTGAGGGCGGCACAGCCCGGTGGGCCAAGGTGCGGAGCGCCTCAGAGGGTCAGGAGTTCATGCAGAACTGCGCGAGTCTGACAATGGCGTTCAAGGCGGCCAACGGCACGTTGTAGATGAAGAAGGCAACGACGGCGGATATTATGGAGACGAACAGCACCAGACCCGATGCCGTGTCGGTGGTGAAATGCGGATCCCTGGCCCAGTGGTAAAACGGCAGAAGCATCTGAACGGCAAAGAACCCAAAGAACAGGACACGCAACGTCTCCAGGCTCACCATCTCCGTCACGGGACATCCGGGCGCATACCAGCCGGCATACCGCTCGACCAGAAAGGTCGAGAGCGTCAGCGTAGAGAGAAATGCGAAGAGCGGCCGGTTCATGCGCGATTCCGCAGCATTGGCTTCGGTGTGGGTAGTTGTGGTGGGGAGGGAGCGCATTGGTCCTGCACCGTTTCCTGGATTTGTCGGAGGACCGCTTCGTAAGACGATTCGTCGGTCTGGATATTCTCGAGCAAACGCAGAATGAGGTAAAGCCGCCAACCGGTGAGGCCCGCCTTTTCGGCGCAATCCAGGACGGCCTCTCCCTTCGGCGTGATAGTGATTGTGCCGGCCCCTTGGCGCAAGTAACCGCAATGGATGAGTTGGAGGATGGAGGCAAAATCCAGGTTGAGCTGACAGCCTTCCAACCTACCGAGGAACGTCTGAAGAGTGTTGTCAGGGAGCAGCGGGTCGATAGTAACCTGGATTTGAGCTTTGGCAGGAAGCGGATTGATAGCGGGCTGCCCCTCGGGATAATAGCTTTGGCTTCGGAACCTGAGGTGATCCTGCTGATAGATTCTGACGACCTTGCGGCTGGGTCTCGAGGGTGCCAGATGCTGGAGCAAACCTGTGGGGCGGGAGAGGATTCGAACTGGTTGCTCACCGTAATTGACGCCGCCGTAACTGAAAGGCCAACTGCCGGCGCCCGAGAAATATGCCTGTTCCATCTCTTCCATGCATTTCTCCAGACGCTCCTTGCTATTCCAGAGCAGCCGATTTACGGCAAAGCGCCGATCCGGCCATTCGGCCGGGGCTTCCTTATGGGTGACTGCGAAACCTCCCTTCACGTGTCTGGGATAACGGCAGTGATAAACGGTTCCGCCAAAGGGGTCGATTTCAACCGCGGTGCAAGTTCCGAAACGCAAGTGCCTTGTCCAGGATGGCTTTGAAATCGCGCGTGCGAGGTGCAGGTAGAACAAACTCTGCCAACCGGTCCAGGCCAACCCACGTTCGCGCAAGGCCGTGACCACCTGCATCCGCACCAGGTGTTCAGTCAGGGAGCGCGCTGCCACAGAGGTGAGGAGCCAGGGATTAATAGCCTCGGCACCCTTGATCGCTCTGGCGATGCCGTCCGGGCTTAGGTCTTGCAGGGGCGCGTAGAGGAGGACGGCGCCGTTCTGAATCGTGTGCGCCAGATGCAGCATCAGGTTGCCCTCGCTCAAGCCCGGCGGAATTGCGCAAACGACTTCCCCGCGGAGTTCGCGCAGGGCTTTCTGCGCTTCGGGGTTCAGGACTCGGAATTGTGGCTCAAGATCCTCGTTGAAGCCGGGGTCCGCCAGGTCGATAAATCGCGCGTCTATCTCCAGAACCGGAGTGGGCACACAACGCCTGATGGCGTCCGCTACTTGTTTACGTCCTGTTACGATGGTTGCGGCCGGGCTCATCTTTCTTCCTGTCAGGAACTGCGGAACGCACCTTGAAGGCCGAAGTTGGCCATCGAGGAGGCTGAAATCCGCCGTCTGCACCGGGTCCAGCCGCGCGTACTGCCATCCCGTTTAACAAAACATGGCCGTTGAGCAGGTTGCATCCGCATACGTATCCATTTTAGGGCTCTTGGAATGGGAGGCCTGTTCACCGGTTCACGCTGCGAGAGCGAACCGGGCTTTTTCACGCGAGCGGGTTTCCTCGTAGTCCGGCTCGTTTTGCATCGCCAAAGCATCAATACAGGCGTTTTCGTTGTCAGCGACCCACCGCTCGGCGGTGGTTTCGAGCGAGGTGTCAATCTTGTGCCGCAGGCGACGTACGGCCTTTCGGAACTTCTTGCGGCTCAGACCGGGCCGGCGCTGGCGCAGGGCAATTTCAATATCGCCCGGTTCGGAGAATGCGGTGGACAACCGGATGTCATCCCAGCCCCAGTCATGGTGAACACCTCGAGCGCCCCAGTACTCAAAAGCGCCTATTCCGTGGTCCGCATATTCACCGGAAACCTCGATCTCAACGGTGATTTCCATCCCGGCGATTTCGACCACAGCGGCTAGCGTTGCCAACATGCCTTTTGTTTGGCCGCATTGGTCACGAACGGCTTTAGTCTTCCAAGGCGTGGACTTCCGAGAACGAAGCCTTTCCCTCCAGCCATAACAGGAGAGCATGTTCGAGGATCGTCTTGAATCCGGCTTCTTTGGCCTTCCGGACAATATCGAGGATGGAACAATCGGTCCCCATCAGTTCGCGAACCTCGTCAGTTGGGCTGAAGAAGCTGTAAACCGCGGTGCGGCCGATAGTGCCGACACCGTTGCAGCGGGAACAGCCTCGCTTTTCATACACGGAATGCCCTGGCGGACAGGGGATTTCCAGCTCTGCGAGCAGGTCCAATTCATGCTTCTTAACTTCCCGCCTGATTTTGCAAGACGGACAGAGGACCCCAACCAACCGTTGCGCTACGACCAACCGGATGAGCGTCTGGAGTTGATAGCGATCCACCCCCAGCCGATCGAGACGATTCAAGGTTTCAATGGCGTTGTTTGTATGCAACGTGGTGAACACAAGATGTCCGGTTTCAGCGGCGGCTACCGCAAGCCTGGCAGTCTCTTCGTCGCGGACTTCGCCGACCAACAGGATGTCCGGGTCCTGCCGAAGGCACGAGCGGATCGCGTTTGGAAACGTGATGCCTTTGTCGGGCTCGATCTGGATTTGGGAGAACCCGCGAATCCTGTATTCCACGGGGTCTTCAATGGTTATTATCTTCACTTCCGGCGAATTGAGATGCTGCAGCACCGTATAGAGCGTAGTGGTTTTGCCTGAACCGGTAGGGCCCGTGACGATGATGAGTCCGCTTGTCTTGCTGATGCTGTCGAGCAGTTCCCGGTGATATGCCGGCGGCAGGCTCAATTCTTCCAGCGTCCGGTCAATGCTTTTGAAATCCAAAAGCCGCATCACCACGGATTCGCCGTCTACGGTGGGCGAGACCTCCACGCGCAGGTCCAAGGTCTTGCCGTGCGGCAAAGCCAGGCGCACCCGGCTGGATTGAAAGCTGCCGACGCTGCTGGCCAGGAGCCGGGCCTCCAGCTTCAGGGCCTTGAGGACGTCTTCGCCGGCGCGCAAGGCCAGCTTGCGCTGGACCAACAGGTCCCCATGCACCCGGAAACGGATGCGCAGGCAGCCCTCGGTGGGCTCCAGGTGGATGTCGCTGGCCCGCATCAAATCGGCGCGACGGACGACTTCATGGAAGATCTGCCCGGGCTCCACGTTGTCCCAGGCTGCGTTTGGGAAGAAGACCGACGGTTCTGAAGCCTCAGCTTCTCGAGGCGTTTGGGACTGGCAGTGGCTCAGATTTCCCAGCAGTTCGTCATAATTGCGCTGGGTGATGAGAATCCGCTTTACCCCCAGCTCGAACTCCTGCAACAACTCTTGCAGGCGCTTTTCATCCCATGGCTCGCACTCGGTGACAACCAGGACGTCCGGGAACAACCGGAGCGGGACTTGTCCGTTGCGGACAAAGAAGGACTGGTGCCGGTGAAAAACCTCCACCTGGACATCGGCCATGCTGATACGCCGGTAGGGCAAGTCGTAGGCGTGAGCCGCAACGGTGTAGAATTGTTCCTCCGACCAGCTTCGGATTGGCCCGAGGCAGCGGGCGGCTGGATGGCCTTGGAGTCTCTCTATCGCTTCCTGGGGAGCGTTGATAAGGTTCATACCGCGTCTCTCAATGGCTGGCTGCCGCCCTCAACCGCTGGTGAAGCCTGGTGTAATCCGAGGGCGAAACCGGCACCAGGCAAACGCGCAACTCTGCGGGAACGCTGTGCAGGATTTCTTTGAGTTCAGGAAACTCAGGGTCGTAACGCAGCAGTCCCAGATAGAAGGTTTGGCAGGAGAGGCCCAGCGTGAGAATCCCCTCGCTCAGGCAACGAGTGACGATCGTGGGCAGGAGTTCTTGCAGTTCCGCCAGTTCCCGTTCATCGAGGGTGCCGAGGGGGATGTAGTGAAATCGGTCCTGTTGCAGCGCCTGGTTCAGCCAAACTTCACAATCGAACATTTGGGAATTGCGAACCAGCAACTCCCCGACATCCACCTGGTTTTGGTTCGCGCGCATCCGTTCGAGTTGGTCAATGGTAACCAACCCGCTGCTCAGGAGGTACTTTATCCAGGCTTGATCGCTTTGGCGGCGGGTGAACATGCGCCTCGGAAGCGTTTAAGCGGTCACAGGCTCCGGCTTTCTCGCGTGATCGTTCCCGCGGCCTAGGAAATTGGCGCGGTGTTTCCGATGCTGGGCTTGCATTTGCAGGAACTCAGGCGAGCCCTCCAGCGCGCGGCGAGCCAGATCATGAAACCGATTAGGTTGCCGGGCGCAAAGATGAAGCAACTCGTTGAAAGGCGGGAGCAGCGCCGATTCGAACAACTCGGGTTTGTTGCACCTGAGCCACTCCAGGACTTTCAGGGGCTGTGTCCGGTTGGCAATGAACTTGTTCTTCTGCGCAAGGTAGTCGGAGTAATCGGGGTCAAACAGCCAGACGGCTTCGTAAGCCTGGCCGGCGTAACGGCCGCTTTGGAAGAGGCCGCGGAGCCGATAGACGTATTTCAGGAAATCGAGCTTTTGCAGGAGGCAGGCCGCTTGGGCTTCTGAGAGGCGCCCCAGCGCGGTTGTGGGGACCTGGTAATCGCGCAACCGGTCCGTTTGCGCTTCAGTCGCGGGCCCATCGCATTCTAGATGGCTGCTGAGTTGCTCAAGTTCCGGTTGCGTCAACTGCGGCCGCAGAAGGGCCGTCGCATCAAGCAGAGCTTCCTGCTTTTTGCTCCCCAACCTCATGCGGGCTGGTCCGTAGGAATAGTGCCAAGCCCCCAGGTCGTCCCGATCGAGGCGCGCTACGCGGTTCTCGCGCACGTTTACGACGCAGGCGAAGTTGTCGTTGAGCGGCATCCAAGCCAGGCAAGTGGAAGTGTCCGGCTGAATAGTTTGCGCGAGATGGAAGAAATCCGGCGGCTCCAAAAGCTGCCGGATGTCCTGCGCGGTGAATTCGCCCGCGACGTTCCACTCCACCTCCGGGTGATACAACTTGGCTTTTTCTAGGGTGCGCTGCATCTGGCGGATGTTCTCCCCGGTAAGCCGAAGGTTTTCCGGCAGGCAGAAGAGCTTGGGCAGGGTGATGACGTCCTGCGAGCGGATATCCACTAGGTCCATGACCAGGCAATCTCGCTTGGAGGGGTGGAGGCGCAAACCGCGCCCGATCTGCTGCGGATAGGTTACCGGCGACCGAGTGGGGCGGCCAATGATTATGCAGGACGTATGTGGCGCGTCGTAGCCTTCGGTCAAAGTTTGGCAGTTGGTCAGAATCCGCAGTCGCCCCTGCTGGTAATCCTCCAGGATTTGCCGGCGCTCCTCCTTCTTTTGCTCGCCGAATACGGCCTGGGCCGCGAGACCCCGCTTGCGAAACTCTGCGGCGAGGTGTTCGGCGTGCCGGACATTGGCCACGAATACGATGGCGGGGCGGTTTTCGCCGCGCTCAAGATAGCTTTGAACGATCACGCGGTTGCGGGCTTCCGTATCAATGGCCGCAGCCAATTTGTCGGGATCGTAATCGCCTTCGGCGGTCACGGGCACGCCAGCGATGGACGCATTGGTGCGGATCGTCAGGCCGCGGATGGGGCAAAGGTAGCCGGCGTCAATGAGCTCCGGCATGTCGATTCTATAAGCCAGCCGCTCGAAAAGAATTGAGAGGTTCTCTCCATCCATCCGTATGGGTGTGGCCGTGATACCCAAAAGGTGGCGAGCGGGATTCTGCGTGGAGATTTCATGGAGCAGCTCGGCGTACGTGTTGGCTGTGGAATGATGGCATTCATCGATAATCACCAACGAGATGTTTTTCAGGGGACACCACCGGGCGATGCGCTCGATCTTCTTGACGGTGGCAATGGAGGCCACCATGACCTTGGCGTTTGCCGGGCAGGTGTTCCTTCCCTGCTCAATCCCGGCGACGATCTGGTCGTCGATCATCGCCAGTTTTTGCAACGTCTGTTCCAGCAACTCCTCCCGATGCGCCAGGAACAGGACGCGTTTGTCAGGGTTGCCCAGATGGAGCTTCATAATGACGGAGGCGATGATGGTCTTCCCAGCCCCAACCGCCGCCACCAGCAGCAGGTTCAACACCTTTCTCTCCCATAGAGCGAAGCAGCATTTCACCGCTTCACCTTGGTAAGGTCGCAATTGCACGTTCATCGGTGGCACCACCCGAAACACGGGGTGCACCCCCCATTATAGGTGCGAAAAGCGGGCATCGATGGGAACCGCCTCCGAATGGCCGACAAACTTCCTGTTCTCAGGCGGCTTGCCTGCCAAGGGAGCCCGCGCTCTCACCAAGTTTCAGTGCCACCGCTTTAGTGACGAGCTTAGGCGTGCAACCCTCGGCGAGGAAGGGACTGGGCAACAGCGCGTTATTCGCGTCAGGGATGAGGAAAAAGACCCCGGTCCTGGCGCTGCTGATTGACCTTAGAAAGGCCCGGCGGCAGTTCTCGGCGTTGCGCTCGCGCTGATAAGGCCAGTACCCGCTGAAACAATTCGGCAGTACGACGTAATCCGGGCTGAGGTAAGGCGCCTCGAAAGGAGTGGTGCAGATGATTCCTTTTGCTGGCACGGTTGGCCGGTGCCACAAGCGGTGTTTGTCCCATTGCAGGAAGTAGGGTTTGTTCAGGTTCCGGGCCAGTTCACGGGCGTCGTCGGGATTGCGGAGGACGACGGCCAGGAGGCGCTCGCGGATGCCAAGCTGAAGCCCTGACTCCATATCCAGAATGACCTCAAACATCTGGCGCCGTGTCGGAACCGTCACTTCCACGAGCATTTGGCTGTCGGGATCGGAGACGGAGATGGACGCGGATTGATGGACGCGCTTGGAATTAAAGGCGGCCAGTTGCTGAAGGAACAGGCCTTGGGCGTTGCCCATGCCGAACGATTGCATCAGCGGGTGGACTTTGATTCCGTCCTGGTTGACCAGGGCCAGCCAGTGCTCCGGATCGAGGCCCTGCTGTCGGTCATGGATGGCAAGATTGCTGTTGCCGGCGAAGATGTTCTGCTCCATCCGCTGTTGCAGCGTCGAGAGGGCCAGCATCTCGTCCCAGCCAAAATCGTGGACGTTATCCGCCAGGAGCAGGCGCACGCCAGCCAACTCCGGCTGCACCACCTTGGCGAACAGGTTGGCCGTTTCGACGACGAGGCTGCGCGGGGTGGCGACATTCTTGTGGCGCAGCAGTTGGACAAAGGCCTGGTTCCACTGTTCATGGAAGGTGGCGCTGGCCATGTCGGGATGGAGCTGAAGGGCGGTTTTGCGCGCCGCCTCGCGCTCGGCAGAGGCCGCCAGATCGGAAACCAGTTGAGGCGGTTTGCTGTAGGAGAGCTCCCGGTAGAATCGTTTGAGTAGTTTGCAGCCAATTTCGGCAAAGGTGCCAATCAGATCATGTTCCCAACTCTGGGCGGTGATTCTCCGGAGATGATCGAGCACCCGCTGTGTGGCCAGCGCGTTGGCGGTGATGAAGATGGCTTTGTCCGCACCCGGCCGCTCTTGCTGGTTCAAGTACTTCCGGGCCAGAACGGTTGTTTTGCCGGTTCTCGAGACGCTATTGGCCAGACTGGTGCGCGCGGTGCTGCCCAGGATTGCCTTTTGCTCTTGAGTGAACCCCGCCATGGTTGCTTGAGGGCGAGTTGAGCCTGCGGCCGTTTGGACCGCAATCACGGCTTCCGGCGAAGCTTCCTCGGCCCGGGCCACATAATCCTCGGTTCGATGATGCTCCCGCCAGCATCAATTCGGAACCGGCCGCCTCCGTGGCTGCCGGGACAATGCCGACTGCAGGTATTGGCGTAGCCAAATTCCAGGTATTCCTTGCCCTGTTTGCAGAGCAGCGCTGCCAGGGCCTTCAGAAATGTCTCCGGAATCTGGTCCAGGTCCACGTAGTCCGCGCCGAATATGTACACCTCGCCGCTCCGCCGGTCATAATCGATGGAAAGACAGCAGCCTGGGTGGGTCGCGCGCAACCCGCTGCCATCGCCGATTTCCTCTGGTTTTTGATCGCCAATCAAAGCCTTGATGAGTGCGCCGGCTTCTCCCGGGGAACATTTGACTGCCTCCTGGGCTGTAATGTCGGTGAAATAATCGGGCATGCTTTGAAGTCCGGCCCGGTTCTGCCGGTCAGCGGTGTACTTCCACCAGTCTCAAGGGCTTCGAATTAAGCAGGTCTGCTGGCTCAAAACGATAGCCGTATCGATTCTCGCCTTCCTCGGTGAGGAAGCCTTGAGCCTGCGACTCTAAGGATGCTGGCTCTGTCTTCTGGATTCGAGCGCCGACGCCATCATCCCCTGCTCCTGTTTCCTTCGCCCTTTCAGCGGAGGCGTCAAATTGTCCTTTGCGAAGCAGGGCCGAGTTTTCGCGAATGAAATCAGGCAAACGAGGATCGTTCTCCAACGCGAACCGTTCATAGTGATTGAGTTCATTCCAACGTTTCGGACGGTAAGTGTAATAGCCCAGGCTGTCGTTGTAGTGCAGCCGGTAAGGGAGTTGGGGTGGTTTGTTCAGGTCAGCTCCCAAGGTGATATCCGTTTTCCAAGCCGGATTCCCGTCCGCGAACCGGCCGATGAAGCAGTCGTAAACGGACTCCAACGAACCGTTTTCTGCGAGCGTCGGGAACGCGCCCATCACCAGCAGAGGTAGGATAGTAAATATCTTTCTCACATCCTCCATTATAGGGCGGCCATCCCTGTTCCGGGTTGGAGGTGATATCGAAACTGCGGTCGTCCCTACTGTCTGTAAAATTCGACGAAGGATCAGGATCAGCCTATTCTTTGGCGTCGTTTGACCTGCGGCCCCGTTTGGCCGTTTCAATAGGGAGGCTTCTGAAGTTCAGAAGCCTCCCCATCTGTTTGGCAATCCCAATCACGCTGCGAGCGCGAGGGTCTTCAGGACGTCCGGCGTGAATTCGGCCACCGCGTTGATAGTGGCAGGGCTAACCAGAGAACGGGCAATCAGCTTGCGGACCACCTCCTCGCCCACATCCTTGAATTTCGGCCCGAGTTTCTGCACGAAGGCCACATAGACCTGGTCGCCCGCGCTAATCTCGGTTGGCTCTGCCGCCGGTACCGGCAGCCTGGTCACAGTGGCGGCGGTTGGAGTGCCGTTGTGTCCCGGAGTGGTGCTGCCGGCAGCGGCCGTAGCAGGTCCATTCGCCGCCCCATTGGCACCCTGGGCCGGTTGAGGGGCTGCGGTCGAGATGGGCCGCGTCCGGCGCCCATTGCCGTTGAGGGCGTTGGCGATGGCTTTTTCGGCGTGCGGCCAGAGTTCTGACGGCAGGAACGTTTTGATGAGATCGATCTGCTGGTCAATGGTGTGCCGAACCAGGCTTTCCCGGAGGTTGGGAGCGTTGCGAAGTTGCTCGGCGTACTCCGGCCGCGGGACGAACTTTTTGCCGCCGGACCGGTCCTCGAACCTGCCCAACGGCATGGGCCGATCGACGGGAGTAAAGGTGGCGGTGACGCCAATGGTGCCGGCGTTGGAAAGACTGCACTTGATCAACCGCCCATCCACCGGATCGAAGATGGAGCCCCACCGCAGAGAGCCGTTCGCCTTGGGATTCATGGGATCGATGGTCTTCTCGCTGGGCAAGTTGATGAGCGCATCGCCCCAGGAAGGGCGGTAAGGTTTTCCCTTGCGCGGCGGACGGCCCAGAGTGACCTGAGCGATGCCGAATGGGCCCAGGTTATTTTCGAACTTGGCAGCCACCAGCAGCGCCCGGCGCTGCTCATCGAACCGGAAGCCCTCGGGGTTGTCCATGGTCCACATGTAAGGTTTGGTTTCCGGGTTTTGGTACAGGTAAATCTGCACGATGCGGAACAGGTTGGGTTGCCCGAAGAGTTCCTGGTGAATGACGCGGGCCACTTTGTCCCCAAAGTGCATCTTGTAGAAGCCCACGGCGATGTACCAAGGGCTCTTGTAGGGATTGATAAAACGCACCCAGTTGTCGCCCTCGGCCAAGGTGATGCGAGGGACGTTGCTCTTGATGAGGTCGCTGACCACTTTGGTGGTCTGGTTCGGATTGCTCTGGGTTGCCGCCTCTTCCGCGCTGGTCGCGCCGTACATGTCGGCCAAATCGCTAGGTTCGGGTGTCGGTGTGCCGTTGCTATTCATAAACAGATGCGCTTTTGATCTCTGTTTGGCGGCATTTTCGTCAGCATGCACTTCCTTCCATTCTAGGCCACTTCAGCGCGGTCAAATGCTTCCGGGCCTCATTGTTCCGGGAAAGTGCCCAGTTCCGGCAGAAGCGGCGCCTGTTCGAAGGGCAGATGCTCAACGATTTCCCGCGAGAACATGTAGCTGACCGGCCACCCCAGCTTGTTCGCGTTCTGCAGCTTGGCGACGCCCAGGTTGAACAGGCGCTCGGACGCCATGCAGAGCAGCATCACGTAGATCCCCCGGCCCCGGTTTTCGGCGCTGGGAATCCCGTGTCGCCCGGTTTGAAACATGAAGGCGGACAGCGTCTTGCTGGAGCAATCGATGATGTAATCCACATCCCGGACATCAATGGCCTCTCCATTGAGAGCAGCGCACAGCACGCGGCGTATTTCTCCTGCACCCAGGCGCTGGAGAATGTCCTGGAGGCATTCAGGGTTTTGACGGCCGTGGACAAAGGTGTATTGGGGCAATTGCCGGTGGAGGATTATTCCAAGCCGCAGGGTGTCTGTCAGAATCAGCGCCGTCGCGGCTTCCGGGAGTTTATCGTTGATTCCCATCAGGGTTGCGCCTAATGCGGGGTTTTTCAGATAGGCCGCGCGCACCATCTGGCCCACGGACAACCCTTCAGTGAGCGGCCGCGGTGTCAGGAGCGGAAACACGCAAACCCGCAGAGGGCCGACATTGTTATCCCCCTGCGCCGCCCCAGCCTCTAGCGGGTCTCGGCATTTATTGGTGAACAAGGTCGGGCCGAAGATTACGGAATTGAGCTGGTGCGAGTTGTCTGCCCGGACCGGTGTGGCGGTCAATCCCCAACAATAGGTGGTCCGGAACTGGCTCAGGAAGGGAATGTGCCCAGGCTCAGGAAGCCGGTGGACTTGGTCGCAGATCCAGGCGTCGAACTTGCGCAGGGCGTGGCCGCAATAAGCCATTTCCCCTTGGACGAAATCCTTCAATGCATCTAAGTGGGTGACGATGATCCGGCCCGCCTCAGAGCGCGGAGTTGCGTGGATGCCTATCGTCTCTCCGGACAGAGCGTTGGCCAGGGCGGCATGAATCTTCTCGACCGCCGGTTTCTCATCGGTGGTGACCAGGACCTTGAAGTGCCCGGGCAGCAGGCGCGCCAGCCCACAGAGAATCTGAACAGTGCCAATCTCGGCAGGCACTACCAGCAACCCGGAGGAGCGGGCTTGCGCCACAGCCTGCACCGCCTGGCAGCAGACCGCCGGATAATCGGTCAGGTTGAGCCGGGTGAGATCCAGCGGCGGAAAGAGCCGCTCATCCCTGATTTCAAGTGCCAGGTGAAGTTTCTCGGCCGCCGCTTGCACCAGGTGCAGCGCATTGGGATAAGTGCGGCAGGTCTTTGTCTGGGCGTCATAGTCAGCATAGGAAACCTGCTCGGGTGTCGTTTTGAGGTTTCCGTGGTCAAAAAAGAGGTTCTGCCGCGCATAGACCAGGGCGTCCGCCAACGCCGGCGGACAGTCCCGCAGGGTCAGCGAACTCCGCGTCACTGTGACTGGAATGCTGCCGCTCATGCAGGCAGCGGTTCTGCCTCCGGTTTGACGCCGAGTGCTGGCGGGACCGTCGCCGGGACTGCCGGGAAGGTGATCGAGTAGTTTTTCACCCGGTGCGGATTGACCGAGTAGAAGGGATCGTGTCCCGGATCCCTGATCTTCTGAAGAAAACCGGCCGTCTTTGGGTCGTCGGCGAACCTGCTGATATTGCCCCGGACATGGAATTCGCCGGACTGGTAGTTGTGCGCACTGGTCAGGTAGAGGTATTTCCGGGCGCGCGAACAGGCGACATAGAATAGCCGGCGTTCTTCTTCGATCTGGTTGCGCTCCAGGCCAAATCCGGGCGAGGGAAAGACCTGCTCGGTGTTGCCAATGACGAACACGGAAGTCCACTCCAACCCCTTGGCCGAATGAATGGTGGAAATGGTCAACCCTCGAGAAATCTCCTTTTGATCGCGGCTGGTCACCAACTCGCTGATAAAGTCCTTCACCAGGCCGATGTAACTGGTCGAGAGCTCGATGATGTAGCTTTGGATGTCGCCAAGGTGGTCCTCCATGCGGTCGGGCAGTTGCGAGGCGCTCTTGACCTTGATCATGCGCGGGGAGACGTGGAAATACCGGGCGTATATGTTGCGAAAGCTGGGCAGCACCGCGTTGAGGTAATCCTTGACCGGCCCCTTTGGAACCTGCGCGGCGGCAAGCATATCACGCCAGAAATTCATCAGGCTCTCGAATCGTTTTCCGCGCCCCAGAGAGAACACCGGCGGCCGCTCCCAACTCCAGCCGTTCTGGCCGGCCTGGAGGTCGCGGATGATGACCTGAGTGAGATGCTGGCCAATGTTGGGGATGGCCGGGAGCAACACCTCCCACGCCAGCCAGTCGTTGGCGTTCTCCAGCAGTTCAAGAAACGAGACGAAGAACTGGATGTGCTGTAAATCGACGAATTTGATGCCGCCCTCCCGGGTGTAAAGCACGCCCTGGCGCTGTAAGTGGCGCTCCAGATCGCCGGCGATGTGTCCGACCCGGGTCAGCACCGCGATTTCCTCCGGCGGCACCTGCTGGTTTCTGACCAACTCTTCGATTTCGTTCGCGACCCAGTCGGCCTCCTGCGTCCCTTTCATGAACACGGCGCGTTTGGGTTTGACCTCGCATTGCGGCCCGCGGCTCACGAGGGTTTTGGCCAGGGCGCCTTCGCAGGTGGCGTTGATCGCATTGAGGTAGTCCACCAATGGCTGGCTGCTGCGGTAGTTTTCATTGAGCACCACCGACTCCGCGCCGGGAAAATCCCGGGCAAAGTTGCGGATATTCTCCACCTGCGAACCCTGGAAGGAGTAGATGGACTGGGTGTCATCGCCCACCACAGTCAGGAAAGAGTCCGGGGTAATCAACTGCTGCAAGATGGCGACCTGAACGCGATTGGTGTCCTGATATTCGTCAACATAGATATGCGGAAACTGAAATTGGATAATTTGGCGGACCTCCTCGTATTCCTGGAGCGCACGCATGAAATTGTAAAGGAGGTCGTTGAAGTCGAAGACCCGGTATTGCTCCTTTAGCGCTCCGTACGCTCTGGAGGCGGCCTGGGCGATTTCCGTGAGTTCCCCTTCCAGTTTCCGGACGTCCTCCGACGCGCCCGCGAGAAACCTGATCTGCAGATTCAGCTTGTTCCTGCGCTCATATAGCTCCAGCAGATCCGGCCCTTGCAGCCGATGGGCTCGCAGCAATGCGGCCACTTCCGGATGGGCGGCGGTGTACTGGCCGAATGCCTCCTTGCGCAAACGATTGGCGTGATGCTCCGGCAGCACCTTGTAAGGCGGCAGAATCCCCTTGGGGCAGAGTTCCTGTTGGGTCAACCGGTAGCAGAGACTGTGGAAGGTGCCACTGCGGATATCGGCCTGGAGGGAAAGCTTGCCCCGGATGCGCCGGCTCATGTTGCTGGCCGCCCTGTTGGTGTAGGTGAACATGAGAACCTGGGAAGCTGGCAACTCTTTCTCCTCGATAAAGTGCGCAATCCGCTCCGTCAGGGCCTCGGTCTTGCCGGTCCCGGGTCCCGCCAGGATGAGCAGGCGCAGGCTCGGGCTGGTGACAGCCGCCATCTGGGCAGCGTTGAGTTCCATATTTGCGATGTTGTTCGGCAAGAATTCAGCCGGCGGATGGCGTTTGGGCTTGGGCGTAGAATTCGATCCATTCGGTCCACCACGGATTGGTGTTCTTCCGGCGGATGCGCTCCACCAGTTGCCCCGCGTCTGGCGGTTTCAAATCCGCCAGGTACTGCACGGTCCAGGGGGCACTTTCCAAGAGCTTCTCCACCAGCACATCCCGTGGGCCGCGCCGTACCCACTTGAGCCAGTTGTAGCACCAGACCGGGCTCTCCAGGATGCTCTTGAGCAGAGGCTCGCAGTCGGCCCCCGGATACTCCAGCGCGGTCAGGAAGGCGTACCAGGCGTTGGTGCCAAGGGTCTCCAGGTGGCCAACGATTTTGGCCGCGCGCTCCTCTTGGGAAAGGTGTTGGGTTTTGAGCCAGTGATGGCAGTGAGCGCAGCCGGCGTCGTGGTTCTTCAGACTGACGATAACGGCAAGAATTCGGCGAAAGAACCCGTCGGTGAACTTGCGCTTGAGCCAGCGGATGGACCAGTGCGGGCTGTGGAGCAGGAGCATCTGCTCCATTTGCTGGGTCGTGATGATGTCTCCGCTGGAGGACTGAAAGGATGCGGGCGAGCCTCCGCGCGCCCGAGCCTCCTGGTCCTTTACCAGCAGGTGATAGATGTATTCCGGGTTCGATTGCAAGATGTCCAGGAGCGATTTCTCCTCCTGCGGGTTCTGCTGGTAGGCATGAAAAGCCAGGTAGGCGTGTTCGAAGAGAATCGCAGCGCAGTCAACCGGCAGTTCAAACTCGTCGCCCACGCGGAACAGCACGATAGGCATCGCGCTCAAGGCCTGCTTGAAGTCCTCCGGCATGAAATAGTCGGGCGCTTCTTTCGCTTTGATGGCGTGCCGGCGTAATTCGTTCTTGAGCCTGGCGATGTAATCCTCCAGGCGCCGCGCCGCCTGCGCATCAGGCGTCCCGCCCTGGATGCCGAAAAATGCCAAGGGAATTTTCAGGATGTGCGGAGCGCCATCCAGGGCATCAGCGGGCATAACTCTTGCGCGTTGAGTTCTTCAACAGCGGCTCATAAGCGCTGTAGAGCTGGCTGCACTGATCGAACCCGTGAATGACGATCAGCGTGTGTTCACCCCGGCTGGAATCCTGCTGGTCGCACGGATAAGTGCCGACGAAAGCCACTGCCTGGCCGGTGCGGTTGTTAAAAGCCATAAGCACCTGGGAGCGGATGGGCATGGGGGCTTCCCACAGTTCGGTGAATCGGTACTGGCGTAGCGGCGACTGGGGATCCGCCAGTTGGGATTTGCCGTCCTCGCCGAACCCGAGCACCACACTGACCTTGGCAATCTGGGAGAGCGCACTCAGATACTCGACGATTTCTTTCTTGGCGAGTTGGTGGCCGAGGAAGAGGCAATGGTCGGGCTTGAGATCGTCCACCTCCTTCAACATGTGCGCAGTGATCTCTGCGCTCTTCCAACCGCCCAAGGCCTCGCCCGCGATGATCTCAATCGGGCCGGGCGAGTTGCGGGCGATGATTTCCTCAAGGTTGGCAGCGATGTACTGCTGCGATAGAGAGAACAGCACGCTCGCCAGGAGGATTCCCCAAAGCAATATCCATAACCAATAAAGGGGTGCCCTGGCCTTGGCGGCGACACCTGGTGAATTCTCGTTGCCGTGCTTGATCGCTTCCAGCTCAGCTACGGCCTCTTCCAAGGCGGCACTTTGGCTGTGGACCAACGCCTCCTTGAGTTTTCGGTAGGAAGGATGGTCCTCTCCCACCCATTTGAATCTCGCGAGCAGGTCGTCGCCACTGCGGGTGCCGGCGGGGGATTGTGAAGGAGGCCGGGCGGCTTCCGCCGGGGCGACGGTTTCTCGTGTGTCCTCTGGCATGGTTGCTCATTGCCCATCAAAGGGTCCATGCCATTATAGGGCAGTGAAGGCCGGCAACGGTCTGAACTACAGGCGCCAAGAGCCTGAGCACATCCATGCGGCCCTAAAATGGAATGTGAAAGTGAATATGGAACTGCGGCCGGAGGAGTTGGCCCAGTTGAATCTGGCTTACAGCAAGGATGCGCCGGGGGTGGCCTATCTTTCCGCGGCTGCGTTGCGCACCGGCCGCCTGGCCCTTCAAACCGCGTCGCGCCGCCCTGCGCTGGCGAGCCTGCGACCGTTGGCGGGCGATCCCGTCTTGCCGCGGGATGAACTCTACGCCAAGACGGATTTGGCCGTTGCGCTCATGGATTCCAACGTGGGTGTTCTGGGCTTTGTGGAGCAACTCATCCAGAAGCTGCCGGAGCCGGGCCGAAAACAAGAGGCATTCTCCCGAACTCCCTTGGATGACAATTACTGCCGTTTGAAAGCGCTGATGGCCGATCTGCAGCGCCCAGCGATTGCTGTGCAGGGCCATGGGTATGACGAGTTCAAGCGGACGGCGGCCAGGACGATCGATCTTCTGGCGGAGGATTGCCGGAGGTATGTAGCCGACGCTGTCGGCGAGGCGACCACGATGCAGAACGGACTTTCTCCGGCAGAACTCGAAACAGTCCAGGCATTCAACCATCTTCGCCGCGCGGTGCAGAGCGTGTTCGATTTGCCGGTGGAAGGCGATGAAATCTACCTAGAGGCCAAGGTCAAAACCGACAACTCCTTGGACGATACGGACCGTGGCGGCATGAACCGGATTTTCTCCACCATTAGTTACTCAGGAACCAATCGTCCGTTTTACCTGCGTTACATGCCCTATTACGTCATGAGCATGCGGGCGCCTCTATTCCTGCATGCCTTGAGTCGCCCGCGGCAGCTTTCGGCCGCCACTACACGGGCCGGGCCTCTGAACGTGCCGGAGCGGTTGGCGGCGCGCTACGGCGTGCCCCCAGGCGTTCAGGTGACACATCACCAGGTGTCGCGTTACGGCCTCTCCAACCAGACCAGCCAGGATTCGTACGGCCTTCCGATGAAGCTGTATTACAGCTATCAGCACGGCGGCGTGACCAAGGTGCTTGCCCTGGATCGCAAGGAACACTTTTACCTGCAGTTGGTGAACCGCCCCTCGCTGGCCATCCCGGCGGGGGTTGTCGAAGGGCTGCCTTCGACCGAGGCCACCTACGTCATGTACGACCGGCGGCAACAGGCCTACATGTATCAGACAGCCCGGGACCGTCTGGCCCTGAACCAGCAACAGCACCAAAGAATCTTGCGGCATAACGCAGACCTGGGCCGTGTGGGAAGCCCAAACAGTCCCGTGAATTTTTCGTTCGCTTCCGATGGTTCGCTGACCTCGGTGATGAACCGCATTTTCAACGACAACGCCGTGCGAAAGGTCTCCAACCAGACTGCACTGGTGAAGCTGGTGCCGCCTGGCTATCGAGACAAGATACAGTTGATGAAGGAGCTCACCGCGGCAATTCAACCTGCCTTCCAACGGGAACAGGACCGGATTGAGGCTTTGCGCTCAGAACTCTTTGGACGGTTTGCCGCCGGCGCCATCCGCAAGGACGTGATCGAAGACACTTGCCGGAAGGAGGCGCTCACCTCTTTTCGCAAGCTGATTGCCGAGCGCCGGTTGCAGGTGCCGCCGGAGGCCGGCCGCCGGCTGATTGCCGAGGCGGTGGCAACCATCAACGATTTGTTCGAGGAAATGTACTCAAACAAAGCGGCCGATTTCGCTCGTTGGGCGGCGGCCCGCCAGCTTTTTGCGGCCGGGACGGAGCCTTTCCACACGGCGTTCAAACAGAACATGGCGCGGAACAACGGCTGCTTAAGTTTGAACCGGGCGATGGAAGAGTTGAGCGCGGAAAACCGCAAGGCATTCGACGGCGTCGTCCTGGGTGTTACTGAGAAAATGGAAGAGCCGGGCGGATTCAAGAGTCAGCTCAAAGCTGTCTATTGGGGCGGGATCAGCCAGTACCTGGCGGACCTCCACTACGGCCCGGAGGGGCTGGTGCGCGGGGGCGGTTACATCGGCCGCGAAGGCTTGCCCGCGAGCGGCCAGGAGTTCAAGCGGTATCTGGACGAGAAAGCGCCGGAGCTTTTGTCCGACCCCGCGCAGGTGGCTAACCGTCTTCGCGCCACGTTCGCTTATTTCGAATACAATGTATCGCCTCACTACAGCCTGCCCTGGCCGAATCTGTATCGGAACAACGACCTACTGCGCAGCTCGGGCAGACCTAATGAAGCGCGTGATCCGAGAACGCTCAAGCCGCGCGAGCCGGCCGTGAATCTCACAATGAACCTGGGCGGGCAGCGCATTCGCATGACGGGAGCGCGCTCGCGCGAGCCTTCGCGGCCTCGGCCACCGGCGCACGAGCATCGTCCAGTATCAACCAAAGCGCTCGTACCGACTCTTTGCTGACAAAGGTGTTCGGGGCCTGAGGGTTCGATCACAAGAGTGTCCTCTTGTGCTTGTCGTGCCTTGCGGTTAAGGCTCTCGGTTTCCTCTTTGAGGTGTTCCAGAAAGGGTGGGAAGCCGTCAAAGGTGCAGGACCAGCCCTGGGGCCAGAATTACTTCAAACTGTCGGTGTTTCGCGCTCGTCCAAGCGTCGAAGGCGTAACGCAGCCGTTCGAGAGCGGCGTCGAACTGGGCACGAGCTTGTTCGGGGCCGGTCCGGATTCGTGGGTTAGGCACCGGCTGGGGTCTGGGCAGAGGTGACACGGCAGGGAGCTGTTCGAGCCGGGCAAGTACGTCTGCAGGCGTCTGGCTCTCGGGATTCGCTGGATTGTGATCATGGTCGGGCATCATGGATGGTATCCTGGAATTTGCACGTCGTCGTGCAGCCGTTTGTGCGGGGCGCGAGCGTGCTTGGCCGTAGCTTGATCGTGATTGTGCAGTGCTGTCAGAGGAAGCTGTCGTCGGGGACGGGTTCTTCGGTTGGGGCAGTGGTAACCGGGGTTGAGGCGGCGGGCTCTTTGATGAAAAGGTCGCCGTTGGCGGCGGCCCGGCGGAAGATTTCCAGGTCGCTCAGTTCCCAGCCTCGCACGGTGCTGAGGTAAACCCACTGCGTGGCGCGGGTGATGCCGACCAGGAGGAGACGACGGCGGCGCTCGCCCGTCACGCGTTGGAAGTTATTTTCCACGAGCTTGGGCAGCAGGACGCAATCAAAGGTGAGACCCTTGGCGTTGTGGTAGGAGGCGATGATCGGCGTGAGCGAGTCAAAATCCGGCGGCGTGCCGCCGCGGCGGACGGCTATGGCCTGGTGGATCTCGATGCCTCGTTCCTTGAGTTTGTTGGTGACGCTAAAGAGATCCCGGTTGGTGGGGACGATGATGCCGCACTTGTGATTCAAGAGGCGGCGCTCACGCAGGACATCGGCGAGCTTGTCTATCTCATCCTCCCAATCGGTCGCGACGTAGAGGCAGGGCTTCTGCCGTTCCATAGCGAGATAATTGAGGCCGTCGTAGGCGTTGCCGAAATAGGAGGCGAGTTTGGCGATGTCCGGCGAATTGCGATAGGCCGGCAGGAGGGAGGCGCTCTGCCCTGTGACTGAGAGATGCTGTTGCATTTCCGTCACCGAGGCCCCGCCCTCGAAGATTTGCTGGCGGGCGTCGGCGAACACGGTCAAATGCCGGGTCATCTGGCGCAGGATGGCGTAGGCCGTGGCATCTAAATCCTGACCTTCGTCCACGAGCACGAAATCGAGGGGTGATTGCGGCTGAGCGACGCGAGTGCTCGGTCCGCCGCCGGACTGGAGGCTGCGGAGGACGCCGGCACGGACGGCGGGAAAATCAATGAAGGATTTTCCGCGCCGGTCGGGCACGGTGCGTGGCTTGGACTTGTGCACACACTGGTCCCACAGTTCGGCGCACCAATCATCGAACGTGCGGACGTTCTCCTTGGGGATACCGAGAAAGTCCAAGGACTGGCGGAGGAAATATGTCAGGACGTTGGTGTAAACGAGGACGCAGTAGCGATCGGGTGAAGTCTTGTAGGTGTTGCAGAGCCAGCGAGCGCGGTGAAGCAACACCTGGGTCTTGCCGGAGCCGGGCGGCCCCATGACGAGGTGGTGGCGGTCCGGGCGCAGCTCAACAACGGTGCGCTGCTCGCGGGTCAACTGGCTGTCATGGAGAACGAAGGGCATGGCATTTGGGTGGTCAGGATTGGGATACCACGGGCAATTCATTGTCGCCCGTCTTGCTGCCTTTGGGTTGGGCGCCTTTTCTTTCGCGTTGCAGCCGGGCCGCTTTGACATCGGCCTCCCGTCCGAGGGTGGCCGCACCGTCTTCGTACCAGCCCAGGTGCCACGGACTTTGGACCGACAGGGGCGGGAAATGCCCCATGCCCTGCTGGGCCGCTTCCTTGGCCGCGACCGACTGGCCCATGCCATCGAGAATCCGGGCGCGCAAGATGTAGTAGGGGCCCGAGTCGGGCTGGCGGAGAATCCCTTCATCCACCTTTTCCAGGGCGAGGGGAAAATTGCGGCGGCGAAACAGGTGCAAGGCCCAGTTAAAGAGCGGCCCGGCCCAGTTGCCGGAGACGCGCGCGGCTTCAACGTAGTGCGCCTCCATGCGGTTGAGGTCGCCGATTTCGTCGTAGAACATGGCGAGGCGATTCAGAATCTCCGCGTCGGGGCTGCCGACGGCCCGGGAAGCGCTTTTGAGAATGTCCACGGCCTTCTCGGTCATGCGCAATTCCCGATAGAGTTCGGCGAGACGCATCAATTGGTCCCGATGACGTGGGGCGATGCCGCCAGCGTCCCGCAGATCCTCCTCGATCTGTTCGATCTCGACCCGGACTGCGCCGGGGTTGGAAACGTTGATCAGGGGATTTTCCGCCTCGACGACGATGCGGTCGTCGGGACGCTTGCGTAGAGCGACCGCGCATTCAAAGGAGTGACCGGAACCGAAGCGGAACTCAAGGTTCAGCGCCTCGCCGGCCTCGCTGGCATCAATCTTCACCGGCAGGTTCAGTACGACGTGTTCTTCGGGCAGAGTGATGGCTTCAATCCGAAGGGTGCCGGTGAATTTCTTCGGCAAGGCCAGACCAGCCACGGTTTTCCAGTCGCCGTCCGCCGGAAACGGAATGGCGGTGCCGGCGGTGACCAGCGGGATGGGATCGCGTCCCTGGACCCGCAACGCGATGGTCTGAGGAATGACGGGGTTGACCAGCGGCTTTTTGAAGGCTTCCAGCCAGGCGGCGGTCCAGGCCGCGCCGCGGGCGATGGCGGTCTGGGCGGCGGTGCTGTCGGGGAAACGGAGAACGCGGCTCTGAGGGAAGAATTTCTCGACGGCCCACTGCACCTGGGGCACGAGAGAGCTACCACCGGCCAGCAACACCAGGTCCACGTCCTTGGTGCGAAGTTTCGCGCGTTCGAGGGCGTCGGTGATCGGGGCGAAAATGGAGAGGGCCAGGGCATAATCCGTTTCCCGGGCGTGCATCATTTCCAAGTCGAGAAACGGCTTGAGGATGTCCTCCCACTGCGCGGCGCTGAGTTCAGGATGGGCGAGAAGGTAGTCCTTGCCACCGACGGAGACCTTGGTGGGGGCCTGCCGGGCGACGATCTGGGTCTTTTCGGCGGTCTGGTAACGACCGTGGAGGTGGAGCTGGGAAATTTCGCGGCAGAGTCCCTCCTTGAGCGCCTCGGCACAGCCGCGCAAAGCGGGCTCAATGATCTTCTTGCGGTCGGTCCACTCGAAGTGACGCGGCGCGAGTTGATTTTCCTTGAGCAACTGCGGAATCAGCATGTTGTGAACGATGGCCGTGTCGAAGTCGCCACCGCCGAGGCGGTGGTAACGGGAGACAGAACGGGTTTCGATGGAGAAGGCCGAGCCATTGTCAGCGGGCGAGAGGCGGGCGACAAACACGTCGCACGTGCCGCCGCCGAAATCGAACACGACGGTGTTCTGGGGCTTGTCCCAGACTTCGGCGCCGGCGTAGGTGAAAAGATAATCGGTGAGCGCCGCGACCGGCTCATCGAGGAGATCGTAGTTGGCCAGGGACAGTCCGGCCAGGCCGGCGGCGGCGATGGTATCCTCCCGCTGGTTGATTTGGAAAGACGCGGGCACGGTCACGACGGTGCGGCCGGGGGGCGACCCGGTGGCCTGCCGCGCTCCGTTGACCATGAAGCGGAGCAGGTGACCGGCAATCTTCGAGGCGTGGTCGAAGTCCTCGGCGGCGCGGTGATACCGCTTTTGCAGCCCCATGTCGTTCTTTGTTTCGTAGAACAGGTTCCTTTCGAGGCTCAAGCCGTGTTTTTGCGGCTCGGCCCGCATCCGTTTCGCGCCTTCACCGATCCAGACCGTGCCGGCTTTATCAATGGCCACCACCGAGGGAAGGAGCGCGCCGGTGAAGGGGCTCATTTGGGTGGGCTGCTCCAGGGGCACGCATTCGCACGCGAATTCGGCGGCGGAGTTTTCGGGCAGCGGCAAACGCACCTGGGCGACGGTGGAGTTGGTGGTACCGAGGTCAATGCCGATGACCCGCGTGCCCGGCTTGGCGCTGGTGGAGGCGGTGCGAAGTTTCTCGAGTAGGTTCATAAGCGATCAAGAGTATGCGTCGATCATATCAGCTACGGCCAAAGAGATCCCCGGGGGTCGAGCCTGGCCATCTTGGGGGCGGGTTGTCTGGCGCGGGTTTGGCTTTGGCCAGCTCTGCCAGGTAGGCATCGAGGCGGAAATCGGGCTTGGCGCACTCGGTGGTGAACGAGGTAAGCCAGGAACCGGCGAGCCGCTGGAGGCTGTGGCGGTCGCGATGGACGCAGCGGTTGTCGAGGGGATTTGAGGCAAACTCGGTGATTGCGTTGAATACCGCGTAAGCGTTCGCGCCCAGGTCGCTCGCGTAGCGAGTGCTCATCTCGCCAATGTGTGTGCCGAGGGTTTGCCAATCCCTGGCTTCGCGGGTGTTGGGCTTCAGCGGTTGCGGTGGGCGGAGTGACAGCACGGCTAGAATGAGTGGGTCAAATTGCGGACGCGGCACGGCACACTTGCGGAGACCGGCGAGAGAGTCGGTAAAGGTGGTTTTGAATTTCGACAGCTTATCTTTGGCGATTTGGAATTGGATGGTCTCGCCAATGTCGCGCTGCTGGTGGGTGAATTGGAAGCGGATGATAGTGTCCGGCACGATCATACCGTTCTTGCAAACTTTGCGGTAGAAGCCGATGTCGAAGCCCAGGGCGCGCATTCCGTTGAAGCTGTTGGTGACGCGGATGAAGGGGCCGAACACGTCCGGACGCTGGTCCGGGGGAACGGAGTTAAAATCGAGCGCTGCAGAGTTGTGGACAAGGTCAATATGGCAGTACCCGGCGGTGGAGGGTGCGTCGATGGCGTTCACATCCCATTCGCCTTCCTTGGTCTCGGGGAAGACGGTGCGGCAGCATTGGTGCGCCATGGCGAGTGCCTCGCGGTTGCTGACGAGGCGGTAGGTGCGGCTCACGATGCCGAGCACGCGGGTGGTCTTCTGGTTGAGGATGGCTTTTTTGTCCGGGACGGCCAAGCGCCGGTCGCCATCCTTCTCGGTGATGCTGACGAACACGGGATGTTCGGCCACGGGAAAGAGAACATCATCGAGTTTGGTAAGGCGGGGCATGGCTTATTCCTTTCTATAGGCGCGCGTTCTATGGGTGGTTAGTCGGATGGAAGATCGAGGCCGTCTTTTGGACCTAGATTGAACAGCGATTTTTGTGATGCGCCGCGGCGTTTGCGGAGGGCTTCCCATTTGGACTCAAACTCGGCGCGGAGGAGTTCCTCGAACTGCTTCACGTTTGAACCCTTGCCAGCCACGGATTTCAGCTGGAAGAGGCGCGAGAGGACGGGGCGGGAGAGCAGGCCGAGTGGAATGCTGGTGTCGGGCCTGGCGCCGGGGAGTGCGCGGCAGGTGGCACATTGAAGCTGGGCGACCAGGTCGCCCGGGTTGCCGCCGATGGTGAGGTAGAGGTCGTTGACACTCCGGCATACATCGCACGCGGGGAACGCCGTCTCGGGGTCGGGGTCGTTGGCGAAGTCCATTTCCAACTGGCCGGCGGCGTCGAGAGGCAGGGTGGCCGCGCCGCTGCCGCCGGTGAAGGCGTCGCCCGTGCGATAGAGGTCTAGCAGCAGGGCCCGCGGGAATTGTTCGCCGGGACTGATGCGGGCGGCGGCGAGTTTCTTCTCGCCGTCGGGGGTGAGTTGAAAAGTGACCACGGCGCCGCGAATGGCGGTGAGCACGTAGCAAGCGTTCCGGTCGCGGTATTTATGGAGGCGGGGCATGATTGGCTGATGCTTGATGGTTGACTTATGGAGGGCGAAGCTATGCCTGTTTTGTGAGGAGGGCGAGGACCCTTGCGACGCACTTGGGCAGGTCCTCGCGCAGTTCATAGACCCAGAAGCGACACACCTTCCAACCGAGACTTTGCAGTTGGAGGTCGCGCCAGTGGTCGTCGTCTTTGCGGCCGCCACCGGCGGTGCGGTGGACGGACTCGCCGTCCACTTCCAGGTCAATTTTGAGCGGGTTCAAAACGGCCAGGTCAAGGAAGCGGCCAGCGATAGGATACTGCGGAATGGTCTTCACGCCGGCCTGAGACAAGGCGTCAGCGAGAACTTTTTCCCACGGCGATTGGTAGGGGTCGCGAGTGCGGGCGGGCGCGGGGGACGCACCGGGGATTGTGCGGCGGGCGAGTTTCTCAATGAATGAGACGCCGCAACTGAGCGCCCAGTCGCGGTTGCCGACGACATGGAGAACGGCGCGAGCGCGGGAGACGGCGACGTTGAACAAGTTCGGGTTTTCGCGGAGGAAGATGGTTGCGCCGTCCGGCATGTCCGGTCCGCCGCAAAGACTGAATAGGATGAGGTCGCGCTCGTCGCCCTGGAAGCCGTGGGCAGTGGCAGCGAGAAAGCGAACGCAGTCCATAAATTCCGGCGGAAGGGAGCCGCTCGCCTCCAAAGTGTCCCGAAGGCGAATCATCTGTTGACGGAAGGGTGTCACAACTCCGATGGTGCCTCGATAGCCGCCGGCAGCCAATCCGGCCAGTTCGGTGCGGATAATGTCGATTTCATCTGCCGACCAGGCGCCGGTGGTACCGCGCTCCAGTTTGCCGGCCACGTGGGTCCAGTGGATCCCAGGCTTCATCCCGGCGGGAATGTTGAGGCGTTCGGTGAGGGTAACGACATTGAGGGTGTTGGAGTAGAAAGCTTCGTTGCAGTAGTCTGCGATGAGACCGTGAGAACGAAAGTGGAGGTCGAGGCGGACGCGGGCGGAGTCGGGAACGGATTGGTTGTCGTTAGCAAGACCGAAGGCGCCGTTGACGCGATAAGTGTATCGCTGCACCTGAGCGTCCGTTAGACCGTATTGCTGAAGCAAAGTTTGTTCCACGGCCACGTCCAGGGTGCTCACGTGCTTGAGCTGGTGCGCATCTCAGATTATTCCAGGGAACCGGGAGAGGTTGGTGAGGCTGAGCGGATACCCGAAAAATAGTTTCATTTTTTTCGGGACTCTGAAACGCCCATCTGCCACCCTGCGGGGGCGTGACCGAGA
Organism: Verrucomicrobiota bacterium; assembly: GCA_035358715.1. GTDB lineage: Bacteria > Verrucomicrobiota > Verrucomicrobiia > Limisphaerales > UBA8199 > UBA8199. The sequence continues at coordinate 88,193 of DAOPPX010000001.1, forward strand.
ACGAACTCATTCAGGGCCGCCTGATTGGCCCCGCTGACCTGGCACAGATCCGGGAGCTGTTGGCCGTTCACCCGGACTGGAGCCGATATAAGTTGAGCCGGGAACTGGCGCGGTTATGGGATTGGCGAAGTGCTTCCGGCCAACTCAAGGATATGGCTGCCCGGACCTTGCTCCTCAAACTGGAGCAGCGTGGATGGATTAGTTTGCCCTCACGCCGGCGGGCCTCGCCCAACCGGATGCGGCACAAACGCATGCCCGCGTTGGCTGGTGCGCTCAATCAGGAACCGCTGCGGGCTCCCTTGTCGGCCTTGCAGCCGCTGTGCCTGACCGAAGTCAGTGCGGGCCCGGCGGCCGAGCGAGCTCTGTTTGAAGCGCTGCTGCATCACTATCATTATCTGAGCCACCGCAGTCCGGTGGGAGAAAACCTCCAGTATTTGGTGCGGGAACGAGGCGGGAGGCCTGTGGCTTGTTCGCTCTTTGGCGCGGCGGCGTGGCAATGTGCCGACCGTGACCGCTACATTGGCTGGGATGCCGCCACCCGCGCCGCCTGGCTTGACCGGGTCGCCAACAACGCGCGGTTTTTGATCCTGCCTTGGGTCCAAGTGCCCGGTTTGGCCAGCCATGTGTTGGGTCGGATCAGTCGCCGCGTCAACTCCGATTGGCAGCGCAAATACGGACATCGGATTTACCTGCTGGAGACCTTTGTCGAAACCGAGCGTTTCACCGGCACGTGTTACCGCGCCGCCAACTGGGTGCGGGTCGGCCAGACCAAAGGCCGGACCCGCCAAGACTCCCCGACGGGCCAATGGCAGCAGGTCGCCCGCAAAGATATTTACCTTTATCCTTTAGTAGCCCGCTCCGCCGAGCGTTTGCGGGCTTTAGCCTCGACCTCCCACCCTGATCCTCGATGACTCCTACCACCTCCACCCCCACCACGGAGCAGCGCTCCCACCGACCGCACGTTAAGATCCGCCGCGCACGGCGGGCCCAATCCCAGGAAAACCAACGCCTGAGCGAACAAATCCTGGCTGCGGGAACTGCGGCGGCGGCCGCCGCCCAAGCCGCAGCCGGCATTACGCAAGCCCAATTGACCGAGGCCGAAGTTCAAGCCTGGCGCCAGGATCTGGAAACGCGTCTGGCCACCATCCAGCAGCATTCCGAACAAAACCTCGGCTTCATCGAGGAGCAGATTGCCTTGGCCACTCGCGAACCCATGCGCCGGCTGGCCGAGCGGGCCGCGCAAGCCAAGGCCAATGCCACACCCTGCCAATGCCGGAAGTGCCACCTGGAACTAAAGCCTCAGAAATATCTGGCCCGCACCATCGACTCGCGTTTCGGCTCGCTGCGAGTGTTCCGGAAATACGGCTGGTGTCCGGAGTGCGAACAGTGGCAGTTCCCGGCCGACCACGTGTTGGGCTTGAGTCCCAACGCGCCCGCCTCGCCCTACGTTCAGGAGATGGTGGCCCTGCTGGTGAGCAAGATGCCGCCCGAACAGGCCGTGCTGGTGGCCGAACGCATGGGCTTGAAACTCTCCCGCTGCACGCTGGACCGGGAAGCGCACCGCCAGGGCCTCCGGGCCGAAGCCGCCCGCGCTGACCACCTAAATCAACTCGATACCTGGGAAGGCCTGCAAAGCTTATCGGCCGCCAGTGAGGGACCGCCAGCCCAACCCTTCACCCTGGTCATCGAAATCGACGCGTGGAACATCCGCGAGCGCAACCAGTGGGGACAAACCGAGGAGTTGCGCCAGAAAGGCGAGAAGATCTCCCGCTGGCACTGGGTTTACGTGGGTACCGTCTTCCGCTTGGATCATCGCGCCCACACCGCCAGCGGCAGAGCTCTCATCAGCCAGCGGGCCTATGCCGTCACCCGCGCCGGAGTCGAGGCGCTGATCCGGCAACTCTACTACGAGGCGCTGGTCTGCGGCTTGGGCCAAGCCCAGGAGGTGCTGGTCATCGCCGACGGTGCCCTCTGGATTTGGCACGCGGTCGCCGACCGCTTTCCCGATGCTCGCCAACGCCTGGACCTTTACCACGGCGAGGAACATCTCTGGAGTGTGGCCCATGAACTTTATGGCAAGGACACTCCCGAAGCCCGACAATGGGTTGCGCCCCTCCTGAGTCAACTGCGCAGCGACGATGGCCCGGCTCTCACCCGCAGCCTCCAGGAACTTCAACCCCGTCTGGCTCAAAGCCTCCAGGAAAAAGTCCAAAAGCAAATCGACTACTTTGAAAACAACGCCCGCCGCATGGAATACCGGGAAATCCTCGAAGCCAGAAAAGCCGTTAAGAAAGGCACCGCCATTCCAGCACAAATCCTAAAAGCCAATGAACCGCTGGGTTCGGGTGCCGTCGAATCCACCTGTCGCCAATACCAATGCCGCTTTAAGCGCACCGGCCAGTTCTGGTCCACCGCCGGAGACGAAGCCCTGCTGTGCCTGGAAACATGCTGGCGCAATGGCCGCTGGCACGAGCTTTTTCCCCACTCCAAAATCACCTCAGCTCAACTTAATTGAATCTGCTCAATCCATTACCACGCTACCGGCTGCGAAAAATCTGAGATGCGCACCTTGAGCTGCATGGGGTCGCCTGCGAGCACAGCTTTACGGCTGCGAGCCAGGAGAGGGATGACTGAGGGAATGTCGCACTGGCTGGCCTCGTCAATGATGACAAGATCAAAGAGTGCGGGCAGGAGCGGCAATGCGCTACGCGCGGAGAGATTGGACACTGACCAGAGCGGGAACGCGCGCAGGATAAGCGGGAAGTGTTGCCTCAGCTCCCGGGCGAAGCGATCCGGCCCCCAGTTCTGGATGCCAGCGCGCAAATTGGCGAGCGATTCGCGATCCGCGGGGGACAAGGTGTTGGGCAGGCCGCCGGCAGCCCAGGCCATCCATTCGCGAGTGCGCTCTTCGATTCCTTGTTGGGCGTTCGCGAGCCGGCGATTGCAATCCTCAGCCTGGGGTAATTGAGCGATGCGCTGCTCGCAAGTGTGCACGAGCGCCGCGACGCGGGCGGCATCGGCCCAGGTGGTCCAGGTGGTGAAGAAATCGTTCCACGCGTCACCTGGTGATTGTGCGTCTGGCAGCGTCCTGTCGGTGAAGGGCGACGGGAGAGACAGTAGGGGTTCGCGGGCGGTTTTGCGTCGGGCTTCGATCTGGTTGCAACGGAGCCAATAGCAGAATCTTTGAAGGGGGTTGGCGGGTCTGGCGAGCGCCCGGCGCAGTTCGGTGCGGAAAATGTCGAGTTGTTGGCCGGTGACGGCGCCGGGCCACCGGGCGAGGGCTTCGTCGGACTGCGCGTGAAGGGGCAGGTTTTTGCGCATTTCCGCGAGTTGTGTGTTCAGTGATTCGTACTCACGGCGGACTTGCTCGATGGTCGCAATGTCGTTGAGAGCGGCGTGTTGCTGTTGGAACAGGTCGGCGAACTGCTGCCGATATTCGTCTCCCCGTAGGGCGTCGGGGCGAGGCGGGCGCGCCAAAAGACTTTGCAGTTTGCCGAGGTAGTTCTGGCGCTGGGCGAGCTCGCGGCTTGAGGTCTGAATGATGAGGTCGCCGCCTTCGACCGCGTCATTGAGGCGGGGCAGGACGGCGTCGAGTGCCTGGTGGTTTTTGCTGGCGAAGAGGGTCGGCTGGCCGCGGAGGAGATTGTTCAGGAGCATCGCCGCCACGACTTCCGATTTCCCGGTGCCGGGCGGCCCCGTGACGACGGAGATCGTTTCGGCGAGAGAGTTTGCGACAGCCGAACGCTGGCTGGGATGCAGCAGGCGTGTTTGGGCGAGGTCGCCGTTGGCGAGGGTTGCAGCGGCCGGGGGTGGGTTGTCGGTGGTTCTTGGCGGAGAAGGGGCTTGCGGGGGTAACTGGTCGTGGGGGAATAGCACGGTGAGTGCGGTCCGGTCGAGGTCTTCGTCGGCAAACTTCTCGGAGATGTCGCGCAGATCGCGGAGGAGGCTGCGCGTATATTTGAGGCGCGGGCCAAGCGTGAGGATGGCGGTGTTGTAGAGGCCGGGCTGGGACTTTTGCCAGTCGGGAGCCGGGCCGAGTTGCATGGGCTGGATGCGCTCAGCGAAGCGGTCGGAATCGTGGGCGTAATGAGCTGCGTCTGGTGCGAGGCGGGAAAAGTCTTTCGGTCCCGTTGGTGCGCTTTCGGCGTTGTCGTCGTCCGCGCCGATGTCACCCAGAAAGCCCATTGCACGGAGAAACGCTTCTCGCTCGGCGCGCTGACGAAAGGCGTATTCGAGCCAGGCACCGTTGACGGCGATTGGCCCTTCCGGTTCAAGATGCAGAACTCCGGCACGCCAGTCGGCCTGCATTGGCTGGGCGAAGAGCGGGACGACGAAGCGGTCGCCTTCTCTAGGCTTGACGAGCATGACTGGATAGCAAAGGTAAATGCACTCTTCTTCACCGCGCCGAACGCGGTTGCGTTGAAATGCTGCCTGTTCACGGGCCAGTGAGATCGCGAAACCGGCGTTGGCTGCGAGTCGCGCCCAGGGCACCTCAGGCGCAGTGATCCAGGTGTCGTCTTGGTTGTCCACGTAACATCGCAACTGCGGGGCTTCTTCTTGCAGCAGACAGTCCATGTAGTAGCGGCAAAAGCGGCGGAACAACGCCCAGCGTCCTGCCGGGGCTGGTGGAGGTGCGATGATTTGGGACGCGGGGCCGGGGGAGTGGGTGGGCGTGGCGGTCTGGTTGTCAGGACCGGGTGGAGGGTGAACCGCCGTTTCTGGCTGGGGGATGGTGACAGTGGCTGGCGACTTGAGGAGGCGCCAACGCGTTCCCTCGAGGCGGACGGTTCCGCCTTGTTGGAGGCGGCGAAGTTCCTGAAGGACTTGGAACTCGTCAAGCTTCTGGCCGTCGCGGCGCAGCGCGTCGCGCAAGTCAGCGGCCGTCAGCGGGCCGGGTGCGAGAGCGAGGGCTTGGAGGAGATGCTCAGTCATCATCTTCGTCCGTATCTTCGACGCCGAGGAGCTTCTCGATGTCGGACTCGGTGGCTTCCATCTTCAGAAAATTGATAGTTGCCTCGGGGACCTTCTTCAGTCGGCTCGGTAGTTGCGCTTGATGGTCTTGGTCCACTGCTTGGAGGAAGCGGATTAGTCTCGTAGCTAGGGGTGACTTTGGAGTGAGGAAGTGAGGTTCGTAGCGCCGCCGCTTAAGAAGGTACGGAACGGTTTCGAGGCAGTTTCCGAATATGCGTTGAAAATTCCGGGCTTGGGCCTGTTCCTTCATCTTGTCGTAGAGAAGCTCAACCAATTGCAGGAGATTGCGCTCGGAGATTATGTCAGGTTTGAGGGCGTGGTTGCGGAATCGGCAGATGTTGCGGACCGCACGCAGCCAGTTGTTTGGACGAGCCTGCTGGTTTCGCAGGGTGGCGACTACCAAGAGAAAGAATTGATCGAGTGGATCGGCCTCGCGAAATGCCAGGCCGATGCCGTTAAGTTCGACTGCGGTGAGGGTGACTTTGTGGCCGGCCGCTGTGGAAACGCGGGAGCGCAGAAAATCGCGGCATTGATCGGGCATAGCGAGGTATAGCCAGCCGGCAGTTCTGAGAAGTGCATTGCCCAATCTGGACTTGACGCGGCCATGCCTGATGAGGTCGGAGAACTTGCTGCCTATTGCGGTCCCCAAGGCGCGAACGACGCCTGGGGATGGCAAATTGTTGACATTCCCGTCCGAGTTGAGAACCCCGTAGTGGCGCATGAAGTCCTTCGGTACGAAATGGCCGCGGTTGCCCTCGACAACGTGTGCCAAAGGCCATTTATTCAGCCGGTTGGTTAGATCTCTCAGGTGGTCGTCTGAATCAGGGTCGTTCCGCTCCAGAGCCAAAAGCGCGGCCTGGATGAAAAATTCGGCGTCGCGGAAAAGTTGACGGTCCGAGATAACTGACGAAACGCCATGGAGGTAGGACAGCTTCTCGGCCATTGGCGGGGGGCTCTCTTGCATGGTCCGCCAATCGATTCGGGTTGAAAAAACGCCTGGTGTGACTGAGTCGATAGTGACGCGGGCAAAACCCTGACCCGGTCGGACTTCGACGGAGATTCGGACTGGCTCGTCCTGCTTGGCCGGCTTGGAGAGCTCGGTAGCAACCTCGCGGAACATCGAGTTTCCGCGGAGGGCTCGACGGAGTGGCAGGCGAAGCTGATCTTGGGACTCGCGGATTTGCAGCCCTGCGACTGGCGCAGGTGAGCGCCAGGTTCGTCCGGCTTCGACGGTGCGGGCCGCGACAAGCTCTTTCCATTTGGGAGCGGGGTCGTCGAACTCGTCTTTGTCGAGGACGTAGAGATCGAGAGGGAGGAGAGTTTCCCGATAGGAAGGAAGTTGGTGGGCGATGGCGGCGGCGGCGAGCGCGGCCCCTAGGACTGCGGCAGGCGCGCTGGACGGAGCTACATGGGTCGTGACGCCTGGTGATGGAGGAGTGAAGACCAGTCCGAAGGGGGCACTGTTCTGGCCGCGCAAGCTTGCGAGGGCGCCATCGACTAAGACGGCGGAGCATGGGAGGGCTGAGGTGCCTAGGTGGCGTTCTTGAGTTTCCCACTTCTGGGCAATGGCCTCGCGGAGGGGCGGGCCGGAATGAAAAACCCGAGTCCAGAGCGGCTGCAGGGACCGAAATTGGTCCAACTCGACTTGCCAGCTGTTTGAGACGGTGGAAGATCGCACCGCTTGGAGTGCTTGGATTTCTTGCTGTGATAGGTCGCGCTGGGCGGCAAGCCTTTGGGAAAGCCAGTCGCTGGCGAACAGACGGTGCCACCAGTAGCCAGGAAGGTTAGTGGTGTCGGCGCGGGCGAGGGCGAGAGCGAGGCTGATTCCGGGCGTTGGGAGTTCGGGCATGGCGTCGGAGAGACGGGTGCGGTCGCGCACGGGAACAAGCCATTGGCGGCCACCCTGCCAGAAGGCGTGCAGTTCGAGTGAGAGGGCTTCCCAGGCGTCGAGCGACATGGTGGCCACGCGCAGTCGCCCAAGTGTTTTGGCTTCTCCGCCGGTCTGGGCGGGTGGGACTTGGGGAGGGTGGGTGGTTTGGCACCAGTGCATGGCAACGGCGAGGGGCCGTGGCAAGAGGTGGATGGATTTTGAGTCGAACCCAATGGATTCGAGGTTGTCGAGGAGTGTTTGCTGGCCGGCTTCATCCAGACCGTCAGGAACGACGATGGCGGTGAAACAGGAGTTAGGGGGAAGTCCCGCAGCGCTCAGGAAGGCTTTGATGCTGGCAGCGATTATGTGGCCTGCGCGTGCTGCGTGCTCGTGTCCCTCAGGACACCAAGCGAACTCGGGGTCTTCGCGGCGGGCCATGGCCCCTTCCTGGCCGGCGGGAGGAAGAAGCGAGGTCCAGGCTGCCACGAGCGGTATGCGGGCGACCCCGCAGTCGGGGTCGGAGCCGTATGGGGCTTGTGCTTCCGGTGGCCAGGGTAGACCGGTAGACCGGCGATGGGTGGCCGCGGAGTCCCCGACGAGCAAGGGTTCGCCGTGCATGATCGGAAGCAAGGCAGTCGGCGGCTGGGGCAGGAAGGTCCCGCGGAGCTCAACCTTAGGAGGCCAATTGCGGACCAGAAGGTCGGGGGTAATAGTGCTGGCTGGCGGGATGGCATGTGGGCAAAGAGCCACGGCCACCTGCGGAACATGCTGGGTAAGGTCGATGCCGATGCCGAGGATTGGGTTCATGGCGTGGCAAGGATCTCGTCGAGCACGAGCCGGAAGCCGTCTTTGAAGTCCGGCGCGAAGCGGGCCCAGGCATCCACGTCGGGCGGGAGGCACAGGGCGTTGACGGCCCCACCGGAACTCAGGCGCGGTCCTGGTTCCAGTACAACGCAGGTTTGGGACTCGTTCTGGAGGTGGGTGGCGTTGCGACCTAGGTCCGCCGTCAAGAGCAGCCCGCTCAACCGAAGACGGGTGGAGTCAGGGCGGAGAATTGCGGTGTTGAAGCGGTCTATGGCTTGACCGCAGCGGTCAAGGATGCCCTTAAGGCCACCTTCGTCGCGAGCGAGGGAAGTGTGGTAGAAGTGCCAGACGAGGAGAGCGCGGTTTAGCTTGGGCCATAGTAGTATTTGGTCGCAGCCCGTTGTTCCGAGGAACGCGAATTCCTTGCGGGCCAGCGGCGGGTGGTCGAGCCACCGACGGCGAGCGTGGCCGCTGGCACTGTCGAGATCGCGGCTGTCGATGAGAAAGCAGTTGCCTTGGCCAGTGCGAAATGGGCCGGGAGCGATCGGCGGCTCAGTCCAGCACCCGTGGCGGGACTCGTTGCGATAAAACGGGCTACTGACGCCGAAAGGCGCAAAGCAGTCATGAAGGCAACAGGCGATAAGCTGCCGTGCTGTTTCGCCCCAAAGCACGCGTTGCCAAGCCCATCCGTCATCTTTGACCCACTTCTCCCTACGGATACGGAGGTAAGTCTTCCAGATCAGCTTGTAGCGGGTTTCGAATTGGAGTGGGTAGTTTGGCCCGGGCGGGTGGTGCTGCAGCGTGATGACGTCGGCGAGTAACTCGGAGGACCGCCAGGTTAGATTTCGCTGGCCGAAGGTGCGCACGGTGGCGACTTTCGGGTCTCTAGGAAAGCTGGCGTTTGCGCTGCGGTAGTCGGCGGCGAGGTCGGTTGTGGACTCCATGACCCAGCACGCGACGCGGTTCTCAAGCGTGTCACGTTGCTCGCGGCGGCGAACTGCGAGTAAACGCTGGCGGGGCCCGGCTTTTTCCTCGGCGGTGATGCCAGGGCGCCGGGCGAAGTCGCGGATGCAGGCGGAGTCGAGTTCTTGAATGCGGTTCAGGGGGGTGTTGTCGCGGTAGCGCTGGAGGATTCTGCGGGGATGTTGGCTGATTGCCTCCAAAGCGCGGCGGAGTGGCTGCTCCCGGCTAAGGCGAACGATAAGCGCCATACGAGCTTCAGCGGCCCCCTGACGGAACCATACGTTGGTTGCGGCCTTCCAAGACCGGCGTACGCAGGCTGCACGGGTGGCGGCGTCGAAAGCGTCTGCTTGCTCGGGCAGTTGGCCAAGTTCCTGAAAGGCCCACACCTGCCAGTCGATCCAGGCGTCCACGACGTGCCCTGGAGTGGGCGTGACTGGCTGGTCGTCCCGCTTCTCCCCGGGCCGAGATATCAAATTGGTCTGCGTGAGGTCGAATGTTCCCTCGGGCAAAAGGAAGCTGAGTGGGAAGCCGTCGTGGTCGCGATGGGAACGTGGGTCGGTTGGGAGGTGGTAAGCCTGAGAGGGAACGCCATCAAGCAGGAACGGAAAGGATGCAGCGGGGAGTGGTCCTTGACCGTTGGGTAGGGTGATGACGGGAGGATTGAGACGTGCTGGCAGGACGATGCGCGGGGTGCCGGAGCCGTCAAGAGAAGCTGCGGAGGACGATGGCTGGTCCTGGGCGAGTAACAGGCCCCACGGCTCACGAAGCTTCAGTAGTTCGGCGGTCATTCACGTTCGTCCCGGAGTACTCCGCGGAAAAGGAATGTCGGTTGGTTCTCCCAGCTCTCGCGAAATGCCACTTTGAGGGCGTCGTCTTCGAGTTGGTCAATGATTACACCGATGGCGCGCAGAGCATTCTGTGTTTGGTCGGGTTCGATGCCGCGCAGCTTGGGGAAGATGCGTTGTTCGACCTGGTCCGCCATCGCGTGCTTGTGCCAGTTGGCAACCCAGCGTGGATAGTTGGCGACGTACGACCGGATGGCGCGGTCAACGCGGAATGCGAATGGGCGGCCGAGAAGCGTCAGGGCGTTGTTGATCTGGTCGATCCACGAGCCCACCTCGGTGGCGTGCGGGCCGAGGTCAGTGATGGGGCGCCGCCAGCGCTTCCAGCTCGCCAGAGTGACCCCGTTGGTCGGGACGGACTGGGGAGGAGCGGTGGTGATGGGATTGGTTTTCTTGGGGCGCCAGAAGCGCAGAACACTGGCGCGGTCGATCACTTTATCGGAGAGGGCCTGAGTGGACTCATCCTCGTTCATGGTACCGGCGAAGAGGACGTTCTGGCCGGGGTAGAGACGGAGGCTCTTTCGGCCATCGAGGAGGCGGCCCATGTCGAGTTCGATTTCCGCACGGCTGCGGTCGTCGTCGTTTTCTTCATTCACCATCCGGCGGGTTTCTAATTTGCTGAGGAACTCGGAGAAGTAGTACTCGGTGCGCGCAAGGTTCATTTCGTCGAGCAGCACGAGGAGCATCCGGTCACTGCGGTCTTCGATTTCGGCGTCCTCGGGGAGTTCCCAAATCCCTTGGTTAAACAGCTCGAACTGGACCATGGCGCGAGCCAACTCGGTAGCCTTATAGCGTTTCTCAAGGTAGTTGTAGAAGCCAAAGAGGTCTTGTGGGCTGTCCCAGCGCGGCTGAACGGACATCAAGAGGAAGTGGAGGCCCATGCCATCAGCGTAGTGGCGGGGGAGCTCGCTTTTGCCGGTTCCGCTGATACCGGCGAGGACAACAAGGGGTGAGATGTCGCTGGCCTTGAGGGACGTGTGGAAAGCATGTAGAACGCGTTCGGGAAAGAAGAGTCCCTTGCCACGGATGTAATCTCGTGCGCGGTCGACGAGTTGCCGCTCGTCTTGGGAGGCAGATGGGGCGCGAAGTTCCGGGAAGGCGACCGGGGCGAAGAGGTCGGCGTAATCCCCTCCGCTCAGAGCGGGTGACTTTGCAAGGTCGAGTCTGATACCTTCGGCGATCGCTTTGAGGGTTTCGATGGACTTCTGAAGGCCGGTCAGTTCCGCACGGGCGGCGTCCCGGGCGGCTTCGGCCTCTTTTCGCTCACGAATTGCTTGGGCCTTGTCCTTCTCGGCCTGAATGACCTGCTGAGCAAGTTTATTCAGGAGGGTTTCATGGGCCTGGATATCGTTCTTAAGGCTGCTGAGGAGGATCTCTGCGTTGCGGCGCGCGTCGTCAAGGCCGCGGAGCGTCGTTTCGAGGGCCGCTTTTTGCTTTTGAAGGTCTTCTGCTTCCTTGCGGAGCGCTGCCGTTTGTGCATCGAGACGGGCTTTCTCGTCGGTGAGGAGTTTGACTTCCTGGGTAACCTGAGTCAGACGGGCCTCGTCTTGAGCGAGTTTCTGCTGAAGCGCGGCAAGCTCAGACTTGCTGCGTTCCAAGTCCGCCATCATTTGTTTGATGCGAGCTTCAGCATCGGGGTTCGCCTTTTGCCACTCGCGCAATTGGTGCAGGTGTCCGACCTCCCCTTCCAGCTTGGCCAATTCCTGGCGGTGAGCCTGAGTGTTCTCGGTGAGTTGGCGGAGTTCTTCGCGGCGCGCGGGCAGAACGGCTTCGAGTTCCTTCAACTCGTTGAAGTGGGGAAGAAATCTTTGGGATAATCTGAGTTTAACGAGAGCAACGACTGCCGCGATGCTGGTGAGCAGGGCGAGCGCCCACAAGATCCATTGAAGAGTTTGGAGAGTTCCCATGGTGTATGCGAGGGTTGCAGTTACCTACTTGTTTGTGGAAGCCGGGCTGGGCGATTGTGCCGCGAGCTGGCCAATCTCCTTCTGGAGTGCGTCCCTTTGGGTCTTGAGGCGTTGGATTTGGGCTTCGAGCCGCGATGTTTCAACGGCCAGGTTGTCGCGCGTGGCCCCCGTTTCAGCTATGGTTTTGCGGACGGCGGCAAGGTCCTGCTCGGCACCTTGGACGTCTCCACGGAGGGTTGCGCGCCGGGCCTCGGCGTCCGCAGCATCTTTGCGAGCTGCTTCGGCACGTGCGACAAAGTTGGTCAGATCGGCGGTAATTCTCTGAAAGCGGTCCGTGGCTTCTGCTGCCTGGGCCTCAACTGAGGCCTGCTTCTCTCGTGCCTTCGCGAGCTCCTGGTTGGCCTTCTGTACCGCTTCTTGGCGCGAGGCGACTTCGGCGGCTGTTGTCTGGTTGCTGGAGACGTATTGCTTTGCTGTGTCGGCTTGCTGCTGGAGGGAGGCGATTTCCGTGGCAAGCTTTTCACGGGATTGTCTCAAATCGTCCGCTTGCTTCTGGCTTTTCTCGACGGCGGACCGAGCCGTAAGGATGTCGGCCTCCGCCTGCTTGAGGGTGCTGTTGGCGGACTCCGTTGCGGCCTGAGCTTCTGAACGGCGGCGTTCAGCATCGGCGGCTTGGGCCAGGACCCCTCGGAGGTCAATATTGGTCCGCGTAAGGAGGTCACGTTCCGAAAGAAGTTTTTGGATTTCGCCGGACGCAGATGTTTTTTGGGAGGCGATTCCGGCGAGGTCGGTGTTGAGTTGCTGGAGACGATTGGACGACTGGTTGAGGTCGGCGACGGTTTGTTTCTCCTTCTCTTGGAAGGAGATGAGCGCAGCCTCGGCGGACGCCTTCTCCTGGAGGCGCTTTTGCCAATCCTCAACGAGTGGGGCCAACGCGACTTTCTTCTCCTCCAGGGTTTTGATGTCCTGCTGGAGCGAGCCGATCTGATCGTGCATTTTGGTTAGCTCCTGCGCGGCGTCTTCCGCGCGTTTTCGAGTGTCTTCGTAGCTTGCGAGCCTGAAGATGAGAAAGGCAACGAGAATGAGGTTGGTGAAAACCGTTCCGGTGAAAGCGACGGTGAGAAATTGGCTGATCACCGGGCGAGCAGGTTTGGGGGCCTGCGGCTGGGGGGCTAATCCTGGCTGTGTGCTCATAATCTCTGTTGCTGACTCACAGGGAGCCGGAGTGAAGGAGCGGCGGTTTTGGGGTTGTTGAGGTGCGTGGCATAGATGTTAGGGGGTGGACAGATTCATTTCGACGGCTTTACCTGGGCGGCTTTGCCGCCTTTGACCCAAGCGTCCACCTCGGACGCGAGGAATTTCCAGAGGCGCCCGACTTTGTGAGCGGGCATTTTCTTGCGGGTGAGCCATTTGTAGATGGTGTCCCGATTGACGCCCAGGTGCGCCGCGATTTCTTCGACCGATAGCCATCGTTCTTGCATAATCTGGTATCGTTTGGGTGCCGACCGCCGGACTGACGGTGCCTCGTTTCCCAATTGGGTAGTGAGGGTATCGGGATTTGTCCAACAAGACCAGAGAAAAGCAGAGAAAAGCAAGGGCAGGCCGACGGGAGCAAACGGGGTCGTATGGCGGCGGAGGGGTTGGTGAATACCCGTGTTCACGAGAAATCGGCTTCGCGGACCTGGTTGGTCTTCAGGCCGGCGCGGAGGTTCACGATGTTCGTGATGGACACTGTTTCGTTTTCCGGCAGGGGGGCGGCTCGCTTTTCCTCGGCTTTTTCTTTCACGGATTTGAGGGCGGCCAGGGGCTTCGACCCGTCGAGCGCTTTTAGTTCATTGTCGTAGTAGTCGAACCAGGGATAGCCGGCCTGGGTGTAGTCACGGGCCGTGGGCGGCAGGGAGGGCGGACGCTGGCCGGTGATGGCCTGCCAGGTGGTGGAATTGACCAAGTGAATGAAGCAGCGGCTGCCGTGTGCTGTGTCCCAGTCGTGGATTGAGAAGGGGTCGGCGTAGATTTCCTGCCGCATGCGGCCGCCGGGAGCGAGACCCATTCCGGGGGAACTTTCCAAACAGCAACAGATGCGGTCCTCGGCAAGGGACAGGTCGCGGGCATGGCGGCGTTTGATGACGGGGAAGCGGCGGTCGAAGACCTCCGGGCGCATGGGGAAGATTTCGATTTGCATGCCGCCGAACTCCGCCTTGCCGGTAATCTGCTCTTCGGCCGAGTAGCCTTCGCCGAGAGGCATGGCCACGAACTGGCGGATGATTCCTTTCTGAACGCAGTAGCCGTCGAGCCAGGGCTGCTGGGGAACGACGAGGTAGTCCTGTGGGTTGCGGCTAAGGCCGCGCTGCCACGATTCGCCGGTGATGGCGCTGATCTTGCCGGTGGCGATTTTGACCGCGAATGGGTAGGCGGTCTCGCGGTCCGCAAGGTAGCCGCTGTCGAACCTGAGCCAAAGGGCCTCGGACTGCCACATGGGCAGCAGGACACCGCCGCGCTGGAGCCAGCCCGCCGGCACGCGCGGCGCGAAATCGTCGATGTGGCGCAAGGGGAAGGAGCCCAAACCGGGCGGCAGTGGGTAGTCGCGACCATCGTCCGGGATGCGCAGGGTGCGCTGGAAGTCAATGGTCAGGCTCGGGTGATGGGGCAAGTCAGGGAAACTGACGGCTAATTCATCGGAATGCAGTTCGATCATAGGTTTTTCTTTGGTTCACCAGCTTCCGTCGCGCACTTCGCGCACGAGGCGAAGGACGGCTTTGTCTGGCATGTTTTTCAGTTCGCGGATGAGTTGGGCGAATATCTGCGGGCGCTTGCAGATGATGTCCTGGAGGTCGCGGGACACTTTGCCGACCATGGCCAGCAGCAGGTCCGGGTCTTCGCCCAATTCCAGCGCCAGGGCACGGGTGGTGGCCTCTGAGGGCCGCGGCTCGAGTCCCCGTTCGATCTTGCTGAGATAGGAGGGCTCGACGCCGATGCGGCCGGCGAGCTGGCGGAGAGAGAAGGTGTTGCCTTCCCGGTCCTGTTTTTGCGTCCGGCATTTCCTCAGGTAAGTGCCCAGGGCATTGCTCATGTGTATCATATACTACACACTACACGGTTTGTCAAGAACCTGTTTTCGTGGGAGCACCGGGGGATCGGGTTTGGATAAGTTTGTTGAAAAATCTTTGGGAGTATCCCTCTATCTGTCGCACCCCATTTGGTAGGATGGAGGCATGAAAAAGAAGAAAAGCGAGGCAGGAAGGCCGGGGGCCCTGACGGGCCGGTGGATGCACAGGGGTACGGGCATTGCCGGTTTGCGACGGAGCGGATGATGCGGATGCACCGGCGGATCGAGGACAAGGAGTATCCGAATTCGAGGACGTTCGCGCGGGAATTCGAGGTCAGTGCGGACGGTAAAGCGGGACGTTGATTTCATGAGGAGGCGGCTGAAGATGCCGATTGGGTTCGACGTGCCCAAGAAAGGTTATTTCTTCACCAGGTCGGTGCCAAAGTTTCTGCGGATGCAGCTGACGGAGAAGGAGATCGTGGGGTTGTTCGTGGCGCAGCGGACGATTGCGCAGTACCGAGGGACTTCGCTTCAGCCGGTGCTGGGTTCGGCTTTCGAGAAGATGACGGCGCAACTGGATGACGTACTCACTGAGCCGCCTGGACGAGGTGCTCTCGATCCGGCCGCTTGCGCCCGGGGATGCGGAGCTGGAGACGTTCGAGATCCTGACGCGGGGAGTGCGGGAGCGGCGGGCCGTGCGATTCGTTTACCGGAAACACGGAGAGGTGAAGCAGGTGAGCAAGTGTGTGCAGCCGTATCGATGTCACCTGTGTCAATAACCGGTGGACGCTGTTTGCGCGTGACCCAAAGGCGGGGCCGGTTGGCGGTGTATGCGGATGGGATTTCGGCGTCGGACGCAGGGTTGGGAGGATTCGATGCGGGGAGTGTCCCGAGCGCGAATCGTCTTTATGGATACCCGAGCCCCAGTGCAGCCTCAGCGGGTGGCCAAGATGGGTTGCTCAGCCAGACGTCTGATTTGATTGGAGGCATGACGGCACATGCAGGTGGAAATGGTGATGTACACATCTTTTCCCCCTCTCTTAGTGGGTCTTATTGAGCACCGAGGCCAGGTTGAAGAGCGGCAGATACATCCCGATAACCATAACGCCGATGACCGCCGCCAGAAAGATGATCATGACCGGTTCGATGACGGCCGTAAAGCGGGTGACCGCGTCATCAAGATCCTCGATGTAGTAATCGGTCAGGTTCCCCAGCACCTCTGGCAGGCTGCCGGTGGCTTCCCCGGCCTGAATATTTCCCGCGATGATAAGTGGAAAGGTTCTCTCCCTCTTGAATGCCTCCGACAAACTCACGCCACTGGTTTGGATCGCGCTCTTGATACGTTCCAGCGCTTCAGTGAAAACAACGTTTCCGGCAACCTTCTGGCAGAGGTGAAGCTGCTTGGGCATTGTCACGTTGGCGGTGGAAAACTGGTGAAGCAATTGCAGAATGCGAAGACAGGCGCCTTTGGCAACCAAATCGCGGATAATGAAGATGCTCAATAGCAACCGCTGGAGCCGTTTGTTGGCCAGGATGACTTTGCGCTGCATAAACAGAAACACGGGAATGGAGAGGACTCCGATTACAACCAATGGACTGCTGCGCAGAATCTCGGATACCTTCACGATCGCGCGCGTAATCAGGGGAAGTTGAACTCCGGTTCCCTTGTATAGGGTGGCCAGGGCCGGCACCGCCAGGAGCGAGAAGATCATCACGGCGATCAGTGCGATGACGAGCACGATGGCGGGATAAATTGAAGCGTTCTTAACCTTGCGCAGCACCTTGTCGGCGCGCTTCAAAGCCTTGGCTCGCTCCCGGAGCGCAACCGGCAACTGGCCGGAGGTTTCCGATGCCTGCACAATCGCCACATAAACATCGTCGAAAGCTTCCGGATAGTTTGCCAGCGCCTGGGAAATGCTCTCGCCATCGGTGATGCGGCGGCGCACGTCGATGATGATCCTGCGAAACCGTTCCTTAGGTGTGGACTCGGCCAGGATTTGAAACGCGTTGGCCGTGTTGACCTTGGTGGCGACCATCAACGCCAGGTTGTTGCTGAAGGTCGCCAGTTCGCGTTTGCTGGCAGGGTCGCCGATCTCCAGCCGTCCCTTTTTCAGTGCCTCCAGGAACGGACTAGGCCGCGGTTCAATGGCGATGACCTTGCACCTTTCCCGCTGCATCTGGGCGCGGACCTTGGCCTGACTGCTCGCCTGCACCAGTCGCTTGGAAATCTGCTGGGCTTCGTCCCGAAGGGTGACCAGATAGGAATTGAGGATCATGGGAATTGATGCGTCGGCTACCGGACCAAACGGAATAGCACGTAGGTGATGCCGAGGATGAACATGGTTATCTTCCAGTCCCCATCGCGCTGCGAGATCGCTTTCCGGGTGTAAACCAGGATGGCGGACGGATAAATGAGGCAGGCGCCGATTGTGGCCAGGAGGGAGGTGCGCAAACCTGACCCGGCATAGTCTCTTCGCAAGGTCGGCATCAAACACACGACGGTGAGAGCGCCCAGGGAGAGCAGCCCAACCGTTTCCCACAATGATATTCTTCGGGGTCGGCTCATGTTTGGCCAAGCGGTTTCTGAACCGCTTTAACCATTATAAGTCCGCGCGGCTGCTCTTTGTGCCTGTTGTGGCACCTGTATTGCCACGATCAGGCGAAGCACTCGTCCGCCTCGTCGAGCGCACGTGCAATCTCAGGAAGGCCTCGTTCCCGCAGATATCCGACTTGTTCCGAATACATTTCCGGCTCGCCAATATCTGCCCCGGACAGCTCCTCGATTATGTACTGGATTTCCACGAGGTCCGCTCGCTGCCGCAACGCCGCCACCACCATTTCCAGGCCCTTTTGCATCAGCTCAATGGTGTTGCCCAGCCATTGAGCCACCAAATCGTTGGTCTTGGGCGCCGCCAGCAGGATGGCTCCCGCCTGCTCCTGAATGCTTTGGGCCAGTGCGATGGCCGCCCCGGTGTTGCCCTCGCCGGCCAACTGGAGCAGGCGCTGCATTTCGCCGTGCAGATTGTGCTGCGCCAGATAATCCCGGAATGGCTGGCTGGTGACCGCCTGGTAGGTATCGCTGCGCTTGACCGTCGCGGGCACCTGCTTGAGCACGTTGAACCTCCCGTGCTCCAGGGTCATGCACCGCCCGGAGTTCTTGAGGATGTATTTCTGGGCCAGCCCGTCGGCCATCTCGTTCTGGCTGCGCGGGATCTTTTGCAGCGTAAAGGGGTAGCTCTTGCGCAGGCGCTTGAGAAAGATGCAGTAGTCCGTCATTTTGCCCGACGATTTCCAGAGGTTGTTGACCTGGTTGGTGACCAGTTGCGAGTCGCAAAAGACCACCACGGGGACACCGGGCTCGGGATACAGGGCTTGGAGGATGGTCAGGCCGGTTTTCACCGCGATGTACTCGGCCTCGTTGCAGGTGCCGTGGCCGACGAACGTGTGGCGGGTGAACAAGCAACTGTTGCCCTGGCGCGCAAAAAGGCCGATATGCATTGCCCCGGGATTTTCGCACAGACCGTCGGTGAAGAGCTCGAGCCTTTGCTCCCGGGTAATGGAGATGTTGTAATTGCGGATTTCCGCGACGATTTCCTGGGTTTTTTGATCGTGAAGCATCGTTGCCTTCAAAGGCTTTTGAGCGAAGCTTTTTAAACGACGAAAAAACCGAGGCAGAGATGACAGATTCAGCCGTGCTCGGCTTGTAAACTGCGGTCGCGGTGGCTGCCCGGTGGGTCTACCTCTCCTCGAGCTGAGGAAGCTCATCGGCCCGCCATTCCTGGTCCAACCGCAACCACTCGGGATGCAGGTCGGGCCAAAAGGAGGCACGCTTCAACGGGCGTTGGAAAGAATGGGAATCAAAGGCCAAATGCGGTTGCATCTGGTGCATGGCCAGGCCGGCAAACTCCAGTTGGTTTTCCAAGTCGCTGCCCTTGCGGAATTCGACGGTGTTCCAGAGGTTGAGCACGCCCATGAACCAGTCCAGTTGCTGCTGGTAGTAGCTGCGCATGAACTGCGGGCCCAGCGTCTTCTCCGATTCCGACCGCTGATTGGAAAGGCAAAGGTTTCCACCGAGCCACGAATGCGTCAGGTGCGTGGCCAGCGGATAGACCTCGAAATCCGGGTTCTTGGCCAGGTCGCCAACCAACCGCATGAAGTTGGAGTAGTAAGGCTCAATCCGCTGGTAGAAGTTGTAGCCCCGAATCGCCGCGTGCCGGGTCTTCAGGGTGAAGCTGGTCAAATTGCCGGGATGGTCCATCTCCAACTCCCATGCCGTGAGCACGATGGCAAAGACGGCCGTTTGCATCTCGACCGGGAGTTGGAACGGCAATCCGTCGTGAGTGACGACGCCACGTGCCAGGCAATAGGCTTCCTGGAATGCTTCGCGGTCCAGCTTGAGGGCGCGGTTCAGTTCCGCATCCAGTGTGGCATACGCGAGGGTTTCGGAAGCGCGCGCCCGGGTCAGTTGGCCGTTGGGAAGGAGCGTGCTGCCCAGAATCCGCTGCTGCAAGGTGGCGTCTTCCACCGGGTTGGTGATGGCATTAAAGGGGTAGCCGTAGAAATAATCCGGCCCCTCAAATCGGGCAATCTTGCCCCAAGGGTCCGGCGTCCCGTCAATGAGCGGAAAGCTGCTGCCTCCCACCCAGGGAAGGAGATCCGCAAAGATGGGTGCTGGCACGCGCTGTTGCCCCGAGCCGAGCGCTGCATCCGGGTAGAGGTATTTGGCCGGGAACAACTGTGCCGGGCCAGCCCAGCGGGAGAGCGCGGCAAAATAGTGGAACGCCTTGTCCAACTTGATATGAGGCGCCAGGCTGTAGCCAAGCTGCGGGGTGACAAAGACCAACGTGGTATGCACGCCGCGCAGCGTTTTGGGCCGCAACTCGTTCCAGAGTTGGTGGTGGTAACGCAAGTGCCGGGCGTTGATGGCGATGCCGGTTGCCTGGGATGGGCTTTGGAACCAGGGCGAGCGCACCAGCAAGCTGTGCTCCGGGGGCAAAGTCTTGAAATGCGGGAGTTGAGGCACGGCCCGGATTTGCGGGGTGTATTCCCAGTTTTCCAATTCTGGCCGGGCCTTGCGGCCGACACTGGCGACGAGGCATTTGTCGGCATCCCATCCCGCCGGAAACACCGCATTCGTGAGCCGTTTGGCTTGCGGCATGGGAATCGCGCAGTTGAGGACTTTGGTGCTACGGCGGCCGGCCCGGTTGAAGACCTCCTGATTGACTTCCCATCCTGGCTCGGCGATATACGCCCACCGCTCTCGGAACGCGGGGCTTTGCAAATCGTTGTTCACTTTCGCTTCCTGCCGAGAGAATATGTTTCGCGAAGCGTTCTTGCTTCGATCTTCCAGGCAGTGTGAGCAGTGTCCCGGGTGTTTTCAACTCCGGCAGTTCAATTGTTAGGCGCGGTTTGCATGCAAACAGACTCTGCCCCATTGTAGTCCCCGGCCGCCGGCATTGGGCGGGTTGGGCTGCAGAAACTGTCCGTATCGTCCCGTTTCAGTCGTAGAATGGCCGTAGAATGGGATAGGCATGCAAAAGGCCTTCCACGCCATCGGAGGCTTGTTCGTCCGCAACGCCACGGCGCTGGGGAAGGACGTGCTGCGCCTGGAACTTTCCCCCTCGGACAAGGAGGCGCGCGATTTTCTCAGGCACATTCATCGACTGGGCGATTCCGACAGCTTTATGGTGGAGGTCCCGACGGGAATGCTGGAGAGCATGACCTCCCCGGATGAGTTTGGCTCGCGCGAACACAAAATAGCGCTGTTGCAGGGCAATTGCATCAACCTGAAGATTTCCGTGTCGAATCCCGACCAGGAGATCGAGGTGCTGGATGCTTCTCCGGACCTTTCCTACATCCTGGCGGGTAATGAAAAGACGGGCTTTCGACCCACGGCGCGGTTCAACCGGCTGTTCCGGCAATGCGTCGACGGCCTCGCCGGCGCCTTTGTTTTCAACCATGTGCGAAACTTCTTTCAGGACAATCATGGTTTTCTGCTTCCCCACCAAGGCGAGAAGCCTCTCAAGCCTTATCAAAAGGACCTGGTGCGGGTTCTTTCGCCTTACAGCCAGGCCTTCTGCCAAACGGCGGAACAATCCCGCGAACTGGGGCACGCTTCATTCGAAGGTGATTTCCTGACCATCGAGCAACGCCTGGGCTCCCTGTCCGCCGTCCTGGAGTCCGAACGCGCGTTCGCCGGCGCGCAGCCCAACAGCCCGGTTTATGGAAAGGTGACCTTGACCGACATCGTCGGTTCTCCGGCCGAGAGCCGATGGCAGGATGCAGCCACCGAGAGGCTCGATCGCGCTTTGGGCCAAAGCCAGCGCCTGGATTATGCGGTGGCTTCCCTGGACAACTTTGCCCGGAGCAAGCTCCCCTTGCGGATCGCCGCTTATACGGAAAAGCGGCTGGGCCGCCCGCTCTCCGAGGCCCAGAAGGCCGAGGTGAAAGACCTGTTTGAACGGTTCATGGCAAGCTTGCTCGATGCCAGCGCCAAGAAAATGCGCCCTCTTGAAGAGTTTTGCCAGGCAGTGGGTTCGGGACGGCGCACGATCCCGCAGTATGGCCTGGCTGTGCTGAATTACCTCGCCCGCGATTCAGGTATTCCATCGCGGCCTCCCTCCAGAATGTCGGATGGGACCGAGCTGGATTTCGGGACTGAGCTGTCCCGGTTGGTGGCTGACCCTCGGAGTTTTGGGGTGGAGCTGCCGAATCACGAGCAGACTATCCAACAGGCGGCGCAGGCCGCTTTGCTGAATTACGTTTCACGTGACCTGCTCCGCGCTTACTGGGGTATTGGCGAGCCGATCCCCTGCGCCGCGGCTTTTGAAGCCCTGCAGGCCGAAAACGAGCACAAAGTTACCGATCGCTTCACCAAAACCCCCGCCCCGCTTTCCAATCCCGCGGACCTCTACCGCAAATTCGACGCCGCCCGCCAGTTACTGACCTCGTGCGCCTCGGGTTACTTGTGTTCCAAAGGTTCTGAGGCGGAGACCCTGGCGCCTCCGCGTTCGCTAATGCCACGGTTGTCGGCCAGGAGCGCCGGCATCCCCGAAGTGACCCGGTCGCGCGGCCTGCTCTTGCGCAGCGCCTGCGCCCTTTATCGGGATCTTCCGGAGGAGAAAGCCAACGCCCTGCTCAAGGAGATTTGTTTCTCGAGCGGCCGTTCAACGGAGGAGTACACGCGCGAAGCCTCCTTTTTGGCTGGCGCCTACAACCTGACCAAGACCGAGGCGCTCGTGGCGCTGGCGCTCTACGAGTCTATCGAAACCGACAACCAGCGCTTGGCGCAAAATCTGGACCGATTCGGAAAAGAGAACGTGCCAGACTACCACGCCAAGCTGGAAGCGGCGCTCGATTCCCGGATTCGGGTCCAGTCGCTGACCCCGACGGCCCTGTCCCGCCTGGCTTCCGAATCACCCGAAGATGTTGTCAAAGCACTCAATCCTCAGGCCCGGGTCCAGGGCGAGCTTGCCAATTCCAAGACCTCGGCGGTCGCCAAGGCGGCCAGCCAGGTGCTGCACAATGTGTTGCGCGGTTCTCTGGAGTTCTTCAAAACCAGCCTGCCTTCGTCGCTTGAGTTCAAGAACCTGGAAGGTTCGGTTTACAGCGGCCCCCAGAGCGCCAAAATGGTTTCCGAGTTGGTGGACGAATCGGTCGAAGGGGCTTTGTCCGATTACTTCCGACTGGCAGCCATTCCCGATCCGGACCAGCGGGAACAGCAGATGAATGTGCGGGCCGCCGCTTTGGCCGAGCGCGCGGAGCAGTCCAAGGATGCCGTGGAGATCGAGGCCGACGCGAGGTGCTATCCCTCGGGGCGTTCGCCCAAACGCGTCGCGCAGGATCTTCTGAAGGAAGCCTTCAGCAAGGCGATTCTGGGCAGCGGCAAGCTGGAAGTGGATCCGTTCACCTTCGCCCCGCCCTCCATTGCATAGGAACCTACTGCCACCACTCCTAAAGCTTCGTCGCGGAAATCTCGGCACCTCCGGCTTTAGGGCGTTATGGCAGGAGCGGACGAAAGCTGATTCCCTGGCAAATCCGAGGTTTGGACACGCTTGGCAGAGCGACCAGTTTCGACTATTCATTTGGCCGGAATGTTGGCACTGAGCGAACCTTCGCTGTTGGGAACCGCCGCAATTATCGCGACGGTCGTGGCGGCGTTGTCTTGGCGCCCGCTGTTTTCTCGCGAGGCCCGGGATCGCCGCCGGCGCGAGCGCAGCTATCGAAAGGTTCTGGCTCGGCGCCATCAGGGACCTGCGGTTCAGTTGAATCTTGAGGTCCCCAAAGAGGAACGGGGCCGGAAGTGAGGAAATTCTTCCTGATCTGAGGCCCATCCTCTTCATCGACGCGAACCTCTTCCTGAGTTTTTGCGAAGCCACCAACGATTCGCTGCTTGAGTTGGACAAGCTCATTACGGTCTTGAAGCAGAAGAAATGGGCCAAGTTCTGGCCGCCCGACCAGATAAAACGCAAGGTTTGGAAGAATCGAGACAGCTCAGTGGTTCCGTCCTGAAGGAGTTCTCAAAATTGGACGGCTTGGTTCGGGTGCCACGATCTCGGGCGCTGGTGCCAAATGAAGCATCTCCAGAATGAATCGCGGAATATGCCGATACTTTTCTGGCGAGGATTGTTGCCCCGGGGCCTCGCTGGGAACTTGGCTCGCTGCTCCGTTATCGGCGATGACGGGTCCGGGCTGTTTCTTGGGCTCCGCCTTTCCGTTGGGCGTTTTCTGTGGCGAATTCCCCTTCCGCATCTTCACCGTTGACGCCTGACCATGGCCGTCACCCGCGGCGTTTTGCCCATTGGCGCTGCTGTCTCCGGCTTCGGCATTCGATTTAATCACGCGACCGCTGGTTTCGGGCGTGGCCGGTTTGAAGGTATGCGGGAGGTATGTCTTGGTGAACCGGCATTGCGGATAGCTGCTGCAGCCATACCATTTTGAATCATCGATGCTGGTGATTAGCTGCAGCTTGCCGGTCCCGCACTTGGGACAAGTCTCCTCGGTGGCCAGTTTCGATTTGATCTTGGGCGCCAGGCGTACTCTGTACTCCTGATCGAACATCAACCTGCCCCGGATAGTGATCTCCTGGCCGTCCTTTTTCCGGGTCAATGTTTTCTCGGCGGACGTCACTTTGTCGCCGTGCAGCATTTCCTGAAGGTCCGTCGGGGTTAATTCGTACCCCAGAAAGTTGCGCCAAATGCGCAATTGGCACTTCGTGCAGGTGAACCGGTCCGGTCCCATACGGAAATGGCAGCCCTTCTCCTGCTGAGGCCGGTTGCAGGAGTCTGGACAGGAGACCTCCGAAATGTCGAAGAGGCGCCTATGTGCCGGTCCGCCGTTCTGCATCCGGATTCTGCAAGTTGTCCGGCACGCGGTCGAGGTTTGCAAAGACGCGGTTGGCTGCCTGTCCGCGCGTGGCTTTTTCGACTCCCTTGGGTGGCTCGATTCCGTTTACCATCTTTTCCAGGTCAGCGTCGAAATCGCTGGTCCGCTCGTTGGGCGGCGGCTCCGCTTCACTGGCGGTCGCGGGCACGGTAATCTTGTCATCCTCCGGCCGGTAGAAAGGGTCGCTGCGCTGGCTGGCTTCCAAATCGGAAAGCCAGGATTTGTTCTCTTCGACATATTTGAACAGGTCCTCCGGTTTGGGCGAGCCGAGTTCCTGCATAATCTGCTTTTGGGCTTCCTCCGTGATGCCGGCTGTATTTCCTTCTGGGCTCCCTTCGTTGCCATCACCCTCGAAATCAGACTCCTCTTTGGCACTGGAAGGGGCTTCGCCTTCTGCGGCGGCCTCGGGGGCGCCGATGGGGAGATTGTTGCGCCAGGAACGCAGAATTCCCTTGGCGCGATGCTCCTGTTCCTTGGGGTCTGTCGGCTTGAGGTTGTCGCGCGCGTCGAAAAGGTGGCCAATCCCCAATTGCCAGGCGCGGTTCTCGATATAGGCCTGGTAATAATCGTTGGCCGCAGCCGCCAGCCTTTTCCGGTCAAATCGGGAGGCGCTTCCGAACAGATCGTCTTCCACGATGCGGCGCCGCGGATGAGATTCCTCCTTGTTGAACATCACCGCCTTGAATTTCGGCAGCTGAGTGAAATAGGAAGCTTCGTAGCGGTGCTGCTTCTCCTTGCGCCGGCTGATGGAGGGCGCCTTTGCCTCCACCGCGCTGGAGAGCCTCAAATCGTGCCCCTGGAAATCTTCGCGCTCGTGCCACACCTGGCCGAAAGTTTCTTCGGCGAATTTGTTGGTCTTGGCGTCCAGGTTTTGCATGAAGACCCGGCCGCCAAAGCACGCCAGAAACGCGTTGATCTTGTTCTCGTCGCGCTGGACAGCCAGCAGCATAGAGACCGCCTGGGTGCAGACCAGGTTCAGGATCCGCGACTGCCGGGCGATCGACAGAAACTTCTCGTCTCCGCCCGACTTGCCGGCGCCGCCGGAGGTGGTGATGAAGAACTGGTATTCGTCGGCGACGAAGGCCAGGAACCGCTGCTTGTTCACGGGCGCCGCCTGGGTGCGCTTTTGCACCACCTGCTGGAAGTCCAATTTCATGCAGGTGCCAATGAGCATCTGCGCGTTGGGATAGGCGCTGAGCACGAGCGTGTAGACCTTGCCGCTGTTCAGGCAGTCCTCGAAGCTGAAACGGGAGGGCTGGCAAAACGTCTTGAGCAATTGGGCGTTGCGCGTCACATCGCCGAAGAGGTTGGTGACACAGGAGGCGATGCTTCCCTTGGTCTTGGGATCATGGGGAATCCATTCGCCCAGGAAGTAGTCCTTCAAATTGCGCAGGAGTTGTATTTCGCTCTCGTTGGCCCCCATCTCCTGTTTGCGGCGTATCACCGCTTCGAGCTTGTTCAGGTACTCTTTGAGAGCGTTCTCGTTTGAGGTGAACCGTTGAATGTCGTTGACGCTGCACTCGCGGCTGGACGGGCCTTCTCCTTCGACCTGCCGGAACAGCTCAATGCACAGGCCGATGTGCTTTTCCGAAGCATTCGACCAATAGGCGTTGTCGCTCCCAAACGAGTTGCCGGTGACCTCGGCCACCGACATGATCCGGCCCGCGGCTTCGGTGGAAGCAGCGCCGCGGGGTACCAGGTTATAGGTCAGGCCGTTGTTGATCGAATGCACCCCCAGGTAGCGCAGGCGTTTGGGTTTCTCGGTGGTGATGGTGCCGCCCCGAGCGTCACGAGCATAAATCGTTTGGCGCTTGTGGGTGTGGGAGACCCGGCTCAGCCGGCCATTCCTTTCCTCGCGCCATCCCAGCCAGCGAACGGACTTTCCGGTGACGTCGAATTCAAGTTGTTTGAGCCGGGCGTAAACCTCCGGTCGCAGGTAAGTGCCCCGGTCGCTGAAGAGGTGCGAGGACAACTTTTCCCCGCCGCCGGCTTCATCGAGCAGCAGCAGCTTGTTGCCGGACGGGTCGGTGGCGAGGACCTCCGGAGGTCCCACGGCGCTTTCCAGCACCAGATCGCATTCCTGCATCGAAGTGCCGCCCATGCAGCTTACCAGGAAATGCTCCCCGGTGGTGACCTCCTCAAATTCCAGTATGTAATAGTCGTTGTCCGGCCGGATGACCACCAGGTCCTCCAGAAGGTCGCGGCCATGCTGTTGCATCACATAGATCAGTGCTTGGTGGAAATCGCCTTTGACGTCCAGGACAAATCCGCCCCACTTGGCGTCCGGTTCCTTGGGGTCTTCGTTTTTGTAGAGCGCGGTGATGGAGTTGAGGATCGGATAGATGACGGCGGAGGTTTTGCCGGAACCGATGGCGCCAAAGGCAATGATGTTCGTGAAAAGCGCCTCCTCGTTGAAGGTCATTCGGCCCAGGCTGATGTCGAGCTGTTTGGGCCGTTTGCGAGGCTGGACCATCCCCCAATTGTTTTTGACGGCCAGTTTGGACGCGATCAAACTGCCCAGGGAAACGGTGAGAACTCCCAGCGCCGCCTCCGGCATGACCAGACCGCCCGGCATCCAGAGCGCGGCGGGCTGCATCAGGCGAGACGCCAAGCCCACGTGCGGTGTGGCCAGCACCAGGAGCGAGGCGGCCTGCCCCGCGTACGCCCAGTTGCTGTAATCGGGGACCTGGGCCGCCAGTGTGCGTGCGACTCTATCCAGCATCCTCCATTGTATTGCGCGCCCATCCCATTTGCCTCAATCCGGCCACTTGGTCTCTTCCCTGCCATGGCCAGACGGAAAGGGCGAGCATGGATGCTCAGGGGAACCGGCAACCTCTCCGTGGGTAATAGCTATGGACCTGCCCGGGGCTGAAGACTCGCGCAGGTCATCGAGCCGGGCGGCTCAGAGGCTCAGAGATTGTCGCAGGCGCTCAGGTCGAGCCTCCCATCCTTGATCTGCAGGAGCAGGGCATGGCGTCCTCTTTTGACCAGGATACTGCCGGATCCGGCCACGTCCCGGAACTCAGCCGCAAGCTGGCGGACCTCATCCTCGGTCAGATGCCAGAACAAATGTTGGTTCTTGTGCAGGATAATGGCTTCGTTGCAAAAGAGCTGCACGGCTTCGGGCACCGCCTGGTAAGGCAATCCTTCCGGTTTCCGCCCTTCACGGATGACCAGGTTCACTCTTTCCCCATCGGGAGAGAACTCAAAAAGGTTTTGGCGAGTGGCAACCTTGAACGGCCCGGCGGCTTTCAGATGGGCGCTCACCAGTACTTCCAACTCATCAAGTTTCCGGTGATTGTGCAGGATGCCGAACCGAACCTCAGCCAGCCAGCCCAGCTTGGGCTTCTCCTCGCGCAATTGGCGGATGTCCATGGCTCTGGTCTGGGTGTCACTCACGCTTCCATTGTAATTCGCGGCATTGTGATTGGCTGCATTCTGCCCGAGTGCCGGCCCGGCCAAACCTATAATGGAGGCATGAAGCTGCAGCAGAGGCACAGCCGTGTCCCCCTCCAACTCCGTGTGGATCTGGTCGCCAAAGTCTGGGCCAGCCTCAAGCCCGGCATGGAATTCAATTTGGTATACGGGGAACTGCTCTCTCGCCTGGAGAACGCGGAAGATCCTTCAATGGCTCAGGCCCAGGCGCTGTTGCGCAACCCGGAGACGCTTATGACCGATCACGAACAGAAAAAGGCAAACGCAGCCAAAGCCCGGGCGCTGCTGCGCGAGCAAATCGTTAGCGCCAACATTCCCAGGCAGGCCCCCGATCGCGAACAACTGGTCGCGGAGACGCTGGCATTTGTGAGTCGCTTTCCCGCACTCAAGCCCTCGGAGATCAAACGCGTGACGCTTCTGCGGCAGGCCAACGGCAATCGCGATTTGCGGACGGTGCCCTTTAGCGAGGTCGCCACGCCCGAGTCCCTGGCAGACGACCTGGAGCGGGCCCAGGAATTGGACGGTTCACCAGCAGAGGCGGCCGTCCACTATTCCGCCTCCTGCCAGACATTCTTTCTCCCGGACAACGAACTCCTGCCCAGCGAGAAAACTCCGGTATCCTCCCCTTCACTGGCTGAGATCGCTTGATGGCCGTTGTGGGAATCGGCCCTTAGGCTGACGGCATGCTCCTCCAGGCGAGACGAACTGTCCGCTGACCTCGGATGGAAGCAATTGGTTTGGCCTTACCAGAGGACCTTCCCTAGAAACACATCCTCGCCCTCCCCGTCATAAGTGTTCTGCGGGTAACTGATGCTCAGGGTGGTGCGCTTGTCCTTGAAGATGCTTTCGGGTATCTGGCTTAAAACCAAGGCGTTTCCGTTCAGTTGTGCCTGCACCTCGCCCAACGTGGTGCCGGCCACGTAATCCTTGAGCGACACCACGTTAGTGATGGCGACATAGCCAGGGGGCTGCCCGTAGCTGAGCCGCACATAAACGGTTCGGCAATCCTTGAGGAAGTTGTGGATGACCGCATTGCGCGCGTTCTCCGTGACCCTCCCAAATCGAGCGATGACGATGGCCACCAGGACGAGGACCACAACCACCACGACCACCACCTCAACCAGTGTGAACCCCTTGCGTTTTGACTTCATCGATAGGCGGTTTTGTTCAACTGCTTGCGCCAATGCGCGCAGATCCGGGCAATGACGCCGGCGTACTCGACTCCGTTCCGGGCAAGCATCTGCAGCATGGCCGGGTTGGGCGCCGCGAGGGCGGCGTTGATCATCTGTTGAATGGCATCGCCCTCCTCCAGCGAAGGCATTGGAATGTTCAGTTGGGAAGCCAGGACCGCAAGCGCTGGAATGCGCAGAAGGCCGTGATAGGTGAGCACGTCGGCCAGGTCCACGTGCGGACCGGGTTTGTAGCGGTCGTGCAGCAAATCCGGGTTGGCGATTTCCACGCCATGAAGCGCGCTTCGCCAGTAGAGGCAGGGAATCGTGTATCTGCGCCCATTGTAAGTCACCAGGTTCTCCGGCGGCCCGGATTTGAACAACGCCCAGAACCGGTTGAGCATCTCGGCCTCGGTTGGGCAGCAAACAAGATCCACTCCGGGCAATTCACATTCTTGGCCGGGGGCGAGCACCAGCGCGGCCGGTTGGCTGTTCAATTCTCCGAGAACATAGATGCCAAAGATCTGCCCGTGAAACGGGTTGGCCCACGCCGGTTCACCGTCCACCTGAGCCTGCTTCGAGAAAGTCTGGATGTACAGTGCTCGCATTTGGCTCTTTTGTTTGGCGGGCATATCAGCCATTTGATTCGCGCATCAGACCGGACATTGTTTCGCTACCTCCATTCTAAGCCGCTGCTGGAGGGTTTATGGTCCTTCCACCTCATCCTTTCTAGGTGGGGAGCGAGACAGAACAGGTTCGCGGAGGCTGATTGGCGTACCTGTGGAACTGCTGGTGCTGCAGTCGCGTAAGTGCCAAGTAAATGTCGGCCTTAGCCCGGCTTGGGAACCGTAATGGGGACCGGCCGGCCGGTTCGGTCGGCCTTCGCCCTGGCTTTCAAGCTGGCGCTTTGGAAATTCGTTCGTTGCGGCAATTCGACTCTGGTGGTCCGCTGGTCGTTGCCAATTTCGATGGCCGCGCAATGCTCGCAATTGATTTGAACCATATGGATGACCCTGGAAAGGACGTGGGAGGCGCTGGTGAACAGGGTGGCGTCCTCGATGTTCCCGCTGAAGCAGAATTGTCCGTCCGGTCGTAGCTGCAGGTAGAGGACTCGGCTGGCGACCGCCCCGGGGAACTTCGAGGTGCAGAGGTTCCCTTGCCTGTCGGTGAAGAGCTTGCGCCCCGGCTTGGCTGCCAATCTCAAAGGCGAGCCATACTCAACGATCGTAACCGTCCGCTTGCAGGTTCCGTCCGGGCTCTGCGCGACAAGGACACTCGCATGGTTGCGCTCTTCCATGCCTTTTGTTTGGCCCCCTTGTGGGCATTCATTTCGGCGCCGGGGCGGCCGGAGTTGGCCGCGGCAGGATTGGCTCTGACGAGACGGTTGTGGGCGATTCGGTCGGCAGCGCGGGACGCAAATCGGCTGCCGCAGGGTCCAGGTCCGGTGCTGGGGGCTCCACCTCGGTTTCCGGCTCCCTCCGGTCCAGCATATCCTTATTGGGAAGCCTCTCATTCTCGGCGCACAGGTCCAGTCTCTGGATCCATGCAGGCGGGTTGGGAGCCAAACTGGCTGCCGCGAAGTGCAAATCCATCAGGGCCATCTCGGCCAGCATGCTGATCCGGGAAGCCATCCGGCGGTCGTCCACCTCCTGCAAGAGCCGCTCTATGAGACCTCTCCGGTTGCCCACCGTCCTCCATCGGACGAGGCAAGTGCGGGTCACCTCCAGGCAACAATCGCGGGTTTCGCACCTCACCCGTTCGGCTTGGAAAGCAGGCAGGATGTTGTGCAGGAGCCCGCGCCGTGCCTCGAAACCTGCGCGGGCGATGCGGCTTTCAATCCCCTCGTAAATGAACTCCAGCTCCGAAATCAAGTCTGCTCGCCTGGCCTGCGACAGCTTCTGGATTCTCTCTTTCAGGGTGCCAAGCCGCCGCCGCAGCCAGGCTGGGTGGGTCTTCTTCACGTAGAACATGAACGTGTTGATGGCATAGTGCCGCGTTCGTTCCGGGCTCATCCGCCTGCTCGCGGCCACCGTCTCAGCGGTCTTCATGCTGATTTCCTTGGCCAGGTCTTCCCACTCCTGGGCGGCAAAGCTCCGGTAACGCGCGGGTGCCATGGCGTCCAGGAGGTTGGCGGCAATCTCGCAGAACTGGTCCCGGGTTTCCGACAAAACGTCTATGAACTTCCCGTCGCGGCCCGGGCAGTTGTGATTGCTCATGCTGATCCGGAGACCGTTGCGGGTCTGCGGCAGGAGGAAGACGTGGGCGTGGAGATGGGGCCGGCCGAATCGGTCGAGGGCATCATGGTGGACACCGACGATATAGCCCAGTTCGTCTCCGGGATAGTATTTCGCGGCCGCTCGGCTCAAGGTGGCCTCGATGGCGGCCACCAGGACCCGATCCAAGTCAACCGGGTAGCGAACCATTGCTTCCACCTTGTCCGGGTCCATGCTCGCTATCAGCCGAAGCGCGAGTATCTTCCGTTTCTTCTCCCGCTGCGACCGGCAATGCCGGCGAACGAATTCCTGGACGGCCCGGTTGTTTGCCCGTGCTTCGGCGCGTTCAACGCTTCCAGGGAATAACTGCTGCCGGATCTCCTCCACCCGCCGCCGGACGTAGCCGTGGGCTGTAAGCAGGCCCGGCGGACGCGCGCTGTGGTACTTCTTCCCGACGCCCAACCCAAGCTGGCTGACATCCTGCCCCTTGTGCTTGCCCACCTCATCCAAATACTCCTTCACCCATTCCATGGCTTTGGAGGGTTGCCTGAGCGACTTGGTGCGCTTGAGGATCACGGGTCAGACAGGGGATTTGAATGCCGGCGCCTCCACCTGTGCGCGGAGGATTGCGGCCATCCTCTCGACCATCGCGACCGCCAAGCTGGCACTCTGTACAGCGTTGTCAGCCTGAACGAGCTGCGTTCGAAATCCTTCCAGGACCTCGTCGAGCCGTTTGTTCTGGTTGGTGAGAACGGCTTCAAGTTCCTCCGGCGTGGCCGGCTTGGTCCGGTCTGTGAGGGCGTTCAACTCGGCCACCGCCCGAATCAGCAGCACCCTTTTGAGGAGATCCTCACTAACGTGATAATGATCAGCGAGTTTGCCTATTGCCAATGTCAGCAGCTCGTCCATGGCCCTCCGTTTATTTGTGACGCGCGGTTGCGGCGGCTTGCTTGAGCCGCTCGCCATAAGCGCCGATGAGCCTTTGGTGTTCGACGATGATGGACAGGTCACCCACGGCCTGGTGCAAGTGGAGCAGGATTACATTGAGTTCATCGAGCCTGGCATCGAGCGCGGCGGAGACGGCGTGCAGGTCATTGAACGTCACTGTCCCGGCCTCGCGCGCCAGAATTACATAGCGGATCGCGTCATTGCAGAAGTCGTTGACCCCTTGGTTGCGGTTCAGCCATTCGACGCGCTGGAGCAGACGCAACGTGTCCCGGTGCAGGGCAATCCTGGGGTAACGCCGGTTAAGGAGTGTCTGGATTGGGTCGACACCGGACTCCTCATCGAGGGCTTCATCCTCGCCGTCGCCATGACCAACCGCCTGAGCCGCCCGGCAGGGCAACTCTCTGCCGCCGCCTTCGAAGCTTACCTCCGCCTTTGGGTTGTCAGCGCCAATCAAGGGCTTTTCAAGCTGCCTCTGATGTTCGCCGCTTTCGCTCATGTCACCATTATAGGGCTGATTCGGGCCTCAGGTCACAAAAGCTCCCGCATGATCTCCCTTAAAACCCGCCTTCTGGCACACGCACGTCACCAGAAAACCACGGCTCCGGCCTGCTGGTCACAAAAACGGAGGTGATTGTGGTGCGTGCATGTCACCAAAAGTCCCCCATGACCCCTCTGAAAACGCGCATGAAACACCTACTTGCGCTTCTACCGGGCAACACCAGTCCAACCGCCTGCGGGAACGCACACCACAAGAACTCCATCCTCCCCCAATGGGGTTCCTTCAGGGCAGCCTATCGGCCCCCTGCATTCCCTCGCGGGGTGCTCGCCGGATCATTCCCGGGAGACGCCCACCCTGAGGTCCGGCCCGTGCTGCTTGCAATGCTTGGCGTAGCCCGCGCGACATCTTTGGGGTTCTGTCCGGCGTTCAGCGGGCGTCTCACCCTGCTTCGGAGAGACTACATCATGCTGGGGAAGGTGACGTTCTCGAGTTCCCCCTTGACCTCCTCCAACTCGCTGACAAAAGACTCAATCTGGCCGATCATCTCCTGCGGATCAGTCTCATCCTCCTCGTCCGGGCTGGTCATGGCCGCCTCCGGTGCCACGGCATTGGATTCCTCGTCCCGCTCACCGGTATTGTCAGGTTCCTTCTTGGCGTCCTCAATGGCTTCCCTCAATTCGTCCGCCCTGGAGTTCAGAGCCCCGATGGCATCATCAAGCATGCTGACGACCTCGGCATTGCGCTTGGGCCGAGAATCCAGCTCCAGAGCGGGCAGGTGCAGCACCTTGATCGCGGTCAACGCGTCTGGGACGTCCGGGAAGCTGAGGTTTTCGAGCGTGCTTGCCGCCTCATCGATCTCGCCGGCCTTGTCTGAGTTGTTGATCCCCTCGGGCAGGTTGCCATGCCAGTCCCGCAGTTCACCGGCCAGAGTTTCCACTTCGCTCTGGGCGGCCGAGAGAAGGTCTTCCAGCGGCGTAGTGAATCGCTGGTTGCGCAATTCCAGGTACACCTCCGGCTGCGGCAGGGGCGCCTTTACCCGATAAGTGATAGGTGCCTGGCGGCCTGCGCGGGGAAGTTGCTCCAGGTGGGTGCCGAGGATGACGCGCTCGAAGTAGGGGTCGAAGACAACCCGGACGGCAATCTTGGTGATGACATCCCCGGGCTTTGCTGACATGGCCTTGCTCATATGCACCTGCGAGGAGTGTTGGACGAAGTCTATTTCGACCTGAGCCTGACGACTCCGAGCCGGCGGTCAGGCGATACCTGCGGAACCGGGCCGGAAGCCCGTGGATGCCCAAACGGATTCTGGGCGAGAACCTCTTTGGCGTCCCCCCCAGATGGATCACCCAACCGCAACCAGGTTGCCCGTGCTGTCGAAGCTGGCGACGGAAGGGAAGAACCGGCGGAGGTTCTCCTCAGGGCACTTGCCGGCGGTGTTTTGGATTCTAAGCTTGGTCCAACCGCCGGTGAGGGTTTCCTCGGTGAACGGCGTTCCCGCCAAGGTCAGACATTGCCGGGCGAGGTCGAGCTGAGTCTTCATTGAATGGTTTGCCTGGCCCCCGCCTCTTTTGAGCAGAGCTCCCCGCCGCGCCGAGGAGGGGGACGGAACGTCGAAAGGCAGACGGCGTGACAATCCACCCGGGCCTCGTGGGGTGCCCTGCGGGAAACCGGTCGGCTCCCTTAAGGGATCGCTAAAGGTGCCTGAGTGGTGCCGACCGGAAAGAGGCGCTGAGCAGTGATGTCTCCGACAGTCCCTCGCCTTTTGGCGCTCGGAGCGAGCGGGTACGAGCAGACGCAGTCAGCTCCGGGGTCCGTGGTCCACCGGTCTGGGCGTAGCCGACCAGCGCCTGCGTTCACCCGGACGGGCAATCTCCATCCGGCAGGGTGGCGTTTGGGGCCGCGCCGGGTGGGCGTTGCGGCTTCGCAACGGGGCCCCGTTGTCACGGGGCGACAGCCCCGGCGAAGGTTCATTGTGCAACGAGCATGGCCACCCGGCCTGAGGGGGCGCTCTCAGCCGTCGCGCGGTTGACCAATGTTGCGGCGCACAGCTCCGGCATTTGGTGCATATCTTCCGCACGCAACTCAATTACGCCCGGCGACAGGCAGGTCACGGTGACTCGATTACCCGCGGCGAAGCCAGCAGCTTTGAGCCAATGGCCCTTAAGCCGCACCAGCGGGACGCGCTTCTCGGGTTGAAAACTTGTGCCCAGTTCTTCGATCGCCAGAAAGCGTTTCATGCCAAGAGCCCACGGCTTGGGCTTTTGGACGAAGTCAGCGCAATTGGAACTGCCGACCGGCCTGGGGGCCACCGGCAGGGCGAAGGTTCATTGTGGCCCGGATATGGCCCCGCGGCCTGAGCGGGTTAATGCCAATGCGCCTCGGCTTCTGGCTTTTCCGCCAGACGGTTTTTCGGAACGCACGCCTCAGAAATTATAGAGCCGAGCCTTCATCGTCCCGTATGGATACGGCTGGATATCGCCGCCATCTTCTACGGGAGGCACTTCGCGGATGCGCTTGGCTTCGCTGGCAGAGATCACCTTCCCACATCCGCATTCATACTGGTGGGTCTCAGTTTCATGGTGAGGAGCCCCGATGGTCATCCGGCGTCCGCACCTTGGACATTTCATAGGTGTGTAATGTTTTAGTTGGCCGTCACATTTGGCGGAGCCTGTAGGTTGGAGCCGCTGGCCGCAAACGCGGCTTGCCTTTCCCGCCAAACCTTCCACTCTGCCACTAATCCGCCGGAAATCGTGGCGGCTGGAGCAGAACGTTTATCACGATGAACCATGATCCCGGCTGCGTTCGACAAGAGGAGCACAGACGAATCCGCGTCCTCGGAGGCTGAGGGCTTGGCGCAGGAACTCGCCGCTTTGCGCCGCCGCATTCGGTCTGCCCTGCGGGACCAGGAGCGGAAGCGGTCGCGGCTCCGTTCCAGGACGGCACCTCCCGACCAGGAGATTCAGGAACTGACCAGCCTGGACCGGACGCTCGCCGAGGCCCAGCGGGCGCTGGAAGAGTGGCAGGGCCGACAGGAGGAGATCGGCGGATGAGCGTCTTTGCCACAGACAATCAAGGTCTCATGCGCAAACACAGATTTCCTCGAGAGACTGCTCCAACGTTTTGCCGTTTCGAACCCCCATCAGGACACGCGACAAGGTGGCGGGATCGAGTTGCGCCGCCAAGTCCGGGTTGGTTTGGACCAAGCTATCAAGCAGATTTACAACTTCCTGAAGGTCCTGCGCGTACGTCGGTTCCATGCAGGCAGCCGGGTTCAAGAGATTCAGGGCGTCAAGGGCGATGCTTCGCATCGGGGAAAGTTTTGCAGTCATGCCCTTTCAGTTTTCTTGGCGAAGCCTCAGCAGACGTTGGCCTGGCCCCCAGGAAGCAGGCCTCCACACGTTTCAGTTCTTTCTTCCATCCGATAGGGTCTGCAGGAGCTGTGTGACAAACTGCCTTTGCGCGTCGTGGCAGGCGTACCTGCCCAACCGGCGCACCGTGCGCCGCGCGCGGGCGGGCATGCCCATCTCCTGCTCCAGGGCGGCTTTCAGGTACAAAGCCTCGTAAGTGGGCTTGTTTTTCCGAAGATTGCGGGTGAGGAGCCTATAAGCCTCCCCGTGCAGTCCGGCAGCACTACGCCGGCGGACTTGGTGCAGATCCAAGCCCTGCACCGGCCTATTGTCCGGATTGTCAAAGACCGCCATCAGCACTCCGCTCAGCGCCCATGCCAGAGATGGCGCCAGAACAAGCGCCAGGAGAAGCGACGGAACCAGGAACCCAGTGAACCCGGCAAGATTGACAGCCACATCGTGCCCCTCCGGGATCAACTGACGCATACCGATTAGCAGCAGCGGGATGAGCGTCATGTAGAGCAATCGGCGATGGCGCAACTCCAGGGGGCACGTGGCAACGAAGCCGATCACCAGCCCCAAGCCTGCCAGCACGAAATCGAGGCCATTAATGTCCATGACAGGTCGCTTGCCTTGGGCGAAGCCTCTCGCCTGTTGTTTGGGGTTCAACCCGGAGAAGCCGGGCTGTAACCTGCCCGCCTGCCGCAAAGCGCAGATGTTCTCCTGGTGTTTCGTTACTCTTGAGCTGGGGGATGTTGCCGGAAGCTGGTGCCGCTCGCCTTTAGATCCCGCTCATTGAATCCATGCAGAGCGTGGCGAGCTTCCCGTTGATCAGAACCCTGGCTGACTGGGCGGTCACCTGCAAACAGCGGACAGTCACGGCGCGCCCAACCAGCGGCACGCGCGCATCCTCCCCCGGGGCAATCGTAACGTGATTCACGAGGATCAGCGCTCTTGGTCCCGTGATGATGCCTTTCAATTGCAGAGCGTTATTTGCTTGCGCCGCTTTCAGCCTCCTCAATGCAGCCTGTAGGAAGCTTGTTTCGGCTTGCGGCCGGCAACTTCTTGACCGCGGTTCGTTGACACGGGAGAGGGTTGCCGGCTCGGCCTGCTTCATCACCTCGGCGGCAACCTCCTCGATCGAGGCCCCGACCAGGAGTCTCATGGCCAGGGGCATAAGGTAAACCGCCCCCGCATCTTTAGAGAATTGCGCATGTTCGACGGGCTGGGCCACTGCCCGGGTGAATGCTTTCAGGCCGATGAGGATTGCAAGGACCAGCGTAACCGCGAACAGACTGCTTTTCATTTCTGCCTCTTCAGCTTAGATGGGCGTCAGGCCTTGCAGCGCCTTGGCTGTTGGCCCCGCGAAGGGGGCGCCTCGTTGACGGTCTTCTCCCTGGCCAGTTGCACCCCGTTGATGCTCGTGATGGTCACCGCGCCAACCGAATGCAATGTGCTCAAGAGGCGCAGGGCCTCGCTGGCCCCGTTGCTCTCTCCGTTGGTGTCTTCGGCCGCAAACAGGATGTCGTCCCAGGTGAAAACAGTCAGGTGCCGCGTGTAAACCGGGCTCCCCATCGGGGCGCCGCGCAGAATGACCTCGCTCAATTGGCTTTCTGGCACGAGCTTGGACGCCTTTAACGGGACTTCCAATTCTTCTCCGATGAACCTGATCTCGATTTCCATGGCTGTTCCGCAGAGAAGGACTTTTAGCGCAGCTTCCCTTGCATACCGCGGTAAACAACGGTCCAAACCGTTTACGGAGATCGTGGGCGCGCAGTGGAGCCTCTTCACGGCTCCTCCCACGTGGTCTGGATCAGGCGATCGCCATGCGCAGGACGTCCAGCACGTGCTGATGCATGCCGGGGCACTTGCTTTCGCGGCTGCCGGAGATATTGAGGATTCCGTCAAACTCGCGCAGCGCCCACCGCAAAAGCCTGGCATCGGCGTCCACGTCCGGGAAATGGCGCAGCCAAAGGTGGGGCTTCCCCAGTCTGCGGCATTGATCCAAAGTGAACCGGCTGCCGGGACTCAAGGGCGCACGGGAAAAGATCGCGGTGAAATCGGCTGCCGCAAGGTTTTGAACCGTGCGCGGCTGGTAAGAAGCCTCCGCGTGTTCCTGCAGCGGATATTGAAGCGGCACAACACCATCCTCGGCGCGCCGGCCCCTCGGGCACCAGCCGCCAATCGGGATGCCCTGGGCGAGGCCAAAAGCAAGCCCGGCCCGGTCGGCTCCGGTCTGGCCTCCGGAAATGAGCTTGCGAATGTTCAGGCTGAGAAAATCGTTAGGCCGCGATCCTGCCTGCCGGTGGCCCTCGGGTGGCCCCGGCCTCACGCAGGAACCGTTGCCGCACGGGAGTTGGCCCTGGACAAAGCGTCGCGCACAAAGCTCATCAGCCGCCCTGGTGAACAGGGCTTGGTCAAATACGGCACGCGCTCGCGCTCGACCCAATCCTGGAATTCCGGCTCGGCTTCGGAGCCGGAGACCGCGAGCCAGAGCGGGCGGTCCCCTCCCTGCAACCGGTAAACATCGGCCCCGGCCATATCGGTCAGATCAAAATCGCTCAAAACCAGATCGAAGGTTCCGGTGCGAAGCACTTCCAAAGCCTCCTGGCCGCTCGCTGCGGCGACGACACAGTATTCCCTGGCCAACACCGACTTGAACAACTCTCTCAAAACCCGGTTGTCTTCGATCAAAAGCACTTTCTTCATGATCCATTGTAGGGCTCTCAATGGAGTTCTGGTGCTTTTTCCACCGGCCCAGGGGCCGGAGCCGAAAACCGGAACCAGCATGGGGGGCGTGGCGGTTACAGACAGCTACCGGCGGCTAAAGCGCGACAACTTCAGCGCAACCTGGATTCCGGCTTGCGAAGCACAGCACTCGCCTTAGGTGCCGCTGGCGCAGGAGTGGGCCTGGGCGGGGGCTTCTCGTGTTCTGTCACGCCGCCTGGGCTTCCTGGCCGAAGCTGGCACTCTCTGCGGGCTGGACTTCGTTGGGGCAGCGGAGATCCTGCCAGTCCAGCGGCAGATGCGCTTCCTTGTCCTTTACGCTCCCGAGGCGGTTCAGCCGACAGCCGCAGGAATAGATGTCCCCGGACGGGACAATAAACGGGCCTTCACAAACGCACCGCGCGAACGGATGGTTGCCCCAGTTTTTGGCGCGGCCCGCCGGCACAATAAAGCCAGGCCGGCTGATGCGCCGACAATCGCCAGGTTCCGTGGAAGGCTCGAAGGCCCGGTAAACCCTCGCATCGATTGGATCGTGGAACTCGTCCCTGGACAAGCTGGCACAGACCACGCCGACGCGGGCCAACGCCGCCAATTCCAAAGCAATCCCGGTGCGGCTGCCGTTGGTGACCAGGCTCACTGCCGGTATGCCCAACTCGTAAGTGAGGGGCGCCTGCCGCCGGATGGCCCACCAGAGGAAGTCCATGAACATGGGATGCAGCGTCGGTTCGCCGCCTCCAAGGGTGAGCGGAGCTTGTTCCCGCTCGGCCAGATCCAGCGCGCGCCGGAAAGTCTCTCCGGACATGTCGGGTCCTCGGGGGCCGCAGTCGAACGCGCAATGACAACAAGTCATGTTGCACCGCTTGGTAAGCTGGACATAGAGGCTCATCCAAAGGGTAGGTTCAATCGCAAGCCTGGCCGACGTGGCAGCAGGGAGGGCATTCCCCATCCTGGCGATGGCTGGCTTTGTGCCAGGTCGTGCCCGCTTTCAGGCCGCATGCCAACTCAGAGCACGCGGCATCTCCGGTCGGCCCCGCTCATCGCATCCATAATGGGCCACCTCCACGAAAATGTTTTTGCCGGCTCCGCAGTCCGCAACCAACTGCCGGCGCTCTTGCTGGGTCAAGCCGCTGCCACAAGGAAAATCCGGCTGCCCGGGCCTTCCGAGCGCCATCACCAGACTGGCTGGTTCAGCGTTTATGAAGCGCCGCAGCAGGAAGCTCTCCTTTCGGACCGGCTTCACTTTCCAGGCCCCTCCCCGGGCCTTGTTCTGGCCGCCAATCTTGCAGCAGGAGGGCGCATCGGCGTCCCAGAAAACGAACCCTTCACAGCCAAGCCGGCCGCTATCGCTGACGGCCGCCTCGGCCTGGGCTAGGCTGGTGTATGGGGCAGCGGAAACGCGCAGCGCAGGAGGGATCAGTTGATGCCGCTCTTGATAGGCGCTTCGGTGTACGGATTTGGCGGCGAGGGTGAGCACATCAAAAGAGAGGAACTTGGCTTTGGGAGGAGCTTCTCCCGAGCCGTTGCGGTGCCAGGAATACCATTGCTGAAAGGCACCAAGGTCTTCGATACCCGCGCCCGGAATGAACAGTTCTCCCAGAAAGATGGTGCCCGGGCTGGCTGCGCTCAAAGCATCTCGCCATGACCCCTCTTCAAACCAAGTGCTGTGGTGGAGATCCGCCAGGTGCAGGTTGGATGCGGTGTAAAACTCCACCGTGCCTGCGGCCGTGACCACGGCGACGGCGAAATTCCCGTTGTATTTGCGGCTGGCCACGATGCGCGGATTACGCTCCTGATCAATGAGGCGGATCTCCCGCAACGGTTTGCTCGGGAGAAACTGCCGGGCTTGAATGGCCGCAACTATCTCGTGAAAGGTCATGACGCTTGGTTCATGTGAACGCAGTTTCCTGGAGTGCGACCTGTTCCTGGCGGGAGAATCAGCAAACTGTGCCTCCCGCAACACACTCCTGCGGCGGAGAAACCTGCACCTCCCATGCGTCTTTTCCGCGAACCTTCCGCCGTTTGATCCGGCCTGCGACGATGAGCTTGTGCAGCCGTTCGCGCTCGCAATTACCCCCTTTTCGCCAGGTGCCGACCAGGCCATGGATGAGGTCCCACAGCCGAGGTTCAGGCAGAGCCGCTGCCAGGCTTTCCCAGAGGCGCAGCGAATCGGCCTGCTGCCAGTGGTAAAAGAACATGCCGGCGCCGTTGACCTCGGCGATAAGGATGCACCGGCCATCCGGCGTTCCGCCCTCCTTCAAGACCCGGTAGATGCCATAGCGGAAGGAGTCGCCGCTCCAGCGTGTTTCGCTTCCAGCCCAGCACAGCCTGGCATCGCCAAAGTTGACCACCTTCAGAAGCTGAAGGTTTTGGACCGGCACGTTGAGCGGCACGTAACCGTCGTAGCATCCATCGTGTCCGACACGCTCGGCCTTGAACGCAACCGGTGGGCCGGCCGTTTGCTCGGCAACCTCCGGAGATTTCCTCGCGAAGAAATGGAGCTGCATCGCGTCGTCGCTGACCCAGTGGCCATCCTCAAGCTGTTGGAACTGCATACGCTTGTCCGTTGCGGGCCACCGTCGCAGCGCCTTCTTCCACGAGTTCAATCTGGCTGGACCGGTAGAAGTGATATCTGGCGATGCGCAGAGCCCCTTCGGCGGTTTCGCCCAGCACCTGCCTGGCGGGTTCGATGTGTTGCGCGTGAATCGTGGCCATGACGGCGTGCGGGTCTCAGGCGGTCTGCAGGTGTTCCACCGATACTTTGCGTCTCCGGGTCAGGAGGTCGTAAATGATTTCGATCAGCCCTCTTTGCAGCACCAGGGACATGTCGCCGCCGCCGGTCTGGAGATGCGCGTATTCCTCGATGAGGGCCTTGGCGATTTCCGGAACGTCCCGCTCCAGGAGTGCTTCGAGAATCTGGATGCGTTGATTGGCGGGGTCGGCCAGCGCCAGACACTCGATCTTGTCCTCCTGGTGGATTTTCTGCACGACCTCGACCTTGATGCCGGAGGGTTGGACCTTGCGCACGAGCTTCATGGCCAACTTCAGCTTCTCGCGTTTGGTGAAGTCGGTGTTCTTCACCTTGCGGAGGCGCTGCTGGAGGGTCGGCAGGCACGCTTCAAGCGGCTTGACCTCGGAGTAACCGCCGAGGATGCCTCCGGTCCGGTAGGGAACTTTGGCCGGCATGAATCCGGCCAGGCGGGCGTAATAGACCGTCGGATCGTTTTCGGCCAGGGTGTGGGTGTGGAAAGCGGCATTGCCCCCGAATTTCGTGTGGAAAACCTCTTCCATTTGCTTCAAATCGAAGCCGTCCGGGCCGCCCCAGGCCTTGCGGTCGGAGAGGATATGGTGGTAAACGCCTTCGTAGAGGAGATGCACATCCTCCTTTTGCTCCAAGTCGAAAGCGTCTTCATAAATTTCCGGGGCCATCGCGTTGAACCCGGCTTCGACGGCGATCTGATAGAAGACCGCCTGCAGATCTCCGTTGCGGAGCTGGCGATCCTCCGAAAGCTGGCTGCGCTTCAGGAAGGATGTCACGTCGTAGCTGTATTTCCATTTGCCGCCGGCGCTGTAGATCAGGAACCCGTGGTAGTAGAGCCCTTTGGAGTCCGAGTGGCCGCGGCCAATCACGTGCGGATACCGAGGCTGCATCCAACGCTCTTTTTGCGCCCAGGCCTGCTCGAGTTCCGCCGTCAGCGGAATCTGCAGGATGGTTCCTTGCGTTTCGGGCAGAGTTTCTTCTTCGACAATCCCGAATTGGCCCCCTTCGTCGATGGCGTTCTGGAGCATCTCGCGCAGGATGAACCAGGGCTCGATCCAGGTGTCGGCCCCGGCCTGCGTGGTGATGTGAGCCTCCCAGACCTGGTCTGTGCTTTGGCTCGTTAACCGGATCATCTGGTGGTCAACGTCGCGGATTCGCGCGGTAAAGGTCTCGCTGCGGAGGTGATAATCCGCGCTGCGGGCCTGGAGGCAGCCGCCCAGCCGGTGAAGGTACGCCAGCGTGAACTTCAACCCGCTGCCCTTGTGGCCAATCTTTTCGGTGTTGGCTTTGGTCGTCATTCCCAAGGTGACGATCTCACGGATGTCGAGGCGCGTGGGTGTTGTGACGCGAAGAAAACGCATGTGATTCTGTTTGGTTAAGATTTGCCTGGCTGGTTTTCTTGCCAAAGGCGCCTGTTTCTAACCGTCAAGGCAGCCTTGACTGAGGAAGGGAGGGGCGCACGCTTGAACGCGGTCGTTGTTTGGGGAGGAATTCCGCAACTGCCGGCAGCCCTTGGACCCGCTGTTCCATATTACTCGACCTCGCAGTATTTCATTGCCGTGGCCAGGAGGTGGTCATAGTCGCCGCGCATAGATTCCTGGCGGTACCGGCCGATCATGGCCTTAGATGCGCCGGCCTTTCGGAGCGCCGCTGAAACCAGGCCCATGATCGTGAAGGCATTGCCGTCGCGACCGACCAACTTCACGCGCGGACGGGGCGCCGGCGGGATGACCGGAGGAGTCGGTCTGATCGCGGCAATCGGGTTGGTCCCCGTTTTCAGCCATCGCGCGGCCAGCACCTTGATCTCTTTGGCCCACTGATCGCAGAGTTTGTAATAGCAGGCATCCAGGGCATTCAACTCGTCCCCGTTGACGACTTCCTGGCAACCGTAGCCGTCTTCCTCCTCCTCTCCGTCACCGGGATCGCCCAAGACGATGCGGAATTCGCCGATGACAGAGTAAACCTCGGCGCCGGTCTTGGTTTGATGAAGACCGTACTTGGCAAAGAGCGCCAGCATCTCCCGGTGGAGCGTGATATCATCGGAATCACGGCGGCCCTGTTCCCGACTGGCATACCCGTTGTCGAAGTACTGGATCCAGCCGCCGTTGCAAACCTGGTGATGGCAGGCTCCCAGAAGGATGAAGAGCTTCACAACTTCACCGTGAGTTTGCCCGGCCTGATCAACCATTTCAGCGTAGGTCCAATTGTGGTTTTCAGGTTTCTGCCATTCCCGGTAACCCAGGTCGACCAGTCGCTGCCAGGGACAGCCTTCGCGGCTGCCTTGCAGGGCTTCACGAATGTTCCCCAAATGGAAGGCGTGTTCGTTCATCGTCGCTGCTGCGTCCATGTTCAGCGGAGCTGCTGCTTACCGGCTTACCGGCTAATCCCGCAGGCCTGCCGACAGTTCCGAAGACCTGCTAACACCCCCAAACTCGCTGAGGGATGGGTTGCGGTGTTTCGAAAGCTTCATCTGAAGGGATCTCGCGAAGAGCGAACGTCTCCACACAGCTCTCAAAAGCCGCGCGCGGCCAGATGACGGAAGATGGCTGTTTCCCATACCTGGAGACCAGAGTAACGATTGTATCTCCGACCTGCTGGACTGCGAGTTCATCTCCCGCCTCGTAAAGACATGGGTCATGTGCCAGGAATCCAAACATCCAGCTGACCCGGTATCGCGCTCTGGGCCGGATGCGGTCGAGGCGGGCTTGCCTCTCGCCGCATGGCCCCTCTTTGAACATCCGCACGAGCCAGGGGTAATCGTGCCCAAGAACTGCGCCGCTGCTTTCGGAAAATGTGGCCGATTCTTGCGGAAGCTTCCCCCGGGTGCGCGCTTGGACCCGGCCCAAAAGCGTGCCGGCCGGCCAACCGCGGTACGGCTGCGCCAGGACCACGGGCGTTACCCGGGTCGCAACGCCAGGGCGAAGGTGAAGGGAGGTCGCGCCCAATTTCAGGCTTACCCCGGAAACGCTGAACGTGGGACTTGCGTTCATGCCACGGCGGCTTTGAGGAACTCTTTGGTGCCGGGCAGAAGCTGGTCGTCGGGCATGTCCTGGATTGCCGGAATGGGGATGGGAATCCAAGGGCCGTGTTTTTCGGGCTCCGCGTGTCTGGGTAGCACCCCGTCCGGCAGGCGCAGGACATAGGCCATAGTTCGGTAATGGCCGAAATCCTGGGAGCGAAACTCCGATTGGCCGATATAGCGCAGATCACCGGGAGCGACCGAGAGGCCCAT
This sequence comes from Verrucomicrobiota bacterium, assembly GCA_035358715.1. Taxonomy (GTDB): domain Bacteria; phylum Verrucomicrobiota; class Verrucomicrobiia; order Limisphaerales; family UBA8199; genus UBA8199. The sequence continues at coordinate 132,308 of DAOPPX010000001.1, forward strand.
TTCTTCCGCCAATTCGCGAGCCGCTGCTTCGGTCGCATCCGCGTCGCTTTGCTCGCGCTTTCCTCCCGGGAATCCAAGCTTTCCGAAATTATCGGAAACCTTCAGGCGCGGAGCCAGGAACGCGTGTCCCTTGCGGATCACGATGATGGTAACGGCTTCTTTCATGACAGCGTTTGCCAAGCTTTCCGTTTTTGGCGCAGCCAAGAAGCGGTCGAACCCGCTCAAGTCAGGCGGGATTTCTTTGAAAACGCGCGAACAGCGCCTGCTCAGGGAGAATCAAATCCTTCGCAACTTGAATCCAAGGGGGGCGGTTGATGGGGCGGCGTGGAGCATCCTTTTCGCTGCCGGTTTGGACGAAGCCTTCCTACCGGAAACTCACGCCCTCACTCTGCCTCCTTCTCTCGCCAGGTGGTTTTCGCCATCGCGGCCGTAGCGGAACGGTCGTCATCTCCCGCAGGTTGAGGAAGCAGCCAGCCACCCGGATTTCGCCGCGCCGGAACATCGTCCAGACCAGGTGCAGAGCGAAGGCGGTGAGTGCGCGATTGACGAAGAGTTCCTGGTGGGTGAGCGCTTCGGCCAGGCTGCAGGAGGGTTCGTCGTTCTCATAGCCTTGAAGCATTTCCGGGTAAAGCTCGGCGACGTTGGCCAGGCGCCTCTTGGCGGGACCGGCCTGGCCGAGAACCACCTGCCCGTAATCCGGGCCGTTGCCGAGATCCATCCAGTAGTCCGCCCGCCCGTCCTTGATGCGTTCATAGATGCCGGCGCGGGCTTGTTTGGAATCGACGCAGGAGACGAGCAGATCCGGGGTGCGCTGGTAGGGCCGGTACTCGAGCGGGATGGCGCACCAGTCCAGGCCAAAGGCGATGTTGAGCCGATGGATCAAGGTGAGGGCCTTGTTCTGGCCGAGGTCCGCTTCCGTGAAGAGCTGCCGGCCAAGGTTGGCATCGGACACCGCGTCGGGATCGAACGCCGTGACTTCGAGTCCCGGATGCCCCAGGCCCCGCAAGGCTTTCTGAAGCTGGGCCAATCCCATCAGCAGGTGGCAGCCGCTTCCACCGCAGCCGGCCACATGCACATGCACAGCTCGCGAGTGCCATTGAGCCGGCAGTTTATGGACGAATGCTCTCATGGGCGCCAGTTGGGCCTGAGTTCGGTGCAGTTCTTCAACCAGTCACCCAACGTCAACTCCAAGGGGACCAGGTGCTCGGCCGGGAAACTCGAATGCGGCCGTTGCGCCTGCGCGAGCCACAGGCCCGCGTGGCCGTTGGGATGCGAGGTAAGGCGAAAGGCGCCGCCATGCGGATGGGTGAAAGCAGAGTGGAAAAAGGCGTGCTCCCATTGAGGCATCTTCTCAGGCCGGATTTCACGCGGGCCATTCATGGTTCCCAGGCAGACTCTTCCTTCCGGGCTGATGTTGAAGTAAGGCGCGCGGAGCAGTTTGGTTTGGAGCGTCGGGCGCTGCCCATCCGGCAGGGCGGCGATAAAGAGGCTGCCTCGATTCACGTAAAACACCAGGGGCGGCTGCAGTACGCGCGTGCCGCTCATGGCGTTGAGTTCCGGCTGCTCGGTCTTGAAAAAGATCGGTTCAACCCGGCTCGGGCAGTGCCAGAGCATTTCAGTGGGCGTTTGCCGCAGCAGGTTCCACGGCAAAAACCCCTGATGCGCAATGTTGGGATTGAATCGGGTCAGCAACTGATGCAGAGCGGCGGCGCTGGCCGGTTTGCCGGGCATGAGCACATAGCGCCCCGGCGCCCGCGCGATCGTGTGGGTGGTCACGATGCCCCGATTGCTGGTGCTGGCGCCGTTGCCGCCGCTGTAAAGCAGCAGTGCGTGCGTTGCCGATAGCTCGCTGGGTTCCTCCTTGGGAACTCCAATAACGACCGGCCGCGGTTGGGCGGCGCCCAGCAACCCATCCAGCACCTCTTCAACGGCCTGGAGGACCTCCAAGTAAAGCTCGAAGTGCCTCCAGGCCGCTGCGAAGGATTCGAGCGAACGCGGGTTAAACGCGAACACCCATTGCACAGTTTCATATTCCTGGTTGAGCGCCTCGAAATGCTCGTCCGTCACCTGGCTCATGATCGTCCCCTCCCAGGGAATATAGACAACCGGGAGACTGCGGCTCTCGATCCAGTTCTCCGGGAATTGGTCTCGCCGAAAAGCCATGAGCCGGCTGACGGCATCGTGGAAGGGCAGCTTGCGTAACTGAGGGGGCGGTTTGGCTGGTTCCTTTTCCAAGCCGATGACCCATTTAGGGAACTGCCGCTCGACGTCGGCCCGCCGGATCATTTCGATCTGGGAAATATCCTCGCCCTGGGCCTTGAGATCCTCCAACGCCTGTTTTTCATTCTCCTCGCCCTGCCAGTAATACATTCCCAGGAGGTAAAGCAGACACTGAGGCGAACAATACTCTCCCAAGAGCCCCAATCCGCGGTGCAGCGCCATCCAAACATATCGGCCCACTTGGGGATGCCTTTTCTCCAGTCTCAGGATTGGCTGCTGCAGTTCGAGGAACTGCGTGTCGGGCACGCTGACAACGATGGCGCCGTCGCCGGTTTCCCGCTCCAGCGGCAGGTGTTTGAGATTGGTGGCCAGACAGAACTCCAGCGGGAGCCGACGCAGTTGAAAACGTGCGATCCGCCGGCTGAGGCATCGAGCTGCGCCGGCCAGGATATCGTCCCGGGGCAGTGATTCTGCCCATCCGAGCTTCGTCAGGTGGGAATAGACTAACGCCGCGGAGTGTTCGTGCTCGCGCACCTGTAGCCGCCCGGGCACCGCCGGGTGCAGGTGCGGCAGCGGCCCCACTAATAGACCGTGAGCGGGCCGTTGAGCCCCTGCGCCTCGGGCTCTTCCTCCCGGACGGTCGCAAGGAATTCGGACAGGGCTTGAACGCATGTTGGCTGGGTCGGCTCCCGCCGGGCCGCTCGAATCAACGGATGTTCCTCGCAGTCGCACGCGCACAGGATTTGGCGCGGCGTGACTACTTTGCCTCTCTTCATCCTTTGGTGCCCAACCGGGTGCAGAGCTTGTAAATCTCCTTTTCCCCGTGGAAAGAGGGGCCTTCGATGGAAGCGTTGTTGAGTTCCGGATAGACCGGGGTCAGGAGCTTGACTGCTTCCTCGGGCTTCAAACGCGAATTGGGGTCGGGAATTTCCAACCCGTTCCACTGGAAAACCCGGGTGAGCGGTTTGAGGTTGGCTGTGGCTGTCGCACTCATAAGTGGTCTCGGTAATACTTCGGGTTTCTGGCTACGCTGCGGCAGCAACAGGGGCGGCCTGGGGCACCGGCGCCGGCGTGGCCTCGCCAAGCTGCATTTGGGCTGTTCCGGTCCGGTCGGCCTTGGCGGCTGTGGTCTCGGCGACTCCGGTCTTCTCAGGCGTTCCAAGCTTGACGCGAGTCTGCCTGGCCTTTTTGCGGTTCTGGTCCGCCTCCTCTTTCAGCGCTGCGGTAACGTCTGCGAGCGAGGAGCGCGCTTCCTGGCGAACCGCCTCGTAATCGGCCAGTTGGTTGCCCAGACTGGCGTCCAGATTTTCCGGCGTGTCCACGATGGTGACCGGACGCGAGAGCGCCGAGTCCTTTGCGCCGGCATCCGGCTTGGGATCCATCACGTGGACAGTGACGCGCAGTTGGCTGTCGTTTTCCCGGCAGACGACCAGGTGGAGCGTGCTTTCTCCTGTAAGCAGGGGTTTTGCGATTTTGGCGAACATAAGATGTGATCCGTTTGGTTTGATGTTTGGCGGTTTACTGTCTCCTTGCTGCGCGCCTCCTTGAACAATTGCGCGTCGGGCGGGTTCCAGTCCACGAGCACCCCAAGTAGTGTCTTCACCACAATTTCCCCGGAAAGCATGATCGTCCTTCTGGAACAGCCATTCATCCGCCCGATATGGAGCCGGGGCGGCCCGATGAGGAGATGAAGTTCCTCGCCCCGCAGGGCGGCGCAGATGATCTGCTGACTGGTTTCCACGATCTGAGGCGGGGTTTGGGCCTGCAAAAGCCCGCGGAGGACGCCTTCCAACTCTCTCACGTCCTCGACTGGTGCCGGCGCAGTGCGCGGCGGGAGATTCGTGAATTCAATCTGGCTACTAACTGTTTGCATCGGGCTTCCGGCGTTGATTGTGAGGCGCAGCCTTGAGTTCGCTTAAGAATGCAGGTGCATTCGCTAATACCCGTGAACAGCTCCAGCTCGTCATGGAGGATATTGTTGATCCCTGGATGGCGGCCGCAGCCCTCAAAGCCGACCGCTGGGCCGCTCTTTCTGCCGGCGAGGATTCCCGCCGGAACCTCGCCTTGCCCAAGCCATCGCCGGAGAACGCATCCCTCCCTTCGAGCTAACTTGATGAACCCTCGGCGTGCTTCTGGCCGTTTTTCTCCATCCAGTCTCTCAGGGCCTGCGGATCGTGAATGGTCTCGCCTCGTTCATTGCACAGGATGAAGCCGCAGCTTTGGCATTGGTAGCGGTTGATTTCTCCGCCTTCCGTTGAGGTGTTCTGGTAATCGGGCTCCGCAATTTCCTCGTCGCAGTTGACCCGCTGGAAAGTTGTGCTTTGTGTTACGTTGGTGAGGATTTCCTCAAAGGTCGCGCATTCGCATTGGGGGCATTTGAAGGTATAATGAAACTCTTGACTCACAGTTTTTGGTTTGGCGCGGTCCTACACCCAGCCCGGCGAAGTGAATGAGCAGATTGCCCTCGCTAATTCCAAAGAATTCTGGCTCCGCAACCCCAGAATGCCAGCCAGCAAACCGCCGCATGAACCCCAAGCGTCCATCGGCAACCGGCTACCCGACCCTCGCTTGCGCCCGTCCGTCTCATAGCCGACTGTACGGCCAGGAAAGTGAAAGGGATTGAACCCATGGCCGTCCTATCCAAAGATGAAACTCAGGAGCAGGCAATTTGCCGGCTGCTCCGCTGCACGAGGACGCACCGCTATTTCACTGGCTCCGGCTGGTCCGAAGACCCCAGCCAGGCCGAAACCTATCCTGGAGAGATCGAAGCCGTCCGCGCCTGTGTTTGCAACGGCCTCGAAGAGGTCGAACTCGTTCTCCGGTCACCTGGCACCCTCACCGACCTATTCTCCACCAGAATTCGCTAACACCCACTGATTTATGCCAAAGCAATCCAGAGCATCAAAGAAACAGACCTTCCGCTTCACGGCACCCGGCGCCACCAGCGTCCTTTTGGTCGGCGACTTCACCCACTGGCAGAAAAGCGGCATTCCTATGCGCCAGGACAAAGACGGCACCTGGACCACTACCGTCGAGTTGGAGCCAGGTCGCCGCAGCTACCGCTTCATCGTGGACGGGGAATGGCGTGACGACCCTGAATGCACCCTTCGCGTCGCCAATCCATTTGGTGGCCAAGACATGATCCGCGAAGCAGCTTAAAAGATGGCCTAACCTCCCGCTGGTCTTCGTCCACCATTCCCCACCGCCCGGCCCTTAAATTGAAATGGCGCTGCTCCCTCCTTTGCTGCAGCAGATTGAGGGCAACGAAATTGGCCGCGGTTCCGCGTCTTGGTTCAGCGATTCCATCTTGTCATAACGGATACCCAAGAGTGTCGCGTTGGCGGATTTCAAATCCTTGAGCGAGGAAAGCTCCGCCTCAACAATGACGGCGGCAAATTGCTGTTCGGCCCGCTTCATCTCAGCAAACATCTCGGGACTGATTCCACTGGTGATCTTGACGATTTCGCCGGTCTTCGTGTCGTACCCATGGACCTCAAAGAGCGGGACTTTGCCGCTGTGCCCTTCCTTGAGTTCCGTCACGACGATATCCACCGTGTGAAACGGCTTCACCTTCCATTTGTGGCTCCGTCCGCCCTTGTGCAGGCTCTCCGGGTTAATGAGCACAAGCCCCTCGTAGGGGAGCCCGCCTACCATGACGCGCTTTTGGGCCTTTCCTGCTTCCCACCCCTGCCGAAACAAATCTGCCGCCTGGGCAAGTGTGAGGTCCTGGCAGGGCGTGATATAGATGCCGGCACGTTCGCTCCTGTCCCAAAGGTGCGGTCGCATCACTTGCGCATCTTCGGCGACACCAGCAAGGCTGCGCAGCAAACCATAGCGCTCGCGCGCTGTGGAGGCGGGCCTTTCGATTTCGTCCATCGGCAGCACGTCATGCACCACAAGCCGGATACAAAACGGCATCGCCTTGCCGGCGTAGAGATTTCCGTTTAACGCGGCCTTGTCGGCCTCCGTCCAGGGGGACGGTTCAAGCTCGGCTTCGAAGAGGAAATACTCTGTCAGGGGTGCGAAATGATGGCACAGGAAGTTCTGGATCGGCGGCTCAAGCCGGAGTTGGTTGCCGTCCCTGGTACAGAACACCGTTTCTCCGGTGACTCGGTCGCGTGTGACATACACGAAGGAGCCGTCGAATTTCGGCTCGGCCATGACGATGCCCATCTTAAGATTCTGGATGTCCTCCGGCCGGCGGATGCTTTCGTTGAGTTCTTGCGCGGAAGGCCTGACGGCGTTCGGGTTCTTCATTCAGGGCATAATGATTTTTGGCCGTAGGCTCTTATTCGCCTCACTTCGCCTGGAGGGCCAGGCATGGCCACAAGCGCCTCGCTCGATTTGATTGGGCGTTTGCTATCCGTTTGTGATTCCCGCGAGGAGCTAAAACTGCTTTGCTGGACGGGTTGCGTTGTTCTATGGATCCATTATCGCTGGTGCGAAGCAGACAGAGAACACCGGCAGCACGCGAGGGACCTGGAGCGTTTGGCCTGGGAAAACCGCCGGCTGATCGGATTCAATGGCGGGAAGGTTGCGACCGCGACCTGACCGGCCGTCAAGAAGCCATCGGTCAGGGACATCCTTAATCGAGCAAGTCGTATTGGATCGCGAGGCTGTTCGTTAACGCTTGAGCGATCTGATTCGATTTCGTTACCTGGCGATGGGGCAGCTCTGCCCATCAGCGCGAAAGGCGGGAATCCCCTTCCTCTGGCCACAGCGCCTCCCGCAACCCGGACCGCCGGCTGATCTTTCGCCGGACGGCAGTGGCGAAAATCCCTTGGTCGGACCAAAGCTCCACTTCTTTGCTGGCGCGGGTTAGCCCCGTGTAAACCAACTCACGGGTCAGCACGGCACTGTCCTCACCTGGCAAGATCAGCAACACCCGTTCAAACTCGGAACCCTGGCTTTTATGGACCGTCATGGCGTAGGCAGTCTCATGCTCGGGCAGGCGCAGCGGCGCGAATTCGCGGATGGTTTGCTCCGGCCCCACAAAGCACGCGCGCAATTCCTCCACTTCGTTCGCCAGCACAACGCCTATGTCGCCATTGAAGAGCTTGAGATTATAGTCATTGCGGACCACCATGACTGGCCGCCCGGCATAGAAGAGGGCGCGGGCATCGATCAGCCCGGCCTCTGCCAGGATCTCCTCGACCACCCGGTTCATGCTTTCGACGCCGTAAGGGCCGTTGCGGACGGCACACAGAATCCGAAACCGGCCAAAGGCCTGTAGAGTTTGGGTGGGGTCCGCAGCTTTGAGATAATCCTTGTAATGAGAAAGGACATGGGGCTTCAAAGCCTCTTTGAGCGCTGCTGGTGCCGGCAGCGGTTTCCAGGAAACCTGCGCGCCGATCGGATCGCTTGATTCGCGAAGCACCTCGAGGGCCCTTTCAGAGTTCCCTTCATTGACCGCGCGGCTGAGCCTGTAGATGCTGCTCTGCTCGCCGAAGCGGTAATTCTTGCGCAACTCAACGAGACAGTCAGCCAGGTCCGAAGCCCTTGCCGCAACCGGCTGAGATGGCAGTTTCTGACCAGTGAGCAAGTTGAACTCCGCGAGAAATTGATCAGAAAACCTGTGCTGCCCTCCGCCATCGCATAGTTCGGCAAGGACCGCCCCAGCTTCGACGGAGGCCAACTGGTCCTTGTCCCCCAGCAGAATGAGGCGGGCAGATGGCGGAATTGCCGCCACCAGCTTGGCCAGGAGAGCCAAGTCCACCATGCTGGCCTCATCCACCACAACCGCATCGAACGGGAGCGGGTTTCTTGCATCGTGCCGGAAATAGGCGGAATCGGGAATAGAACCAAGCAAGCGGTGAATCGTGCTGGCCTCTGCCGGTAGCCGCTCTTTGATGGTCTCCTTGCAAGAAAGCGTGGCTTTGGCGCTTTTCACAGCCTCCTGCAGACGGGCTGCGGCCTTGCCGGTTGGAGCGGCGAGGGCTATCCGCATGGCCGGTTGCTGCTCGATCAGCAACGCCAAAAGGACCACCACCGTTCGGGTTTTGCCGGTGCCAGGGCCCCCGGAGATGATGCACAGCCGTTTGCGCATTGCGGCAAAAGCTGCCACCAACTGCCAGTCGATGTCCGCTCCGCTCTGCTGGGGGAACAGGCTGGCCAACCCTGTTTTGAGCGCCTGCCTGTCCACCACCGGGGCATTTCCTCCTGCCAATAACGCGATCGCCTTTGCGAGTTCCGACTCATACTTCCAATAGCGGTGAAGATAGAGGCGCCCCCGTCCGTCCAGGACCAGCGGTTTAAAGTCGCCTGGCCTGCCTACAACCGGAGAAGTCCCCAGCCGCTTGAGCAGGGTCGATATCTCGGGCCAAGAAGCGAATCCCAGTTCAGAGGCGATTTCCAGCGGCGGCGCCTTGCGCTCGTACTCGCTCAGGTTTACGCAAATGTTTCCCAGCCGGCGTTGATGGCTCACTAGCGCGGCGGCCAGCTTCACCTCGGGCATGTCCCCTGATAACCGCGCCATCAGGCGGGCAAAGTGCCGGTCAATCGGTGCAAGGGTTGCGGCGGGTTCGGGGTGTTCAAGTTCGTTCGTGTTCATTTGCCCTCCAGCAAGGCTGAGAGTTGATCGACGGTGCTTCGGGGCGGGTGGTCCCGATACGCTCCGCGCTCGGGCCGGGCAGGATCGATGCCACGCAGGAAAAGGTAGATCACGCCGCCGAAGTGGCGCTCGTAGTCGTAGTCTGGAACACGCAAGGCCAGGTACTTGTGCAGGGCCAGGGTGTACAAATGGTACTGGATAAAGTAGTGCTGCCGCCGCATCTCGTCCTTGATGGCCTCGGGCGAGTAATCCTCCATCCGATTACCAAGCCAGTTGGACTTCCAGTCCACCACGTAAAACCGATCTTCAAAACGGAAGACCAGGTCGATGAAACCCTTGAGGAATCCCTGAATCGGGTCGAAGGCAAGCCGGCCAAGCTGCGCTGGCACGGAAGGCGACCACCCCAGCTTCCCGAGCAATTCCTGCAGCCGGGCGGGAGACACACTTTGAACCGGGAAGTAGAATTCCAGCTCACTGAGCCGGTCGGAGGCGGCTATTCTCGAAAGGGTAAAGTCCTTTCGATCCGGGACGAGAGGAAACTGCAGGAGCGACCTGAGCATTTGGTGGACCGCTTCTCCGTTGCCCGACTGGGACAGTCCATGCGCCTCCAGCCGCTGATTGACGAGCTCGAGCATCTCCGCGTCGGGGGCATTGAAATCAAGTTCCTCCAGTATCTCGTGCAGGCAATTGCCGACCTTCGTTCCCTTTGGCAAAGCAAAGAGTCCTTCCCCCGGTGCCTCTTCTTTGAGCGGTGCCGCGACTGCGTCGCGGTCAGGAAGTTCCTCGTGCAGACCGGCCTTGAAGTAGGTAAAGCTGGAAATAACCCAATCCCGCTGGATGCGGCCCTTGAACTGGCGGCATTCCAGCTTCGCGCCGGCGCTATCGTCGGGTTTGTACAAGGCGGTTGCCGGCTCGGGCAGATTGGACACGGCCAGAGCCCCGCCCGACTTCTCCTTCAGTGGGGCCAAGTCCGCCAGCATGGCTTCATCGCTGAGCGATTTGAAATGGGCTTCGAGTGTCTCGTGGAGCGGGCTGTCCGCTGCGGTCGGCGGCCTGTGAAAAAGCCAGGCGGGCGCGGAGGTTCCAGCTCCTTTGATGCCGCCCCATGTCAAATAACACCGGTGCCGGGCCCGGGTCAGCGCCACGTAGAGCAGTCGCACGTTCTCCGCCAGTCTCTCCTGCTTGGCCTGCTGCCGATGCTCATCCGCGATATCGGGCCCCAAGTCGCGCACCAGCCGGTGCGCCTGCGCCGGGTCATGAAAGAAAACCAGTTCCTCGCCGCCCCGCTCGATGCCTGAATCCTTCCAGGCAAACAGGCAGAAGACCACGGGGTACTCGAGGCCCTTGCTCTTGTGGACCGTGACGATGCGCACCGCGTTGTCATCCCGCTCCAGGCGCAGCTGGTGTTCCTCCGGCACCTCCTTCCCCTGGTCCATCTGTTCGGCGAACCACTTCTGCAGGCCGGCGACGCCCAACCGGCGCTCCGCTTCGGCCTGGTGCAGAACTTCTCCGAGGTGAAGAATGTTGGTGAGCCTTCGGTCGCCGTCCGGCAGAGCCAGCAAGCGCTGGCGCACTTGCTGCCGTTGCAGCCAGTGTCGGAACATCCGGAAAAACCCGTGCTGGCTCCACAACTCAAGGTAGCCATGGAAGAGCTGCAGCCACTCATTCCATTGGCCTTCAGTGCATTCGGCTACCTGGCAACCGTCCACGCCGAAGAGGTCGGTGGCCAGGGCGGATTTGACCAGCCGCTCGTCGCCCGGCAGAGCAACGCCGGCGAGCGCCCGGCGAAGCTCGGCGGCTTCATGGGATTCAAACAGGTTGGCCGTGGTGTGGAGCACGCTTGGGACATTGGCCTCGCTCAAGGCTGCCTGGACCTTGGCCGCCTGCCGGTTCTCCAGCACCAGGACGGCTATGTCCTCAGGCTTGAGTTGGCGTTTACCGATCCTGGTGTTGCCGTTGAGCAGCCGGACAATCTCGCCCGCCACCACCCGCGGCAGGACCTCTGCAGCCAGGGTCTTTGAGATTTCCTTGATGCCGTTGCGCCGCCAGAACCAGAGCTGGAACGGCGGCTCCTTCCTGTCTTCGAGCGTGAGCGGTTCCGCGTCGGCCTTGCCTTTCGGCACGACTTCCTGAAATCCGATGCGCTCGAACACAAAGCTGCCGGGGGCTGCGCTGAAGATCTTGTTCACCGCGGTTACCAGGCCCGACTCGGAGCGCCAGTTCTCGCCGAGCGTGTAGCGGTCCGTAGCCTGGTCGGCGGCTTCCAGATAGGTGAAGATATCCGCCCCGCGGAAGCCATAGATGGCCTGCTTGGGGTCGCCGATCAGGAAGAGGAAGGTCTTGCCGCCTGAGAAGGCGCGGCGAAAGATCGAGTACTGGACCGGATCGGTGTCCTGGAACTCATCAATCAGGGCGGCCCGGTAGCGGGCTTGCAGGTCCTTTGCCAGCGATTCGCCGCCCGGTCCCGACAGGGCGTTATCCAGTCGCGTCAGCAGGTCATCAAAATACTGAATCTTGCGCTCGGCTTTCCGGCGCGGGAGCTCCGCCTTCGCATACTCCACGAAGGCAAGCTGAATGCCGGCCAGCCAGAGCTGCTCGGCTGAGCAGAGCTGCTCGCACAATTCGAAGAAGCGGTGGACCGGGACCGGGTTCTTCGAACGCTTCGACTTTCTTTCCTGGAGCCTGCCGGCACAGAATTCCCCGAGGCACGCCAGAGCTTCGAAGGCCGTGTCACTTTCGGAAAAGCAGGTGTCGAGCTGGTCGAACAGGGCCGCCATGGATTCGTCATCGTTGTAGGGCGTGTTGCCCCACTTGGTCGCCGAACCGAAGCAGGCTCTTATCGCGTCTGCCTCCGAAAACCAAACCTTGCGTGCCGCCTGGTAACGGCTCTCCATCTCCGCCGAAAGCGAATCAAGCCCGCGGTCTTTGGCCTGGGACAGGAATTGGATCTGGGGATAGTTGGTGCAGGTCCGCAACAGGGCGAGGAACCGTTCGGGACAAAAGCCGTTTTTCAGCGCGAAGTTCACCAGGATGGGCCCGGCTTCGTAGAAATGCTTGCGCCAGAAGTCATCGGCGATCTCCTGCAGGAACTCCGAGGGGTCGGTAACCAACTCCGTGTCAAAGAGCAGGCCGCTCTCAAACGCGCGATCCCGGAGCGTCCGTTGGCAGAAGCCGTGGATAGTGTAGATCGGCGCCTCGTCAAAGTCGCATAAGGCATTTTGCAGGCGCGCCTCCATCTCCGCGGATTGCTCCCCGTACCTGGCCACCAGCGCCTTGAGAAAGAGGACGTCACTTGTCCCGGAGGCAAAAGCCTGGCAGGCCTGGACCAGCGCCTGGCGCACGCGGTGACGGAGTTCCTCGGTCGCCGCCTCCGTGTAGGTCACCGCGAGGATTTCGCGCACCGAGAGGTTTTCCTCCACAATAAGTCGCACGAACAGGGCCGTGATGGCGTAGGTTTTTCCTGTGCCCGCGCTGGCCTCGATGAGGCTGGATCCCTTGATCAGCGGCGTCTCTGTCAAATTGAATGGGATGGGCGCTTTCACTCTTTGACCTCCTGCGAGACTTCCAACAACGGATGGAACACGGCGCGGGCGTGGGCCTCAAAGTCGCCGTCCAGCGAGTCGCCGTTCTTGAAAAACAGGGCAAAGTACTCGTCCTCGCCCTCGCCAGGCGCTCCGAAGTCGTTCCCGTTCCATTTGTCCCGGGCGAAGTCAATTGGGCTTTTGACCGTCTTGCCTTTTGTGCCGGTAAGCGCCTTGTAATCCGCCGCCGCGAACGCGTACGAGCTTTCCGGGAAGAACTTGAGCGGTTGGCTCAGCCCGGACCAATAACGGCCGAGTAATTCTTCAAGCACCGGCAGCGGAGCTGAGACCGGGGCAAGCTTCCAGATGGACTCGGTGCCCACAATCACCGTTTCCGCTGGTTCGCCGTCAGTCCGGGCGGCGCTCCACAGGAGATGCTCCACCCACGCCCGCAAAAGATCCTTGGGCTTGACGGTGGCTGGCCGGTAAAAGAGCAGCCTTTCGGGCGTCATACGGCTGAAGTTCCCGCTCAAAACGAAGTTGCCGATTGTCATCTCGAATGACCTCGGGGGCTGGAACTGGTCGGGTGTGAACGGCCGCAGCCGCTTGAAGAACACCTCAATGTCCCGGCGGATCTGGGCAAAATGAACGTTGCCAGCGATGCCGGCCGGCAGCCGCCCTGAAGCTCTGACCAGATCGCAGCAGTCCTTCAGGCTCCCGCCGCTCAATTTCAGCTCCAGCAGTTCTTGCTGAAGTTGATACCGCTCCAGCCCGGCAATGCCAAACGCCTCCCGCTCCTCCATTGCCGCCATCTCGGAGAGCAGCTTCAGTCCCAGGCGCCTCACCGCCAGGAATTTCGCCGGATGGCATAAGAAATCGGCTAGGGCCTGCATCGTCAGCCGCCGCCATTCCGGCTCCGGTTCCACCAGCGGTCTAGGGATAAAATCTCCAGGCAATTGGCGTTCAGGCGAGATGACCTGACTCGCCTTCAAGTTCTCTCTGGAGTAGCTGAAGAGCCCCCCGCTCCCGAAATACGCCGTGCTGAAAGCCTGGAGGCGGTGCCGGGTCAGGACGTGGTCCTGGACGATGTCTTTGCCGGGAAGCTCGAATCCCTGGGCCACGTAATCCAGCAACTCGCTGACCAGCACAGACGGCGGCGCTTCGCTGTTGTCTTTGATCGATTGGCCGATGTAGCTGATGTAAAGCCGTTCCCGGGCGGAGATGAGCGTTTCCAGGAACAGGTAGCGGTCATCTTCCCGGCTCGAGCGGTCGCCCAGTCGGTGTTTCTGGGCCATAAGGTCGAAGCTCAAGTGCGGGGAGGTGCGCGGGAAAGAGCGGTCATTCATGCCAAGCAGGCAAATCACCTTTGCCGGAATGCTCCGCATCGGCTTCAAGGCGCAGAAAGTCACACCGCCGGTCAAATAGCCCGTGGCAAAATGGTCCTCCGACAAATCCCGTGTCAGCTGTTCGAGAACTACGGCCAGTTCCACGGGCTGGTGGAATCCCGCCCGCTCTTCCGCTCGCGCGAACTTCTCAAAAGAGGCGCTGAGCACCTGCAATTCCTGAGCCTCCGCCTCGCTGGTTTCAAAAAAGCTCCCCAGGACGGAGCGAAAAGTCGCCGCCCAGCCGCTGAGCGTCCGGGCTGCCTCGAGGGACTTGAGCGCAGTGAAGAGCTGCTCGATGAATTCAGCCAAGCTGCCTAGAACTTCGCTCGAGTGCCCTTCGATATCGTCATAGGGGAGAATGCCGGCGAAGAGCTTCTCCCCGTTCGCGGCCACAGCGTAGCCCAAAAGCAGCCGCTCCAGTCCGTGCCTCCAGGTATTCTCAGGCCAGGCTGGCAGGCCCAGACCAACCCGTTGCTGTTGGTCCTGCCCCCAGCGGATGCGAACCTCCTCAACCCAGTGCCGAACTAATTCCAGGTCATCTTCGGTGAGGCCGAACTTCCTGCGCACGGGCTCTGATTCCAATAAAGCGAGCACTCGGCTGGCCCCAAGCCGGGAGTCCACCAACTGCAGAAAAGAGAGGAACGTCTCAACCAGATGGCTCTGCGTCCGGGCGGTGCGGTCAGCGAGGCTGAAGGGGATACGCAAAGCGTCTTGCTCGGGCGAACCGAAGACCGCCTGGATAAAGGGTGCATACAGCTCAATGTCGGGGATCATTACCAGGATGTCCCGTGGCGCCAGCTTCGGGTCGCGCTCGAACCAGTCCAGCAAGTGGTCATAGAGAACCTCCAACTCCCGCAACGGGCTATGGCAGGAGTGGATTTGGAGAGAAGCATCCTTCTCCATGATCGTTTTCCTGGGGCCGCCGCCCGTGGCGCGGTCCTCCAGGTTCAAGATGTCGGCCTGGATGCACGAAAGGAGATGTTCCTGGCCAGGGACGGCGAAGAGTGACGGTTCAGATTCCTGCCAGTCTCCTGCCTCTTGGAGGAGCAGGAGAAAATCTCTGCCCAACTGCCCCATCGAGGCGAGCAGGCGATTGCCCCTTTCCAGGTGCAGTTGCTCCGCTTCAGAGGCTCCTTTGCCGGCGCGCTTTAGCGTTTGTTCCTGCTCGCGCACCGAGCTGATGTAGCCCCAGAACTGCTCGCAGGGCTCCAACAGGTAAAGGCTCACTTCGATGTGCGTGGCCAGCGCGGCAAAGATCTGCAGGTAAAAGGGCGGAAGCGCCGAGACGCCGAAGATGGCGATCCTCTCCGGCAAGCCCGCAATCGAGCCAGTGCCGTGATTGAGGTGCTCGATAAAGCTGGACTGCAGCGTGGCTGGGTGCTGCTCGCGGAAAGGGGCGCTGATTTCGCGCCAAAGCGTTGCCTGCCAGCCATGGTCAGTTCCGGATTCCCATTCCCTGATCAGATCAGGCCGAAAGACCAGGTACTGGTCGAACACATACGCGATGCGGTCCGCCAGTTGGAACAGCTTCCGTCCGTCCTGCTCAGTCCCCAGATAGTTCTTCAGGGCTTCAAATCCGGGCTGATCCAGAAACCCAGGCACCTGCTCCATGATCCGCCAAGCCAGAACCTCTGGCTCGTAGGCCTCCTCCTCTGGCAAGCTTCCCAGCACTGTCTTAAAGACCTCGTAGCTGAAGGCTCGCGGGAAGGGAAACCGGCAGTTGCTGCAGATGCCGTGATGCCGGGCCAGTTGGAGCTTGAGCCAGCGGGCCATGCCCTGGCTCTGCACCAGGACGATCTCCGGTTCGAACGGCGACCGCAGAGGCCGGCGGACGCTTTCTGCCAGGCGCCTCACCAAGTTCTCAAGCCGGTTGCTGGTGTACAGCCTTAACTTTAGCATGGTTAGTTTAGGGTTTTTCCATGTTGAGATTCCGAAATCGCGAGGTCAAGACGGTTTGGAGCCGTGGCAACCTCGAGCTGATCTTGGAAGCCACGCGGCCAATGCTTCAGTGGGAAGATCCAGCACTCTGGACACTCCCCGCGCCAATCGAGGTCACTTCGCCCCACAAGGCAAGGCCGTCTCCTAAGCCATTCGTTCACACCTGTCTTCTCCACCCAAGACTCGGTCCGCCCGTACAACGCTCAGCAACTCCGCGATTTCGCCTTCCAGCGCCTTTATGAGCAGATAGAGCGGTCCCTGCACGAACACACCGCAGCGCCGCGAAGTAGCTCGGCAACACCGAATTGGCAGGACGCCCACTCATTCACGCTTCACGTATCACGTTTCACGGCCTCACCCCTCATCCCGACCCGCGAGCACGGTTGGCCCGCCATACCTCTCGAAAAGTTCCTGCGTTGCCTTGAACAGCCGCTCCCGCAGCTTCTCGGGCCGGACCACCGTCGCATGGGTTCCCATGCTCAGAATCCACCGCTCAACCTCCTCCAGGCTGTTCAACCGCAGCCGTACCCGCAGCATCCCTTTCGGCAGTTCGGTCAACTCCTGGCTCGAATGCAGCCGCCGGCCGCGCACATCATCCGCCGCCCAGGCATCCAATTCCACCACGACCTCGAAATCATCCTCGCCCCGGTAAAGCCCGAGGCTCCCCGCCAGGTATTTATTCAGGTCGAACTTCTGCGGCACCGTAAACCGCTTCCGCCTCAGTTCCGGCTTGCTCAGCCGCGCGAGCACGAACGTCCGAATCGCCTTACGGTCCACGTCGAACGCGAACACGCACCAGTGATTGTCCACGTAACCCATATGGTACGGATGCACATCCCGCCGCTGCGCTTTCGCCTGGCCTCGGTTCCGATACATGAACCGCACCGCCCGATGTTCGTTCACCGCCCGCATCAGTAAATCGAACTCTTTCAGCTCCGCGTCTCCAGGCGCGAACGGCCGGAACGAAATCGCCCCGTCCATGCTCCCCAGCGAGAACTTCAGGCCCGCATCCAACTGCCCCGTGAGCTTCCGGAACGTGGTCTCCAGCATCTTTTGCAGCGGTGTGCCGTGGTATTGCTCGATGGCTCGGTTCGCCACGAACATCGTGAAAATGTCCGCCTCCGACATCGGCATCTGCGGGAACTGCGGCACCGGCTTGGTGTAGGAGTAGCCATTGTGCTGCCCATCGAACCCGATCGGCAGGTTCAGCCGGGTTTTCATGAAGTCAATGTCCCGCTTGAGCGTTCGCACGCTCATCTCGAACTCCCGAGCCATCTTCCCGCAGTTCGGATATTCCTTATTCTCGATCAGCCGATGAATCCGCTGCATCCGCTCTATGGCCGGCCAACAAAACACGCTCGTCTGCACCTTTCGCATAATTCGGCGACCAGTTTCCGACTTTCCCCGCGCCAAAGTCAACTATACCCCACACCGAAGTTTATAATCGGGGGTGTCAATCGTTGTCACCCCTGTCGTGGTATGCTGGAGACGATAATTGAATCAGCAGCAAGTTATGAGCGCGCTATCAACTCAGTTCGTGGATGAGGTCGAGGGTTACACCGACCTCAACATGCTCGACACCGCCGCCGACGCCTGTCTCCGGCGCATCGAAGCCGACCCCGCCAACCCCGATGCCCTCGCCTTTGCCGTCGGCAAAGTCTCGATGGGCACCAAGGCTCAAATCAATCAGCTCTTTCTCTTTCTTGAGTCGTATCTTGCCACCCACTCCGACGACCTGAAGATCGTCGAGGTTTACGCAGCGCTCCTCTCCGTTGCCAAACGCAACGCGGAGGCCCTGGCCCAGTTCGCGCGGATTCCATTCCATCTCCGTCGCCATGACGCTTACTGGCTCTGGTTCCGCACGCTCCTGGACGCCGGCGGCTTCACTGAAGCTCGTCAATGGATCAGGGACACCTGGCCGGCCTACTCGGAGAAGGTCAGGACGGAGGAGTTCGCCACCTACGTCAAATTCCTCTGGGACGTTTCCGCCTGCCTGTTCAACCTCGGTGAACTCGAAGAGGCAGCCGCCGGGTACCAATCCCTGCTCGACCTCGATCCCAACGCCCTCGGGGCCTACCTCGACTACGGTCAACTGCTCGTCCGCATGAACCGTCGGGACGAAGCCGTCTCGGTGTTCGAGTGCGGTCTCAAGCTCACCTGGAAGGACATTGATGCCCAATGCAGCTACCCCGGCGTCATGGGCTACTGCCCGAACGAACGCCGGGATTACGAGGCCAAAATGCGCGCCGAACTGGCCAAACTGAAACCCACCCCATGACACCGGAATAGATGAAACAGGATCACTGACATGAACTCGATACTCCAAGCGACCTCTGACCTCCTCAAGTCCAAGAAACTCCAGCCCGCTTCCACCGAAGACGGCGGCATGCTTTTCGTCAATTGCAGCGGTGAGCATCTCTTCTGGACCACCATCGTGGATACATCCGAGGACAAAACCATTATCACGCTTCTCAGCCGTGTCCCAGTCAAGGTACCCGCCGCCAAACGGGCCGCGTGCGCGAAGCTCTTGGCGCGGCTCAACTATGGCAAACGCCAGGGCGCCTTCCACCTCGACCTGCGCGATGGCGAAGTCCTGTTCTGCATCTCCAACGTGCTCAATGCGGGTATCGCGCCGGAAGAAACCCTCGACAGCCTTTTCAGCTCCACCTATTCCGCCATGAACGACCCCGCTCCCGAAATCCTGAAGCTCGTTTACGGCCGCGCCACGGCTCCGGACTCCAAGACTCCCGCCGCATGCCCTAAACGCAACCGCAACGTCACCCCGCCTGGCCTCAACAACTAACGACCAACAACAGGAGATACAGATATGTGGCTAATGACCAAACACGGTTTCTATTCCATTGTCCAGAAGAAGCCAGGTGAATTCCATATCCGCTCGCGCGTGCGCAAAGACCTGGAGAACCTCATCGAGCGCGTCCCACTCACCGGCGCCAGGATTCACGATACCACCGGCGCGGATTACTCGTTCCGGCTCATCGTCGGCAAGGACGAGGTGCTCTCGGTCATGGAGTTTCTCGGCAACACCCTCGACTACTCGAATTTCAAAAGCCACATCGACGCCCTTCCTGACCAGACGGAAAGGCATGGCGCTTACAGCCGGATCTGGGGCATTCTGTCCGAAGCCTTCGGCGCGTACGGCCGAAGTGGAAAACTGAGCTCCGCCCGAAAGAAATAGCGAAGCCCCCCATGGAACGTATCGAACGCTACCGCGGTTGCCTGCTCGGCCTGGCCATCGGCGATGCCGTAGGCACCACCCTTGAATTCAAGTCGCCTGGCACATTCACGCCGATCAACGATATGGTTGGCGGCGGCCCCTTCGCGCTCAAGCCCGGCCAATGGACGGACGACACCTCCATGGCCCTCTGCCTCGCCGCCAGCCTCACCGAATGCGGCCGGTTCGACGAACGGGACCAGATGCAACGCTACATCAAATGGTGGCGTGAGGGCTACATGTCCAGCACCGGCGACTGTTTCGATATCGGCAATACCACCCGCCACTCCTTGGCCGCGTTCCAGCGAACCGGCAATCCCTACTCGGGCCCCACCGACCCGAATATGGCCGGGAACGGTTCCCTGATGCGCCTAGCCCCCGTCCCCCTGTTCTTCGCCTACCACCCCGAGGAGGCCATTGAGCGGTCTGGCGACAGTTCCCGCACCACCCATGGCGCGCAAACCGCCGTGGACGCCTGCCGCTACTTCGGCGGGCTCATCGTCAGCGCCGTCAACGGCACGGACAAAGAGACACTGCTCGCTGCCAGCCATTCCCCCATGCCCGGCTGCTGGCACCAGCATCCACTTCACCCCGATGTCAAAGCTGTCGCCCAAGGTTCCTTTAAGTCAAAGCAGCCACCCAGAATCCGCGGAACTGGCTACGCCGTGGAAGCCCTCGAAGCCGCTCTCTGGGCCTTCCATGTCTCAAACACGTTCCGCGACGGCCTGCTCCGGGCCGTCAACCTCGGCGATGATGCGGACACCACCGGCGCTATCTACGGCCAACTCGCCGGTGCCTATTACGGCCTGCCTGGCGTCCCTGCACCCTGGCAAGCCAAAGTTTCAAAGGCCGACCTCATCCTACAGCTCGCAGACCAACTGATGACCTCGCCTGGCCGTCACAAGCTCCCAGTGCCCCCGCGACCTCCACTGCCAAATCCCACCTCATAACGACCCACATAACCGCAGCAAAATCTGGGTGCAATCCCCGTCACAACTCTTTATCATCAGGTGACTTTTGTCATGGGCGGCACACGTGTACAGTTCTCTATTCGCGCGGTGTTCCTTTCGCGCCACCGCACCCGCCAACACGCCCCGACGCCGCCTTCAAATCGCGCCCCTCAAGATGCCCAACCTCCAACCACTCACAGCTCATGACCTCATCATTCACATGGATGGACCACTCAGAGCACGACCGCCGCAAGATGCTCGATGTCGTGGACATGTTTAAGGAAAAGGACACTCGCGACGAGCTGGGCATCGGCGTCGTGCGAGACGCCTTCGCCGACTTGCTCTTCCCAGGCACCGGCACGGTCCAAACACGCGCCCGCTACTTTCTCTTCATCCCGTGGATCTACATGGACCTCGAGCGGCGTGAGGTGCCATCCAGCGAAATAGCGCTCAAAGCACGCCGCCAGGAGGTCGGCCTCATCGACAGTCTCGCCAGGAGTCATCCCGACCGCGGCGAAGGCGTCATCGGAATCACCGCCCGCGAGGACTTGCAGCGGCTGCCGAGCAACATCTACTGGCTTGGCCTCGGTAATTGGGGCATCCGCCTCCGCAATGGATCACAGGAACACTATCACCGCTCCCTCGATCGCTACTACCGTGCCGTCGCCGCAACCCCCGAGGCCGAGCACGATGAACCCGTGGATCAGCGCGCCTACAACTGGCATACCGGCATTCCCGACCCGCCCGATGACTTCCCGCAGAAGGCGTCCTTCCGCCTCACCCGCGACGAGGCCGCCTACCTCCGCGAGCGCATCATGGCTCGTGTGCCGAACAGCCTTCTCGCATTCCTCGTGGATAAAGGCCACTCCGGGGACCAGGTGGACTTCCCGTGGAAGCACGCGCGCCTCGGCCAATTCCCCGCCCCAATCCGCGAGCAACTGGTCCACGCCCGCAACTTCTCCGAATCCGTCCACGGCGCAGCCCTCCTCTACAACCTCATGCTGGCCCAAAGCGCCAAACTCCGCGCCCTCGTGACGGAATACCAGGATCGCCTGAGCCAATGGGCCTCAACGCTGGAAGGCCGCCGTCAGCAGTTGACCCAGTGGGATCGAAAGCGCTTTTGGGACATCGTCCGAAAGGACGCGCAGGTCCCCGTGAAGTATTCCACCCAATCATTCATAGAGCACTGGCTGGATCTCGCACTGAACGACGGCGCTGCTCGCGATATCGCCTCCAACACAAAGGCGCGCGATCTGATCCATAACCGGGAGCGAGCGCTAAAACACGGACTCGCCCGCCTCGACAACCGGCGCGCTCTGGAACTCTGGAACGGCGCCGCCGGAACCGGCCAACTCGATTTCCGCTGGAAACAAACCGGAATAATCACTGAAGACATTCTCAAAGCCCTGAAAGGAGGTAGACATGCTTGAGCCACAAGAACGCCGCCAACTCCTCGATTCACTTCGCCCGCCGTCCGGCTACTCCCTCGACTTCGCCGTCGGCACCACCTACTCGCTCGACCTGCTCGCGCTCCTCACGGCGCCCCTCGCCTTCACTTTCTTCGACTGGGAAGACGATGAGGGCCGTCCCACGATTGACCCGCAAGCCCTCCTTGTGGCGGCCAAGCGCAGCGCGGACAAGATCAGCATCTTCTGTCAGGCAGGCCAGATCGCTGTGCCGGCGAAGCACCAGATACTCTATAATTACTTGGAAGGGAGTGTCTTTCAGGTGACTCCCCGCAGTCGCCACGGCGTATTCCACCCCAAAGTCTGGCTCCTGCGCTACGTCGCCGCTGGCCAGCCAGTCGTTTACCGTCTCCTCTGCCTGAGCCGTAACCTCACCTTCGACCGCTCCTGGGATTCCGTTCTAGTCCTCGACGGCCAGCTCATGGACCGCACCCGTATCTTCGCTAGGAACAAGCCCCTCAGCAGCTTCGTTGCGGCTCTCCCAAAACTGGCCATCCACCCCTTGCCCGAGCGCGTGCAGGACCCGCTCGCTCGCATCCGCCGCGAGATCCTGAAGGTCCAGTTCGCACTGCCGGAAGGCTTCCACGACGCCAGGTTCTGGCCCATCGGCATCGCGGGCACCCCCCGCTGGCCATTCAAGGACCGCATAGACCGGATGCTGGTCATCTCGCCATTCGTATCTCCGACCACCCTCAACCTCTTGAACCAGCACGGCCAGGAAAACGTGTTGGTCTCCCGCGTCGAGTCCCTCGCCACTCTCTCTCCCGCATGCCTCGGCAAGTTCGACAAGACCTACTGCCTGAGCCCAGGCGCCGAACCCGAGGAAGAGGACTCAGACCCTGATGGCGCCAGGAATGATGTTTTGTCAGGTCTCCACGCCAAAATCTACATCGCCGACGGCGGCCGGTACTCCCGCGTGTGGACCGGCTCGGCAAACGCCACCGACGCCGCCTTCAACGGTAACGTTGAGTTCCTCACCGAGCTGATCGGGACCAAGGGCCACTGCGGCATTGACACGGTGCTTGCCCAGGAAAAGGGCCACACCAACTTCATCGACCTCCTCGAGGACTTCACCCCCGCTGAGTCAGCCGAGCCCGAAGACAAAGCCCTGAAGCGTCTCGAGAAGCGCGTTCAGGAAACCAGACTCGCCATCGCCAAAGGCGGCCTTGTTGCCCGGGTTTTCCCGGCCGAGACATCGAAGGAATTCGCCGTCGCCCTGGTCCAGACCGCAGGCCCGCTCGCCCTGCCTGCGGGCGTCAAAGTTCGCTGTTGGCCCATCTCCCTCGCAGACGCAACGGCCGTCAGCCTCTCACCCGACGCCGACCCGGTCGCAAGCTTCGGTCCCCTCTCCCTCGTTGGGCTGACCTCCTTCTTTGCCTTTGAAGTCTCGGCCGAGTGCCCCGGCAAGAGCATCTGTCGCTCCTTCGTCCTGAACCTGCCGTTGGACAACGCCCCTGCTGACCGCGGCGAAGAAACCCTGAAGGCTTTGCTCAGCAACCGGGATCAAGTCCTCCAATTCCTGCTGCTCTTGCTGTTCGCTGAAGGAGACGAAGACGACGGCGGAGGGCTCCATCGCGCCGCCGACCTTTTCTCCCATCACCACTGGGGCTCCAGCGGCGCGGCGCCACTCTTCGAAACCCTCCTACGCGCCCTCGACCGGGCCCCGGAAAAAATAGATGAAGCAGCCCGCATCATCGATGATCTCCGCAAGACACCCAGCGGACGCCAGCTACTGCCCGAAGGCTTTGACACAATTTGGGAGCCCGTCCGCGCCATTCGCGAAAGGTCTGTAAAATGAAGACCCAAGTATCACCACCAGACGTTGACGCTGTCCTCCGCGGACTGAAACCGTTCCAGCGGGACACCGTGGACTACGTCTTCCGCCGGCTCTTCACCGACCCCGACGCCACCAGCCGTTTCCTGGTAGCCGATGAGGTCGGCCTCGGTAAGACCCTTGTCGCCAGGGGCGTTATCGCCTGTGCCATCAATCACCTGTGGGAAACCGTCGAGCGCGTGGACGTTATTTACATCTGCTCGAACTCCAGCATCGCCCACCAGAACATCAACCGCCTCAACGTCACAGGCCAGAAAGATTTCCAAATCGCCTCCCGGATGACTCTGCTCCCGGTAACGGTCCGGGACCTCAAGAAGAACAAGCTCAACTTCATCTCCTTCACCCCGGGAACGTCTTTCGACCTTCGGTCTAGACTCGGCACCATGGACGAGCGCGCCCTCTTATACTGGCTGCTGGACCACGCCTGGGGCCTGCGCGGTGCCCGGCCCCTCAACGTTCTCCAGGGGAACGCCTACCCTGAGAACTTCCGCAACCACGTCCAGTGGTTCCGTCAGGAGCACAAGATTGACGAGACATTAGCGGACGAATTCGCCGCCGCGCTGGACCGCCACGGCAAACAGCAACAGGCCAATGGAGAGCGCACCATTCGCGCCCGCTTCAAAGGCCTCTGCGAACGCTTTCAACGCATCCGGGAAAACATCCCGGACAAGGACGCCTGGGACCGCATCGAATTCGTCGGCGAACTCAGGGCCCTGCTGGCCACCACGTGCCTCAGCGAACTCCAACCGGACCTGATCATCCTCGACGAGTTCCAGCGGTTCCGTAACCTCCTCGACGGCACCGACGAGGCCAGTTCACTCGCCCGCGGCTTCTTTGAACAGCCGAACGTGCGCATCCTCCTGCTCTCCGCTACGCCGTACAAAATGGTCACGCTCCAGCAGGAGCAGGAAGACCACCGGGGCCACTATGACGACTTCATCCAGACGGTCCGCTTCCTCCAAAACAATCCCGCGCAGACCGATCGTTTCGAGAGCCTGCTCGATGACCAGCGCCAGGAACTCCTCCGGATCGCCACCGATGGACCAGCCCGGTTCCAGACGCTTCAACGGGACGCTGAAAAGACGCTGCGCCGCATCATGGTCCGCACCGAGCGCCTGGCGGTAACCGCGAACCGCAACGGCATGCTCCACCATGTCCCCGCCAGTAACCTGCGTCTCGAACCCGGCGAGGTCAGCACCTACCTCCACCTCCAGAAGCTCGCCCGCACCCTTAGCCAAAACGACACTATCGAGTACTGGAAATCAGCCCCGTACCTCCTCAATTTCATGGATGGCTACGAGCTCAAGGTGGCTTTCGAAGAAGCCTTGGGCACAACCGACCAGTCAGTCCTTCGCAGCACCCTCCAGGAATCCCAAGGCGTCCTCCTCTCGCCCGAGGATGTCGTCGCCTACCGCGAAATTGACCCGGGCAACGGCCGCCTCCGCGCCATGGCCGAGGACGTCATCCACAATGGCCTTTGGAAAACCCTCTGGCTGCCGCCTTGTCTCCCGTACTACCAGCTCGGGGAGCCTTTCTCCGCCAAGCCAGTCACCAGCTTCACCAAACGTCTGGTATTCTCCGCCTGGCGTGTCGTGCCGCGCGCGATATCGGCCCTCTTGAGCTACGAGGTCGAGCGCCGCATCTTCACGTCCCTGGACGCTCGCCCGCAAAATACCCCGGAAGCCCGCAAGCGCCGCCGTCCCTTGCTGCGTTTTGCGCGCGCCAAGGGCAGGTACACAGGCATGCCCCTTCTCACCCTCATTTATCCCTGCAAGACCCTCGCGCGCGATTTCTGCCCGTTTGAAAAACTGGCAGCACGGCAACCCACCGATCCCGTGCCCACCCTCACATCACTCGTTGAGGAGACGCAAGCGAAGATCGAGGCGCGTCTCCAGAAACTCGGCAGCGGTCGCGTCAAGAGCGGGCCTGAGGATGAATCCTGGTACTGGGCCGCCCCGCTTCTCCTGGACTTGCAGTCCGAGAAGGCCGCTACCGTCGAGTGGTTCGACCAGCCGGACCTCGCGCAAATCTGGGCCGGTTCCGAAGCCGACTCCGCCGACGGGGAAGAAGAAACCCGCTGGACCGACCATCTCGAAGAAGCGCGTAACTTCGTCCACGGGCAGCGCCGGCGCCTCGGCCGCGCCCCCAAGGACCTCGCCCTCGTTCTGGCTCAAATGGCTTTGGCAGCTCCAGCCACTGCCGCTTTCCGCTCGCTGACTCGCATCTGCGGCGGCTGGCCCGGCACCCGCACCAAGACGCCCCGGCTCGCCGTCCGCAACGCTGCCGCCCAGGTCGGCTGGGCGTTCCTTCACCTCTTCAACCTGCCCGAATCCACTGCGCTTCTCCGCGGCATGAACCGGGCCGAGCCTTACTGGGAGAGAGTGCTGGAGTACTGCCTCAACGGCTGCCTCCAGGCCACCCTGGACGAATACGCCCATATCTTGAAGGAATCTCTCGGAGTCATGGATAAACCACCCGCCGAAATCGCCCAGGAAATCGCCGAGGAGGTTTGCAGTGCCCTCACCTTGCGCACCTCAACCCTCGGGATTGACTATATCGGGGTCGGTGAGCGAAGCCTCAAGACGGAAGTGGACGGTCCCGGCATGCGGTGCCACTTCGCGCTGCGGTTCGGCGACGAGAAGTCCGAAGAGGAACAGAGCATCGTCCGTGCAAACCAGGTCCGGACAGCCTTCAATTCCCCGTTCTGGCCTTTCGTGCTCGCCACCACCTCCATCGGCCAGGAGGGTCTCGATTTCCACCCCTACTGCCATGCGGTAGTGCATTGGAACCTGCCCGCCAACCCCGTGGATCTGGAACAGCGCGAAGGCAGAGTCCACCGCTACAAGGGACATGCTGTGCGCAAAAACCTCGCCCTGAAGTTCGGCTGTTCCGCTATGCAGAGCCCAACGGTTGACCCCTGGGAGCAACTCTTCCAGGCCGGCACCAACGGGGGCGCCGACGGACGTTCCGGCCTGGTTCCATTCTGGGTCTTCGACCTGCCAGGCGGCGCCAAGATCGAACGCCACGTGCCGGCGCTGCCACTCAGCCGCGACCTGGACAAGCTCCAGCGCCTCCAGCAATCAATCGCCGTTTACCGCATGGTGTTCGGCCAGCCCCGCCAGGAGGACCTGCTGGCGTTTCTCCTGACCCAGTTCACCCCGGAAAAAGCCGCGCAACTAGCCTCCGAGCTGCGCATTGACCTCAGCCCCCAGCGGCCGGAAACTCCCACCCAGCCCGGCCCGGCGATCAGCCCAACCGCACAAGTTCAGGATAACCCCCCTCAGCCCCAGGGAACCTAACCCAGCAGGCGATGAAGGCCACACCCGCAGACACCATCGCCAGCCGGGCCCGGCAATTTCTGGACGAAATCGCCGCCGCCGAAGAGCGCCAGTTCCCATCCGTCGGCCACGGCACCGACCACCGCTTCAAGGGCAAGGCGCTCGCCGGAACCGCACTGGTGCACGACAATGAAGTCATCCACGCCGCGTTCTTCCGCTTGGACGACCCCGAGCAGCCCGAACGCATGGCCTCCTATCGCTCCCGCCGACGCCGGTTCAGCGAATAATGTGCCCACACCGTCACCCAACGAATACTTTTGCTATGCTTTGTCGCGACCTCTTGGTAAGCTGACGCCCATTCGGTATCTGTTGGCAGGACGCGACTTGGACGACGCCGACCCGCCGATGGTGAGGCCACTTTAGACCAGCCATTCAGGGGGAGGTGTCTTTCGCTCATGTACGCCCGGACGCTAAGACCGTCCGGCCTGCCAGTGCGGTTGTTTATGAGTGAAAAGGCAACACATGAAGGCCATCGTGCGCGCGTCCGGGAGAAGTTCCTCTCCGGCGACGCTGCATCGCGCTCAGACGCAGCCTTGCTTGAACTTCTTCTCATGTTCGCCATCCCTCAGCGGGACGTCCAACCCCTTGCGAAGGAACTTTTGGCTAAGTTCGGAAACCTCGACCAGGTCCTCGCAGCACCACCCGCCAACCTCTGCCAGGTCCCCGGCATAAAGCAGAACTCCGCCATTCTCCTTAGCCTCGTCGCGGCGATTCACGAGCGAACCGCCGCCCCAACCATCGCACCAGCTCCGCCCGTCAAACCCGCAGCGCCACAACCCTCCACTTCACCGGAGCAACGCGTCCTGGCACCAATTCTGGAGTCTCCTGCCACCTCCAAGCCCACGCAATCAACCCAACGCAACCGCAAACCCGTTGCCCGCTACGGCTCGGAACTCTTCGGCAAGGCCGTACTCAAGGAGGCCATCGCCATGCTCCCGAAGCTGCCCGACTCCGACAGCCTTGACGACGCCCGCGCCTTCCTCCGCAGCAACCTCCATTTCAGCGGCGAGCAAACCCGCAGCCGCTACGCCGCCTACATCACCCGCAGGATGTTCCCTGACGGCACGGCGGACGCGCCGCTTCGCCATTTCGCCCGCGCCTTTCCAACTTCCACCGAGCTGCGCGACGTCTGCTTTTACCGCTTCTGCAAGGCTGAGCCTCTCATGCCGGCGGTCATGTCGAGCGTGTTCCTCCCCGCCCTCGGCCTCGGCCGCATGCGCCGCGAGCGTATCACCCACTATCTCGAACAGCGATTCCCGGACGCCAATGGCATCAATGACTGCGTCCAGTCCATCGTGGACGTACTCGTCGCCGCCGGCATCGCCACGTCCAACCGCCAGCAACTAAGCTTTGCGGCCCGTGCCATTCGCCTCCCCTCTTTCGCCTTCATCCTGCACAGCGAGTTTCCAGAACCAGGCATGTACGAACTGGGCAAGGTCGAGAACAACCCCATTTTTCTAAGCCTTCTCTGGACATCCGAGAAAATTCTCGCCGCACTCTACGAACTCCGTAACGCCGGGCTCATCAGCAAGATTTCCGAAATAGACTCTATCCGCCAGTTCACGCTCAAGTTCGACCTCCCCGCGCTGGTCAGCCACCTGGCTCGCGGCGCCGCCACATCATGACCCACACCGAGATCATAGAGACCCTCCGCGCCCGGCTCTCGATCCCCGGCGGCCGTCACCTTTATGGTGTTCTCGGCCCGTACCGGCTGCTCAACGCTTTTGCCAACCAGCTCGCCAAAGCCAAGGCGTCCGACGGCACCCCATTCCCCAAGGCCATTTCTGTCAACCGTGGCATCCTCGACACCATCCCCGACGATGATTTCCGCCAGCTCGTCAACGATGAAGCTAAGCGCCCCGAACCCACCGCCGCCCACGTCGCCGCTGCCTTCGAGCAGTTCGTCCGTTCCCAGCTCGCCGGTAAGTCCCTCGTGGTCCTTCGCGACTTCGAGCTGGTCTTCGCCTATCACCTCGAATTGAATCTGCTCCGTACCCTCGCCGCCGACCAGGACCGCCTCCTGCTCCTCCTCCCCGGCCGCCGCGAGCGTGGCGCCACCCTCCTCTTTCCCGACTCGGACCACGGCAGCTACACCCTGCCTACCAACTTGATCGCCGAAAATAACCTCTGGGAGCTTAAGAACTAATATGCCGGACGACCTCCTCACACAGCGAAAGTCCCTGGACGAAATCTGTTCCGTCCCCGACAAGATCATCAGCGTTTACTCCCTCGAGAAGCACGTCTGGGCCAACTCCAACTCAGACCAGGCCCGCCGCGACCGCCAACCCGAGCTCAAAACCATCGAGGAGTTCAAGATCGACCCCGTCCGCCCGTTTCTCACCGACGTCCTCCGCCGCGTCGCGGCCCCGTACGACCGTCAGAAAAAGGAAAATCCCATCGGCCAGGGCTACTGGATTCAGGCCGAGTTCGGCAGCGGCAAGTCCCACCTCCTCTGTTTCCTTGCTGCGTTGGCCCTCGGCTCCAAGGACGCCTGGAAGATGGTCCAGGAAAAAGAAAACAAGGCCGGCAAGGGCAAGCGCGAGTCCCTCTTCCAGTTCTGGGAAGACGGCC
The DNA here is from genome assembly GCA_035358715.1 of Verrucomicrobiota bacterium. Taxonomy (GTDB): domain Bacteria; phylum Verrucomicrobiota; class Verrucomicrobiia; order Limisphaerales; family UBA8199; genus UBA8199. Next base: position 161,313 of record DAOPPX010000001.1, read on the forward strand.
TCCAGGCCAAGTCCACCAAGAACAGCAAGGGGCTCTTCGTCATCGTCAAAACCCTCGTCGGCGTCGGTGGCGGTACCGTCGGCCTCACCGACCAGGGCCGCGAGCTTTCCGCCTACATTCTCGACGCTGCCAAAGAACAGCTCCTCGCCGAAACCGGTAAGAACCTGTCCCTATATCCCTCCGAGCTCCTCGCCGACCGTTTCCTGACCAAGGACCTCGAGCGCTACCGCAACGACCTTAAGAAGTTCCTCAAAGATCCCAAATACTTCGCCGAAGACGAGTGCGAGGAATTGGACAAGTTCATTGCCGACATCCAGAACAACAAGTCTCCCGACTACAAAAAGAGCTGCGGCAACAAGCTCTGGAAATTCTACACCGAGTACCTCGGTGTCCACCCCACCATCGCCGCGGAAACCGAGGAAATCCTCAAACACCTGGTTGAGACCATTGTCGCCGAGGGCTACGCCGGCATCCTTCTCATCCTGGACGAGGTTTCCCTCTTCATGAAGAACCGGCCGCAGGCCACGCGTGACGAGGACGAAAAGACCCTGGTCGTCCTTTCCAACCGCCTCGCCAAAATCCACAACCTGCCCATCTGGACGGTCTGCGCCGCTCAGCAAGCGATCGAGAGCAAGATGGGGGTCAAGAACATCATTGCCGACGACCGCCTCAAACTCGTCAAGCTCCTTGAAGAGGACAAGGACTACTACGACATCGTCCTCTCCCGCGTCCGCGAAATCGTCAACGAACAGGCCATCGGCAACTATTACCAGTACTACAAACGCGGCTTCACCTGGCCCCAGACCATTGGCGAGAAGGAGTTCAAGGCCTTCTTCCCTTTCCATCGCCCGGCTCTCGAAGTCCTGCGCGCCATCACTTACGAACTCACCACCGCGCGCTCGGCTATTCATTTCATGCACCAGACCCTGAAGCACCAGGTCAAGGTCAAGGGCCGCGAGCTCATCCGCCTCTGGGAGCTGTTCGACGAAACCGTCCGCTACGAGGAAGACCCCAGCGGCGTCACCGCCGGCCTCGTGGCGATCAAAACCAAGCGCGAGACCGAGTACCGCGCGTACGAGGAATGCCGCCGCATCGTGGACGCCAAAACCTCAGGCACCCTCAAAGTCAACCACGGCAAGGCCATCAAGACGCTTCAAACCCTCTTCCTCTATCATATCGGTCGAACCAATCAATCCGGCCTCACCGCCGAGGAACTCGCCAACTCTGTCCTTATCGAACGGAAGACGGACGCCACGCCGCAGGAGAATATCGAGCACTACGAGTCCATCGCCTCCAGCCTCAAAAAGGAACTCCGCCAGGTCGCCCAGAGCACCGACGAAGACGGCAACCCCCGCTACCGCTTCGACCCTGTCGTCACTGGCGTGGACCCCAGCTCCGAGTTCAAAAAAGCCCGTGACGAGGCGGATGCCAACGAGGTCCTCCAGCAGGAGGCCTGGAAACACCTCCTGGCCCTCGACGAATGGCCCGTCCGCACCCGCCAAATGACCTTCGACATGGCCGGCGGCGTGCGTTCCATCTTCCGCGACATCTCCGACTTCGTTGCTCCATGGGAAGACAAATCCACTGCCAAGGCCGGCGACCAGGCCATAGACATCACCTGGCAGGGCCGCCAGATCACCGGCCTGGTCGGCATGCGCGACCTTCCCAAGCTCCAGGCCGATAACCAGAACCTGCCCGAAATCTCTACCGACCAGACCTTCTATGATTTCGCCGCCTACATCTCCACCCGGACCGCGCCGGATGACGTGGCTCAGAAGCTCCTCGCCCGCCGCAACGATCCCCGCGTCATCATCTGGACCCCGGCCGAACTTACGTCCCAGGAGCGAGACCGCCTGATTGACTTCGCGGCCTACCGCAAACTCGTAGCCGACTGGCAAAACAAGGAGACCGAAGACGCTGTCGCCGTCATCTCCTGGGTCAACAACAACCTCAAAACCGAAATGGGGCCAATCGCCAAAATTGTTGAGAACAGCTACGCGCGCGGTCGCATGGACGCCCTCAACAACTCCAAGATGCCCTTCAAGGTCGTCGGCGAGCTGGCCGCCGTCCTCTCCCCGCTCGTCGAGCGGGTCCTGAACTCGGTGTACGAGTCCAAAGACCTCATTTTCGACCCCCCCTTCATCTTCCGCAAAGAAGAAGGCGTCAAAGTCATCAACGGCATCGTCCGCACCGGTCGCATCCCCAAGGGTATTAAGCCCAATCAGGACATCAGCGCCGCCCAGAACTTCGGCTTCGGCCTCAAGATCATGCGCAAGGGCGCCGACAAAGAGCTCGACACCACCCAGAACCCCCACGCCCAGGACATCTGGCAGTTCATTGATGAGAAGTTAACCGACGAGGGCGCGGCCATGAAAATGGACGCCCTCTACAAGAATTTCATGGGCATCGCGGGTTTCAACGGCAAGAACTACGGCCTCACTCAGCGCATGGTCCAGATTTTTGCCCTCTGCCTGGTCCAGCAGGGCAAAATCCGCATCACCCTCGGCCCTAAATCCGGCCTTCCGTTTCCCTACCTCGACTACGCGAACCTGGCCGAAACCGACTTCGCGGTCAAAGTCCTCGACTCCCTGGCAGAAGTCCAGAAGATGGCCAAACCCGAGAACTGGGAAGTCCTCCGGCCTTACGCGGAAAAACTCCTCGGCGAGCCGATCCCCACAACCCACGATGACGCCGTCATCTCCGGCTTCCGCGCTAAACTCAAGAATCTTTTCGCCAAGGGCAAAGAAGAGTCCACCCGCGCCCTCGCCAAGGCCCAGGCGCTGTTTGACTGCCTGAAGAGCGCAAACCCGTACGCGAAAGAAATCGGTCAGGTGGCCAAGCTCTTCTCCAATGACCTTTCCTCCGGCAACGACATCAACCTCGTGCTTTTCGCCCTCAAGGATGCGTTCGCATATCAGGCCCTCGACAACACCGCTTCTTCCCAGGAGGAAGTGGACGACCTCGCCAACCGGCTGAAGAATTATCGGGACATCCAGAATCTCCTCCAGTTCGACACCGAGCTGCGTGCCGCCAGCGCCTACGTCTCCCACCAACTGCCCGACATCAAAGACCTCAAGGCCATTCGTGCCCTTCAAACCGAGATCGCCGCCAAGCTCGCGGATATCCGTACTTACATTGACTCCGACGTCGCTCTCGCCACCGAGTTGATCGGCCAGACTCCACCGGCCCCAGGCGAATCCGGTACCGTCTCTGTCCTCATCCGCGACTACACCGAGACCTACGCCACTCTGCACGATACGGTCGCCGCCAAACTCGAAGAGCGGAAGACCGAAATCGAGTCCACCACCAGCAGCCAGGCATTCAAAGCCCTGCAGACGCTCGAAGGCATCAGCGCCCTCCAGCCCCCGGTCAGCGGCTCGCTCGATTTCCAGGCGTTTGCCGCCCTGATTCAAAGTTGCCCGGCTCCCTCCCGCCAGTCCATCGAGCAGCAGCTCCGCAATGGCCCCGTCCACGAGTGCGGCCTCACCTTCGACAACTGCAATACCCGCCTCGCCCAGGCCGACGAACTCAGCGGGCAGGCCGCCGCCCTTCTAGCCTCCGCCGTCGCCCACAAAGCTGAGGTTTTCCTTAACCCCGCAATCCGGGCCCGCCTTGACCAGGGCAAAGCCGAACCCCTCATCTCGGCCTTGCTTGCTAAAGCCGACCTCCCCGCCTTGCGCGAATTCTTGCTGGCGAACGCCACCCCGCAGTTCGTTCAGACCATCAATCGCTACCTCAAAAACATCGTTACCAAGAACCTCAGCCTTGCTGACTTCAAGCCGTCTCTCACTACCATTGAGCCGGCCCAGTCCGCCCAGGTCGTCAAGGAGTTCCAGGAGTTCCTCGACCAGCAATTCAAATCGGTCTCCGACGGTGACGACACCCTTCCTATGCTCCACTTCGAATGAGCACCTATGGAATTCAAACCCGGCATCAAAATCGAAAACCGGTTTGAAATTCGCCAGCACATAGAAGCTGGGGGATACGGCCAGGTCTGGGAGGGCTTCGACCTCGAACTGAAGCGCCCCATCGCCATCAAACGCCTCCTCCGCACCCACCTTGGGAAGGTGGACAAATCCGATATCGTTCAGGAAGCCCAGCGCATCGCCGCGGTTAATCACCCCAACATCGTCGCCGTTTACGACGTCCTCGAAAGTGCCGACGAGGTTCTCATCGTCATGGAATACCTTCCAGGCGGCTCGCTCCACTCCCGGCTGCGTGCCCTCTCCCGGAAATCCGCCTGGATCTCCGCTCCCGATGCCCTCCGCCTGATCCGCGACGTCCTTTGTGGCCTTGAAGCCGCGCACACCTGCGAGGGCGGCCCCGTCATCCACCGCGACCTTAAACCCCAAAACATCCTCTTCGACCGCAACGAGACAGCCAAGATCGTGGACTTCGGCCAGGCGGTCGTCGGTGAGGTCAACCCGCTGCCAACCTGGGAACGCAAAGCCTTCGGCGAACACGAAGGCACCCTCGGATACAAGTCCCCCGAACAGCTCCAGGGCCAGAAGCTCGATCCACGCACCGACCTCTTCAACGTCGGCATGGTCGGCTACCTCATGTTCGCCGCCATCCACCCCTTTACTGACGAACGCTTCCTATTCACCCAGCGCGAGATGGTCCTTGAGCCCTACCGCCGGCTCCCGGTTATCAACCGCCAGCCTCTCCCGAAGGAGCTCGAGTTGTTCGTCATCCGCCTCCTCGAAACCGAGCCACCCAAGCGCTTCGACTCAGCCACACAGGCCCTCTCCGAATTCGAGCACGTCGAAAAAGCCTTCAAAGACCTGCTCCAGGACCGTTGCCTCCACCACTACGACGCCCTCGTCGCTGGTCAGCCCTCGCCCGAAGTCCTCAACTCGCTGGAACTCGCCGCCGGACTCGCCATCTTGAAACAGAACCGGTTCTTCGTCCAAGCCAAGCTCCTCTACGAAAAGGGCGGTCTGGAGCTATCGCACATTTCAGAAGCCACCAAAAAGCGCGTAAATGAAGATTACGCCCTCTGCTGCCGTCGGCTCGAAGAAGTCCACCCAACGGAGGACGCACCCCAGTCATGACTCCCTCTTCCCAAACTCTCAACCAATGGCTCCTCGCCAGGCTCGACCCACTCAAGGAGCAATCCCGCATTCTCGTCCGCGACCCCATCCAACTCCTTCAGAAAGCCGAGGGCGTCGTTCATAGCTTCGCCACTGAAAACGGCTTCACCGTCCTCGTCGCCGCCACGAACCTTGTCTTCCGCGACCTCTACAACCACGCCGTGGACGACGACTCCGTCAAAAAGATTCTCGTCCTCGACCGCACCCCGGCCAAACGCCGTGCCAGCCGCAGCCTCAACCAGGCCCCGCCACTCTTTTACCCGGACATCCTCACCGACACCCCGGAGGACGCCCGCATCCAGGTTGACCTCCGCCAATTCCTCCAGGACACCACCAGCGATCCCCTCTGGCCCCCGGCCACCAACGAAAAGCAATACGCCCGGCTCATCGTTGAAAATCTGGATGGCGTCCTTCGCGCCCACCGCAACCTCGTCACCGCCAACCCCGGGCGCTTCACCGACCACGATTTCCAAACCATCGTTGCCTTCGCCGCCCTGGGAATTCCCGAGTCCGCCTTCAAAAGCCACGACTCCCTCGATTTCTGGAAGATCGGTCTCCAGGGCCACTCCGCCCTCGGCCAGCTCGCCGACCTGTCGCCCGAAGCCACCCGTCTGATTAAGGCAGAGCTCAAAAAAGCCCCGGAACCCTTCTGCTGGTTCGTGGACCGCGAGCCGGACCAGGTCATCCGTGCCTTTTACCTGGCTGTCATCCTGAGCCAGCATTTCCCGCAATGGTCCCTCCTGCTCGCCAACATTGACGCCTCCCTAAAGCCGCTCTCCACCATTAAGACTACCGTCCTCAAGGACGCTGCCCCGCAGCTCATCGCCCTGGACACCCAGCAAGCTCAGCGCGACCTCGAAGCCGTCGAGTCCAGCCTCACCAAAGAGAACCTCCACCTGCTTCTGATCGAACAGGCCAACATCACCACCCTCGCCACCGCCACCTCGGTCCTCGAAAAGGAGAAGTTCTCACCCCTGTTCCGCTCCCTGGCGCTCCTCGTCGCCCTGGGCGACCTGCTCTCCGCCAAGCCCGACGCCGCCACACATTCTCGCATCGCCAAACTCCTTTTCCCGGACCCAGGCGCCACCCGCCGCGACCTGGTTGACGCTATCCCGACGCAGACCTGGTCCGATCTTAAAGAAGCCTACCGCCTCGCCACCGAGGCTCAGTCCCTGCGCCAGGTCCTCGCCAAAACCCTCAAGACCCTTTCCACCCTGCCGCAGGCCCAGCAGCTCAGCCTCAAGCTCTTTACCGATGCGTGGAATCGCGACCGCCTCAACCGGCTTGAGTACTTCCTCGCTGCACTCTCTCGCCTGGTCGAGCACGGCCAGTTGCTCCCTCGCGCCGAGACCGAACTCCCCACGCCATTCGGCACCGTACTCCAGGGCCTTCGCACCCGCATCCGTGCCACCCTCGATGACGTTCACCGCCAGCTCGACCAGTTCAACGCCCGCTTCCAGCAACTGGTCTCCGCCAGGTATCCGGCCTGGGCCGCTAATGACCAGGGCACTCTCCCGGACGCTCCGGTCCTCACCAGTCAGTTCGTGACCCGCTGCCTCAAACCAAACTGGGACCCCCAGACCGAAAAGGCTGCCATCCTCATTTTCGATGGCATGCGCTACGACATCTGGGACGAGCTCCTCAAGCCCATGCTCCTCGACCGCATGGACGTTGTCGCTGATCTCCAGGCCAGCTCCATCCTCCCATCGGAAACCCAGCTTACTCGCAAAGCCATCAGCGCCGCCGCCTTCCCGGACAAGTTCGATAAAAGCACCTCCGAGGACCGCCTCCTCAAGGACGCTCTCGCCCGCGAACTCAGCCTCCAAGCCGACCTCAAAGTCGTCCCGCCCGAAGGCTCTGGCACGGGCGAGACCGTTCGCTACCGCGCCGGCAACCTCGACGTCTTCATCTTCGAGCTCTGCGATAAGGAACTCCACCACATCAAGAACAAGAAGCTCCCCGACGGTCGCGAAGTTCCCACCCGCCCCCTCTCCTACGTTTACGAACAGAACATCAAGAACATCATTGATACCGAGGTCATGACGGTGGTCCGCAAGCTCGCTCCGGGCACCAAGGTCTTCATTACCGCCGACCACGGCTTCGGCCGCGTCGGGCGCGAGCCACTCTGGTTCGACGACGCCTCGCTCAACGACCGCGACGATTGCGCCTATCTCAACTGCTGGCTTTGTGTCCCGCCCACCGCCAATTACTTGCCCAAGAAAGTCCTGGACAACATCATCGCCTTCACCCCGGACCAACTGCGCCTGCCCCCAAAGGAAACCATCAAAGTCCAAAAGACCGGCCAGGCCTATACTAAAGAATACAAGGCCGTCGTGTTCCCCAAGGTCGGCTACTCCTTCAGCCGCCAGGGCCATCACTATAACCCGGACGCCTATTCCCATGGCGGCATCAGCATCCAGGAACTTATCATCCCCATGGTCGTCCTCCGCGTCCGCTCCCGCGACGAGGGACTCCTCGGCCTCGACCAGATCGAAGGCCCCAAAGATGTCCTCGAAGGCCAGGAAGCCACCTTCACCCTCAAGCTCCGTCGCGTCGCCAAGCAAAACCTGTTCGACGACGACATCCGGGCCGACGTGGACATCGAAATTTCGTCCCCAACGCCAGCCGCCGCCGTTGCCGCGCCGGAGCCAGACGAAGGCGGTGCCCTCAACCCTCAACCCTCAACCCTCAGCCAAATCCCACGCCAGGTCTGCTACGTCGGTGCCTCCGGCTCTCAAGTCTCCATTCCCATCTGCCACAAGCCGGACGAAGCCACCACCGAGGAACGGCGAGCCGGCACGATGCAACGCCTCCTCACCGTCACGGTGAGTTGGCGCGAAGGCGCGCGCACCGCCAGAAAATCCCGCACTCTCCCGTACAAAGTACAACTCAGCTCCGATCGTGTCGTCCGCCGCCTCGGCAGCCTCGGCAACATCCTCGGGCTCACACCTAAAGGAATTAGATAGAAAGGACTCGCAAATGGCCACCACCCCTCAGCAAAAGCAGATCTTCACCCAGTCAAGCGCACCCCTTCCCAAAGACTACTTTGCCGGCGACAAGGTCAACCAGGGCCTTTCGGCCTTCGCAGCCCAACACCTGCAAGACAACGCAGCCAAGCCCGCCGCCGCGCCCCGACTTGCGGCCGCTTTCACCGAAAGTATCAAAGTGAAGCGTGCGACTAAGATTTTCAACATGCATGGCTACTGGTCCAAGAAACCGCACGAGGCCATTCGCCAGTACATTCGCCACCACACCGGCGCAGGGGACCTCGTCCTTGACCCGTTTTGCGGAAGTGGCGGCACGATCCTCTCAGCTCAACTCGAAGGGCGTAAGGGCATCGGCATTGATCTCTCGCCCGCCGCCTCGTTTTTCGCCTCCACTCTCTGTAGCGCACCCCCTCTGGACGCCTTCGCCACTACCTTTGCCGGCATAATGGAAAGGCTACGGAAGGAGTATTCATGGATATACGAATGGCCCCACAGCAATCGCACACACGAAATCCATTTCGGCATCTCCTCCATGAGGTTCAAGTGCTCGAAATGCTTAAACCCCGTGTCCCTCTACCGCTGCGGTGAAGACGAAGAGGGTGCCCGTTGTCCCCGCCCCGGCTGCGGTCAGCGTATCAAGACGAACCAAGAGAAGTTCGGTTTCCAGCTCGACGAGTGGCATCTTGCCGTCGGCTACGGCAAACACCTCATCGTCAAGGTTGACGGCACCGAGAACGACTACGAGAAGCGTATACAGGAAAAGATCGCGAGCACCCTGGCCAAACACGCACCACCCAATCTCAAATTCCCAAAGTCCGGGAGGACCCAGGTTCTTACAGCCCGCGGCATTGACGACATGGTCAAACTGTACACTCCCCGCAACCTTCTCGCCCTCTGTCTCTATCGTGACGAGTGCATGAAAGTGGAGGACCACCGCCTTCGAAACGCCCTCCTCTTCGTCCTTACCGGTTGCTGCCTCAAATGCTCCCGCATGATGGGACTTAACTCCGACGGCATCGGCCGCATTCAAAAGAACGGCCTGATCGTTCAACTCATCGTCAAGGACGTGAACGTCTTCGACTTTCTCGAAATCGCCCAAAAAGGGCTCCTTGAGGGATTCACCGCAATCGAAGCCGAAAGAAAGACCGGCCCCGAAGCCGTCCGCTTTTCCACGCAGACCGCTACCCAACTGACACAAATCCCAGACAACTCCGTTGACTATGTCTTCACGGACCCGCCCTACGGCGAGCGGGTCCAGTTCTGGGAATCTAACCAGGTCTGGGAAGCCTGGCTGGGCTTCAATACGCACTGGGACACCCAGGAGGTCGTCGTCAACCATCTCCGAGGACTCGAACAGGATCATTGGACCCGCCTCTTCAGGGAGAGCATGCAGGAGTGCTTCCGCGTCCTCCGGCCCGGTCACTGGATAACACTGACCTACAACGATCGCGAAACATGGCCCATCCTCCAGGACGTCATGCTTGGCATCGGCTTCGAACCCGACGGCTCCAAATCTGCCGTCGCCATGGAAACCACCGCGAAATCCGAGAAGCAAATGAAAGGCGAGGATAACACCATCCGCGACCTCGTGGTCAACTTCCAGAAGCCAACCACCGCCCGTGTAACCACAACCACTGGCCCCACCGACAAGCTCGACTTTCGCGAGGCCGCCCAAGCTGTCATTCGCGAGTTCCTAAGGAACCACCCCGGCTCAACCAAAAACCACATCAGCGACGAGCTTATCAGCCGTCTCGTCCGCGAGGGCCGAATGGAACCCCACGACTTCGACCAACTGCTCAGCCAAGTAGCCGAAGAAGTGGGCGGCGTTTGGCATCTGAAGGAAGGCGAAGAGGGCGCTGACGAGGCTGAGCAGCTCACGGCAGACAAAGCCGCTGATGAGATCTACGCCTTCATGTCGAAAACCTCTGGCGCCAAGCTCAAGGAGACCGAGACCAACTTCAACCAACTCGAAGCCCAACTAGCCCACAAGAGGAACCAACTCCACGCCGTGGACCACGGGAAGTCCAACGAGCCCCGCCCCCGACTGCTCAGAGAGATCCGCGAGATAAACGACCAACTGGACAAGCTCAGACCCCAACGCACCGAATGGGAGATGCAAGCCATCCCATACGGCGAGATTTACGAGTTCTACCTCTACGTACGTCCCAAGCCCCGCAGCACACTAAGCGAGCTGCTGGAGGACTACTGTTACAATACCGACGTGGGCAACTGGCGCCCCCCCCTCACGGAAGCTGAAAAAGCCGAAAAGTCCACCAGCCGCCAGCAAGCAGTCCGGCGCAAGATCCAGCGGCTCTGCAAACTCCTAGAGGGTGGCGCGGCCATTCCAGAAGGCCAGCAAGCAGACACGCCTACGCTCGTCGAATGGATCGGCTACTGCCGCCGCGCCGGCCTCCACGCACAGGGCGAACTTCTGTTTCGGCGTGGCGGTCTCAGTCTTGATGAATTGAGCGAAGCCGACCAAGTCAGCGTTCAGGAGGACTACGACGTTTGCGTCCGCGCCTTGGAACGTGCCGGCGTGGCAAAGGCCACCAAGTCATCCAGCCAGCAACATATGAATATCTGATGAACCTCAAGCTTAAAGAAGCCTTCAAAGGCAAGGTCGTCAATAAGGCCCTCACCATCAACACAGGCGTGGACGAGTTCCCACGCTACGTCGTCGAATACCTCATTGATAACTACTGTTCCGAGGACTCCTTCCACGAGGACATGCGCAAGGTCGTCCAGCGCCTCAAGGAGAACTTCGTCCACGGCGCCGAAGCCGAGAAAATCCGCCATTTCATCCGCGAGAACCGCCGCCATTCCATCATCGCCAATCTGGAAGCGCGCTTGGTCGAAACTGAAGATAAGTATTGGGCCTCCATCGGCGCCATCAATGAGAACTTCGTCAACATTCCCGAAAGCATCGTCAACCAGTACCCGATGCTCCTCTCTGGCGGCATGTGGGGCACCATTGACGTCACATACGACGAGTCCGAAATCCACAGCAAGAAAATCCGCCCGTTCAAAGTCGCCGCCTTCACGCCGTTTCAGGTAAGCGTCATCAATCTAAGCGAGTACCTCGAGAAACGCTCCCAGTTCACCACCGACGAGTGGCTCGATGTCCTCATCAACTCCTGCGGCCTCAACCCCGAGCCCCTCAACCGCCGGCAGAAGCTCCTCTACCTCTGCCGCTGCATCCCGCTCATCGAAAACAACGTCAACCTGATCGAGCTCGCCCCACGCGAAACCGGTAAGACCTACCTCTACCGCAACATTTCTTATTACGCCCACGTCCTTTCCGGCGGCAAGGCCACCCCGGCCCAGCTCTTCATCAATCTCAACAACGGCAAGGTCGGCGAGGTCGGTACCCGTGACGCCGTCGTCTTCGATGAAATCGCCAATACCGACTTCACCGACCCGAAGGCCATGGTGAGCATCATGCAGGGCTACATGCAGGACGCCAAGTTCAGCCGTGGCAAGAAGGAGTTGCTCGCCTTCGCTAGCCTCGTGTTCGTCGGCAACATTGATGTCCAGGGTAATCTCCCCCACGAGAAGTACTATCACCTGTTCGAACCCCTCCCCGACTACCTCCAGGTCATCGCCTTTCTGGACCGCATCCACGGCTACCTTCCGGGCTGGGAAATCCCCAAGCTCACCCCCAGGAGCTACTCCGCTGATTACGGCTTCATCACCGACTATTTCTGCGAAATCCTCCACGAACTCCGCCGCACGGACCCGATCAGTGGCCTTCGCAACCGCTTCAAGCTCGTGGACAAAGCCCAAACCACTCAGGGCGTTTCCGGCCGCGACCAGCGCGCCGTCATGAAAACTGCTTCCGCGCTCCTCAAGCTCCTGCACCCGGACGGCAAGATCGCCGACGCCGACCTCGAAGAAGCCCTCCTCCTCGCCTGCGAACTCCGCCAGCGCGTGCGCGACCAGCTCAACCTCATCTCGCCCGGCGAGTACGAGAAAGTCGCCCTCGCCATCCGCATGGAGCCCTCCGGCAAGGTGCTCGCCCCCGGCCTGCGTGACAGCCAGCGCGAGCAGAAAGTTACCCTTCCCCCGGAGCCAGCCATCGGCGAAGTCATCGGCCTTGCCGTGTCTGGCGACCACGGCTGCATCCTCCGCTTCGAAATGCAGGCCACCAAGGGCACCGGCCGCATCGTGCCCCTCGGCTCCATCCAGAAAGTCATGCGCGAGAGCATCGAAGCCGCCGCCCAGTACGTTAAGGCCAAGCACGAAGAACTGGGTATCACTGCCGAATGGCGCCAGAGCTACGATGTCGCCATCCTCGGCACCTTCATGGGCGTGCCCAAAGAAGGCCCCTCCGCCGGCATCGCCCTGGTCACCGGCATCGTCTCCGTCCTCAAAGGCCTCAAAGTCCGCAGCGACCTGGCCATGACCGGCGAGATCACCATCCTGGGCAAAGTCCTCCCCGTCGGGGGCATCCAGCAAAAGCTCCTGGCCGCCTATGAAGCCGGCGTCAAAGAAGTCCTCCTCCCCGCCGAAAACCTCAACGACACCGCCGTCCTCCCGGCCGCCGTGAAGGAAAAACTCAAACTCACCCCCGTCGCCCGCGTCGAGGAAGTCCTCAAAGTCGCACTTCTTCCAACATAATTAACAACCAAAGGCATCCCCCTAGACATTATGAACACCGGCAAATCCGTCACCCTGTCAACAGTCCTAGCCGAACTGGCGAAGGATAAAACCCTGAGCCCACATTCCGTTTCGATTCTCACGAATCAAGACAGACAAGTTCCCGTTCCCTCGATTCCACCACCAGGCACTGAGGACCCCGTGTACGCGGCCATCGTGATCGACAACTCCTGGTCAATGGAGCCATACCAGGACGTAGTGATCCAAAGCCAAAGAAAGCTCCTCGATGACCTCAGAGGCAGCTCATTGTGCCGCCATAAAGCCCTTCTCGTGGCCGTTTACCTCTTTGCGCAGCACCTCAGGCAAATCAAGGAGTTTAGCGCCTTGGATGCAGGCGGCAACGATGAGGTCCCCAAACTCGACCGGCATACCTACACCTTCGACGACTACACCGCCCTCTACCAGTCCGTTTACCGTGTGCTGCAAGACATGGCCACCTACCTCCACTTCTGTCGGCAGGAATTCGTGGCCTCCCAGTTCGACCTCGCAGTTTTCACCGACGGCGAGGATAACAAGAGCCACGAGAGCAACATATCTCCCGCAGATGTCAAGGCTGTCATCCAGGACATGAAGAGCAAAGGCATCATCCGGAGAACCATCGTAGTCGGCCTAACCGGAACAGACCTCAGTGACGCGAAAGTCGAAGCCATCCGTGAATGCATGGGATTCGATGTGGCCATCCCCATTGGCAAGAGTTCATCCGAAATCAGAGCGGCGTTCGACATCGTCTCGAAATCAATCGCTGGGAGCCAAAAATGAACATAATTATCAACGGTTCCCATTACACCAACCCAAATCCCCTCCTGATCGACGGCCGCGCCGCAGAGGGCGGTGAGGGGTACATCCTCGAATTAAACCAAAACAACCTCGCGAAAATCTACAAACCGGCCGAGCGAAACAACATCCGCCGCAAAAAGGTTCTCGCCCTCTGCGGCGCGTACCGCCGGAATATCGCGGAGTTTGGCCAGGAATCCTACGCCTTCCCACAATTCCCGGCCTATGTTGACACCACCGATTACGACAACATCGCTGGCTTCTCGATGCCATACTTTCGCGGCTGCAGGCACATCGAGGACGTCGAGTTCAACCTTGATGACGGGCGATTCCCCCCCGATCCAACAGGAAGCCCTTTCTTCACAGACGCCAGCGCTGTCCAACTGGTGTACAAAATATTCGAGCTGGTGGAGCACCTGCACAAAGCCCGGATCATTCTGGCAGACATAAACCCCAAGAACATCCTCTACAACCCCCAACAGAAGTGCCCCGTCATCGTCGACCTGGACTCCGCCCAAGTGGACCTGCACCCGGCCACCGCGATGAGCGTCGCGAACCTCGACCCCATCCTCGAGCGCCAAAGCAAAGCAGCCGGCGGAAAGATATACTTCAGCACCAGCAGCGACATCTTCGGAATCGCTTGCGTCGTTTTCCGGTTCTTCATGGGAGTCTCACCGTTCAAAATGGTCCTCTCCCCCCCAATGCGCGCCGAGGAGCTCCGACCAAAGGGCGTCAGCATCATTCGCCATTTCGTGGAGGGTGACGCGTTCCTTCGGTCACTGGGCCACGCATACGTCCCCCATCCGGTTAATGTAAAAATCGCTAAGCGCCTTGAATCGCTCAAGCAGACCGACAAGCTCCTATTTGACTTCTTCTATCGCACTTTTGCGCAGAATGGCCGCAAATCGCTCCTGTACGCTCTGCCCGAGGCCGATCCAAGACATCCCTCGAATATCTTCTATATAGACCCAGGAATCAGAAAGGACTTCATGGCCAGAAAGGCAGCACGCGCCGCCCGCATCGCCCAGCAACGCCCCATCTCGCCCATCGCCCTCACCGCCGTCAAAGAGGTATCCTCCGTTATCTACGCTCACCCCGACCCCGAAGAACTTTCAATGTTCCTCGCGACCTTCGGGCTCAACACCGCAACCATGTTCTCCTGAGATGATGCCCTTCACCGACAAGTCCTGTGCCACCCTGGTCCTCGAAGGGCCGCCCTTGTTCCCGATAGCCATCGGGGGCGTCACACAGCGCAAGATACCCACCGCGGACCTTGGGTCCAATTCGCAAGACGCCTACGGCATTTACATCGGCAAAAACCTGCTCATCGGAGTCGTTTGCGACGGGTGCGGCAGCGGAGCCCAGACAACGCAAGAACAGAACCGCTGCTCATCGAACGAAGTCGGCGCTCGACTCTTAGTCCATGCCACGGTCAACGCCTGCCTCCGACTCCTGAAGGTGTCGAAGGGAAGCCTGCCTCAGAAGCAACACTTGGATAACGCCTTCTTGACCAGCTTGACGAACGCCCTTCTCAAGTCATTAGCCACCACAGTGAAGGCCTTCTGCGGCAACGACCAGGACGCGCGAGAATCTTTCATTTTTGACACCCTCATGTCCACAGTCCTCGGAGTCATCGTAACCGAGAGCCGGTTTCTTGTCTTCGGCTGCGGAGACGGGTACGTCGGCGTGAACGACGAAGTCCTCAGCCTGAAGGACCAGGAAGGGCAGTACCTGGCTAACCACTTGCTCCCTTCGCTCTGTCCGGGACGCTTCAAAGACAAACCATTCACCGCCCATCTCCACTCCCTGGCTACAAGCACAACTGAGGACTTCCGAGCCGTTCTGCTGGCAACCGACGGGTTTGCCCCGGTCCATTTGTCGGATGCCGCCTTCTTCCAGAACATATTGAACGACCCCGCCCACAGTCCCCAGGTGCATGCCGGCCATGACCGGCTGCTCCGCGAATTTAGGAAGCGCCTACTGACCGGGCCCGCCAAGGAAGTTGAATTCAACGACGACGCGACCCTGGTCGCGGTACGCCGAACCGAAAACCCAGACCAACATGATTAACATAACGAGCGACTCTATCCGGGAATCCGGTGGCCTACTCCAGGCCCTGATCTACAAGTCCGCGGAATACATCGAGAGCATCATCGGCCGCCATAATATCAAAGGCCTCGGTGGCAAAGAGCGGTACCTCCGCAGAATAGTTACGCACGCCAATCCGCACCTGGATGAGTACGTCGGCGACCTCCTCCTCACCGCTGCCATCCCACAGCCACTAAGAGCAGTCCCGTTCGAAGAGCAAACGATATTCTCCAGAGAGGATGACGCCGATTGCAAGCTCACCTGGCCCTCCTCTGTCGTGCTCGGCTTAGGTGCGTCCGTCTCCGGCGGGGCTACCCCACTCGTCTTCTTCGACGAGCATTCCGAGGACGCAACCCGCTCCGCCGCTTCCTGCTGCCAAATGGCTGCTAACGCCCTGTTTGTTCAACTGCCGCAATCCCTCCGGGTCTTGCTCCACGAAGCCAACTCAATCGACCAATTCGCCTCAGCCCACGACCAGCACTTGGGCAACATCATCAAGGACTTTCACGAAGTGCGCTTTGCCCTAAACCGGGATGAAACAACCGGCCAGGAAGTCAGCGATTTCCTAACGCCCCAATGGAAGCGAGCGCTGGTCCACGCCTGCCTTACCGCCATCGTCTACTGCCTGGAGAATGGAATCGATCTTCGCTCCGCACCAGACGCCAAGGCCCAGGCCCTCAGTGGCCCACTCGAACTTTACCGCGCAAACAACCTGAGACGAGGCCACGCGATGTTCAAGAACGCCGACGAACGAACGAAGGGCCTTTATGTCCCTTCCGCCCAAGACAAGGTCTTCAAAGAAGCGGGTCTCAAGGCTAAAGTAACGAACCCCGACACGAAGGCCAAACCAGAGGACCGCATCATCACCGTCACCCAGCGGGACAGCTCCGGCCAAGACATCCCCCAATTGTTAATTGCATCCCGTGTAATTTTCGCGTGCCGTCAGTGCTGGGGGGACAATATCGCCACCTTGATTGCCCTGCATATCTTCGAGACCGAGTACCAAAGCCAACTCAATTTCAAGGCGGTCTTCCAAGAAATCGAATCCATGTTTCAGAACCGTTACGTGGAGGTTAATACACCCATCGGGCTGCTAGAGCAGATCTCCCTGCCCCCGATCTTCATTCAAGGCGTGCGAAAGCAAAGAGGCATGAAGATTCCGTTCGAAGGGCGCTACCCACTTGTCCTCATAGGTATTTCTCCTGACCCAGGCGTGATTAAACCCAACCGCGCCGCGCGGAGCTTCCTTAACAAGACAAACAACGGCTTGGGTATCGTCCTTGTCAACGACACGGCCCTTGGGACGAAAGCCATCTTCAAGTGCGACAACACCCCATACCCCAAATGGGCCAAGCTGTGCTCCGCTCTGCAAGACCTGGAACCCGACTCCTGGAGTTGGCAGCAATCCGCAGGGCAAGGCTACGATTACATTTTGAACGGCACAAAAGCCCACAGGTACATGGAGCCAAGCAGCCTCACACTCCGAACCCTCGCCAAGCTGCTAAGAGCCACCTTCTACCCTTAACAAGTTATCACACATGCTCAGCGAGGAACAACTGGCCGGCCGCATTTCAGAGGAAGCGTCAGCAACCATCGCCCTCTGCCAGCGTGGTCGCGAGATCGGCAGTGCCATCCAAGCAGCCATCGACGCCGAGGCCGCCGAGCAACTCCGGCGCTCCCATGCCGCTCTCGAGGACGCGCTCGCCAAACTCCGAAACGACCACAAAACCGCCCTCGCAAAAGACCTCGCCAGGCTCCAGATCCCCGAAGTGCCTTCCCAAGCAGAGTGGACCTCGCCGTCGTTCCGGACCTACTCTGAAAGGGCTAATGGCGGAATTGAAACCGCCTCCCTTCACTTAGGATCTCTCGCCTTCAAGGTCCAGGCGTGGCACATCCGCATACCCCTCAGGCTCGAACTCCTCAACCACTGCAACCTGATACTCATCTGCGAGCAGGAATGTCGCCCCAAAGCCGTATCAATCCTTCAATCGCTCCTTCTCAGGACTCTGGTCACAGTAGTGCCCGGCAAAATGCTACTCCGCTGCTTCGACGCCACCGAACACGGCCGAGCCTTCAGTGCTTTCCTCCAACAACTCCCCACCGCGCTCACGGAAGGCAAAGCCGGCTTCGACACCCGCGACTTTGACATGCTCATGGCCGGACTCGAAGCCCGCGTTGCCTTCGTCGCCCAAAGGCTTCTCAATGCTGCAACGCCAACGCTTTGGTGCCACAACACCGCATCAAAAGGAGACCTGGAGCCCTATTACGCCGTGGCCATTGACAACGTCGGCGACCTCGACAAGGACCGCACTCAACGGATTCTAAAACTGATGAAGGACGGCCCCCAAGCCGGCCTGTTTACTATCCTCACCAGTCAAAACCTGGACCCTATCCGCAAGTGCCCAGCAGGCCAGGACGTGATCCAGTCATCACTCATTATCACCCTCACTAAATCAGGCATACAAGCCGAGCAAGGCGGCGTCCGTCTGAACCGCGAGTTCGAATTGGATCGTTTTCCGGATGCAACGACCGCAGATGGCATCTTCTCGTCCCTTACCGCCCTGCACAAACGACTCTCGGACGAAACCGTCCCATTCATTCCTGGCCCGCCCGCCCAATGGTCAACAGGCGATTGCCTCGCCGGCATCGATATCCCCATCGGTCACGCTAAGGCAGGCGGCGACCTCCACTTGGTCTTCAATGAAGATGCATTCACCGGCGCCCTTGTAGTCGGCTCATCCGGTCAAGGAAAAAGCAACCTCCTGCACGTCATCATTGCCCGCCTGATGCTCGCATACGCTCCATCGCATCTGAATCTATTCCTGCTGGATCTGAAAGGAACGGAGTTCAACCTCTATGAGAAGGTTCGCCTCCCCCATATTAAAATGATTCTGAGCGACATGAGCCAGAAGCTCGGGCTCGCAATCCTCCGGGAGTTCGACAACGAACTAACCAACCGGAAAAAACGGCTCGCGGCGCAACGCGCCCAAAAACTCAGCGACTACAACAAATCCGCGCCCACGCACAGCCTGCCCCGCTTAGTCATCGTAATCGACGAATTCCAGAAGCTCTTCACAGGCGACATGTCCTTGTCCCGCGAAGCCGAAACCCTAACCACCAATCTGCTTAGGCAGGGACGCAGCTACGGTGTGCACCTCATAATGGCCTCCCAAAACCTCTCCCCCCAGACTACCCCACGGGACATTAAGACAATGTTCCCGATCAAGATCGTCCTGAAATTCAACACCCCCTCCGACTACACCACCGTCCTGGAGGACAACCACGACCTAGCCACCCAATTGACCAAACCGGGCCAGGCCGCCCACTACGACGGCGCCGGGCCCCTTAAGCAGTTCATCATACCATTTCTTCCATTCAAGGACCTCGATCCTATCCTCAACCAACTCGGTACCGCTCTTACAGCCAGGGGCGAACAGCCGTCCGAACTCGTATTCCTGAACGGCGAAGAAGAATCCGACGTCAGACGAAACACCCGCCTCCTCAACGCCATCACCCGGGGGGGAACGGGTGAAGCAATCCAGATCTGGCTCGGCGACGCATTTTCCCTCACCGGCACCGCGAGCATCTTTCTGCGGAGACAAAAGGCCTCCAACCTGCTCATCGGATGTCAGGAACGGCACTTTGAACCCGCTCTCCAACTCGCATGTCTTTCCATGCTCGCAGTGCTCGCCCACAACAACAAAACCTCCTGCTACATCTTCCAGAGAAAGACCCCGCTAACCTCCGCCACGCTTCAGGCCCTCACTTCAGCATTCCCCACCAGGATACACACCATTGCCGAGGATGACGTGGAAGCAATCCACGAACTCGCCAAAACAATCAAGGACCTCGATCACTCGGCACAAATGGGCCCCGCCCTCCTTCTGTTTCCTGGCCTTCACAAGTTCCATACGCTCGGCACCGACTTCCACGCCATCTACAACCGCCCCGTGACACGCGCACCCGCGCCGGCCCCCACGGTCGCGGAGAGCCTCCAAGTGATGCTCGAAAAGGGGCCAACGGTAGGGTTTCACTCTTTCGTGTTGTCTGATGCACCCTCCAAACTGGACCGGAACACCCTCGCCAATTTCAACTTGCGCATCGCATTCCGCCTCGCCGACACAGACTCGCTAAGCCTATTCCAGGGCAACTACGCCGTAGGCCTGCCTGACGGCTTGGCCGTTGTCGCCGATCGCGACGAATCGTCCCAGACCCAAGAGTTTAGACCATATATAACCATCGATCCCGCTTGGCTGGACAACCAAATCGCAACCCTCAAAACCAGGCAAATCCCGGCATGAACGGACAACCGTCACTGGCATCCCTCATGCAATGCCTCGACGCAATCGAGCGTGCCGAACACCGATTGATGGAGCAAGAGACCACCCTCAAACAGACGCAACAAAGCCAAATAGCTGCCATAGAAGCACGTCGCCGCTCCACCATTGAAGAAACCAGCCACCTCACGGGCTCTCTGGAAAAAATCCATCATGCCGTCCTGTCCGAGCTGAACAAAGCCGGTCTTGTCGGCGCGAATCTCCCCCCGGCAACATCTGGGACAATTCCTCAGATTCCCTTCAACCCGCAGCTCGCGGATCTGTCAAATCTCGTCAAGCAAGTGGGCAAACGAGCAGCCGCCCTCGAATCCAGCCTCCGCGACCTGGAAAATCACAGAGACCTGCAAGCCAAGGCCGCCCGGGCCCTCCAGACCTTCAAGTCCCAGCCTCGGCCCCGGCCGGCGCCCAGCCCGACCAAACTAGCGCCTCGCTTGATCACGCCGCCTCCACCACCAACGCCCCAGCCCCAGCCCCCACCACCACCCGCGAAAGCTGCCTGGCCGACCGCACTCCTCGCGCTTGCAGGCATAGCCGCTCTCGCACTAGCCTTGCTTCTGTACTACCTTCTCACCAAATAACACAGCTATGAACTACGGCCAAATCCACCTTACTCCCGAAGAGCTTGATAATTTCGCTCGCGTGTTGGAGCAGTTCTCCAATCAGCTAGACGAAAGCACCAAGACCCTTAACAACAACCTGCAACAGCTTGGCGATACCTGGCGGGACCCGGCCTTCGCCGAATTCGACGAAGAATTCAACAACACCCGCCAGAACATCGACAACTTCATCAAGATAGCGGACGAGCATGTCGCTTTCCTGCGAAGGAAGGCAGAGGCATCCCGCGTCGCCCGAGACCAGCGGTGAGCGACAGAGTCTATCTAACCAGCACTGAGGTGCTTGCTGGCCTGAGGTCGGCTTTCACCTCCTTCGATGAAAGCGCCAGGAACGGGCTCGCCTCCATCGACTCAGAGATTGAGGAAACGCGCACCTGGCTGCTCGAACGCAAAACGCATTGGCAAAAAGAAGTTGCACAAGCCGAGCAAGAGCTGTCCACCGCGGAAGCCAATCTCCGCACCTGCGAAGCCAGCGGCTACTACGACGACGATGGCGACTATGTAGAACCCGACTGCTCCTCAGAGACGGACGCCGTCACAGATGCCCAGAACAGCCTCAGTGACGCCAGGGCCAAACTCGACAATGTGGTGCAATGGGAACAGCGTCTGGACCTGGGAGCCCAGGACTTCCGCCGCACCGCTTCGCAGTTCGCCGGCGCGGTAACCCACCGCACCCAAGAGCGGGAACGCTTCCTGGACCTTAAGATGAAGCAGTACGATGCTGCTGCGGCAATCTCCCACCGAGCAGAGCTAATTGCCACACAACAAACCCGCCTTGGCACATCCCAACTCTCCCTGTCACAAAAGGTCGCCCAGATCGACATTCTGGGCTCCCTTGCTGAGAAGCAATCGCTCCGCGAGGCCCTCCTAAAGCTTGCTGAGGTCAACTCCGCTGGACAACTGATCGATACCCTCGTGGACCTGGGTACCCAAGTCACTTTCGCCGCACCAAACGAACTTGAGGACCGCGGTTGTTGGGCCGTGTTTGATAAGGCGATAAATAGGATTACCCTCTGCCAAAGCCTCTCCGATCGCCCCCCTCAGATTATTGCCCCACATCTCGCGCACGAGGCCACCCACGCCGCCTGGTACCGCCCATCCTCCATAGACCAGGAGTATCACGCTTTCAAGGCCCAGGCCGAAGTGTGGTCAGCGCTCAAGAACGGCCTCGAAGACGATCCAAACGACGAGGTGCAAGCAAGGGTCGGCTGGGGAGAAGATGCGTGCAAACAAGACCTGCGGAGTTGGCCCGGCTATTCCGACTACCCCGAATCGGCATGAATACGCCCCCAAGACCAACCATCGAAGCCAATTCTCTAGCCCTTCGCGCGGGTCCCGAGTGGAAGGCCAGGTTCTTCTCTGCTCCCGGAGCCGAGGGCGTTGTCCTCACCCCCACAGAAGCATTCAAGGCCCAACTAGAGGCCAGCACCGCCGGCGGCGACCCAGTTTGCTCCATCTCGCTGCAGTTGCTTCGCGATTACCCAGCCACACTGGGGTCCTTGCTCGACGCGGAGATCAAGAGGCGCAGGGGGTTGGACCCCGCGCTCACAATCGAGAGCCTCCAATGCACGCCGGATGCCCCGGAATGTTCCTGCCTCATACACTATAACGCCCTCTACCCCATTGACAGCCCGCGAGCTGAGCGCCTGCGATTCTCTCTGCACTGCGCCCTGTCCAAACGCCCAGAGGGCGTTCTACGCCTCGACGTCCGTGCCCGCGACTTCTTCATCCATCGGGCAATGGCCGAAGCATCCGCCATCCTCAGAACAGTCGTGATCAAGCAATGAACGGCATAACCCAGGGCGAAAACGAAATAACCGCAGCGCTTGACCGTTTGTCCGCCACATGGTCCAGCCTCCGTACCGGGTGGGACGACAACGCGCAACGGCATTTTGAAACCGAGTATGTTGATCCGCTCCTCACCACCACTCCAGAGCTGCTGGCCCAAGTCCAGGAGCTAAGCGCGCTGATCGACCAAGCCAGAAACTCGGTCGAATAACGAAAAACCAGAACGTCTTTCTCCCCTGTATGAACGGCTTCCGACTTCTTGGCGACTTCCTCCCGGAGGAACGCAACGCCCTCGCGGAATACAAGGATTTCTCCGACAACCTTAACGCCGCCCTCAGAACGGGGAACCTGACAGACGAACTAACCCGCCGCCGTGACGCTCTCGACTCAGCGCTGACGAAAGGTGTCTCAACCGATTCCCTAGCGCTTTACCGCGCGACCTGTGCCACTTACTTCCCAACCGAGGTAGGAGCCGAGTTCACAGACCGCGCCTTCGTCTCAACGTCGCTCAACCCGGAAGGGCTCGTGTCCTTCTATTGCGCCGAGGCCCCGGCCAAAGTCCTAATCCAATACCCCGCCAACCGCCCGCTGGCCTGTTTTGAATATGACGAGGGCGGCGGAGCAGAGAACGAGCGTCTCTTGCCGCGGGACATCCGATTCCGCGTGCTGAGCCACAGAGAGGTCGTGGACCGCGCCGCGATCCTCCAGGAGCAATGCACGGCTTTCGACCGGGGACAGCTATACCTCCGCACAGGCGCCAAGCTTGTCGTCCTCGAGCTGGCCATCGTCTTGTAGCCTATGCGCCGCCAGAACGAATCCTTCGGTGAACTCCTCTTGAAACTCCCCTGGTGGGTCAGCGCAGCCCTCGCGGTCATTGTATTCGCTGGTGTCCGCTTGGGCCTCCCGATATGGGCCAGCCAGGACAACACCCGCCAGATGATCGCCAAGGGGATCGTCCCACTGGCTCCACTATCCT
Organism: Verrucomicrobiota bacterium; assembly: GCA_035358715.1. GTDB lineage: Bacteria > Verrucomicrobiota > Verrucomicrobiia > Limisphaerales > UBA8199 > UBA8199. The sequence continues at coordinate 184,626 of DAOPPX010000001.1, forward strand.
TGCTCCTTTTCGGCATCTTCGCCGTCGGCTCCTTCCTGTTGGCCAGGAAACGCCACCGCCTCGTTGACGTGCAGACCAGCCTGGAACAGCTCCGGGGAACTTCCTGGAAAGACTTCGAGTACCTCGTTGCCGAGGCGTATCGCCGACAGGGCTACCGGGTCGAATACTCCCTGGGCCGCGGCCCGGACGGCGGTGTGGACCTCACCCTGCGCAAGGACGGAACGACATCCCTCGTGCAATGTAAACAGTGGAAGGTCTTCTCCGTGGGCGCACCAATCGTCCGCGAAATGTTTGGCCTGATGACCGCAGAGAAGGCCGACCAAGCCATCATCGTTACCACCGGCAGCTTCACCCGCGACGCCCGGGACTTCGCCGCCGGCAAACCCGTCACACTTGTTGACGGACCCCAACTCCTCGCCCTGGTCCAGTCAGTCCAACCCGACCGGATCGCACCCGCAACCGATACCACTCCTGCTCCAGCCGACACAGTCGTACCAGTCTGCCCGCTATGCGGTAAGACTATGATCCAGCGACTTGCCCGACGCGGCAGTAATGCCGGCAACCGCTTCTGGGGCTGCTCCTCCTATCCCGCCTGCAAAGGAATCAGGAACTAGAGATTATGAGCAACCCCAGGCACATAATGGACCTTTTCACACCCGTTGTTCCACTGCAAGCACTGCATCTGAACTTCCGCAGACTAGCCGACAACCACTCGGCAGCCGACCGAGCGGTGCTCGCTCAGTGGGCCGACGGTTTCAAAGACCGCGATGGCAAGTTCGTCCGTGAGTTCCAGACCACCTTTAACTCGGGATTTTGGGAACTCTACATCTTCGCTTGCTGCAAGGAACTTGGCTTCCGCGTGAACCTCGCCTTCAGGTCACCAGACTTCGTGGTGGACAATTTCCAAAGCGAGTTCTGCATCGAGGCCGCCATTGCCAGCAACGCCATCGGCGACAGTGCCGAATGGGAACGCGACCTGACGAAGAAGCCCGAGCCCGACCTCGAACGTGTCCTGGACACCGCAGTCATTCGCCTCTCCAACGCCATTGACGCGAAGCACAAAAAATACCAAGCCGCATACCAGAATCTCCCCCACGCAAAGAAACGGCCTTTTGTCTTGGCCATCGGCCCGTTCGAACAGCCCTACTTCTGGGCTCACAACGATCACGCCATCCGCCAGGTCCTCTACGCCTACGACCGCATCGGTCCGAAGGGCGAACACCTTTTCCGCCACACCATCGCGAAGCCTTCAGGCGCTCCAATTGAGCTCGGGTTGTTCACTTCCGGCAAAATGCCAGAAATCAGCGCAATCCTGTTCAGCAACACTGCCACCATGAGCAAGGTCCATGCGCTAAACCACGACATCGAGGCGCTCACCTATTTTTCCGCCCTATACTTCAACCAGCACGGGCCTCAGCCCATCCTTCGGAATTCCAGCAAGAAAGACTACCGCGAAAGCCTCCTCGACGGCCTATACCTGTTCCACAATCCCCACGCCACGTGGCCTGTCCCGTTCGCGTACTTCAACCATGATGACATTACGCAGGCAACCCTGCTCCGAGGCAACCCTGTCCCGCGCTATAAGTGTAAGCACGGCCACTTGATCCAGCGCTCGTCCATGACCATCAGGACCAAAGACCCGTAGCCTTCCCACCCCATTCTCGGCTAAGGACCAACCCTCATGTTCCTCGATTCAAAAGACATCCCTGACATTCAGCGGCTCATACAAGAGCCGCACAATGGTGGTGTCGCCAAGATCAAAGGGACTGACATCTCGCTCAGCGTCGCGCTATTCCTTGCGGTGACGCAGCGCGCCCTCTGGCTTGCTGGAAACACCCACGCGGCCAGCAGCATCGCCCGACTCGGACTGCCCGGCGTTTCACACGCAATCAACTGCCTGCTGGCGACCACTCCCGCCCAATCTAGAAACCCACTCGGGGCGCCGCCGTTCGACCTCTACCGCATCGCTTCCAAGCAGGATCTCCTCCGCGACGATTGGCTGCTTTTTTGCGACCGCTTTCGCCGCAGCGCCGATGCCGGACGGAACGGGAAGATGTTCGTCGGCGTAGCCGCGGTACTCGGCGAAATGGGGGACAACGTTGTATGGCATGCCTTCGAGGCAGACGACAAGCCGTGCCAAGCAATTGCAGGATTCCACGTATCCGATGGTACCGCCTCCTTCTGCGTCGCGGATACCGGTCAAGGGTTTCTCAAGAGCCTGCAGCGCTCAACAAAGTGGGCTGCACTGGACAACGACCACGACGCGCTGGATGCCGTTGTCACAAAGCGCGCCACCAGCCGGCCCAATGAGGCCGAGGGCGGAGGTTTCAAACAACTGTTCAACAGCCTGCTGGACTTCAATGGTCTCGTGATTCTAAGGAGCGGCGCCGCGGCCTTCCATATGGTGAACCGGGGGATGGAACGCGAGCTGCATGCCGATAATTGCACCCGAGTCCCCGGCTCTGCCGTCACCACCGTGATCTGCCGGAAAGCCGAGCCCAAGGAACTGCCCCTGGGAAAAAGTCAAAATAGCTCTTGATTTATATTTGGAAATGAATATAAATTAAGGCCGTGCAAACGATCTGCATTGCCGAATTGAAGCCGTTCAGCCCCAGGCTGCACGGGGCCACCATTGGCGAGGAACACGCCCGGCTGGTGCGCGACCTGATTATCCGCCACCCTGAATCCAACGATTCCGTTATTCTCGACTTCTCCGAGGTGGAAGGGGCCAGTGCAAGCTATCTCAAACGACTGCTTCACCCATTCTTTGCGCCGCCAGGCGATCCCGGGCGCCTGCCACGCGAGATTGCTCCCATCGCGATTAACGTAGAGGCCGCCGACCTCAAAGAGGAACTCGATGACTACCTTGCAGGTAAGGGGCACGCAATGGTTCTCGCCGACCGCCCCTCAAAGCGGCCGAGGTTTCGCCAATTGCTCGGACGTCTGGATCGTGCGGCAGCCGAAACATTCAGCGAATTGCAGGCGCTCAAGAAGTCCACGGCCGCGGAATTGTATGAGCGCCACCGGCAGGACACCACCAATCAAACCGCATGGAACAATCGTTTGGTACAACTCGTAGAGTTGCGCATCGCGCGTCGAGCCCGAGTTGGGCGATTTTGGGTTTACGAACCGATAGTGCAAAGCTGAGGTACCTATGGGATGGCAAGAACTACGAGCACGGGCCAAACAATTCCAGCAGCAAACTGACGCAGCGCTGGCCAACGACATCATGCAAGACACCCTGCTCTCGCGAGCAAAGGTCACTCGACGCCGAAGTTACACCTGCGTTTCCGAGACCAACAGTCCCCCCAGCGTCGGCATGGAAGTCCGACTTATAGATATGCACGACCGCATAGACGTTTATGTCAACAACCAACCGGTCGGCCAGGTTGACCCGTCCCAGGCAGACCGAATGCGCAAGCAACAGCGGTTTGCGGATCGCCAAGGACGTTCCGTTCTCGGCCGCATCGCCAAAGTTTCAAAAGTCACCAACGGATTCTCCGTTACTGTAGTCAATTCGCAGTAAATGAGCGCGGCTTCTCAGATCGCACTACCAGTCTCGCCTGCCCCTCAGACCATGGGGTTCACCGGCTGCATCAACTGCAAACTCTTCAAATCATGTGGCGGCCATCAGCATCCCATAATTTTCGCCATCGGCTGCGCCAACTTCACCGGCGGCACAGGAAGGGTCCACACGGACGACATGAATCCGAACTGTAATGGCAAGTTCTGGACGCTTTGGGACGACGTCGGAGGACTCGTTGATTACTCGGTCGGGCCCCTTCATTCCGTCACCCCCACCGGACTCCCTCGCTACGTTCCTCAATTACAAGGGCGCCACCTTCGGCCACCCCGACCACTCGCCGCTGATGTCGTTGCCCTCAGGCTATTCCAGGTCGTGGGTCTTCGGCCCCGGGGCGGTTACGGCCCAAGATACTCCACCGCCGCCGAACTCCGCGCTGCTTACCACCTCCGTCCCGGCACACGTGTCATCCTCGTTGGCGTGGATGAAGATGCCCCGCTGGAGAGATTCTGGCATCACCATCGAATCCACCGCGTTTGCGAGGCGCTGGCGCAGCTCGGGCTGGAAGTCACGATTCCTAACTACTCCTTTTTCACGTGCGTTCCGCGTTTCCAAATTCTGCGGAATCGCAAGCGCATCCTGCTTGCTGCCGAACGCCTCTCAAGGGCAGGCGTCCGAGTCGCGATTCACCTGAATGCCGTTACTCAAGCCGATTGGGCATTTTGGGTCGCCTTTCTTCGCGAACATACTGAGGTCACCACTGTCGCGCTCGAGTTTCAAACGGGTCCGCTCGCCAATCACAAGGTCGGGCAGCAAGCTTTTGACGATTTGGATGACCTCATCGACCGCGTTGGCAGGCCGTTGCACATACTCCTGGTCGGCGCGGCGCGGTTCTACCTGCAAGCGCGCCGGCGCCGCTGGCATTTCACACTCATCGATAGCGAGCCTTTCATGTTGTCGCAGAAAAGGCGCGTCTTGGAAAAGGGCCGCTGCGGCAGTTACTCGCTGAAATTTGTCCCCACACAGCCAGGTTCGCCGGTATACCACTTGTTCGAGGCGAACCTCAAAGCTTACGAAAAGTTGCTTCTTGCAGGCACGGAGTTGCCACGCGAGGTCCCAATGGAAAACTCGAACCAACCTGCACTTCTTCTGTGACCTCCACTCCGTATTTTATTCGCCAACCCGTTGCGCGCCGAACCTCTGCAATAAGCCCAGCGGCAGTTCCGGCCGCCCACTCGGCCAGCGTCTGCCAGCAGCATGCGTTGTGGTCAAAAAACCTATCACCCTCCACCCCGATCCAGTGCGTGTGAACAAGACTCCACCTCGAAAAGAACTCCTTCTCTGTCCAAGGTCCCAACCATTGGACGAGAGCAACTCCACGCGAGGGCGCGGCGCACTTCTGGACCCTCGTCGCATATCCCGCCCCTGCAAACGCGCGCAACATCTGCGTCAGGTTCGTCCACCGGCATTCTGGGAACTGCGGGAAATACTGCATCACGCGGCAAACTTCCCGCTGCGTCACCGCGGCGAAAGCCGCCGGACCACAATTCGCCCCAAAATTGATTCGGGCCACCTCAATATCCCACGGCACAAAGGCCGATGCCGCGCCGTCCCGGCCGCTGTTCATCGTTCAACCCTCCCAGTCCGTTCCGCGAATGCGCTGCTCAGGTCTGCCAAAATAGCTTGCTGGACTCCCGTGTGCTCTCGCCTGAATCGTGACACCCAGCGAGCCCGTTTGCGTTTGATGCCCTGCCGATCCCGGAAAGTTTCCCCAAGAAAACGGGTGTCGTGGAGAACCGCTGGCTCGAAATTCAACCAGACTGCTTCCTCACGGCTGCCCGTGTGCGAGGTTCCCGCAAATAGCCTCTTTTCCCACCCCACAAGCATTTCATCGTATGTATCGTTGCTGTAGCCCGAAATCATTACTGCGCACGGCAGATCGCGAAGGAGCCGTAGCAAGTCCCGATGCTCTTCCTCGCAATAGTCATGGCGATATGGGCTGCGGCTCGATCGTCGGCTTGCCGGCCAATATGGCGGGTCCGAATAGACAAACTCGTCGCCGGCAAATCGGTAGCTGCCGAGGAAGTCTTCCGCCCTGCATCTGACAAACCTGAACCGAGCATCAAAATGACCGACAAATTCACGAATCACCTCCGGGTCGCGGTCAATGCCAATGTTAAGCTCTGCGGGAATTTTGTGCCTGAGCACCGCCCCACCGCCCAGGTGCGTCTCGATGTAAACCCGATGCGGCGGCATCAGGTTTATCAACTTCTGAAAACAGCGGAACTTTCCGCCCGGATATCGCATCGCGTCAACATCGTCAGATTTGACGAGGATGTCAACCCCCATGTTGCCGATTCCTCCTCGGAGGTGCGGCGCCCCTCTGATCCCATCTTATGCACACGACCAGCACGCTAACGAACCAACACCGCCCCGCGCCCAACAAGTCGGCTCCGCCGCAACAGCCAAAACCCAACAAGGCGCCGAAAGGCACTTCACTGCGCCTGAGCGCCTTCCACCTTTTGATCGAGGCCCCCACTTTCCAGGCATTCTCACAACCAATGCCCGACAACAAGCAACTCAAAGGCCTTCGCGATTCCATCGGCAAAGAGTGGTTTCTTTTTTGGAAGGAAGGGACGGTTTACGGCCTGCCGAAATCCCCACAGCCCGCGACCCCTTTCGGAAAGCCAATCACCCTCAAAACGAACGAGTACCTCGGCCTGGCAGTTCTGAACGCCCACGCCAACGAGCTTATCCCTCAATTGCTCCCAAAGTACGAGCCCATCCGAGCCAGATACCGCCGCGGATTCCGGTTCGTCGCCAAGAAAACAGAAATCGTCGCTGACATCATTAAGGGTTGGAGCGGTCTCCCGCTCGCAACGCACGGCTTCAAAATCCGGCCAAGATTCACTTGCGACACTCGCCTGGTCGAACTCCGCCCCGGACAACTCCAAATCCTGCTAATGCTCGGCGCAGCCATGAATTGGTCCGCCGAGAGCCGCCTCCCCGACCTGGCAGCGGCTGGCGTTGATCTTGCCGGCCTCCACGTCGTCCGCAAGAACCCGCAGCCCGGCGAACGTCGCCTCGTAGGCCGCATTGCCAGCATTGATGGTGACACCGTCCGCCTGAGCGAGAGTTGCAACGGTCAACCCACGGTCCCCGCCGACTCAGTTCAACTCGAAGGCACGCGCGCGGTTTTCAGCCGTTGCCTGAAAAGTCTTCTGGGCGACCGCTACAAACAGTTCGACGCCCTGAGGGACGAACGCGAGGCCGCGTTCATGACCGGGCCCGGCCTCGACAACTGCCTGGACCAGTTCTTCGATCAGTTCCGCAAGGCTGAAGCCCTCCAACTGGCGTCGGGCGTCGTCGCCAAAGTTGGTGAGCAGGTCAACCTTGCCAACATCGGCGCCTTCCAAACCACCATCGAGTTGTCGCCTGTCGAGTACTGCTACGATCCTGCAAAGACTAGACGCCACCAGTACGCTTGGCACGGGCTCGAGGAGTTTGGGCCTTACAGCCGCGACTCGTTCCCAAAACGAAGCCCGCGCGTCCTGGTCGTTTGCCCCGACGTCGCCCAGCCACGCATCGAGCAGGCTCTGCGCCATTTCCAGCACGGCATCCCCCAAAGCACCTTCACCAAAGGGTTCGAGCGAGCCTTCAATCTCGTGAACCTGGAATTCGGGTGGTGCACAGTCCCTCTCCGAAACTTCGCCAGTAGCACCAAACCGGCTCTCACCTACCATGCACACGTCGAGAAGCATCTCGCGGGCGATTCAAACTTCGATGCCGCCATCGTCGTCGTCCAGGACGATCACGCCCAGTTGCCCGATTCCGCCAGCCCGTACCTGTTCGCCAAAGCGCTGCTTCTCACCAACGGCATCCCGGTGCAAGAGGCTCGCGTCTCAACCCTTGCTCGTCATCCGGACGGCCTCCAATGGGTCCTCCAGAACTTCGCCGTCGCCCTCTACGCCAAGATGGGCGGCACACCCTGGACCGTGAACCAGGACCTCACCGTAAACGACGAAATCGTTATCGGCATGGGCATGGTCGAAGTCTCCGGTAGCCGGTTCGAGGAACGTCAGCGCCACGTCGGCATCACGACCGTCTTCAGAGGCGACGGCAATTATCTGCTCGCCAACCTCTCAAAAGAGTGCGCTTACGAGGAATACCCATCCGTCCTGAAAGACTCGATGGCCGGCGTGCTGGCCGAAATCAGGGAACGGAACGGCTGGCGAAAAGGCGACACCGTCCGCGTCGTCTTCCACGCCTCGAAACCCCTCCGCAATTTAGAGGTGGACGAGCTTATGGAAAAATGCGCCAAGGAAGCCGCTCCAGAACAAAACATCCAGTTCGCGTTCCTCGATGTCCTCCGCGACCACTCGTTCCAGATCCTCGACTACTCCCAAATGGGCCGCCCCAACAAGGCTGGAAAGAGCCGGGGCATCTTCGTTCCGAAGCGCGGCCTGGTTGCCCATATCGGCAAGGACACACGGCTCGTCTGCACGAACGGTCTCCTCCAAATCAAAAAACCAACCACTCCCCTGCCGATGCCGGTGCTCGTCCATCTCCATCCGCTTTCGACCGGCTCCGGCTGCGACCTAACCTACCTCACCGAGCAGGTCCTTAAATTCACGTCCCTCACCTGGCGGTCAACCCAACCCGCTTACACACCGGTGACCATTTACTACCCCGAGTTGATCTCCGACCTAATGCTCCGCTTGAAGCAAGTTCCCGGTTGGTCGCCAGCGCCGCTCAATACCAAGCTGCGGTCCAGCAAATGGTTTCTATGACCAGCCCTCTCGTTACCAACTTTGCCAGCCAATGCTCAGCGCTGACGGCATCCTTGCGCGAGCATTTCCTATGGCCCTCGCCAGATGCCGGCTTTGCCTCGTTCGTCTGCCGCCAGGTGGGCCGCGAATTGCCCCTCACACCCGCGCCGAACCTCGCTATCGCCAAACTCGACGCCTCAACCCAGGCACCCGACCTCGCCGCATTTGGCTTTTATGCCGCTTCCCAGGTGGTGCTCTCCAGCCGCGTGACGCCGCCAGGCTGGGCTGACGGATTCTCCCGCCTTACCGGGCGCAATCCTTACCCCTCAGACCGTCATGCCTTCACCTTCCGGCCTGTCGAACTCCTGGGCGTTGCCCTCGGCGCCGCTCACACACCCTCACTGCCCCAGAGCGACAAACAGTGGCTCATCGGTGTCCTGACCGATGCCCCCAAAAAATGCGCCGGAGACTGTTGGACACGCTATCTGCTGGCAGCCACCAGGCTCGTCTGCGGCCTGCCTCCAGCCATCGCAACCACCGACGCCTTGCAAACGCTTTCCATGCAGGAGCTCGCTCTGCTCATTTGGCTGACCTCCGCCGACACGTTCCGTGACGGGCCGTGGAAACACTTCCCTCAGCCTGGACTCCACCGTCAGTTCCTCGCGCACGGCCTGACCAACGAACCGGCCGCGCAAGACGCTAGCACGGCGGCCCTTCTGTATACGGCAGTCCAAATCAGCTCGAATTCGCTGCTCGACTCAGAAGTCGCTCAAAACTGGCAACTTCGCTCCTCCTCCAAAGACGCCGTCGCGCTCGTGGTCCAAATCTGCCGCCACTTCCACCAGTGCGCCCTCCAACTCCTGTCCAGGCACGCCAATCGTCAAACCCTCAAGATCACAGACGAGTACGACGTCCAGGACCTCCTCCACTCCCTGCTCAAGCTCCACTTTGACGACGTTCGGCCCGAGGAGTGGACACCAAGCTACGCTGGATCATCGAGCAGGATGGACTTCCTGCTTAAACGGGAACGGGTCGTGGTCGAAACCAAGATGACCCGGAAGAATCTCGGCCAGAAAGAAGTCGCCAACGAGCTGACAGAGGACATCGCCCGCTACCGCAAACACCCCGACTGCGGCGCACTCGTCTGTTTTGTGTACGACCCAGCCCACATCTGCAAAAACGCCGCCGCCATCGAAACAGATGTCCCCCAAAGCTCCCCAGGCTTTCCCGTCGCGGTCGTTGTCGGTCCACAAGGCCTCTAACCCACGCCCAACTTCTAGCCTCGCTCAACCGCCGTGAAATCCAAGACCCAGAGCCTGGGCCGCATAAAAGGAAGAGTTCCCGCCGCGCGGCAACCTTCAACTCTTCCAGTTGGAAACACCCATCTTCTGCGCGTTTCGCAGGGTCCAAGTTACCTCCGCCAAAGTCGACGTCGCCCGGGCCGCTGTCGCTGAAGCGATTATCAAGCACGCCGAGAAGCTCAAACTCGCCAAACCACATGAATTCCGGATCTCGGCTATCATCCCGCAGGAGAACCGCATCGCTGAATCACTCCATAAGCTGCCAGCAGGAACCTTTATCATCTACCACATCCTGGTTCCAGTTTAACGCCGCCGGCCAATCACCACGCAATGACAAATCGCCTTGAGGACAAGATACGCGACTACCTGGCCAACCACCTTGACCTGATTGAGAAAGGGCTGGTCTTTGTGGGCAAAGAATATGAGCTGCCCAACCCAGCGGGCGCCGGTGGTCGAATAGACCTCCTCGCCAGAGACATTTACGGCCACGTTGTCGTCATTGAAATCAAGCGGAGCGATGCATCCGCCCGCCAGACGCTCAACGAAATCCACAAATACACGGCTCTCTTTCGTATTTCCCAGGGCTTGGATGAGTCCCGGATCAGGTTGATTGTCCTTTCAACCGATTGGCACGAGTTGCGCCTCCCGCTGTCTGAATACGCAGAGGTGACCCCTTACCCCGTTGAAGGCTTTTCGATAATCGCATTGCCGGACGGTGTGGTCACACAGGCTTCCAAAGTGGCCCTCCTGGAGAAAACCTCCGCGTTTAAGATCAGCCGTGTTCAGTGCATTTATCTCTACGAGTCGGCTGCCAAACGCGACGGAAACTTGGACAAGCTCGTTGCTGCTGTTAGGGCTGCCGGTGTGGAAGACTTTTCCATTTTCCGGTGCGATTACTCCGGGAAGGATTCGAGGGTGATCTACCCTCACGGCCACTATCTTTGCTTTTCCTCTCCAGCGCACACCTTGACAGCCGCAGAATTCGAACGATGCAAAGCCCGCATCGGGTGGGAGGAATGCCTCGACCAGCCTGACGAGAACTTCCTTGACCATATCAACACGACCATGTCTGAGTTATGCGACACCTTGGAATTTGGCTATCCCGAAAAACTGAATAATCTTTGTGCGGGTTGGTCGGTTTCCGTCTCATTCCGGGGAGGGCGGCTTGACCAGGGGCAATCCGTTCTGGCCGACGGGGAGATCGTCGCCCTCGCGCGGGGCGTGGATGGAGCCAGTCAGATTTACCTGCATAAGGTCTCATCTCCGCGGTTCGACGCTGGCTGGAAGCAGCTTTGCAGCGACCTGGAACCCTTGCTGCTTGGCAATGCAGCGTGGCGCGAGGTGGTGCCTCGGTTTTTGGCAGAGGTGGAAACGGTTGCTCCCTGTGCCACGGTATCGGTTTCCGTTTACAATCCAGCCAACCTGTTCATGGCTCTTTACTGGATCGCGTGGAACCAGGATTATTCAAAATGTCCTCACCTGGAAATCGTAGTGGAGGATGGTGCTACCGGGCTGGTAAGAATTTTGGTCGGAATTCTGGCTTGGGATCGTCAGCTGATCCGAGCGACGCCGGAGGAATTGATGAGCCAGATCTATGGGGATGACTTTGGCTGGTTCGCTGCCGTCACATTACACCAAACATTTGAGGAAGAGGACGCAGTGCTGGCTGCACATCATTTGAGGGCAGCTACAGTGGAGTGGCGCTTCGAAGCAAACCGCGAGATAGGACCAACGGAGGTCCTGCCCGCCAACGGAGAGCTTTGTCGCAAGCCATTCGGTGAAGTTCATCAGAGGCCATTTAGGGAATTCATCGCCGCCCATTCGACCTACCTCGCGGCATTGAAAGCCCTTTTGGAGGACAGAACCGCCGGGCTGCCAGGGAGTTGACCCGATCAGGGTTCTTTGAAGGTGCGCCAAATTCTAACCCGGCGAATTTGATCGCAGCCTGCTTTCCCCATCCCCCTCACAGACACAGCCCCGTGGTAAGCCACCCTCTTCAAGGTGGTTTCAACAATCCTGTAGCTCTGTTCCTCAAAACACCAGGAATGGCTCCGCCAGATTCCGTCGTTGGACAGGGCATATCCTGTGCAAAGGTGGAGATGCGGGTTTGTCTCTTGAAGCAAAATGGAATTGTCGTGGCAGCGGATGGCCTCCCCACGAACCAGGACGATCTCCTTCTGCAAGGGAACCCACGTTTTGCCGTGGTGCAGAATCAACTGTAAGCGTCATGCCAAGCACCTGTGAAGCTCAGATGGGATAAGCGACGACGATTATGACGCGAGTTGTCGCAGCGGCTTGGTATGGGCCATCGCCCAGGCGGCGGGCGTTACTTCGGGGATCTGGTGGTTGGTCATACTCGGAAGGCGACTGAGCACATCCTTAAGATAGGCATAGGGGTCGACGTTTCGCCGCCGGCAGCTCTCGATGATGGTGTAGAGGATGGCGCTGCGTTCTCCGGCACCTGCTTCACCAACGAACAGCCAGTTCTTTTTGCCCACCGCGGTGGGCCGGATGGCGTTCTCGACCAGATTATTGTCGATCTCGATTCGGCCGTCCTGCAAGTAAACCTCCAGACCGGGCATTTGTCCCAACGCATAGTCTATCGCAGTGCCCATCGCACTTTGCGGCAGGAAACGCCGGACAGCCAGGAGCCGCTCGCACGCGCGTTTGAGTCGCTGCACAATGGGCCTACTTTGGCTGGCGCGCACGGCTGCTCGTAAATTGGGACCAGCCTTTACTCGCCGCAACTCTGCCTCGATCCGGTAAAGGTGCTGGATCTGGCGCAACACCCAGCCGGCAGTTCGAGGTGCGGTTTCTTGGGCCTCATAAAACTTGCGCCGCGCATGGGCCCAACAACCGGCCAGGGTCAGTGGCTTAGAGCGTCCCTTGGCAAAAGCTCGATACGCGGCGTAGCCGTCGCATTGGATCGTGCCAGTAAAGTCCACAGGCACAATGGTATCCAGACAGGCAGCAGCTCGGCTGGTATGCCACTGGAAAAACACGTCGCCACCGGGGCGGTTCCCTGTCCAGAGATAGCCTTGCAGCGCCCGGCCAGCTCCGGGTTCCAGGTAGTTGATGGGCGTTTCGTCCAACTGCACATAACCGCCGCCCATCACCCCGGTGCGGATGTGTTCATAAATCGGCTTGAGCCAATCGGCCATCAACTCGATCCACCGCCCCAAAGTCTGGCGTGGCAGATGAATGCCGTAGCGGCGAGCCAAGATCTGTTCCAGCCGATAGAGCGGCACATGGTCGCAGTATTTAGTCACCGCAACGTGCGCCATTAGCGCCGGACTGGCCAGGCAACGTTCCTGCAAGCTCAGGGGTAGTGGAGCAATCACCGGGGCACGGTCCGGATCGGAACGATGCACATATTTGCGGCGCACCAAGCGGCGACGCAGGAAGCGCCCCGGCTCGTAATCCAGTTGCTCGCTCACCTCCTGACCAATGCAACGCCACTGTTGCGGCTCAGCTTTGACTGGCTCCGGATCCACCACTTCTTCCACCACGGGCAGGTTCTCTGGCAGGCGAGTGGAACGGGTTTTGCGTGCCAGGCGAACCGTCGGAGTCGAGGCGGGTGCGACTTGAGGTGCCGGCGCTGGTTCAGTGGCCTCCAAAGACGGGCTCAGCAGCAATTGCAGCTGCGCCGGGTCCAGCGTCTCACTGCTGGAACCGAAGACTCGCCGAACCAGCAGGTTGATCTTTTCCCGCAGCAGTTGGTTCTCGCGCAGGCTCTGGGCCAAAGCCGTCCGACACTGCTCCAGCAGCGTTGTCAGTTCAGCTTCGCGCGGCGTCATCGGTTGCGAAATCAGACGCAGCCGCTCCAGTCCGTGTTCAAAAAAGATGATGACTTAGCACATTTTTTCCTGTGCCTCAGCTCTCGCGCTCATACCACGGCCGTAGCTTGCCCCCGCGCAAGTCCACTCCGTCGGTCAGCATCGCCAGGGCCTCCGGCCGCACGCACAACTTGGTGCGCTCCGGCTCGCACGCCTTGGGCCAGGAAAAAGTGCCTTGTTCTAAACGCTTGGTTAACACCCACAGCCCGGTGCCATCCCAATACAGGATCTTCAACCGGTTATGCCGCCGGTTACAGAATACGTAAAGGGCTCCGGCCTTGGGATCTTCGCCCAGACGCTCAAGCACGGCGGCGTAAAGCCCGTTGAACCCCTTGCGCATGTCACAGGGCTCCACCGCCACGAACACCTTCAAGCTCCCGGTAAAACTCAACATGGCTGCTCCAGGGCGCGCACCAAAGCCGCCGCCAGCGGGATTTGACCGGCATCATGGATTTCCAATCGCGCTCCGCCCGGCAGTTGCACCTGCAAGGCCGGCATGCGCGGTGCTGGTCCCACCACAGCTTCCAACAAACGCAACGGTGACCTTCTCTTCGGCCGCTTCGTTCGTCGGTAACGGTGCACCCAGGCTGCAAAGGTCGAATACTTCAGACCGGTTCGCCGGGCGAACTGCACAGCGGACACACCGCTGCGTTCAAACTCGGCCAGGATGACGCGGCGTTGTTCCTGGGACGTCCGCACCCGCCCTTTGGTGTCCAAGTTCACCGGCAGCCTTGGCATCACTGCCCCAGGGGCCACGAAAGAGGATTCAGAACCACTCGTAGGTATCATAGCTCTCAGAACTATGATATTTGTCAGAATCTAGCCAGAGGTGCTCCGCATGACGCTTACAATCAACTGGATGTCCTCCTCGAAAGTGGCGCAAACGACGGTTCCGCCGATAGCTTTTAGCCGCTGGCCGAGGATCTTCCATTCCGGCGTCCTCGCGCTGTGATCGCGCAAGTGGCTTTCGTTCAGGTCATGGGCTTCGCGGTCTCTGGTCACGTGCCAGCGCACCCTTGAAACCTGATTTCCAAGCGGGTGGACGGCACCGGCCTCGATTTCGGCATCTTGGACGTCAAAACGTGCCGCCAAACGAGAAAGTCGGACCTTGGGCCGGTTTTTGCTCAGTCGCCGCAACTCCTGACACACCGTCCAGGCACAGCCATCCTTGCGGTCGGCCCATGCGCCAGTGACGATGATCGGATGGATCCTCCCCGAGAAATCTCTGAATATTCTTCGGGCTGCGCGTCGCAGCCCTTCTTCTGTCTCACCGGCCCGGTACGTTCGGTCGGCGCAGGAGACCGCTTCTTGAACTTCCGCGAATCGCGGGACTTCGTCATCTAGATCGGATCCCGACACGACTGCTTTGTAGGCGTCTAGGAACGTGAACTCCGCACAGAGCTGCGCTCTCCGCATCCGCGCGTAACGGTCCCAGTCGTTGTTCCAATCATTGGCCGTTTGAAAGCTGCCGCATAAACTGCCCGGATGGACGAGAACCAGGAGCGGCTTTGGGTAGAGCGTTTTCACTCGTCCTTTGGCTTGGGCAGCGGAATGTTTGCCGGCAGGCTGCGGTTCGCTTCCGGGTTGCTGGGTTTCCAACCCTTCTCAGTGGCCAGCGCCCATATTTCGCCGCTCTGCCGGCCGGCAAGTTTGATGCCGGCATTGACCAGAAAGCTCAGACAGCTCTCCAGGTCGGTTTTGTCGAGTTCCAGTCGGCGGAACTTGATCGTCTTGCAATTGTCCTCCCAAAGTTCGAGCAACCCGCCGTCGGCGAGGTATTTCTCCTTTTCGTGCTCCCAAAACCGCTCCTTCAGTACTTCTTCGATATGCTCTTGGTAAAAGCGGACTGTCGCCCAGCGCCGGTTTTTCCGCTGCCGCTTGGTGGCTTGCTTGAGTAAAATCTTTCGGGATTCCATGAGGGCTGACTCATCGAACCAGAGCAAGCGGTGCCCATACACTGTGAAAGGGAACCGGCGCAGTTCCGGCGCCAACTGTTCGAGGCGCGACTTTTCATATTCCGGGGTATGGGCGTCGTCCGAAGGCTGGTTTGGGTTTTGGTCGCTGGGATCGAGGCAGATGTCGGCAGAAAGGGTGGCCCAGTAAGGCGATGGTTGGAGTCTTACTGCCCCCTTTGTTCGCTCCCATTTGGCCTGCTTCAGAGTCCATTCCGGCTCGCCCTCGCCGCTCCAAGTATCCCGCGCTCGCACACCATGAATATAGAGAGCGTGCTGTGACGCAGTCACCGCTACAAAGGTTTTCCAGCGCCCTTTGTCTTGTCTCTGCATGGTTTCACGAACTTCACTGAGCAGGTGCTGATATTCCGGTTCCGACAGGAATTCCTCACGGCGGCCATGTTTGGGCCATTCGCTCCATTCCGGCAGTTGCGCCAACACTTCCCAGCGGCCGGTTTCGGTTCCAGGCATGTACCAATCCAAGGTCGCCTTCAATTCCTGCCCGTCGAGACCCCAGGTTTCGCGAACCACCAGGCCGAGAATTCCCGGCACACGTCGCAGACAGGTGACGGTGTAACCGGTATCCTTGGCGATGACAAGCCAGTGGGGCCTCGCGGCGGCGATTCGGGCTGCGGTTTGCGCGTTGGCCGGGTTGGCATGGATCTCCAACCGCAACCGCACCTCGTTCAGTATCTGCTTGTATGCCGTCTTCTCGGCTGCGGTGAGGCTTCGGGAGAACCGGTTTTTTTGCTTCCACCAGGGCAGGATGGCGGACAAACACTGGCGTGCTTCCCCTTCTTCTATCCCGCATTGGGCGGCGGCCTGCCGGACCAGCAAATCCACAAATGGCTTTTCGTTTTCCTTCTCCTCGCGCTTGAGCCGCAGGGTGGCCTGGAGCAGCGGGAAGCTGGTGAGGTAATGGTGACGATTGGCCCGATCACCCAAATAGAACTCAATGTCCTCCTCCGCGGCATCGTCGAAATTAAGAATGAAATCGTCGCTCCTATAGAGATTGAAGGTTGCCCGCCGCTTGGTTTCCTCCCGCTGGAATGGGAACTGAAAATCGCGCCCATCAGACCCGACGCCCGCCAGGGTGTAAACCACATTGCGCTGCGGCCAGTCCACAAACCTGGGATGGGTGCGGCTGTAACCCTCTTTGCGGCTCTCATGCTGGTAGCGCATGTAGGAGGTGCCGCCAAAGACGATGCGCTTTCCCACCTCCAGCCGATCGTTGAGTGCCCGTCTCCATTCTGCGTATGGCCTGCGCCCGCTCCCCAACAGGTTCTCGGCATCCCGGATGAGCCGGATGACTGCCGGATCTGGATTCGGATCAAGCAGATTCACCCGTTCCACCGCTAACGGATAGAAAACGCGGGTGCGGTCAACAATTCCCTGGAGCAGCAGCGCTGCCTGGAGATAGAGCTTCCGCAATCCCTGAGCTTCGTTGAGGGCCTTCTGGTAGCTGACGCTGCCCGGTTGCAGGGGTTCCTGGCTCCATTTGTCATAGAACAACGCCTCGAACTCCGCTCTGGTGGGAAACAGGTGGCCCGGCAATTCGAGATTATTCCAGATGCGCCAGAGTTTTTGGCCGTTACGCACCAGGATATAAGTGCCGCCGTTAGCCTGGTTGAAAATGATTTTCTCCCAGACCGTTGCGTCGGCGTAGAACTTCTCTCCCCGGCGCAGCCGCAGCGCGACGATGCCCTTGGCCTCCGGCAGTACCTGCCGCAGGTGCTCGGGTTCACAAAGCCACCGGTCAAAATCGTCTATGGTCTTGAAATCGATTCCGCCTTCGTCGGTGCGCAACGCACATTCCTCATCCATGTACAAGACCGTCTGGCGGACTGCGATGGGTTCTTCTGCCGGCGCCGGATCTCCTTCCTGAATGCAGGTGAAATGTTCGTCCCGGCCCAAGTAGAGATTGATGGTGTCGATGGCATAGTTGAGCCTCTCGAGCTGTTCACCCCATTTCGTGGCGGCCAACTCCAGGATTTTCTCCTGCTCGACGAGAATGCTTTTCATCTCGGTTTTGAGCACCTCGACTCGCCTCTTGGCTTGGAGCGCGGTTCTCTTGGCTTGGACAACCTCGTTGCGTTTCTGGGTGGTGATGAGAGCCTGACCACCCGTGCCGGGCTCCGTTTGCTCCATGAGCAGGCCAGCTGGTTCAGCGGTATCACCCGCGTCGGCTTGGGCTAACAGGCGCTCCAGTTGAGCCATCCGTTCTGCGCGTCCAGAGGACGCCGGCTCAAAGTGGGTCGCAAACTCCTCGTCGTCATAGTAAAACTGCGCTTCGCCGCGAAGACCATGAATCTGGCCTTCGGCGTCCGTCCAGGCGAGGACCAGATCCCCGGGCTTGAGGCTGTCCACTTCTCTCGCCACCCGGTAATAGGCTCCGGTCCTGGGTGGTTTGCCGGTTTGTGTGTTCACTGTGCTCTTGGGGCTGCTTCCTGGCGGCCAGACTTGGCACTGTTAAACTCCGGCAGGCGCCAACTCCGGCGCCGCTGTTTTTCGGAGTCCCGTTTTGGTTTCGTGGACCACCACCCCGCTTCCAGAATCGTAGTCCGCTACTATTTCTCCAGTGCCGGTGATTTCCTCTCGCAAGAGCGCGTCGCTTATAGGATCGGCCACGAGAAGTTCCAAGGTTCGTTTCAACTGGCGCGCGCCGTATTCCTCCGAGAATCCCTCTTGGAGGATTTTTTCCTTGAGCCGCGGAGACAAAGTCAGCGTTGTGTATTTGGTGCGTCGCCGAATCTTCTCCACTTCCAGGTCGGCGATCCGCCAGCAATCGTTTTGGGTCAGCGAGTCGAAAACGACGATATCATCAATGCGATTCAGGAATTCCGGCCGGAACTCCTTCTTCACTGCATCCATTATCGCCTCCCTGGCTGCGTCGGGCCTGGGATTGAACCCGAGGCTCTTCCTGCGGAAATGCTCGTATCCGACATTCGACGTCATCAGGATGAAAGCGTCTCGAAAACTGGCTGTTCTGCCTTGCCCATCAGTCAGGCGCCCCTCTTCAAGGATCTGGAGCAGGACGTTCCATACCTGTTGGTGAGCCTTCTCGATCTCATCGAAAAGAACCACGGCGTATGGATGGCGGCGGACCCGCTCCACCAGGGTTTTCTGATCCTCGTAGCCCACGTAGCCGGGAGGTGAGCCGAGCAATCGCGCAATACTGTGGCGCTCTATGTATTCGCTCATGTCCAGGGCGATGAGTTGGTCCTCGGAACCGTTCATGTGGACGGCAACCCGCTTGGCCAATAGGGTCTTGCCGACCCCCGTTGGGCCAAGGAGGAGGAGAACGCCGGTGGGTCTCTTGGGATCTTTGAGCCGAGTGCGGCCGCGTCGGATATAACGGCAGACAGTTTCCACTGCCTGCTTCTGGCCGACAACCTCCCGGCCCAGGATTTCGTCAAGACGCAGGGCGGATCGCTTGTCCTCAGCGGTCAACCGTCCCAGCGGAATGTTGCTCATGATGCTGACCGCATGGCGAATGTGATCCTCGGTTACAATGCACGTCCCCGATTGGTTGTGATGTCGCCCTCTGAGTTGGTGCATCCGGGCAAGGATGGCCAGCCCTTCGTCGAAAGGCGATTGCGCGGCCCCTTGCACCTTCCCGTTGGAAGGACTCGCGATCTCCAGACTCGCCTCCTTGGTGTCCAGGGAGATTTCTGGAGAGGCCAAACGAGCGGCGGAGCCCGCTTCGTCCAGCACATCCAGCGCTTTATCCGGTAGATGGCGATTGTGAACGTATCGCTTTGAGTATTGGAGCGCCGCAAGTGCGGTTCCCGGCGCGTAATGAACGTGATGATATGCCTCGTAGGCGGGTAGGCTTCCTTGCAGGATGGCCAGCACGTCCTCATCGGTCGGTTCTTCCACGCGCACCGGCTGGAAGCGCCTTTCGAGCGCAGAATCCTTGGCAATGGTCTTATTGTATTCGTCCAGTGTGGTCGCGCCAATGACGCGCGCCTCTCCCCGGCTCAAAGCCGCCTTCATCATATTGGAAACGTCCATGCCTCCGATGGAGTTGCCGGCCCCCACGATGAGATGGATTTCGTCAATGAAGAGGATGATGCTGGGGTTGTTGCGGACGTGGTCGAGGATGGCCCGGATTCTCCCCTCGAGCTGCCCGCGAAACACCGTGTTGCTGACCATCGAAGCTACGTCGCAAATGAAGATCTCCCGGTTGTGCAGCAGCGTCGGACAGGTCTTATTCACGATGCTTTGAGCAATGCCTTCGACGATGGCGGTTTTGCCCACGCCGGCTTCCCCCAGCAGGACCGGGTTGTTTTTGCGGCGCCGCCCTAGAATCTGCAGCGTGCGTTGGATTTCGGCCTTCCGGCCAATGACCGGGTCGAGTTTCCCTTTCCTGGCCAGCTCATTGAGGCTGACGCAGACCTCCGTGAATTCCCGATTGGCCGCGTTCCCCTCGGCGGCTCCCACCATTTGCTCCTGCAGCCCGTATTGACCGAGGATGGCATGGGTGAGCCGGTCATTCTGGATGCCGGCGGCCGGGTAGACCTCTCGCGCCAGCGTCGGATCGGTGAGCAGCGCCAGCAGCAGGTGCTCGGTGCGGGTAAAGCCGCTGCCCATTTGCTGCGAGATCCGCCCGCTCTGGCTGAGGATGAACTTGCTCCCGGTATTGAAATTGCCGGTCGGCGCTCCATAAGGCTCATGGTTCAGCCGGTTGTGCGTGATGTAATCCGTAAGCTTCTGGATCGGTGCCCGCTGGTTCTCCAGGTGTTTGTATGCCTGGCACTCCGGCGTCTTCAGAATGGCGAGCAAGAGATGGAGCGGGCTAACGGCCGTATGCTGGAGCTGCTGCGCGAAATCCTTTGCGCGGGCAAGCACGGCTTCCAGGTTCTGACTGTATTGCATCAGAAAGCTTCCTCTGCGGCGGCTGATACGGGGAACATTTCCCCGTTTTCGATGCCGTCATTCTCTGTTTCACGCAGTGTTTCGCCGAGTTCCCCCGGGAAGGGCATCGGGATGCTCTCGTGATATGCAGCGGGCGTCAGCGCCTGCGGGTGACCGAGAGCCTCCGCGATCCGCTTAAGCGGGATTTCACATAAATATGGTTAGAATTCTTCACCTATAAATTGTGAGAATTGCTCAATAGAGAAACGGGATGGCAATAAAGCGGTCCGGCCGCCGGTTGCGCATTCGCCAGTGAGCACTGATGCGTTGCCGGGTTACGTGCGCGTTCGGGTCGTTACTGTGGTCGAGGATCATCAATTGAATGTCGCTGAAGAGGGTTTCGACCGGATTATCATCCGGGCTGACCTTGGGCAAACTGACCCAGTGCAGCCGCATCTGGCGCATCAGCCGGCGAGTCTGCCGGCACTTGCGCGGATGAGCCCCGTCCTGGTCCAGAATCATCCACACTTCCTGGTCCGGATACCAGCGCCGCACCTGGCGCAGGAAGCTGGCCAAGGCCTGGGCGTCCTTGCGGGCCAGAAACGCCCAGCGCACCCGACCGGCTTTGGCATCGTAGAGCGCGAACAGGTAGAAGAAGCCCCGCGTCTTCTGCCGCCGTTCCAGTTCCAGGGTTTTGGCGGAGGTATAGCGACGCCCGCCATAGGCTTTGACGGCAATCGGCTGGATGTCAAAGAAGAGCATCACCCCGTCCGGAGGCAGGCTGCGCCAAGCCGCGCGGATACGGGCCAAGATGGCCATCCTTTGCGGGTCGTGGCTGCGGAGCGTCCGCTGAACATGGCGAAGGTGGATCCCTTTTTTTTGAGCAGCCGCCGCAAGTGCTCCAGGCTGATGGTTTTAAGAAAATGCCGCTCCTGCACCAAATAGTCCCGCAGCTTGCTCAGCGACCAATGGCCATAGGGCAAGCCCAACTCGGTGGGAGATTGGTCCGCGACCCGAGCCAGCTCTTCCATCTGGGCCGCCGTCAAAGAGGCTGGCAGACCGCGGGGAGGGCAGTCCTCTACGAAAGCTACTCCGCGCTCACCAAAGCCCCGCAGATAAGCATAGACGGTGTTGGGATGGACCCCTGCGGCCTGCGCCATGTCCAACCCGTTCAAGCCGGCAGCGTAGAGCACCAGGACTTCAGCGCGTTGCCGACAACGACCTTCCTGTGGTTCTTCCAAGATCTCCACCAACCGACGCAATTCCCGCCGGCTGGGCTTACGAGCGTTTAACAAGCGAGCCATACTCCCACCTCCCTTACCCGAACAATACCGCCGCCAGCCCATTCTCACAAATTATAGGTGATGAATTCTCACAAGTTTCATGTGAAATCCCGCTTAAGCCTCGCCTTGTGCCAATGGTTGGACATGAGCGCCGAGGCCGACAGCTTGCTGATCCGCAGGCGCTCAGCTTCGGCAGCCGATACCGAAAGAATCCGGCACACATGCTCCGCTTGTTTTCCGGACATCCTTTGGTTGGCCCATCGCGTTCCCTTCACAAAATCCGGCAGATCATCGTAGGTGTACACGTAACCGGGCTCGGGCGTTACAGGGCCCGTCCCCTCCTGCCGGAAACTGTAAACCAGCCCGGCTTTGGTCCGGACCAGGAACCGGTTGAGGCCAGGGTGGGCGGCGTCTTTCCACTGAATGAAATTGAAATCCGCCTCCGAACCAATGACCTTGAACCAGGCGACCTTGGGGCCTCCGTCGCAGAGCGGCAGCAGGTCGTAACATTTGGCAGCCTGCTCTTTAAGCGATTGGTTCGGGTCAAACAGGTTCAGGATGAAATTGCGGAGCTGGGCATCGCGCGAAATGAGGGTTTCAATCGTGTAATTGCGGTTGGCACTGTCCCGGCATGTCACCTGGGCCGCTAATTCAACCAGCGTCTCTTCATGTTTCGGCAGGCGGTTGTGCGGGAGATAAACCCAGCCTTTATGGGACGCCAGCAGGCGAAATGCATCCGGATTGTTGAGGCGGAAGGGTTGCAGCAAATCTAGGTATTGCCCGCTCACAGTCCAAACGCGCGGCAGCCGGCCATCCACGGCTTTCCCGAGCAACTGCATCCAGGGCGGCGACAGGAGGTGATGCACCTTTTCCGGCGTATCCAACCGTTCGCACTGAGCCACCGTGATCTGCTTTTGGACTAGCCGCTCAAGATCGTTGAGGGAGTAGAACCAACTGAGAAAAACCTCCGGGAGCGAGGCCTGACGGTTGTGCAGCGCGCTGTAAATGCGGCTGTCGTCATCGGTCGGCAGCGGAAATTCTTTGCCTCCTTTGCGCTTGGCGGTATCCACCACATCGATGATGAGGCAGTGGTCCTTCTTCAGATTCTCGGGGTCCCGGCGCAGGCCGCGGCCGATGCACTGCAGATACAACCCGGCGTTGCGCGTCGGCCGAAACATGGCAACCAGATCCAGGGCGGGCAGGTTGAACCCCTCGGTCAGGCAGTTGCCGATGACCGACACGCAGCCTTTGCGCCGAATGATGAGATTCGTGGACTCGGTCGAGGCGCACCAGATGATCTCCTCGGCGGGGGAGTGGGTGTCCCACTGCAACCCCTGTTCCCCGCCGCCCACCGAGACGTGCAGTTGCCGGCTCAAAGCGAGTGTAAACCGGGTTCCCACCCTTGTAAGCTCAGCCTTGTAGCCGCGGCAAACGGCAACCGCTTGAAGCTGGTCCAATGTCTCTCTGTCGCCGCTGGTGAGCTTGAAGGATTCGGTTCTTTCACGGCTTGGCGTTTGCTCTGGGCCACTTCCCTGGGCCAGCATGAAGCCTCGAAACAGAGCCGTCAGTTGGTCGGCACTAAGATTCCACCACAAGAGATTCTTGCCCGTTTGCAGATAAGGCGCGAGGCAGCGGTGTCCGCTGGCGGGCTGCTCTTTCCCGCCCTTGCCGAGCCATAGGCCGATGAACGCACATTGGTGGCGGTTCAGAGATTCTGCCTGCTTGTATGGGCTCGTGCTTTGCGGATCGTCCGGGGGCAAAGGTATTTGCGATGCGGTCTGCCCAAGGTCCTGTTGGCCGCAGACCGGGTATTTCCACGCCGCGCCGATCAACTCCTGGCTGGGGACATGGACGTAATCCTGGTTCTTCAAAACGAGCATCCGGTGCCCTTCGGTGACGCGAAGACTTTGGGTCCCAGGGAGGACAACCATGCGCTCGCCGGGCTTGCGGGGCCGCACAACGATGTCTTTGGGCGGGCTGAACCAGATTCGACCGCCTTCCCAATTGGCGACGAGATCCTTGCGGGTGAGCGTTTGGTGGTTCTTCCATCCGTCTAAGGTGAGAATCTCGGTCTGTGTGTCGAGACACAGGTTATTGGTCAGGATGTCCCACTTCCCCTCGCGGATGCCTCGATAGTAATCCGCGCGTTCGGGCGTGGGGGTGTCCCCATAGACTTCCGCCACGCGAAAGCCGGCCTCGCGGAGTTGAGAGGAGATTCTTTTGCCGTGCTCCACGGTGGCGGCAAACAGGATAGTCTTTCGCCCCGGCGCATGCTCCTGAAGCAGCTTCACGCAGGCCCGCAGGATGTCGGGATGGCACAGAAGGGTTGAGAGGCTGTCGGCATCGTAATCCCCCAGCCTCTTTTTGACATCGCCCAGGTTAAGTTCGAGTTTGCCGACCGGTTTGGGCGGCACCAGGATTCCCAGGCCGATCCCGTCCGTCGTGTTGCGTTCGACCAGCACCAGCCCCAGGTCGAGCCGGTTGCCGATATCCGAGCGGTATGGGGTGGCGGTAAGGTTCAGGATCCTGGCCCGGGGAAAGGTCTGCTTGACCTGCATCCAGCTCAAGGCCAGGGCGTGGTGGGCCTCGTCGCAGACGATAAGGTCCGGCTGAAAATCCGCAGCCAGGTTCTGCAAGCGCTTGCCGTGCAAAGTAGCCACGGAACCGACAATGATGTTGGCCAGCCCCGTGGATCGGTGATGGGCCTGCTCGATTTCACAGTATTCTCCCGTGTAGAGTTCCAGCTCGCGTTTTGACTGCGCGATCAGCTCTTCGCGGTGGGTCAGCCAGAGAATCCTGGCGCTGGGCTTGATAGCGGTCAGCAGACGCCGGATGCAGGAAGCCGCGGTGCGGGTTTTACCCATGCCCACCGCCAGGGAGATCAGGGCCTCGGTGGGAGCGTCGGCGCCGGTATCCTGGAACCAGGCGGCGAATTTCTCGACCCCCTCGGCCTGGAAGTCGTAGAGTTCTTCCTCCAAAGGCTTCATCAGGCGGCCAGGGTAAGGACTGGTTTGCGGCGCAAGACCCGGATCTCCTGACCGTGTTTCTGCATGATGGGAATGAGTTTGGCGGGCGTCAGTACCTCGACGCGGATGCTGTCCTCGCTCGCCACCGTGATTTTGCCCGCAGCCTTGCCGGCGGCGATGGCGCCATTGAGCTTCAATTGGGCGGCAGCCAGCTCCGCTTGTGCATCCAGCACGGCCTTGATCTCCGGACTGGGCTCTTCGGGATCGAACTGGGCGTGGCTTTGGGGATTGATGTCGGCCAGAATGACACCCTTGCGCGTGACCACGAACATGCTCTTGGCGCCTTGCGGCAGGACTTGCCTTAGCGCTTCCAGGGCAGGTCCTTTCCGGTTCTCCTTCTGGCGGTTAATGCCTTTATCGGCTCTGACCAGTTGAATGTAATCGCGCAGTTCGGCCGGTAGTTCCTGGATGCGTTTGAAGGTGTTCATGGCTATGCGGCGACTTCAAATCTTTGTTGCGCGTGAAAATGCGGTCGCTTTCTGCGCCGAAGAACCGGACCGCTGGCAAAAGTATCCAGGCGCGTTTGTTGGCCCCACGTAGTCCCCAAACCTGGCGGCGCGTTCCCACATCCACCGACACTGAGGTTCTTTAAGCGAAGCTTCCGCAGCCTGACGCTGTGGCGCAACGTGGTTGGCCGGCCAGCGCGGCCTCATTCCCAATTGTAAGTCGCTGCAACGGCGGCGTGCCCGCCTCCGATGCTCGATGCACTAACTGCGGGATTATAATGGAGGCATGACGCTCTCACCTGCGTTGGTGGGCACGCTCCGCACGTTCAACCAGATGGACCCGGTCGCCCGTTCCGGCATGTTGCCGGTCCGGGATGGCACGGCCTTCGAGCAAGAGGTGAGGAGAATCCCGCCTCCGTCGGCACGCCTCGCTTCCACAAAAGCGTCCAACCACCAGAAGGTGGGTTCGTCCGTGACTGAAGTCTTGTCTGCGGGCAGCGAGGTGACAGTTCCAGGCCATACCGCCCAGCCGGTGCGGCCCATCACTCATGGGCAGGAATCTCTTCATGAGTGGGAATCCCCGGCCTCAGCCGCCGGTGATACCATCGAGAAATCCAAACTGGATCCTTACATTTTCAGCCCTCCCAACACCCCGGGAATCGATTTGGGATAGCCATGCCTGCGTTTGTCCTGAAACAGCCGCTGGCGATTTTTGGCCTGCCTTCAGACGACCCGACGGTGCGTTCCGATTTCGACCGCTACCTTTCGCAGGTCGCGGTCGCGTTGGCCAAGTCCTCCTGGGACAAAAGCATTCTGGAAATGCTCGACCTGCTCCCGCAGGTGTTTCTCCGCCTGGACGACAGCGTGCAGTTGGATTTCAATTCACTGCACGTGCTGTGCCGCCACATGCATGTGGTGCTCAAAGCCTATCAACAGCAAGGCAACCCCCAGTTGGAGGAAGTCATTCAAATCTCCCCGGAGTATTCGTTCCATCTGCTGAGCTGGCTCAAGGCCCACCCGGAACGCAAACTGGCAAACCCCACCGAAGTGTTCAAGCAGGCTCTGCTGCCGGACCCATTGTGGGCGGTGCAATGGCAGCGGCTTCAGCCCGAGCCCCACTATCACGCTCAGATTCTGGATTTCATTTACCGGTCACGGGAGCTTAACGCGAGGAGCGCGTGGGCCTGGCATCAATTGCAGGCATCTCGGATGACGCGAGCGGCGGCCTTGGCCAATCTCTGCCGCTCGATGCAGCTCCTGCTGACGGATCCACAGTTGTGTTTCAACCTCGTGGGGCTTTACCCGGAGATGGATCGCAAGGTGCTCTTTCGCAGCGCGTTCAGGCACCCGGAATGGATGCTGGCCTGGGCTTGCCGTTTCCCCGGCGAATTCGACCAGGTGGTGCAAAGGGAGTTGCTCCGGCAGCCAGCTTGGCTGGTGGAGTACGTCGCTCGCTGCGGGCCTCCTAGCGCCTTGGAACTGCTAATCGGGGCGCGGGAGCGCTGCAGCAACGATTGGCTGGTCCCGTGGCTGGATCTTTATATCAGCCATAAAGGGTGATGATCCGCGGGTTCGTAGGTCCCCGAAATAGTCGCCATGACCGCCTGGGCCAGAGGTTCTATGGAGCTTTGAATACGATCACTAGCGCAGCCTGAAGAGGTAAAGGACCGCTCCCCAATCAGTGGGAAAACAAGTGGGCGGATACTTGATCGTTTTCCCCGACCGGATGGTAAGTTCCAGCATCGTGCGCGCATGGAAGAATGCCTCCAGGATGGGGCCGGTATGCTTGTGCCATTCGCGGTTGTGACTCATCTCCCACTGGACGCCCGTACCTTTCGCCAGAATGGCGGTGAAATCACGATTCAGCTCTCGCCCTGGGAGCAGCGACTTGAGCTTTTCCACGATGCGCTCAGTCAAGGACTGCAACCAATAGACCTTGAAGCTCGAGTGGTAGTAGCGGTAGAAGCAATCGGAGGCAAGGTGGCCCTCGACGGCCTCTTTGCGCAGTGCCTCGAGTTCGTGCATCTGGGTTTTGATATTCCCGAGGAGCAGCCGGCAGTTTCGAATCCAGGCGTGGCGATTCAGTAATTCCTCTCCCTTCTCCGGATTGATTGAAAGCCGATTTCCCCGCCGGACCATGATGCCTTTGGCGAGAACGTCTTTGAGGCACTCGTTGACCATTCGTTCTGCCGCAGGCTTTGGAAAGTGCCGGCTTTGCAGAGCCGCAACCACATCTTGCCTCAAAGCTCCGACCTGCATCGGTTCCGGAGTTTCTGCGACATGGTCGAGCATGCCGTCACTGAGCTTGGTCGCAACGAGTTCACGCGATGCCCGTTGCCAGGCCAGCTTTGCGGCCGTGAGGATGGACTCGCACCGCGCTGTCTTTGCCTCCGGGCAGTAGACCAGCTTGTCGTCGGCGTCAACAACGAGCCATCTCGGTGTTTTGCCGTTGAAATCGCCCTGATATGCGTAAACTGCAGGACTTGCCTTCGTCGGTTCCGTCCGGTTTCGGGCTGAGACTCTTTTCATCCGTCAAATGGTGCGGGCCGTTAATCAAGTCATCAAGTCAGCACGAGGAACTCGTCCTCATCAACGTCCTGGTGGTGGTTGTCAATGCGCGCCTGCACCAGCTTGCGAATGCCGGTGATGCTGCGCACCAGCGGGAATTTCCGGAGCATGACCAGCGTGTCCTGCCGCACTTGCTCGCGGTTGGGCGTGTCCACGGAGAGCATGTTGTTGACGATGCCCAGCACCTGCTTCTGGGCCTGCTGTGCGCGTTTCTGCACGACGGCGTCGTAGCGCGCCAGGAGTTCCGGCAGGCGCTCCTTGCGGGTGAGATTGACGGCCAAGTCCACAGCCTCATCCTCGGTCAGAGAGGAGTGCTCTTGGGAAAGCAGCACCTGGTAAACGGCGCCGCTGAGCCGGTTAAACGTGAGGTCCTCGACCCAGTGGTAGGCGAGGATTTCCTTGAAGAGCGGCACCAGCCGATGGCGCAGGGATTGGGGAAGCTTTTCAGCCATAAACATTCAACGAGGTTTTCAGAAGGACGATTCTTTTGCGACCGCCAGTCCTTTTTTCGCGAAGCGTTTTGAAACGGTGAAAGGCCCTACAATGGGATATGAAATTTGCCGGGCCCATTACCGCAAACGGGATGACGAAGGGTTCGTTCGGCCCGGAGGACGGTAATCACTTGGTCCTGGACTTTACCCAAGGCGCCCACGGGCGGGCGGTTTGCGGGGACCGCCGCTATGATCTGCCCGACCCGCGGGCGCAGTTGGTGACGGTCAGAAACAGCCAGGCGGCCCTGGAGATCGTTAGCCGCCACGGTGTTCCCGCGCAGTTGGGCCAGATCGAGGTGGGTTCGCTGAAAGCCTCGGGTGACATTCGGTTGCCCGTCGTCCGGGCCAGGCGGTTTGAGCTCGCGCATAGCTGGATCGAGGCAAACGAAATCTCAGGCCCCAAGGATGAATTCAATGAAGTGGCGCAGGAACCGTTGGCGATTCAGGAAATTCTGATGTGCGACAGCCGGATTTGCTGCCGGGGAGAACTGCACTTCCTCGATCTTGCGGCTGATGATCGGTCCGACTCCTATCTTGTTGCCGAGTACATTGAGGGCGTCACGGCGCAAGGCCGCCTTTGCATTTCAACCAATCGCCTTATGGTGGGCGTTTTGGAGGCCGAAGAAGTCAGGGTGGGCCATTCCGACGGCTGCCATGTAGCCCAGATTTTCTGTGATCGCGTGCTGCTGCGCTCGAACCCGGTCGTGGCGGTGCGCCCGGTTTATGACCGGGATCTGGTGGCATTCCTAAGCAGTCTCCATTCGATGGACCGGCCGGCGTCTCCCAGCCGACCGGCGCTCGACTTTGTGTAACTCCACACACGGCTAATCCAACGGCCGCGTGATTTGGACACCGTTGCACTGGCCGCTGGCCGGCTCGGCCAGCGAACCGGCGTGGTAGGCATGGCCCATCGGGGTGAAACCGTCCAAGTTGTAGTAGCCGCTTCCCGCAGGCATTTCCACTGGGGTGCCTGTCAAATTGAGATGTCCAACCAGAGCGTTCCACCGATCGAGTTCGTTTGCCGGCCAGGTGTCGGTGGGGTGGAATCGTTGCCAGGTCTGTTTGGCCAGGTCGATGGCATTGAGGTTTTGCACTGTTTTCCGCAATGCGGCGTTATCCCGTGATTGCTTGAGGCCAACCATCGCGCCGGTGCCCAGAATGGCCAGGAGGGCGACGACCACGATGATTTCGGCGAGGGTGAAGCCGCGTTGGAAACGATTGCCGCGCATAAAGGGCCTTATACTGGAGTGGTGAAACGTTACTATTTGATGCTATCGCGCTTGAGTCTGGGGGTGATCCTTCTGCAAGCATTCATCTTTCTCCATTCTGGGCTCAACGTGCAGAAATTCAACCGGCGCATTGATGGAATCGTATCCGACCTGTCCCGGAAAACCGGTTCCAACGCCGCTTTAGAGGGCCTTTGCCGGGAAGCCGGCGCGCAGTTGGCCCAGATTCAGCAGCAGAATCGGGAGCATGGATGGCTCCTGAAAGCCATTCTCTTGGGCGGGGTGTTGCACGTGGGGGTCTGTTACTCGCTCTACATCCATTTCCTCCGGATGGGATATTCCTGGACCAAAGTGTGCCTGCACACCAACAATCTATTCCTCGCCCTTCTGCTTCCCTCCCCGGCTGGTCTCGCATGGATGCTCATCTACCTTGTCGGGACGAGGATTTACAAGCACCGCTGCATCGTGCTGGCCTTCTCGCAACCCTGCGCTGAAACATGAATTTGAAGCGTTTGCGAGGATTCACGGCCATCGAGTTGCTTGCGGTGGTGTGCGTGCTTTTGATCCTGGCCGGCATCGTCATCGCCGTGTTTGTCTCCGGCAAGTCCACTGCAGTAGGCCTGCGCCGGACGGACGCCGCAGCCGCCCTCAACGCCGCGGAACGCTCCTTGTTCGACTACAACAGTTCCACTGCGCCGGGTTTGGGCCAGGATCCGGTTTTCCCGCCAGGCGATAGTCCAGGCCGAATGGCAGCGCTCCAAGCCGCCGGCTTTCTCGCCTCGCTCATCAGCACGGAGGACGTGGTTCTCATCCAAACTAACGGGATTTACTATTGGGTGCCGGCGCCATGATGAGAATCATCCAATCCGGGCGGGCCTTGGTTGTGCAAATGCCGCTCATCGATCTGGGATGCCTGTGCCTGTTGCCGGATTTTCGACAGTTGCTGGCGCGTTTTCCGCGGCACATCAAAGTGAACATGGTTTTGGCCCCCTATTGCCTCGCCTTGAAGTGGCAAGTGGTCCCCTTTGTTCTGGCGACCAAAAACCAGGCGCCGACCCTGGAAAAGCTGCGGCGTTCCCTCCGGGCTTCGTTGGGGCAACCTCCTTTGAAAGTGCAGAGGTGAGGTATGCCCGACGATGCTGGCTACATTCTGCTGCGGGAAGGCGAGAAACCGGATCCAACAAAGCAACAGCCGTTTCAAAAGGCGGCGGCGGCCTTCCTCAAAGGAGTCGCTTCGGATCCATCACTTCGACTCCATGATTTGGCCACCGGGGCGTTCTACGCCGCCGCTGACAGTGATGTCGTCCGCCTAGTCTATTTTTCCCATTTGCGGCCACACGACCTGGAAATCCGCTCCGCAGACGGTCAGGTGCGCAAGCCCGTCCAAAACACGCAGGCCGCATTGCAGGAGTTGGTCAGGACCAAGGCCGGCGGCCTTTTCGTTCCGGCTGACGAGTTGTGGCTCGTTCCTCCTCCAGAATCCAACCCGCACTTTGAGCAGCAATTGGAAGTGTTGCGATTGGAAGCACCGGAGCTGAAGGTTGAGGAATCGCCTGGAGGCGAATCTCCTCCCGCCCAGGGGGCCAGGGATTCCAGCGTGTATCCAATCGAAGCGCGCGACGATATGGATCTTCTGCCCGGGTTGTCCGGCGACCGAATGCTCAATGCCACCATGGAATTTGTGAGCCAGGCCAGTCCGGCGACACTGGCGGTACTGGGCGCCCTGGCGGGGATGCTGGCTTACAAGTCGATGGGCTTGAAAGGCGTGGTTGGGCTGCTCCTGGCGATTGCCGCGCTGAAACGTTATATCCGGATGGGCAGCCGCATCATTCTGGACCAACGGCTGGACCTGGTCGCCCGCGGCGTGCAGGAAGGCATTCCGGTGAATAAAAACGGCCAGATTGACCCGGAGTTTCTCGATGCGTTGCGCTATTTCCCGGTAGGGGACAACAATGTTGCTCTCCGGCGCGTCAGCCCGGCCGTCAAAGCCCGCGAATGGGGCCGCAATCCGATCCGAATCGATCCGACGGCCTATACGCTGGAATCCAGCGCCGAAACGGTGACGCAGGTGGTGGATGGGGACACCTTCGTGGGCCAACGTGGGCGCTACCGCCTGATCGGCATTGACACGCCGGAAGTGGACCACCAACACCCCAACAAATCTCAGCCAGGCGCCAGGAAAGCCTGGGAGGTTCTTCGGCAATTGGTCCCTCCAGGCTCGAACGTGCGCGTGGAAGTGGCCAGGAACCAACCGGCCCTCTACGGACGTCAGCCGTGCTATCTTTACGCCCGGGATCCAGGATCCGGCAAGGAAGTCTGCGTGAACAAGCTCCTGGTCGAGATAGGCCTGGCTCGCGTGACGAATTTCCAGCCTTATCATCCCCGGATGCAGGAGTTTCTCGAAGCCAACTTGAATGCCATTGCCCACCGGAAAGGCATCTGGAACGCCCTCTACGATGCCAAACCCCAACCGCGGCTGTTCTCCCTTCAAGCCGAGAAGTCGCCGGGGCCTCCTGGTGCCGAACGGGTCAGCTTCTCCCTGACCTAATCACTGGCAAAGGCCGCCAGCGCCGGCTTGATGGCCGGTAACACAGATGCCTTAGAGCTCAGGCCGTTGCGCAGCTCGTGCTCCTGTTTGAACAGTTCCTTGATGCGATGGTGATAAGGCTCATATTGCCCTCGCTCCAAATGCGCCAGCAGGTCCGGCCACTCCGCTGCAGCCTCCTGATAATCGCCGGGCAGATGTCCCTCCTGCATGATGTAGGTGGTCAGGTGAAGCCAGCGAAAGACTTCGCCGGCAGCGCCGATTGGCATGGCGGCTTTGCGCCCCAGCGGCCCTTTCACGTTGTTGAGATAGTGGCGGAATATTTTCCCGTGCAGCGCATGAGGCAAGCCTCGGTCGATGATTAGGTCGGGATTCTGGATAATGCGGCTGAGACTGGAATCCTCGCACACAGGCCGAAGCATGAGCATCTCCAGCACATACGGCGTGGGCTGCTGGCTCATGCGGTTGAGCAGGCAGTTCAGGCTGTAGGCGATACGCCCGTCGGTTTCACTGTAAGGCTGCCCGGTTTTGTTGACGCGCAGCCACAGCCGCTTGTGGTTAAGCAAATGGAAGGAGTCGCCGCTCAGGTCCACCTCGAGCAGTTGCGTATCGTCGAGCGTCTGATAAGAGCGGCCGAGGAAGACCAATTCTTCGGCGGGCAGGATGCGGGTTTTCCTGGGGTTGAGCGACATGCCCAGAGGCTGGAGCACCGCCTCGAGGCATTTCTTTGCCGCCACGCATTCTTCCTGCGTCCCCAGAACGC
The DNA here is from genome assembly GCA_035358715.1 of Verrucomicrobiota bacterium. GTDB lineage: Bacteria > Verrucomicrobiota > Verrucomicrobiia > Limisphaerales > UBA8199 > UBA8199. The sequence goes on from DAOPPX010000001.1 coordinate 217,212, forward strand.
AGATGTCGTCCACGTAGCGGAAGTAGTAAGCGAACTTCAACATCGCGGCATCAACGTCGCGCAGGACCAACTCAGCCAGCCATGGAGAAAGCGGACTTCCGGTTGGCAGGCCCCGAGGGACGGGTTGGATGACGTTAAGCAACTCCTGCTTCAAGGTTCCGGGCAGTCGCAGGGCATTAATGCGGGAACGGACGAGGTCCTGCGGGATGTTGCCGTAACAATTGCGCAGGTCGGCTCGCAAGGCGGTCTTCTTGGGGGCGCTTCTCAGTGCTTCCCGGATGCGTTGCTGGATTTCTTCAGGCCGCCATTGCACGGGGCAGAGGTGCTTAACCCGCTCGTAAAGATGCCGCTGAAGGCGGCGGTCCTCGGCCTTGGGTATCTGGAGCATCCGCCCTCCCACCATGGCGACGCGGTAAGGGTGCGGGAGGGATTGGCTCCGCTGAAATCTCATCGCGCTGCCTTCAAAAGCTCTCCGGCAGCAGTAATGGACTTTGAGCGAAGCTTTGTTTTAGGCGGTTTCCAGGCTCAGTTGCAGCATCTCGCTGAGCTTCTGGCGGAGGCACGCCAGGGCATTTTGCTCGATCTTGCGGACTCGCTCATGGGTCAGCCCGATCTGGTCGCCGATTGCCTTGAGAGTTGCCTTTGGCCCATCGAATCCGAAGCGCTGCTTGAGCACAAACTGCTGCTGTTCGTCCAGGCACTCCGCCAGCGCCTTGCGAATCACTTCGAGATCCTCGCTTTGCATCAGTTCCTCCTGAAGGCAGCGCTCCTCCGGAATGACGCCGCCCAGCGACTCGTCGCTATTCTCACAAGCCGGCGAATCAAGGCTCAGTTCGGTTACTCGGTTGCGCAAGACGTAGCGCACGTCGCTGGCTCGCAGGTTGGTTTCGCGCGCGATTTGCTCCAGGTTCTGGCAGGCGGCATCCTCATTATAGCTGGGAGCGGTGATGACCTTGTGCAGCTGGCAGGCGCGGCGGATGGGGGTTCGGACCGTATGGGCGTTGTTCACTTCGGTGCGGATGCTCTGCTCGATCCAGTTGGTCGCATACGTTGAAAAGCGGGTGCCCCAGGCATGGTTGTATTTTCGGGCGGCGATCCGGAGGCCTTCATTGCCGGCGGAGATCAACTCCTCCATGTTCAGGTGTGTGTGCTGCCAGCGCTTGGCGATGGACACCACCAGCTTAAGGTTGGACTCCATCAGCTTGACTTCCGCCTGGGCAGCCTCTTCCCGCGTTCCTTCCCGTACCGCCTTGCTCAGTTGGATTTCCTCTTCCGCGGTCAACAATGGAAACCGCCCTATTTCATTCAGATAATCGTCGAGATACGTCGTGCTCATGCGACTTCTACACCACACCCTCCTCCCTGAAAAAAGGGACAGAGGACTATTCTGAGCACCAAATACCGACGAGCAACTGCGGCAGACCCACGCTCTATTCCAGAGAACCGCCCGCCACCCGCAAATTTTGCTCTTGCTTATCCCCGGTCCCAACCGACGTCTCCGGCTTGGTGCTCTTTTCCCGGTAGACTGGGATAAGAAATCTGACGAGCTTCGGTTTTCCGGAGTTGCCCTCCGGTATGCGCACGAAGCGTTCGACGTACTGGCCAGTCCATTCCAGATTGCCGACCGCGATCGGCGTGTCATTGGTGACGGTAGCGGCGCCCGCGGAAGATCGGGCGGCTTGAGTGCGGATTCGAAGCAAGCTATCCCGCTCGCTATCGGCCTTTTTGCTGACGGTTTCCGGCCTGCGAGCGGTGCCCACATCTGAGACGGTGCTGTACTGTTTCAAGACAGGGACGGCCTGGCGATTGGTTTGACTCAAAGAAGAGGAAGTTGTCGCGATGAGCAACTGCACGCCGAGGACCGCGGTGAGGATCCCTCTGCTATTCATGGTTTTTTGTATCAGCCATGTTCGTTCTCTCCATTATAGAGCGCAGACGGTGCAATTTGATTTGGGGGTCTTCACAAACTTGCAAACGCGGAAGACAAAGCAGGATTCACGCCCAAAACAGGACAGCGAAAATCCAAAAATTGAGCATTTGCCGCAGCGTTGCCCGAGGCCTTGATAAGAGAGATAAGCTCGATTCCAGCCGCGGCTGTGCTGAGCCTCAAGCCGGCGGCGGCAGCGACGGTTCAGAGGCGAGGCCGCATGAGTCCACTTCACGGCGCGTCCGGCCATACAATGGAGTATGAAGTTCTCCGGCACACCCGATCGGTTGTTCCAAGCCGTGCAGGAAGGAGCTCAACGTTTCCAATGCATCGGCCAGGCAGGCTTTCCAAGACTTGCTGTTCTGGCGGCGGGCGCGGCTGTTGTGGGCTCCGGTGCGGCTCTCAAGGCGGCAGAACAGAAGCAGAGGAAAGAGATTAAGAAGCTGGTGAGGCGGGAGGTAAGAAAGACCATCAAACCTCGACAGCCGAATGGCATTTCCTTCGACCTATTCAGGTGAGGCCATTGCCGGCCAAAGGGGCTTCAGGCGGACAAGAGCAACTGACTATTGAGCCCTCGAACCAGTTCGGTTTTCATCAACGCCGTGCAGTTTGTCCCTCTGTGCGCATCCTTAAGCGAACAATCGGTGTAGCAGCGGCTTGGGGACTGTGCCGGTTGTGAGCATGTGTTCCAGGAAATCGCCCAACTGGCTAATCAACTGGCGGAAAATCCGCGTCTGTACTCCTTGCCCCAGGATCTCGACGGCGGTCGAGTAGGACCGGCTAGTAAACCCCTTCTTGGGCGCAAATCCCATCAAGCGTTCGATTTCGGGGACTCGCAGCAGGCGAACGCCCCCTTCACATTCGACAAATGGTCCCACGTTTACCTTCCAGTAGCTTCGCAGAATCGTTGGCACCTTCCGGCTCTGATGATTGATCACGCTGAAGCCAAACCGGTTGCCCGCCGCGCGGTGCCGCGCCATGTGACAATGTCTGCCGGCGATGCGATTACGGATTCGCTCTGCCTCCTGGCGGTCTCGAATCGGATCGGGCGGGTCCAGGTAGTCCCCGGCGGTGCCGGCAAATGGAGTCATTGGGATCGACGGATAAAAGCGCGAAAACAGGGTGGCCACCATGACCCCGCGCCTGCGGTCCTGCGGCTCGGCCCATTCATCCCATGGCTTCAATTCGAAATAGTGAACGTGGTAGCCGAGCCGCTCCAGATGCGCCATCAGGACGCGGCCGGCGATAGTGGTTTCGCCAAAGAAGCCCGGCACATTTTCGACCATCACCGCCAACGGCATGTGTGCCGCGACGTGGTGGGCGAACGATAAAAAGAGATCTCCTGTATCTCCCAGCTCGTTCAGGCCGCTCAAGCGCTTTTTAGCCGTGCCAGCGGGCGAAAAGCAGGTGCAGGGCAGGCTGGCGAACATGACTGCCGCCGGAGGCAGATCGCCTGGGTCCAGGTCGCGGACATCGCATTGGAACAGTGGCACGCCGGGGTGCTCGACGGCGAAATGAGAGGCGAACCTGGGTGAGAGCTCGACAGCCCCGACAAGCTTGAACCTGAGGTCGTCAGTGATGGCGCTGGTCAATGTGGAGCCGCCGGCGAAGTATTCGATAGTTGGCAGCGGCAATCCCTGCCCCCGATGCTGCCGGATATGAAACGAGCGCACCGAAGGGCTCACCTGGAGCTTTTTGTAGCTCGCGACGAGTTTGATTTCCGTGTGGTCTTGAAATTCGCTCAGGAGCCGCTGGCTGTTGAGGTCGATAATCGGGCAGGGCAATCCCGACAGCTCGCGGTGCGAGACGCGGTTGCGGGTCTGGTGCCCGACGGGAACCAGGTGCAGCGTGTTGTTCGCCTTTAACTGCACGTCCAGAAAAGTGCCCGGTTCAAATCCCAGTTGCGCGAGCCGCGTGGATTCAATCCAAACTCGCGGACAACTTCGATTCCAGCCCAGTTTCTGAAAGGCGGTCAGCACGTTGTGAGCCTCCTGAGGGCAAGCATCCGGGTCTGATCAGCGAGTCGAGTGGACCAGTTCGCGCAGCTCGCGCAATCTGTCCCGGCATGCGCTCAGGCCAAGCTGTGCCAGATGGCACAGGGCCTGTCCCTCGGGAAGCTTGCCCTTGTCGATTAAATGCCGCCGCAGTTCGCGCTCGATCTTTTCCAACTCTTCATGGATGGAGTAGGCCCTGTCCACCAGCGTGTTTATTCGTTCTCTCATGATTTGCATGGAATGAAATGCTGTTTGGTTGGACGCTCTGTGCTACTGCCCGGCGATAATCAACTGGTTCAACCAGCTCAAACGGACGGTCGTGCCAGCCTGAGCAGCCTTTTAGGGCGCAAAGCTCGGCTGGTGAGCGGAGCTGGGGACGGTTTTGTGTATCCGCTCCATGCCAACGGGTCCGTAGGAGCGGCTGTCAGTGCTGTTTCCACGATTGTCGCCCATGACGAAGTATTGATCCTTACCCAGGAGAAACAGCGCCGGCTTCTGGCATGGATACGTGCGGGTATTTCGCTCGAGATAAGGCTCATGAAGAAGCCGACGGTTGATGAACACCTGGCCGTCGTGGAAATGGACGGTTTCGCCGGGCAATCCCACCACGCGTTTGATGGCATAATCCTTGTGCCCGTCATCGAGCACCACTACGTCTCCTCGCTCAAGCTTTCGGGAAGGCGGCTTAGCAAAAGCACAATCGTTTGGGTGGAAACTGGGCAACATGCTCTCCCCCTGCACCACGACCATGGCCCCGGCCACCCGCCAGGCCAGCCAGAGGCATGAAACCATGAACGTTCCGGCGACAACCAGACGAAGTCGTCGAAATGACCAGCTCCTGTGTGCGGATTTCATGCGCGAGGGATTCTCTTTGAGCAGAGCTTTCCAGTCCTTGCGGGAAGCGGCGGCAACACGAATGAGGAAAGCGATTTGCAAGTCAGGGTCTGCTAGAAACCTTTCCAGGCGCAGAGTGTAAGTGGGCAGTCGCCGCGCTCGATCCAGAATTCAGTCTCAGCGAAACGTTTGTGGCCGCGCCGGATACAGGTTCGGCCGCCGGGCTTGAGACCTGCGCCATCCCGACCCCGGCCGGCGCCTGATTGATCTGCAACTGGAGGCACAGTTTGGAAACCTGAAGGTCATGCTCTAGCCGGATGGTTTCAGCCATGTCGGGATGCAGCTTGGACAGAAAGCTGCAGAGGTCGTCGGTCATCTTCTCGTGCAGCGGCAGCGTCTCCGCCGTGATGAAGGAGTCCTGCATCGCCAGGTAGCGCCGGGCCTGATTCATGAACTGTTGATTGTGCTGGTTTGCCTTCCGCTGTTTTTGGACTTCGGCCAGCTTTGGCCAATTGGTGCTCTGCAAGGCCAGATAGGTGGCCTCGGTCGAGCGGCGCAATTCGATGGCGTAGCCTTTCAGCGAAGGATCGCGTGCCAAAGCCATGGCGATGGCCTTGTCCTGGAGGAGGCGATAGGTGGGGTAAATGTTTTCCCGATAAGTTGCCCAATACATCTCCTTGTAAAACTGAACCGCCTGCTGCGTGTTTTGCACCGACCGGCAGCGGGCCTCCAGCGCGGCCATCTGCCGCTGGAGTGCTTCGACTTTCGCCGATGTGTTGCTGGCCGCGGCGGAAGGCTTCTGCGGGACCGTCTTTGGGGCTTGTTCCTCATGGCGCGAACATCCGAAGACGAATGCCAAGAGGAAGCTCAGGAGCAGGCTGGGGGGTTTCATTGCAATTCGATGTAATGCGGGGCGCGGACGACGGCGCTTTTGGGGGGTTGCGACAATTCCACAATTGCTTCTGTGAAATTGTGGCTGTCGATGGCGCCGTTGATGTAACTGTCCGCCTCGACGTAGTGGGCGGTGCGAATCAGCGTGTTCCCGTCCTTGGCGTAGGTGATTTGCCAGGAGGGACCCTTCTTCCAGGAACGCTGATACTCTTTTCCTTGCGGCGCTTTCCAGGGGGCCAGGACGAACTGGTCGTGTATGGGAGGATACGCCGCGCTGGGGATCCATTGCCCGGCGGCGAAATTGTACCGGTAAAGCGTATTCCTGACCTTGTCCGGCCGGAACAACAGGATATCGCATTCCTGGAACGGGAGGCAGGCAAAGCCGCTGCTGAATTCGATCCCGGTCTTGAGTTGCTCCCGCGCGGCCAACTCGTTGGCCTCAGCCTTGCGGCGGTCGCGCATCAGGCTCTGCCAGGCAGCCCAGCGGGTGCTCTTCACATTGGCCGGGTTGGCCGCCAGCTTGCACCACAGCTCATCAGCCAGCTTCGGCGCCTGCACCCAAAGGCGCTGAAGCAGTCCTTCCTCAACGGGCCCTGCCACCCAGTTGGTCTGCCAGCGTGAGACGTACTGATCCATAAATCTCATGGAGTTGGTCGTGGGCGGCAGGGAGAGATAGTAGCCGCAATACAGCCGCAGGTCGTCTGGGGACGAGCATTCTTTAGGCAAATAACGCGCCGCGTTCCAGTCGAGGCTGGCGCAGAGGATCGCGAAGTTGGTCATCTGCGTCCGGCTTTCAAACGGGTGCGCCAGGCGGTACGAATAGAGTTCGGCGGGCGCCCTTTCGCCCAGGATCCCGAGCCGGAAATCCAGTTCGTAAACCTGGTTGCCGCTCAAGGCCAGCGTCGTGAGCAGGAGTTGGAAGACAAGGTCGAACATCGGTTCTGTTTAGTACACCATGTCGGTGGCCTGCTTGTTTTGGCGGACGGTTTCGCGGTTGGCGTTCATGGTTTCCAGCGTGGGGAGCAGTTCCGGGGCGACGCGCCGGATGTAATCATGGACGAGCTTGCGCGCCTCATCCACTTTGGCCCGGACTTCGGGTTGCTGGTTGGCCAATTGGATGACAGTCATCAGTTCGGCGATTTTTACCCGCCCTTCCGGCGTCTTGTAGAGATCGAGCATCTTCTTGACCTGCGCGCCTTGCCTGGCCATTTGGGCCGGGTTTCCTCTGGCCGTCATCGGTTGACCATCCAGACGCGGCAAGGGCTTGAACTGCTCGCCTGCGGCCGGCACGACCGAAGCTGGAGGCAATTCATTGAGCCGGGCCAGCGGCTTGAATGTTTCTGTCGCGGTTGTCGTGTTTGGCGCAGCCACCGCGACCGGCAGCGCGGCCGCGTTCGCGGTGAGATTGGTATCCTGGCCCCAGCCGCAATTGGCCAGAGCCAGAGCCACCATGATAAGGATCGGTTTCATGCGCTTCATTTGTTGGGGAGCACAAACAGGAGGGTTTGGTAAAGGTTGGTGCCGCCATCCTGCAGGATGACAAATTGCACCGTTGGTTCGGCACGATTGATGCGAGCGCGGACCTTGACCTGCCCAAGCGGGGGGACGACCGAGTCGGTCGCCTCGACCTGTGTGCATTCGCAGGAAGCGGTGTAGCCCGCGATTTGGATGCTCTTCTCGGAATTGTTCGTAATCGAGTAGGTGAAGGTGTAATTGGTTTTGCCCGCCTCAAAGATCAAGGACGCCTGCTGAGGCACGGCGAGGGGCTTTGCTTTTTCTGCTCCCGGCCCGGCGGCCAGACAGCAGAATGCGGCTGCGAGGCTGAAGATGATGGTGGTAAGTCTTTTCATGTTGATTTTCGTCGGAATTCGGTGTGGTCAGTAAGGGGGCGGTCCCGTCCAGATCTGCATCCCGCCGGTCCGCCAGCTCAGGCAGTTGCCAGTATTATTGTCGGACACAGGGATGTCGAAGGCGGGCGTTCCGCCGCGGTAAACGCCCAAAGGTATGGTGATGTTCGGGCAGGGAGGATTCTCGATGCTGAGCATGGTTGAAAACTCGATCTGGCTCAAATTGCCAAGGAGCAACTGCACCGTCCTGGGTCCGAGCACTGTCACATGGCCGCCCTGGCTGGCGGAGAATTGCAGGTTGGTATTGCCACTGGAGAGCTGAATGACCGGGTTGGTGGCGCCGCTCACGCTCAGGTAGTAGGTCACCGTTCCAGATTCGGGATCCCTCCGGGAAAAGAACTGGTCGGAGGGAGCGCCGAACAGGGTCAGGTCATACGAGAGGTTTCCGGTGAGGGTGTTGGTTGAGATTACCGGCGGGCCGTAACCGGTGGCGACAATCTCATACGTATCATTGGGCAAACCCAGACTCTCGGTGAGGAACCCTCTATTTGGGGCGCCGCTCAGGTCGATGTTGGTGCCGTAGCTGCTGCCGGTGATCGAGAGATTTGTCACGGCGGCGTTCGCGGTGATGCGGAGAAGCCCGAGGCAATCGTCCACCGCCGCGTTCATGAACAGGCTTCGGTCAACGCTGTGAAAAGCCGGGTTGTAGAGATCCTTGGTGCCGACCAGGCGCGTCGGCCAGCCAAGGTTGACGTTGGTGAACGTGCCGGAACTTGCCGGGATGGTGGAGGCCGTGGTCCAATTGGTGCCGTCGATGGTTTGCTGCAAGAGCAGCGTTGCGTTGGTCGTGATTGTGGAAGCGGTGATGGCGGCCAGGCCGTTGTTGCCAGTAGTGGTCGAAACCTGCAAATCTCCGACATCGAAGCGGGTGCCGGCGTAAGAGCAGCCACTTTGAAGCACCGGCGGGTCGGCCACATCACCCTGTTGGAACCAGTTGTCGGTGAGCGCGGTATTGGAGAACCTATTGGTCCACGAGCCAACCTGGTTTGAGTCAAACGTGTTGTTCCCGTCGAGTTCCATGGTGAGCAAGCCGTTGTCCGGATAGAAGATGTTGGACAACTCCTCCACTTGGTTCATAAGGTCCAACCGGAAGAGTTCACCCTGGCAGGCTTTCAGGGTTTGCGTTTTATTCGTGACGATGACGCCCAGGCTGTTGTGGAGGATCGGCGGCAGGCTGACCAGCGGAGTTTCGACAAGAATCCGGGCCTGCCGGCTGACTGCGGCGGAGCGGAGTCCCGCCTGGGGCACGGCTATGGCGGTCATCGAGGTAAGCCGCGTGTCGGTGGTGACTTCTGCAAAGGCGTTGCTGAAGCAGCCGGTGTCCTTTATCGCTCCACTCTCGAGGTCGGTGTTGGTGTAGCATACGGTTTGCTCGCCGGGCAGAGGATTGATGATGCGATAGCGGACCGTGCTCGGGCTTACGTCGTTGGTCAGGAGTCGGAGGTTAACGGGGTCGGGATAGAAGGAATAAAGCTCGATGAGGGGCTGCCGCCCGCCGTTGAGCACCACATTAGTGCTGTAGTTGTGATTGGTGCCGCAGGGCAGAAAAAGCGTGAAGACCACCTCGCCGGCCTGGTCCGTTACGTAGGGGACGCTCAGGCCCGTCTGCGGTGCGGTAATCGTGCCCGGCACGACTGTGCCGCCCTGTGAAATCGCATAAGGCAGGACCGTGTTCGTCGCCACGCCGCCGTTTGCCCAGCCAAAGCCACCACTGTTGAAGCTGTTCGTGTCGCTCAGCAGCACGTCAAAGTTGAAAGTGACCGTTGCGATTTGGTTGGTGACACCGAGCGTGACGAAGTCGTTGGTTACATACATGCTTCGGTTTCCGTAAGGCTTGAGGGAGAGGGTGCTGGCCACGTTGGCGCCGTTGCTCTTGTTGCGGCCAAGCAAGGCGACATTGAGGCCTTCCTGGGCCGACAAGGGCGTATCGAAGAGGTTGGTAATAACGAGGTAGCCCACCCACAGGCCGCCGTTTTGACTGGCCGCAACGGTACCCAAATCGCCGCCGCTCTGGTTTGGGTCGTAGGGGATAAGGGGATTAGTGGAAAGCATGCTGGCGAAGACCGCGTCAGACGAGGACAGATGGAAGTTGTCGTACACGTTGGTATCCACGATGGCCGCCAGGAACATCTGCGGATGATCTTGAGGCGAGCACTGGGACATTTGCCCAATCAGCAGGAAGGGCGGAGTGTTCTCGACGTCATAAAAGCTGATGGGAAAGCAGGGGTCGGTGTTATCCACGTCGGGAACAGCTTCGGCGTATTCCTGGCCAGGCACGACCTCACGGGGCGGAGAGTTCAGCGCGACCACGGGAGCGAGTTCTGAGGCGCAGAGCAGCGCCCAGGTCTGGCTCCAGGTGCTGGGATTGTATTTGGCGGCCTCCGTCATCGCCTCGCTCGGGGTGAAATGCAGAAGCGGATACGGTCCCGGCGACACGATGGGCGTGTTGGCGTCGGGGGTGAAAATCCACCAGCGGCCTTGTTTTCTGACAACCCCCTTGCTCATGCCGCCGTAAAGCCGAGGCTGGGTCGTGCTGAAAAGCCATTCTTCCGGGGCGACTTGGTTCATCACCAGGGAGGCGTCCACCCGCAATGGCAGGGTATCAACCGGAATTTGGACCGCCTCGGGGCTCGAGCAAGGCAAGAGGTAGGTAATGGTCCTCGAAACCTGGCCAATGGCATAATGAGTGCACCACCATCCGCCAAAAGCGTAGATGGTCAGCCCGCAAAAGGCACCGTGGTTGTCGTAGCAGGAATCCGTAATCCCACTTTGGCGGCACGGAACGTTGCAGGTGGCGTTGCCGCTCATCGCGAGGCAGCCCCAAATGCTCCAGACGCCTCCCAGGTAATTGTCGCCGACGCTGATGAAGTTGTGAAGGCCGACCACCACGCCGCTCGAGTGCGCCTGTGTCTCATTATACGGGTCGGGCAAAGGCCAGCACTGTCCGCGGCTGGGCTGCCAGGAATCGGTTCGGGTGTAGGTTCCGGGCCCGAAGCTGCTGCCTCCCATGCAGCAACAGACGATGTTGTCCACCGCCAGCATCCAACTGCGGGTGCATTGGCGGTACTTGAACCAGGGCACCGTCACCGTCAGGGTGGTGAAATCGCTCATGCCAGGCGGGCGCAAGTCGATCACCGGCCCCGGGCAGGTAAAATCGAGCCCAGAGTCGTTGTCTTGGTCGGGGTCCGGCGGAGTCGGCATGGGATAGGGATCCGGGGAAGGACTCGGCCCATTCGGACCGCCGGCGCCTGGATCCCAGAACACGAGCGTCATGAGATCGGCGACGAAGCTCGCAGCATCCTGGGATATTCCCGAGGTCACGTCGGCGACGTTATCGAACCCCTGCCAGGCGCCCTGCAATCCGGCCTGAGCCACGACCGACCACTGGGCCGGCGTCAGCCCGCCCACCTGGAAGGCATCGCCCTGTCCCTGCCAGGAGATCTGTGCCCGAGCTGCTGGCGCGAAAAGGGCCAGAACCAGCATCAGGAACCATGCGCGTTTGAGTCTTGTGGTCACAGCGGCGTAATGGGCAGGTTTTGGTAGAGGTTGATGTCCGGCCAATTGGTCAGGTTGAACTTGCTGTTGAGCCAGTACCAGACATTGGTGTTGGGTGGCTTGAACTCGAAGGTGCCGAGCAGGTTGGTGATCGGGATGGCGTTGGCCAGCGGCTGAGTCAGATCCGGCGGTTGAGAAAAGAGATTCGTTTCGTAGTAAGCCCCGACTTCGGGATAACTGGCGTAATTCGGATCGAGTTGGACGATAACCGCGCTATTCGTCAGGGAGTAAAACCGGTCGGGTTCCAGCGTTTTGAATTGCATGCCAAAGGTCTGCCACGGCCCGCTGTTGCCGAACCGGTAACGGAGCACCAGATTGGTTCGGCCGTAGAGGTTCCCCGGGATGAGCCACCGATTGCCTTGGCGCACTGGCTCGAGGCTGTAGGCGAAGAGGTCGCCCACGGCTTGGAGCGTCACGTTGGTGGTGTAGCTCTCCAGCCACACCGGCTTGTAGAAGTAAATCCGATCGGCCGCATCCGCCCCCACCTGGAGCCGGGGATCGGGATCGTCCACCCTGAAATCGAAGTAATTGGCGCTGACCAGCGTTTGCAGTGGGATCTGCGGCTCATAATCAATGCCGTTGCCTGAGACCACAACCACCCGGTGATACACCAGCAGGTTGGCCACCGGCTGGCTCAGGGGGATATAGGCGCTCCAGTTAGCGCCATCCAGGCTGACCTGGTGATAGTACTGCACCAGCGGTGAGGAGTGCAGGAGCAGGTTGGTGGCGTAGACCAGCGTGGGAATGCCAGGCAAAATGGTCCAATAGGGGGCAACAAAGTTCGTGATGGAATTATCCGGTTGGACGGCTGTGACGGTAATCTGCGAGAGGTCGCTATTGATCCAGTAGGGGCGGGTGGCCTGGAAAGTGTAAGCGTGGCTGCCTGGGCTCGGAAACACCTGGCCCTGTGGCGCTGGCGCCCAGACGCTGTTATCGACGTTGTAAAAGAACTGCGCCCCGGGCGTGGCCGTAGCGAGAAAAATGGGGTTGAGCGTCGAGAGCGTTCCGCCGCTGCCTGCAACGCTCGGAACAGGTGTCGCGACCTTCCCCTGGAACGTGTTGGTGGACTGTGCCTGAACCAGATTATAGCGCTCCGCCTGGACGAGCATGGTGGTCGTCTTGTCGAGGGTCAATTGGGCTGTTCGGCTGGCAAAATAGAGCTGATTGGTAAGCCCTTCCTGAGCAAGGGTGATGCGCAAGCGGCTGCCAAAGGCGCTGCCAATGTTCACGGCCAGGTTCGTGGTAAACAGGGCATTTGAGGGGCTCACCGTCACATAAGGCTGATAACTGATGGTCAGGCTGCTGGTCGGGCTGGCCACGGCAACGGGGCTGGTGATATGGCCGTAGATTGTCCCTTCTCCGGGATAGGCGATTTGGTAGCTCAGGTTGGTGCCCATCGGCGTGTCGTTAATCCACACGGTGGAGGGGGTCTGCGCGTTGGAATTGGAAACAACCACGTACTCGCCTTGTTGCTGAATGCCGGGCGCCACCAGGTACGCGGTAAACGCGAGGTTGGTGGGCGGGCCGCACAGGCGCAGACTGGGATTGGCGGAGAACGCGGCCAGGGCGAAAGTGTACGCGGCATCCAGACTGAGGCTGCCCGAGGCCCGTCCCATCTGCGCCTCGCCGTCGGGCAGGGCGATTTTGTACCAGATGTAGGAGTTCGGATTGGGATCGGTGAGCGTGAGCGCGATGCGATTGGTGGAAACCGAGTTGGTCGTCAGCGCCAATGGCAGGAGCGAATTGGTGTAACCGAGGCTGAGATCCACGTTGAGCGCGGAGGAAAGCCAGCCGGGCCGCGAAGCCACCACCGCGAGCGCCGGGTAATCCGGTGTGATGGTCGCCTGGCTGGAGGCGTAGGTTACGGTGTTGGTGCCTTGGGTGACCGTCAGGCTGGCGGCGGGTGTGGTTGTGGCCAGGATAATCTGGTTGTCCTGCCAGGTGCAGGTCGGAGCAGATACCGTGTTGGTGTAGTGCCCGGTGAGCGGGTAAACGTCGCCGCCTACGGTAACCAGCACGTTGAGCCAGGCCGACTCGGCGAGCGCAAGGCCGGTGAACGGCTGACTGGGCGGGTCGGCTGGCGGATTCCCGTTTCCGTCACCGATCGAATAGAGGACCGTCGACCCCGGTGGCGCATTGGTGAGGCTCACGTTCAGGCTTCCGGCAAAAGTCTGGGAGGCAGTGAGCTGCATGTTGGGTGAAAGCCTGTAATCGCGATGCGTGGTAAAGGTGGGCCCGTCCTGGAACACGATCAAAAAATCGGCGCTCAACGAGCTGGAAATCACCTGGGACGTGAATATCGGTGATTGGGTGCTGGCCGGGCCGTCCATGCTGTAATAAACGGTCATGGGGAGGCCGGACACGCTTTGGGCTTGCACGCTCAAGCTCTCGGTGAACGTCGTCGAAGGCGTGAGGTAATACTGGCCCTGGTAAAAATTGGTGCTGGCGTCCATAAGCACCTGCACCACGCCTGAAGGAGGGTAGGTATTGTCGAAAACGCGCAGGTAAAGCGTGTCGCCCGGGTTTGCCGTGAAACTGGAGGAATTGATAGGCACGAGCGAGCCGAGGCTGCTGCCCTCGCAGATGGTCATGCCCTGGTTGGTGTTTCCCTGGAAGGTGAACGTGACCGTCTCCGGCTGCGGCGAATAATTCTTCCACTCAAACCAGATGCTGCCGTTGCCAACCAGGCTCTCGCCGGCTTCGAGGGTGGAACCGTCCAGTTGGCCGCAAGTGACTGGATTGACCAGCGGGCGGGCGTTGGCGAACATGTCGTTATTGGGCGCGGCCGTGTCCTGCGAAACGTTGACGGCGATGATGCCTTGAGTGCCGGCCAGCGAGTCCACGCCGATGCGATACGGCTGCATGCTGGCAGGCACGGCAAACCGGTTGGTGCTGAATACCATGGCATTGGTGAGGACGCTGCCAGCAAACACCTTGACCACGACCGGGCAGGAGCTGTCGGAGAGATCGAAGTTTAACTGGCCGGGGTGATTGGGCAGGACCCACCACCAGAGGGTCTTGCCGGCCCCGCCCGGAAAAGTGTCGGCCGCCTGAATCTCCGGCTTTTCCCAGTGGGTGGCGCTGCTGTTGTCCTCGATGCCGTATCCGTGAAACACGCTCACATATGGACCGCATCCGGCCTGGGCGCCCTGCGCGTAGCCGGATTGGAGGTATATCTGCGTGGGGTTACAGACCAGGTCATTCACGGGCGTCGCCGACTCCAGGAGAACATTAAGAGCACCTGGCACCGAATCCGGGGCGGCCCGGTTGAGGTCAGAGGAAAGTCCCCGCCAGTAATTCGGAGAGGAGAACCACGGCAAACCGAACGAGGTCAGCGAATTGGTCAGGGCCGCATCCACCATGAGGTAATAGGTCCTCCCCTGCGGCAGGAAATAGCCGTAGCCGTCCGAAATCAGGCTCAGGCTATCCAGCGGGTCGGGGCCCAGCGCCGCAATCGGCGAAAAGGTAGTTCCAGCGAAACTGAGGTAGTATACACGCGACTCCGGCACATTGAGCGCATACCAGATGCTCTGGCCGGCAGGCCACTCGGTGTCGTATATGCCGGCCGATTCGAGGGCGCTCAGGGCGGAGTTCTCAAGCGATGCGGCGCCAAAGCGCATGATCTTCTGGCGGCTTGCCCCGTAGATGTTGCCCAGGACTTTCGCCCCCGACCAGGTGATCGTCCGCAGATATTTGCCGCCCAGGTAATTGGTGAGCGTCTGTCTCAGCGTGGGCTGGACCGGCGTCGCCGTTTCGATGAAATCGTTGGCCGGATATGGAATCTGGGTCACATCGAAATCCATGAGCGTCCCTTCGTGTCCTAGCTCCGTGTCGACCCGTAACCGAAAGGTCTGGCCCGGAAACGCGGGAAAGATGACCGCTTGCGCCTCGTTGAACGTGTAAGAGATGGCGTTCCAGGCGATGTAATCGGTGATGGTGGCGGGCAGGGTCGAGTTGGTGGTGACGTGGAAGTTGAGCGGGTTGTTCCTGTTGCGGTTGACGATGCTGAGCGTTCCGGCTGCAGGCGTAGTGAATTCCCACCAGAGCGACTTGCCGGACAAACGGGCGGATTCGTGCGGGGCCAGGCTTGCTTCCCCGTTTTGCAAACCGGCGTTCCGGTTGTCGGCGACCACCCGGTGCGTGTACTGCCGCATGCTCACCGGCCCGAAGGGGGTCGGGACGTCCCAGGCCACCGGGTCCAGCGTGAAGGCCGTGCGGTTCTCGAAATCGTCGTTGGTGGGCAGCGGAATTACCTGCAGCGTGAAATCCGTTGCCTGTTGCAGGGGGATGGCGCGCAAGGTGAGCGGGGCAAGGTCCACCAGCGTTAACTGCAAAGGAAACTCGTACTGGTTGGTGTAATAGCGGGAGGCGATCAGGGCGCCACGCTGGTAAGCCTCCAGCAGGACGGGATTGCCGTTGGTGGCGGGGTTGAGGAACACCTCGATCCCCGGCTGCTGATGGGGATCATAGGTGAACCACAGGTCGCAGGCGCCTTTGCCATCGTCCGGATTGAGCGTGGCGTAGGTCGAATAGAGGCGGTACGAGGCAGCCAGCGTGATGGGTAGCGCGTTGGTGAGTTCATCGTTCGAAGGCGGCAGTTGATAGGTCGCTTGGAGCGCGTATTGGTCGAAGCCTCCGCCCACACCGATTACCACTTGCTCCCCGGGCGTGGTCAGGGCGGGCGTGGCCAGCGGGGTGAGCTGCGTCATGTCCGCGCCGGTGGCTACCAGCAGCGTGGGGATCGGCGACGACAACGCAACCGTCAGATACCCGGCCCCCGGCGCGTTCCATAAGTACCAGACCGAGTGTCCCAGCGGATCTCCCGGTTTGGCTGTTCCATTATCCTGTCCGCTGGCCGTGTAGGTGCGGATTTCGCCGTTGCTGTACAGATCGGACGTATAGTCGGTCATGAACTGCGGTGTGTTGAAGTCGCTGTTCGTTGGATACGAGTCCAGGCCGAGGGCCAGCGTGCCGGCCCCGACCTCGCCGGCACTTGCGCCCAGCCAGAAATCGTATGTCTTGCCGGCGGCGACGGGGAAGGTCTCGGTCATGGCGCTCAGGCTGTCAGGAGGAATGGGCGATTGGGTCTGGTGATCCAGCAGCATCCAGTTGGTTGGATTGTAAGGGCCGGAGAGCTCTCGCACTGAAAACGTTCCGTTGCTGGCGGCGGCCACACTCCACCAAAGGGAATTGTTCACTCCCGGAACCAGTGGGTCCTGCGGCTCGCCAACTCCTGCAAAGTAGTTGTAGACCAGGAACTGCCGGCTGGCAGTCAAGGCCAGCGCGTTGGTGAAGTAGTCGTTCGAGGGGTGCTGGGTGATCTCGGCGTCCAGGTCGAATTCGTTCTGGTCCCCGCCCACCGCCAGGACCACGACCTCTCCGGGCACGGTGGTAAAGGGCGCCGTTTTGGGCGTGAGCGTCTGGAAAGTCGGGCTGGAACTGCTGGAGCTGTAAACCCAGACCGTGTTGGTGCTGCTGTTTACTGTGAGATGCCCGGCAATCGGGGAATCAATCCGGTACCAGACGCTGGCTTGTTGATAAA
This sequence comes from Verrucomicrobiota bacterium, assembly GCA_035358715.1. Classification (GTDB taxonomy): domain Bacteria; phylum Verrucomicrobiota; class Verrucomicrobiia; order Limisphaerales; family UBA8199; genus UBA8199. The sequence goes on from DAOPPX010000001.1 coordinate 233,862, forward strand.
GGGGCTCAAGCGGCTCGGTGGTGGTGTTAAAGTTGTTGCCGTGCGCGTGGTAGAGATAGCGGGTCCCGTTGTCGTACCAGGACGCGCTTGGAATGAGCGTATAGGCATCAGTCAGGTTGTCGTTCCCGGCAAAGGGATGGAATATGCGCGTGATCTGGAACTCACCCGGGGTGTCGGCCGCGTCGATTCGCAGAAAGAACACGTCGCGGCTGTTGATGGTAAAGACAAACGGGTTCAGGAAGATGTAGGGGTTGAGTCCGATGTTCGTGTTCACGACGCGGTTGTCGCCGAGAAAAGTCAGCGCCGCCAGGTTGGTTCCCTTGTAAACCGAGAGGTAAGGCGTTCCGAGCGGCTTGGCGTATTGTCCCTGCAGCGGGTTAACCTGGATTTCCACGTTGCCGTTCAAGGGCGAGGTGAGCACATACCACAGCGTGTTGCCGGCGAAGAGCACGTCCGGCTCATTGGTCTGGGTGCTGGCAAACAGGTTATACTGCAAGAAACTGGCGCTCGTGGTGACCGGCTGCCGGTTTGTTATCGCCAGCGACAGGGCGCGCTCGAAGAGATCATGTTCAGGAAACTGCCGCAGGTTGAGCTGCATCTGGTGAGTTCCGGGACTCGCATGGGCGCGGATGAGATATGTGCCGCCTCCCTGCACCTGCACCGGAGAAAGCAGCGGGGTGGCCGTTAGGGGATCGACATCCGTGCCTGCCGAGGACGAAAGACACTGCAAGACCAAGGCGGCCGCCACAGCCGCGCTTTTGGCCTGTCGAATGAGTCCCGGATGGTCCATTCCCTCCATTATAGGTCCGGGTATCCGGGACCTTCGTGAAGCCGGGCGGCCTTCGCCAGTTCGACTTTGGGCGTCCTCGTGGAGACCCAAGCGGTACGCCGCAAACAAGGCGGCTCGTGTCAACTCCTCTGCGGGCTCGTTAGATCAAAACTGGCAGCAAGTTAAATAGGTGCATTTTCCTGTGCCACACCAGGCACCACTGGCAGAAGCCTATGAGCCCGTAGCGTCAATGGGCGATTCTCTGTAGTGCAAGGGGGAACACCCCGAGGCTGGAGCCAGTCAGCGCCGACGAAGGACGAAACGGAGTATACCGACTTCCCTCAAATGTTCGTGCTCATGCTGTCCCACAATGGCTTCAGATCGGGGTCGTCAACCCCCGCCTTTTGCACAGCCATATCATTGAGCACAGCCGCCCTCTTGAACCACTCTTGAGCCTCCTCAAACCGGCCAAGCTGGGAACAATAGCAGCAGAGGTTGTAGGGAACCGTCCAGATGTCATCAAACTTGTCGGCTACTGTCGCCAAATGAGTGTAGGCCTCCTGGGTGCGCTTGAGGGCATGCAGCGCAAACGAGTGGTGAAGCCAGCCCTCCGCACGGTCGGGCGCCGCTTTCATGAGAGCCAGGCCGACGCCCACGCACGCGCCCCATTTCTTCGTACCGGCATAAACCTGCCACCGGATTTCAAGAACATCGGGGTGCCGAAGCGCTTCGGGCGAAAGCCTTTCGAGCTCCTCGTTTGCTTCGACGAGGCTTCCCAATTCCAGCCATCCTTGGGCAGCTCGGAGGTAGTGTGTATCCGGCGGTTCGAGCGATTTCACATGCACAATCTTTCCCGTTGCTTGGCCATCCGCAAGCCCAATCGCCACCGGTTATCGCACGGGTGGCGCCAAATCATAGACCGCGGTGGGAATACCCCTGGCGACAAGCTCCTCCTCGATGATCTTCGCGACCACCTCCCACTTGCCGCCGGCAAGCCCGCAACCAATGCGAGGCATGTGGACGGACGCGCCCAATCGCTCCGCCGCCAAGGCCACCTTCCGCAATCCCTCCCGAATCGCCAAATATCGGACCGGCGGAACACCTTCGATCGTTCGGATGCCTTGCTGACCGATCAGGTTGGCCACCCACAATGCGCTTGCGACTTGAACGATTTGAACCTCGCCAAGGGCAAACGGTCTCCCCTCCTTGCCAGCATGCCAGGCGCGATAGCGCTGCTCCGCCATGGGCCAACGGTTCGAGAGCGCCAGAACAAATCCGCGCCCCCAGGCACCGACATCATTGCAAATGTGAACGATGAGTTTTGGCCCCTCGCCGATGGGTTGGGTGGCATCTCCGATGATGTATTTGGTCTCCATTTCCAAAATGCTGATGCGCTCAGAGTTCGTTAATTTCGTCAGACGGAGTTTATCAACACCGTCAACGGCTGCCGGAGGCGGCAGATTTCACGGCGAGCACTTCCCGACTTGCGGATGGCAATCCCGAGCAAATCCAACCGAGTCTGCTGGGATCGTGGAGGCTCATGGACTAGGCAGGGTATTGGTCAGCCAGGAATAATTTCCGATCACCTCGTCGCTCTGCAAGTAGCCCAGCCTGGTGGCATAGAAATGAGCGGCCACAGGCTGGGCTTGTGGCTGCAGGACGGGGGGTTGGTTGGTCAGGACCATCTGCAGGTTATCCGGGGTATTGAGGTAATAGGCGACGGCATCCGAGGGCCGGTCGGTGCCAATGCTGAGCGTGATCGGCCCAACCGCGTCGCTCGCGGCCAAAGGATTGACTGTCGGCGGCGGCGTCTTGAACTGCGCGTAGGCGTATTGGAGCGGGTTGGTTTGGCCGCCGCTGACGGACGTGTAATAGAGGTAGCCATTCCCGTTGTCCATCCCGTCCAACTGGATCGGGCCGGTGTACGTGCTCCAGTCCTGATTTTCCAGGCGGTAAAGCACCGTGGCCCCGGCTGCCTCCGGGTTCAGCGTGATGGTGACGGGGCCGCTGGCATTCGAGAGAGCGCCACTGGTGGTCATCTGGACGCCCGGCACGCGGGTGTATGTCTCCGTCCGGAACACCGGAGTCCTGCCGTCCCGATAGAGCCCCACCGTCAGGGTGGTGGTGTTGGTGAGGCTGATAGGGCCGCCGGCGTAAACCGTGGCGTTGGTGCCGGGTTGCGTGCCGTCGAGCGTAAAGACCAGGAGCGCGTTTCCGTAATTGGTGTCGCACGAAAGGTAGACATCCTGCTCCTGCACGAAGGAGCGGCCGGCAGGAGTGATACTCAGATCGGAACTCAAAGACAAAAACAGCGTGGTGTTGGTGGCTTCGACCTCCGAGACGAGCATCCCGGTCGCCGGTGGGGTGAGCTGGTACCACAAATCGTTGTTCGTGTAATCGGCTGAGAGCGGGTAGATGGTGTAATTGAGGGCATAGATCCAGTTGGTGCCGTTTTCGAAAGCCCGTGTCGCGTTGGGAACCAAAGGCGTGGCGTTCTGCGGACTGTCGTTGGCGCCGGGATTCTCGACGGTGAACTCCAAGGTGAACTCGACATCACTCGCGGTCCGGTCCGTGCTCAGATAAACCGTGTCGTTCAGGTCGTAAACCGCCTGCACCGAGTCCGCAAAGCTGCCGTTTTGGTTGTTGCTGGCCGCCTGGGTGAGGTTGGTGAGGCTGGTGCCCCGCCAGAGCGTGGCCAGCGGGGTGCCGCCGGAGAATTTCACCCGGACAAACCCTTTGTAAGGCATCTGCATCTTCCACCATACCGAGCCGCCGCCACTGCCAGGTTTGGCGGGTTCGCCGTCCTCCAGCGTGGAGAGATAGGTGTAAGCCTTGGCGATGAAGTCAATCCGCTGCCGGGTGACGTCCACCGACCCGGCTGCCTGCTGGCTGGAAACTGGAAAGAGCGGAGTCAGCGTGATCGGGGCTGTCTGGTCGGAAACGAAGGTGTAGGACATGCGCACGTCTCGAGCCGGAGTCGAGACGGCGAAGTTGTTCGGGACAGCGTACAAGTAAGAGACTCCGGGGCCGCGGACGAATGATTTGGAGAAGTCGACCAGGCCGGCATATTGCGAATTCTTGAAGGTGACGTAATAAGGGGCCCCTTGGTTTTGGCTGTAATAGGCCGGGGTGGCTGTCCCCACCGGCGAAATGGTGAACGGCCCGCAGATGTTGGACATGGAGGCATACGTCCAGGTCCAAGGCACGTTGATGCTGTAGGCGTCCGGCCCCCAAACACTGGGGAAAATGTCCTGGCTCAATGCGTAGGCGCGGTCCTGGGGATTGACCAGGTAAACTGTGCTGCGCGCATCGCGGTTGGAATCGGGTTGGACGTAAACGGTCCCGTTCGGGTCGGTATTGCGCGGATCGTAGGGCACGGGTCCGGTGGTGGCGAAATCTGCGTAAGTGTGGTTAGGCACAGGAGCCGGCCCGCTAAAGTCGGTGTTCCAGCCGTTGACCCAGACATCCAGCAGATGATCGGCTGTAACGCGATACCAGTTGCGCAGGTAGCCGTTGGCCGTTGCGGTCCAGAACCCCGCCGGTACCTGGTAATTGTAAAGGTAGAGGTTGGTTCCGTTCGCGTTCGTGAGGGAGAGGATCGTTGTTCCCAGTTGGATCGCATTGGCAAAGGCGTCGTTCTGCGGATATTCCGTCAGCGTGAGGCCGACGTTCACGGGTACGGAGAGAAGGGACGGACCGGGGCTGACCTGGAGCATCACGTCCTGCCCCGCTTGAACGGGAAGCGACAGATTGTTGCCCGAACCCAGGAGCAGCAGCGACGAAAGGCTGTTGCCCTGGTAGGCCTTCACTTGGCCGTTGATGGTGAGCCGGCCGGAAACAGGCACTGGAACCCGATACCAGAGCGAGCCGTTGCCGCTGGTGGGCGGTTCGCCAGGTTCCGTCGTGGCGCCATTGGGCTGGGCCGTGATGCCGGCCGTGTAGATGTTTCCGTTCAAATAGGTCGCCTGGTTCCAGCTCACGAGCGCCGCGTTGGTGAAGGCGTCGTTGGGCGGCGTCTGGTAGAAAACGAAGTTTACCTGGCAGCCGGCCGGGCCTCCGTATTGCACCAGGTAATAGCCGCCGGCCTTCACGTAAGGGGTGGCCGTTTCGTTGCCGCTTACCGTGATCACCTGATTGGACCGGGCCGGGTCCATCGGAATGAATTGGAACGTGCAGGGCGACCAGTTGGGATAAATGAGGAGCCGCCCGTCGGCGGGCAGGCTGAACCGATACCAGACGCTGTCGGGCCGGTCGTCTTCGGTCTGGGCGCCGAGATTGTAGGTGCCGAACAGGAAATTGTAGTTCGTGTATCCGGCCGTGCTGATGGAGGGCGTCAAAGCGATGGCGGTCGCGGCGGTCTCGTTGGTGACCGGCATGATTACCCCCGGGCTGTCCGACACCGTGACCCCATTCTGGTTGATGACAAAATAGGCGTAGTTCTGCGGGTTAACCACCATCATGTTCTGGCAGGGAGTCGCGTTGGACATCGCGCTGTCCAGCAAGCTCATGTTCGTCAGACTGCAGGTGAAATAATTGTCGCCGGCGGGCAGGCGCGCCTGATAAAGCGTGGGGCTGGGCTGGCTGCCCTCGGCGCGAACCCAGGTGTTGGCCGTGAAGCCGTTCAGGTAATTCTGGTAGGTCCAATAACAAACCGGCATGGACGCCGCCCCCGGGCTGTATGCCCGGATGTCACCGGCCAGCGGGCAGGAAGAGAGAAACTCGATCTCGTAGGTCGCCCCGGGCGTGACCGAATTCGTCCAGTTCTGGCCGGGCGCCAGCACGTTCTGGGCGAACAATTGCCCGTTGAGATATATCCGGAACTCGCCGACCGGGGAGCACAGCAGATGTTGGAGCGGCCACTCGGGCCCGCTCACGGCATTGTCGAAGGAGAGGACCAGGTTGGTTGCCGGCGCCGTCCAGCTCCAGTAAACGGAGTAGTCGTTAGTGGAGAGGTTCTCTTCCTTGCCGGCGCCGAGGTTGTAAAACCGGTAGCTGGCCCCTTGCCCGAACGAAATCAGGTTCTGCTCGAGGTCGTTGGAGGGCAGGAGCGCCGCCATCAAGGTCAGGGTGAAGAGGGAAGGCGGCCCGCTCACGGCGATGTAATAGGTCTGGCCCCTGGCCGCGATGAAGTGGTTGTTGCCCAGCAGGGTCAGGTTGTTCAGGCCCGAGCCGGAGTAAATAAAGGTCTGCAAGTTGCAGTCCACGTAAACAATCATGTTCGTCGGCGCCGACCAGCGGTACCAGACTGAGTTTTCCTGCGAGGGGTTTTCCAGGGGCTCGACCGTCGCGCCGTAATTGTTAGCGCTGGCCTGGTAGGTATAAATCGCCCCGTTCACATACCCTGAATTCCAGTGGTTTACCAGGTTGATGGCGTTGTCGAAATTGTCGTTGTTGGGGATGGGATAGAACTGTGCCGTGACAGTGAAATCGTTGTCATCAGGGCCGGTATAGCCGGGCATGCCGGCGAAGCTGACCTGGTAGGGCACCGCCTCGACGCCGGCCATAATCGTTCCGTTGGTAGGGGAGGCAACCAGGGTCAAGCCGGTCAAATTCGTTCCCTGCCAGAGAGCGAACGCTTTGTTGGCGCAGGAGATCACGAGTGTGCCGTTCTGGGAGGGAACGTATTCCCACCAGACCGTGGCCCCCAGCCCGCCGGGCGGCAGCGGTTCGGCGTTCTCAATCGAGGCAAAAGCGTTGTACGCTCTGAACGTGCGCGCCCCGCTGCCGGCGATGTTGTTGAGCGCAAGGGCCGCCGCAAACATGTCGTTGACCGGCGGTTCGCTTATGGCCGCCTTGATCGTGAAAGTGGAGAAAGCTGTGTCGAGAACTTGAACGTAGTACGCGCCGCCGTTGGTGGCCGCAAAGTCGCGAATGTCCACCTCCACGAGGTTGGTGTAACCCCCCGGCTGTTGCACGAGGTTGGTGGCGCTCGAGTACACGTGGACCTGGGCGGTGGGGCTGGGTGACTGCAGCTGGATTCGACCGTGGCCGTTCAATGGCGAAGTGAACTCGTACCAGACGGTGTGCGTGCCGGCGGGTTCGAAGGATTCGGCGGTGGCGCCGAACAAGCTGTCGTTTACTTGTCCCAGGGCGCGGTGGCCGTTTTCGTAGCCGAACACCTGCAAGGGGAAAGGTGCCGCGTTGGTGAGCGCATCGTTTTGTGCGTTCTCGGCGGCCACCACCGTCACGGTATGGTTTCGGCCGATTCCGGAAACCCGGAGGTAATAGATCATTCCAGCTTGCGTGATAAAATGGCCGAGGCTGTCGGGGGCAATGGTGACAACCGCCGGGTTCAGAGGCGGGTTGTACGGGTTCCAGGTCACCAGGGCAATGGTGTAAGTCTCCCCTGCTTGCGCGTTGAAATACCAGTTGTTTGGCGTGTCACCACCACCCCCATAAAGCGGCTGACCCATCAGGTTCTGGTAACCGACGCCCGTGTAAACCGCGGCATCGGCCAAAAGACCGTTGCCATTGATCCGGACCTTTCCGCCGAAGCGCGCCTTGTAGATCCACCAGGAATAATCGGCGTCCGCAGGCGTCTCCCAGGTCAGAGTGACCGCGTCATTGGTCAGCAGTTGGGCTGTGGGATAGGAGCTGTTCCCGTTGTTGGTGGCGACGCCGGAACTGGGCGTGTAAGCCACTGCCGGGGAGAGATTCTCCAGCGTGGTTCCGGTGAACACGTCCAGTGTGACACCGTCGCTCGGAGCGTAGAGTTCATCCCAGACATGGCCCGGGTCCCAGCCAAAGCCGGTCCAGATCGGCAGGGCAAAGAAATAATCCTGGGTCAGCGACACATCGGCTTCGCCGTTGGCGCTGGCCATCCACTGGTACCAAACCGTGGCCGGCCCGAGGGGCGAGGTCGGCTCGCCGGCCTGGAACGTCGCCCCTACTGAGGACCCCTGCTGGGAGTAGGTGGCGCTCATGCTGTTCTGGTACCGGGTTTGGGAGACCAGACCCAGTGGCGTGGCTTGGGCAAAATCATCGTTTGGCGGGCGCTGGTAGAAGTGCGGCGTAAACCCGAACGTTTCATGGTCCCCAGCCAGGCGGAGCACATACGGACCCGTGTTGGTGAGGAAATAGTAGTAATTGTTCGTGAAGATGGCCGTGCCGGATTGATGCAGGAGTTCGCGAAAATCTTTGGAGGTCCAATAATAGGGCGGGACCTGCTGCGCGGAGGCGAGTGAATCGCCCTGCCACAACGTCACCGAGTCCAGCGTGCAGTTGAATGGAATTTCCAAGGTCCCGTAGCCCGGGCTGCCCAACCGCCACCAGGTGCTGGCGCCGGGCGGTTCACCCGGCTCGCTGCCGGCCCCGTGCGTGTAGCCGGTGTAATGCGTTTCAGCCGTGGTCGGCAGCGCGTTGCTGAACAGGTCGTTACTCGGGATGGGATAGAAGTTGAGGTTCAGCTGGAACGCTGTGTCCCCAGGAATAATGCCCTGGTAAACGGCGAGGTCGTATTCGTTGCCAGCAGTGACCGAAAAGATCTGCGGCGTGTTAGTGAATATCGTCCTCTGGAAAGCGGCGATATTGGTGCCTTGCCCAACCGCGTAGATGAAAAAGTTGGTGTCGCCGTTTGATTGGTCCTGGACCGTCACAGTGGCGTAGCCGTCAGCCGGCGCCACCCAGCGATACCAAAGGGAAGTGGCCCGGGCAGCGTTGGTGGTCCAGGCGCCGTTGGCGTAGTAGCTGCCGTCCCATTCCCCCGGTTCGGCGGTGGCGCCAGTCAAATCGCCCACAGCGGAGAAAATCTGCGGCATGCTGCCGTTGCTGAAATTGGTTCCGGCGAAGATCTCGACCAGGTCCTGGCGTTGGTCGAAGTTGTCGGGCAAAGGCAGGCTGACGAGGATGTAGAAAGGGTCGGAGTTGCGCCATCCGTTGCGTTGCAGGATATAGCTGTAGGTTCCCGGCCGGTCAAAGGTGACGGTGATGTTGGTGCTGAAGTCGAAGTACCGGTTGCCGGTTGGACTTTCCAACCAGGTGCAAACCCGCATCGAACTCAAGGTGTCCTGCGTGGGGGCCAAGAGGACAATGTTCGTGCCCAGAGCCGAGACGGGCTGCGGGAGCTTGGCCCGGAACGTGGCGTAGGCGCCCGCGCCGCGATAGCCTGGTTTGGCCGCCCCAAACCAGTAAGTCGAGCTTCGATCGGCGGCGACCGTGAGCGGGTTGGTATAGAGTATCCCGCTGCCGCCCGGCGGGTTTCCGTCCTCGTCGCCGAGGCCATAAGTAATTTGGGCCCCCAGCGTTGGCGTGGACGCCGTGAGCGTGATCGGTGTGTCGATGTCTCCGCCGCCAGGCGTGATCGAGAGCGGCGCCACCACGAAGGTGGCTTGGAGGCTGCCGGTCGGGCTCAATCGGCCAGCGTTATTGGCGTAGTACTGGATAAGGCAGCTGCCATCGACCGTGAACGGCCCGCTGTACTGCACCCAGTCGGTGGAATTGGTGCTGTAATAAACCGCCGAACCGGCCAGATAAGGCGTGAGCGTGAATGCCTGCGCGTTGTAATAATTTGCCGCAGTTGGCGAGACCGTAGCGGCCGGCGCAAAGTAATACACGTTGGTCTGGAGCTGCGGATGATACCCGCTGCGCGTAGCCAGCCACGTGATCGTCGTGTCCGCGCTGATAGGGATCGGCGCGGCATAAAGCGTCGCGTTGGTCGTGGGCACCGTGCCGTCCAGGGTGTAATAGATTGTCAACGGCCGGTAATACCAATAGGCCGAGCCTGCTGACACCGGTGTATTGGGCACGCCGATGTACCCGCTGGGTGGCGTCACGTTCAGGTCCTGCACGTAAAAGTCGGCGCTCCAAGCGACCGGATCGCTGTCCAGCCAGCCTGGCCGGGACATGACAACGGTGTAGCTGCCGGTGGCATCTACGTTCATGCTGATTTGCGGGCTGGAACTGCTCTGCGCGTAGGTCGAACCGTCCGGGCGGGTGAGCGTATAGGTCCCGCCGTAACCCGGCAGGCCGGACTGGACGGTGAGCCAGGCCGGGCCGCTGAACCAGTTTGTAGTACTCGAAAGGACCGGTGTGGGCAGTTTACCGGTGTAAGTGTTGCTCACCAGAACGCTCGGCAGATACCCGGGCTTGGTCGAGACAAAAATATACGAGCGGCTGCCCGTGATCAGAATCGGCCCCTTGTACTGGTAGCGTTGGCTGTTGGTCCATACCGGGTCGCCCCCCGCATCGCCCTCGTAATAGTTGATCGTTGCGTCGACGGTGCGCCCCGGGCTGGCCGTCATGGTGGCTGCCTGAGTGAGCACCTGGCTCGGCGGGCTCACGGTCGGCGGGTCAGCCTGAAAAGTGTAAACGAAGGTGTTGGTGGCGCCTCCGGCGTAGCTGGCCGTGAGGTTCAGGACGCCGTTCTGACACCCGTCGAGCCAAATCGGTCCGGTGTAGCTTTGCAGGCCGCCTCCGTTCGTCGAGTAATAGATGCTCTGACCGGCAGGCGCCGCCAGCGAGAGAGTGATCGCGTTGGAGTAAGTGCCTGGCGCCGGGCTGAGGGAAAGAGGGGGCACAGCCGTGTAGGTGTTGGTGAGCAACTGCGGAGTGTAGCAGTAGCGGGCGGCCAGCCAGGTTATCGTCGTCGTGTTAGTGATCGCCAGGGGCGAGGTGTAGAGCGCGCTGGCGGCCGTCGGCTGGCTGCCATCGGTCGTGTAATGGATGGAAAGGGGCTTGGGATTAGCGATCGCGCTGACGGCGCTCACTGACAGCGTCCCCTGGTCGAAATACTGGCTGGGCGTCGTCACCAGGTCCTGCACCACGAAACTGTAGCTGTTGCTCGACAGGTCCGAACTCGCCCAATCCGTGCCGGTGGCGCTTGCCTGGTAATTGCCGGAGGCGTTGATTAGAAAAGTTGCGGTGGGCAGCCCGGAGGCCGCGATCGGAGCATTGGCGCTGACCGTTCCATCCGGGCCGGAAAGCGTGATGCCCAAACCCGGGGCCACCCGCAGGATCTGCAGTGAGATCGCGGTCTGGTTGGTGAACGTGCCGCTGGAGGTCAGGAAGACCGGCGGTGGGAGTTTCTCGATGTATTTGCGCTGGACCTGCGCGGTGTTCTGGTAGCCGGGCTTGGAGGCTTGGAAGACCAGGAAACTGCGGTTGCTGATCGAAATCGGAGAGGCATAAACATTGGTCAAATTGTAGCCATCCAGCGCATTGGTGTTGAAGGAATACTGGATGAGCGCGTTGCTGGTGAGCGTGGAAGCGGTCACCGTGATCGGCCCGGAAAGCGTCAGGCTGGCCGGGGCGACCGCCAGCGGGGCGACCACGAAACTGAGCGGGAACGAATTGCTCACCGCATAAGTGCCGTTGGTGTAATAAACCTGAAGCGTCCCCGTCCCGTTATTTAACCCGTCGAGCGCGAATGGGCCTGTGTAGTTTGTCCAGTTGGCCCCGTCGAGGCAGTAGAAAATCGCCGCGCCTGCCGCGGCAGTGCTTAAACTGGCCGTGATGGCGTTGAAGTAGGTGCCGGCGCCCGGTTGGAACACCAGCGGCGGGACATACCGGTACGTGTTGGTGGCGTATTGAGGGGAATAGCCCCAGCGCGTAGCCAGCCAGTTGAACGTCGTGTCATTGCTGATGACGATGCCTCCGGTGTAGAGGGTCGAGTTGGTGGTCGGCATCGAGTTGTCGATGGTGTAATAAATCGTCAGCGGGCTGGGGTTGTTGATTGAGCTCCAGGCTGTGACAGTCAGGTTCGAGCTGAAATCCCCGCTGGGCGGGCTCACTGTCAAATCCTGCACCACGAAGTTGTAGCTCTGGGCCGCGTAGTCGGAATCGAGCCAGCTTTGCCGGCTGTTTTTGACTTGGAAAACGCCGCTTTCATTGATGGCGAGTTGAAGCGTATCCGTGCTGGAGGCGTAGCTGTTTGTTTTCCCGCTGGGGGTAATTACCGTCCAGGAAGAACCAACCCCGCGCAGGCCGGATTGCACCGCGACTGTGGCTTGGTTGGTGAACGTGGCCGAGGGAGTCAGAAAGACCGGCGGCGGCAGCTTGGCAGAGTAGATGTTGGTGGATTGCGTGCTGAGATAGCCGTTCTTTTCCCCCTGAAACAGCAGGACGGCGGTATTGGTGAGGATCACCGGTCCCGCGTAAGGATTGGTGAGGCTCAAGAGGCTCGGGATGTCGCCGGTGTAACTGCAAGCAAAGTAGAGAGAGGCTGCCGGGGTGGCCGTGGCCGCAGTCACGCTGATTCCGCCCGTGGGATCGCCGCCCGGCGGGTTGACCGAAATCGGCGCGACCTGGAACGTGTAGATGGTCTGGTTGGTGGCGCTGGCATAGGGCCCGGTCACTGTGTAAACCTCCAAGAGCGCCGTCCCGCCCGCATACCCGTCCAGCGTGAAGGGACTGGCGTAATTGGTCCAGGGGCCGCCGTTGAGCCGAAAATAGATTGCCGAACCGCCACTGGCGGGCGTGATGGTGACCGTGATCGCCTGCGTGTTGGTGCTCGTAGGAGGGAACACGGTACATCCCGGCGCGTAGTTGTATTGCCGGTCCACATACTGCGGCAGGTATCCGGGACGGGTGCCCAAGAACCGCAGCGTGACGGTGTTGCTCACCGTGATGACGCCGGTGTAAAGCGCGGAATTTGTCGTGGGCAGCGTGCCGTCGCTGGTGTAGTAGATGGTCATCGGCTTGGGGTTGCCGCCGCCGGCCGCCTGCACGGTAATGGGGAAGCTGAAATTCATGCTGGCGGGCGTGACAGAGAGGTCGGCGCACTGGAACGTGTAAGCGTTGGTCACGATTTGGGAGGGCAGCCAGGGGCTCTTGAACAATTGCAGTTGGTAAACGCCCGTCTGATTGATCGTGATCGAAGTGGTCGTCCCCGTGACTGTGTTGGTCTGCGAGGTCCCATCGGGGAAGGTCAGCACGAAGCTCTGAGAGGCGTTCAGCGGCGAGTTGAGCGCAATGGCCGTTGCATTGCTGAAGGTGCCGCCCGGCGTTCCGAAAGCAGGTGCCGGCAAGGGACTCGAATAGACCTGCGGCACCTGAGCGCTGTCCTGGTAGCCGTTTTTCCGGGCTTGGAAGATGAACTGGCGCGTGGAACCGATGGCGATGGGCGCGGTGTAAAGGTTGGTCACGGCTGAGCCGGAGGCGAGGTTGCCGCTCAAATCGCCAATCGCATAAAAGATCGCCGCCCCGGCGGTATTGTCGGTCGCCGAGATGGTCAAGTTGCCGCTGAAATTCGTTCCCGGTGGCGTGACAATCGGGTCTGCGGTCTTGAACGAGTAGGAATACAGGTTCGTCGGTCCGGGGCATTGTGTCCCCGTATCATACCGGGTGCTCAGGGTGACGCTGCCGTTGCCGAGCCCGTCGAGGCTGAACGGCCCGGTGTAAGACTGCCACCCGCCGCCATTGATCTGATAATAGACGGCCTGCGCCTGGCTGTTGCTCAGGGCGAGTGAAACCGCATTGTTATACGTTCCGGACGGGGGCCAGGCCGTGGCTGGCGACTCGTAGGTGTAGTTGTTGCTTACCAGGGCGCTGGGATATCCGGCGCGGATTCCCAGCGCGATAACCGTGGCGGAATTGGTGAGGGTGAAGCCGCCGGTGTAGCGCGTCGAATTGGTCGTCGGCGTGCTCCCGTCGAGCGTGTAATACACCGCCGGGGTCTGCGGGTTCGTGCCGTCCCAGTTGATGCTGATGATCGTCGGCGCGTAGAGACACGAGAGACTCGGTGCAATCGAGAGGTCGGCAAAGACGAAATTGTAGGTCTGCGTGACCGGTGGAGAAGGCGTCCAACCATTGCGCTGGAGCACGAGCGTGAATTGCCCGCTCGCATTGACAATGAAGCTGGCTGTGTTGTTTGTCGTATTAACGGTCTGAACCGCGCCTGAGGGGCTCGCCAGGACGAAAGTGCCGCCGTAGCCGTCGCCGGACTGCACGGTGATCTGCGCGGGACTGCTGAAGGTGGCGCTCGGCGTCACGAAAGCGGGGGCGGACAACTGCGCGGTGTACGTGTTGGTGACGGGCTGGCTGTCCAGATAATCGGGCTTGCGGGCGATGAAGACAAAGTTTCGGGAACCACTCAGCGTGATGGGCCCGGCATAAAGATTGGTCACGGAAGCCGGCGCGGGCATGCCGCCCATGGCGTCGCCCATGGCGTAATAGACCTGGGCCCCGATCGTGCCCGACTGCGCACTCACCGTGTAGCTGCCGTTTACTGTTCCACTTGGTGGTGTGATGGCGGGAGAAGCCGCTCGGAAGGTCACGAGGCTGCTGTTGGTCGGCCCATAAACGCCCGAAGAGATCTGGGCGCAAGCGCGGAGGAAATCGCTGCCCCCGGGTATGCCGTCCAGGGTGAACGGCCCGGTGTAAGCCTGCCACGGCGCGCTGCCCACCTGGTATTGAAGAGTATTTGCCCCGCTGACCGTGAGGGTGGTGGCGTTGGAAAATGTCCCTGTCGGCGAGATGATCACGTTCGGGCAGTACGCGTATGTGCCGGTCAAATACTGCGGCGTGAAACCAGCACGCGTTCCCATAAACCGGATGGTGACGTTCGTGTTGGCAAGCGCGATTGGGTTGGTGTAAAGGACGTTTGGCGTTCCCTGCGCGGCAAAAGTGTAATAGATGCTGAGCGGATAAGAGCTCCAGGCGCTAACGTAGAAGGGAATGATTCCGTAAGTCCCGCTGGGCGTGATCCCCAAATCGTTGACTACGAAGGAAAGATTGGTCGAAGCAGCGGGGATGTTGTAGCCCGGAGCGGAGAGGCTGGCCGTGTAGATGCCGCCGCCCTGCGGACTGAACGTGTAGCTGCCCCCGCCGGTTCCGGTGACCTTGCTGCCGTTGGGGAAAGCGACCGTCCAGATGCCGCCCACGCCCGAGGGAGATACAACCGTGATTGGGTTGGTGGTGGAGATCACGGGCCCGGGCACCTGAAACACGAGCCCCGGCAGGGAGTTCACCAGGTAAGAGAGCGGCACGTCTGTGCTGGGGACAACCCCGGTGCGGAAGTTCCTGAAGCGGAAGTTGGCGGAAGCTGCCAGCGCTGGCGGCTGGGCGAAGGCATCCGTCGAACTCGAGGTGACGGTTGGGGCCGGAGTCGGCGGGGCCGCGCTCGTGTAGAGCGTCGAATCACCATAGGGGCTGGGCACAATCGTAATGGCCGGGGACTGCGGCAGATAAAGCGAGGCAGGGCCGACTTGGGTAGCAATCCAGTAAATCGTCGTCGCGGCGCGCAGGGTCCCGGAGCTGGAGAGGCCCGAGGTGTAGCGCAAATTGCCGTTCTGGTAATAGTTGACGGTCGAGCCGAGCCGTTCGACCCGCAGGACGTCGCCGGGAACGGCTGCGCCGAAGCAGCCGCGGGAGTTGCCGCTCTCGTAAATGTAGAGGGTGTTGTTGGCGTTGTGCCAGGCGAAGCTGATGTCCCCGTAGCCGGATATCATGCTATTGGCCGTCAAACCAACCATGTTATAGGACGAGCCAGGCGAAACGACGAAGTCAGCCGAGCAATCCCCGGCACTGGAGTCCACCGAAACGGCCAGGGCGTTGCCCCAGGCGTTGTTCGCCGAATACTTGGTGAGAAGTGTTCCTGACTGGTAAACGCCGGTCAGGTTCGTCCAGGTGACGTAATTGCCCTTGAGCACTACGGGCGGGGCCGCCTGGACGGTGTAATTCCAGCTGTTCACACTGCCCGGTTGGCTGTACGCCGAGAGCGTGGCGTTTCCGTTCACGTCTCCCGACGAGACGACAATGCCGGTCTCATTGGCCATCCCCGCGTTGCGCAGGTAGCACGGACCCAGGGCGCAGGTTCCCTGCTGATACAGCGAAGCGGCGAAGTGCAGAATTCCGGTCGAGGTGACCGAGCTGGTGTAGACGAGCCCCCCGTTTCGGTAGTAGCGCACGATGTTGCCGGTGCGAACGACCCGAAGCCTGTCTCCCGCGCTGTAGTACCCGACGGTCGCCCTGTAAGTGCCCGCCTCATAGATCTGGAGTTGGCCGGTTCCCCACAGGTACAGCGCATAGTCGATGCCGGTGTAACTGGGGGACGCGTAAGTGGCCTGCAGGCCGAACATTGAGTCCTGGTTGTTGACCGTGGCGACACACTCCGCAAAGCCGTCTCCCGCGATCGTCTCGACGGAAGTGAACCCGCCGTTCCAGTTGTTCCCGCCGCCATTCTTGGTGAAGATCCCGTTGGTAACGCCTACATAAACCAGGTTGGTTGGCGTGATGCTGGGTCCGTTGGTGTAAAGCTGGTAGGCTCCGCCGTTTAGGCTGTAGTAGATGCTCCCACCGCCTGGTGTGGTGAGGAATACCGTCCCGTACTCCAGGAAGTTCCCGGTGCCGGGATCCGCCTCGACGTAGCCTGCGCACGTGAGGCGCGGTGTGATGGCGAAATCCTGGAGCGTGCCGCTGTTCAACGCCACCGCGATCTCGTATTCCTTGCCCGCGGTTACAGGGAACGAGATGCGGCTGTAAGCGTTGCCGTCGGCGTGCGTGTTGGCGGCCAGATAAGTCAGGTTATTGACTTGACCGGGAACGCTGTTGGTGGTGTAGGCGGCGATGACGGTGTCGGCGGCGCTGCCTTTGGTGTCCACCTCCAGCTGCCCCGTGCAGGCCGGCACAAAGCTATACCAAACGCTGCCGTTCCCGCCGTGATAAGACGGCTCGCCCGACTCGCGGGTCGAACCCGCCAGGGTGCCGGTGGTCGTGACCCCGTTGGTGAGGGGGAGGCGGTTGACGAAGTTGTCGTTAAGCGGTGCCGCAGTGCTGTAATGCTTGAGGTTGAGAACGAATGGCCCGGGGACCGTGCCGTCGATGCAGATCTTGTAGGTCGTGCCGGCGGTGGCGGCAAAGGTGAAGGCGGCATTGGGCGAGGCGCCAGCGGTCCCGATGCTGCCGCCGATCCAGCCGCTATTGAAGGAACTGCCGCTGTAGACGGCGATCAGATGGTTGCCCGCGCTCTCGACCGTCAGGTAAATTGTCCCACTGTTCGTCGCCGTGTAGGAGAACCAAACGTTCTTGTTGGGTGGGACGGAAAGCCAGTTGTTTCCCGCCCAGTTCTCGCCTTCATTGCTGGCGTAGGTGGTCGAGCCGGGCACACGGATGCTGATGCCGGTCATATTGCCGGCGCTGAAAGTGCTCTGCGGAACCAGCACCTGGGCATTGGCGTAGAAGTCGTTGGTGGGCGCGCCCAGGCTGACGGTGAGGTTGACTCCTCCGACGCTGCCGGCGGCCGCGCCGCTTTTGCCGTCCACCACAATTCGGTTGGTCTGGCCGGGATACACCAGCACTGTGGCCGCGCTGGTCACCAACCCATTCGCGTCGTCGTTGTACCAGGACTTGCCATTATTGACCCCATTGAACACGCCTCCGGCCATGAGTGTGTCAAAGGTGCTACCGGCCAGCGACATCGTGGCATAGGCCTGGACGGGCGGATTGAAGCTCCACCAGATGGTCCGGCCCAGGCAAGGAGCGCTGTACTGGCTGCAGAGCGAATACTCGCTGCTATCCTGGGTGGCGTAGTTGTTGGCGCTGACTGCGGTCGCGGTGTAGAGAAAGTTGGTGACCGTGAACTCCGCAACGCTCTCCAGGACAGTGTTAGTCGCGAACGCGAGCATGGGTCCCGGGAAAACGTCATTGTAAGGGATCGCGTTGATCTGCAGGGCAAGGTCGATAAGCCCGTAGCCAGCGTCGGAGGACGTGCCGTCAACGCAAATCATGTAACTGCTTCCGGCAGTGACTGCGTATGAGAGCACTGAGCTCACTGCATAAGCGTTGGGGCTGCCCCAGCTTGAGTTGACCGCTTGACCAGGCGCCTTGATGCCGATCTGCGTACGGAAGGTGCTTTTGGTCGGGTCGATGGTCAGGGCGCCGGTGAAGGGTGCCGTGAACGTGAACCATACCGACCGGCCGGGCGCCCCTTGGCTGGAATAATTGTTAATCTTGTACTCGCCGCCCTCGTAGGTCGCAGCAATATTGTTGCCGACGCCGCAGGCGGTGTAATACGTGTTGGTGGCCGTGCCGTTGCCCATGCTGATCGTGGCGATGTTGGTCTGAAAAAGGATGGGCGTTGGGTTGGCCCAGAAATCGTTGCCGGGAGAAGCATCGAGCTTGAAGTCCAGGTTGATGCTCCCGTAGCCGGCGTCGGAGGAGGTGCCGTCAACGCAGATCATGTAGCTCGATCCGGCGTTCACGTAGTAGACCAGGGCCGAGTTGACGGCGTAGGCGTTGGGGCTGCCCCAGGCGGAACTGACCAACTGCCCTGGAGCCTTGATGCCGATCTGCGTACGGAAAGAGCTCTGGGTCGGGTCTATCGTGAGATACCCGCTGGCAGGCGCGGTGAAGTTGAACCAGACGGAGCGGCCCGGAGCGCCCTGGCTGGAGTAGTTGTTGATTTTGTACTCGCCGCTCTCGTAAGTGGCGCCGATGTTGTGGGCGGCCACCGACCCGGTGTAATTGGTGTAGAGGCTGACCCCGTCGGGAACAGTACCCGTGAGGACATTCGTCTGGAAGGTCACGGGCATGGGGTTGGCCCAGTTGTCGTTCGGCGGGCAAGGGACAAACGTGAGGTCGAGGTTGATGCCGCCCATGCCCAATCCGGGGTCCTGGCTGGAGCCATCGACACAGAGCTTGTATCTCGTGCCCGCCGTCAGGTAAGCGTTGACTATCCTCCCGTTGTTGACCACCCAATAACCGCCGTAGCTGCCTCCAACTCCGACGCTTTCCGGCTTAAGCCCCAGCTCCGTGATAAACGACGATTGCGTCGGATCAATCGTGAGGTAGCCGTTTGACGGCGCGGTGATCGTCCACCAGACCGACCGGCCACTTGTGGCTACCCTCGTATAATTGGCGATATTGTATTCGCCGGCATCCCGGCCTGCCAGGTAGTTCTGCCCCACGAGGCTGGCCGTGCAGGTGTAGTTGGTCACGGGCCCATCCGGGGAGAAGGTCACCAAGGCATTGGTGACGAAATTGACGTCGATGGCGTTGACCCAGTTGTCGTTGGGCGGAGGGTTGACGATGGTGAGGTTCACGCCTTCAAGGCCGTAGCTCGTCAGGCCGACCTGCAGCCAGTAGGGCGTCCCGCCGTTGAGGTTAAGCTGGAACGGTCCCCAACCGTAAGTGATGTATCCGGACGTGTTCGGTCCCGGATAAAGGGCCAGGTATTCGCCGACGGCGCCGGAACTTGCGATGATGGTGCTTCCCGAAACGGGCGGGACGAAGTTGTACCAGACCGATCCGCCGCTGACGCTGCCGGGGTTCCACTCACCGCCATAAAAGGTAGCGTAAGCCACTTCCTGTGAATCGGCGGCGACAGAGTTGGTTGAGGAGACCGTGCCGTTGGGCAGCACCCAGGTCGTGACCTGGTTGGTGAAGGTCAAAACCTTGGCCGCTTCCGGGCTGTTCCCATCAGCCGCGAGGTTGAATTCGGACACGGAAATGTTGACCTGCCCATTGACGGTTGGCGTGCTGTTCACCTTCAGTGAGGACAGGCCCAGCGAACTGCCCACCATGTTCTGCTGGATCCGTACGTAGCGCCCGCTTCTGTCAATCGGGATCGTCGTGGGCCACTGCGCCGAACCCTGGTAAGCATAATAGTAGAGCCCGTTGGTCGCCTGGCCGGCTTGAAAAGCCGCCGCGGTGTCAGTGGTCGGGATCACTTCGATACCCTCGACGGCCGCGTTTTGGACAATGGTAGCGAACTGGATGGTGATCTGCCCGTTGGCATTGGGCGTGATGGTGAACGATTGGATGTTGGCCTTGTTCGGCCCGCCAGCTGCGGCGTAGGCGTCGAAGTTGGTCAACACCTGCCTGCCATTGATCAACACGTTCTCTAGGCGTTGGCCTGGGCCGCTGGTGTAATAGCACTCCGCGAAGTGGAGCCGGACGGTGTAGCTGCCATTGGTCAGGAGATTGGGGATCGTGTAGGTGAAGTTGCCGTAACGTTGCGACTGATAGACGGAGGGGGGCGCCGGGTTTGTCACCGCGCTGGTGTCAATCGTGTTGCCGCAGCTCCAGGTCGAGCCGCCTGAGGCGTAAGCGTCCGCGCCAAACCATGCAGGAGCGCCGCCACCGCAGTTGACCGCGTAATTGGTGAGAATGACTAGGTTGGAGTTGTTGGTGTCGGAGATGATGACATTGAAATAGGCGGCGCTGGGCTGGTCGAAGCGGTTCCAGACTTCGACCGAGTTGATCAGATACGACTGCCCCAGGTCCACCAGCAGCCATGCGCCCGTGTCGTTGCCGGTCAGGCTGTAGGTGCTGTTGTTGTTGTCCACCGCGTTGGCAGCGGGATTGACGATGGAGGATTCGGTCGCGGGTTTGCCCGCGGCCACGTCGGTCGTGTAGGAGAGCGGGGTCGTGCGGATCTGGTAGTTGGCCCCCGCCGTGCAGTTGTTCACGACGATATCGTCGCCAATCGCAAGCAGATTCCCTCCCTGCCACACTTCGATGGCCTCGTGGCTGACCGGCGAGGTCTGGTAAACCCGCAGGTCGTGGACGCGCCCGCCGCAAGCGCCCAGCCCCATCGGATAATAGGAGTTGGCGTCGAACCCCGAGCAGATGGTTGAACTGTTGGTCCGATTCACGGTCAAGGTGTAGGCCGTTGCCGAGCCGCCGCCGTTGCAGTCCAGGCTCAGGTAATATTCCTGGTTGGGTACCAGCGCGATGTTGTACGGCGTGAAGGTTCCATTGTTGTAGGCCCCCAGCATCAGGTCGGTCGTGCGGATCACCAACGGATCGTAATAACCGTTGTTTCCCATGATGAGGATGTTGTAGGTGCTGGAGAGGCCGTTGGCGGCGCCCGCGTTGGCCACAAACATGTAATCAAATGAAAACCGGCAGGGTGCTCCCGGGGCCGGCCGGTTGGCAAACCAGGTCGCGGAGCTGGCATTGGTGAAGTAGGTCCCGTTAGTGGTTACCACGAGATTCGGATTTTCATTGAAGGGATTGGACGGCTTCACCAGGTCCATGAAGGCGTCGTAACCCAGGCCTACCCGCATCCGGACGTAGGCGACCAGCGCCTGGTTATAGACGGCCATCTTGCGCGTCGCCGTGGCGGTGTAACTCCACCAGAGGCTGTTGCTGCCAACGATATTGGTATTGTAACTGTCGTTGAGTTCCGCGCCCGAGTTGATAAGGGCGGTGAGCGCATTGGTTTCTCCCGGCTGGAGCGTCGCATTGGCGGCATTGCCGTTGGCGGAGCCTACGTATCGGTTATTCGAATCGATTGTATCCGGCAGAATCTGGAATGCGTTGGTCTGGTTGTCGTTGGGGGTGACGTAGTTGCCGGGGTTGGCCTTCTGCGAAAACTCAAGCGAGAAGGCGCCGCCGCCGGTCCCGCAGCGGACCTGGATGCGGCACACGGTTCCGGCCACGCCGTTGAAGGTGCAGTAGATCTTTCCGTCCAGGCCGCTGACGGGGCTGGCCAGTGTGGAAAGCGCGTTCACCGCGTTGCCGGTGTAAACATAGAAGTTTCCGCCAAAGGACGAGTCCATGCGGATGGTCACCGGCCCGGTGATATCGTTGGTCCAGGCGTACCACACGGTTGAAACACCGCTGTTGTTGGGTTCGCTGCTCTCCACCGAGGCGTTGGTGATGGTCCCATACATGAGGAGGTATTCGAACGTCGAGCCGTCTCCCAGCACCGACTCGGTCGGCGCGACGGGGGTGGCGTTGGTGAAGTAGTCGTTGGACGGACGGAAGGGCTGTTGGAAGTTCAACATCGTCCAACCGGCGCTGCCATTGCCGTAATTGCTGATCTGGATTTTGTATTCTGTTCCAGGGGCGGGCGCAAAACCGATCTGGCTCCAGTTGCCCATGCCGGGGCCGTTGTCGTTCCCGGTGACCATGGTCAGGGCGTTAAGCGCGCTTCCTGTGTAGGCGGCCAGATAGGTGTCAATGGTCGTGCTGGGCGACAAGTGCTGGTAGCTGTTGACCGTGTTGATGGTGACGGTCTCATTGTGGGTCGGCGTCCAGGAGTACCAGATCGAGTTGTAGGTGCCGCTCTGGAGCGGTTCCCCGCTCTCGGTCGTTGCCGAGAAGTTGAATCCGGGCACGTTCGCCACCTCGTCCACCGATAGGAAGAGTTGCTGTCCCTTCCAGGTCATGTAGTTGGTCACGTAGCGGGTCGCAATCGGCTGGCGGTTGGCAAAATTGTCGTTGGCCGGGTTGGGGAAGAAGGTGTTGGTGACCTCGAAGACGCTTAGAAAATGGCCACTGTCGTAGGTGGCGATGCGCTCCAGATAGTTCGTTCCGGCGGTCATCCACCCGTTCATGAGGGCGTTCCAGTTGTAGCCCTGCGAGTTGAAGGCGGTGGTCAGCGCGTTGGCGGCCGTCCCGGTGTAAATGCCCATCTCGTAGCCGTTATACGTGCCCCAGTCGCCGTTGTCGGCCAGGCCCACCACCAGGCGCCCGTTTTGGCTCGGGGTGTAGCTGTACCAGACCGAGTTGCCATAGGAGGGTTCGCCCACCGACTCGCGCGTGGCGGCAAAGTCGTTGATGTCCATCACCGAGGAGAGCACCGGGTAGTCCAGCGCTACCCCGTTGTTGAACACGTAATGCAGCGCTTGATTGTTCAGCGCAAGCGGCGCCGGGTTGGTGAACAGGTCGTTGGCCGGCTGGGGATAGTGGACCAAGGCCAGGGTGAAGGGGGTCCAGTTGTTGGCCGAATCTGAGAAGTGCCGGATGTAGTATTGCTGTCCGCCGCTCACGCGCAACGTGATGCCGGGGTTGACTGACCAACCGCTCCTGGTTGTATTGGTGAAGGCGTTGACCGTCCCCTGGCCGATTTCCAGGTAGCTGTAAATGCCCGGGGCGTTGGCGGCGCTGACGGACAGCCAACCGCTCGCCGGGGCGAGAAACGAGTACCAGACGCTCAGCTTGGCGCTCTCGGTCTCGCCCGGTTCGGCCGTGGCCTGTTCCGTGTAGCCCTGGACCGAGTAATTGAGGTAAGCCGCCGGCACGCTCCCATTGCCGATGGCAAGATTGGTCGTGTTGAGCGTGTTGGGAATCACGGCGGCGTTGGTGAAGTTGTCGTTGGCCGGCGGCGGGAAGAAATAGAAATCGGCCGGGAAGTTGTAGATGTCGTTGCCGGGAGCGGCAAAGGCGATCTGATAAACGGTGCTTCCCAGCGCGTTGAAGGAGAGCGTGCCGCTGGTCGAGGAGGCAACCGCCGAGAGCAGCGACACATTCCAGGAGGCATAAGTCGGCGGGATTGTCCCGGCAGCCAAAGCCGCAATCTGGCTGGCGGAAAGGACCTTGTGGTAGATCGCCAAATCGTCAATCTCGCCATTGAACGGTTGGCCGCCTCCGGCAACCGCCTGGCCCATTTGCCAGCGGTCGCGGCTGGAGATGCTGCCGATGTTGTTGATGGGCGTGCCTTGTTCCAACCCGTTGATGTAGAAGTGCATGGCGCCGTTGTTGGCCCCGGAAAGCGCCAGGTGATACCACGTGTTGGGTTGGACCACGACAGAGCTGGTAATCGCCGCACCGCCCCAGGCATACCACACACCGTTGGAGTTGATCCCGACGGATTCGGAGCAGTTCGATTGCGGCCCGGCGCTGCTGGTCCGGTAGATGACGGCCCCGGGTTGCACCATGCCGACCTTCACCCACAGGCTGTAGGTGAACGAGTTGAGGTTTGCGTCGACCAACTGGGCGTAGCTTCCCGTCCCGTTGAGGCTCAATGATTGCGCGCTGCAGGAAATCGGTGCGGCGTCCGGGACAAACGCGGCTCCCGCACCGTTCAGGCTGAAGTTGAAGTTTGCATTGAAGGCGTTCACGGCGGACCCTTCGAACGGGAAATAATAGGTATCCGAACCCCCGGTATAGACGGCGATGACGCTCGGGTTGTTGGTGGGGACCACGATGCGCAACTCCCCACTGGTAGTTGTGGTGTAGCTGTACCATACGCTGGCCGCCGGGCCGGTGTTGGCGTGGTTTGGCTCGTTGCTTTCCATCGTGGCGCCGGTCAGCGTTACGTTGAAGTTGGTCCAAAAGCCCGGGTGCTGGAATGTCATCCCGTTCACGGTGTCGGGGTAAACGATGGGCGGCGGCGTGAGGGTGATCCGGTCCATGAAGAAATCATTGGCCACTGCCGGCGGCTGATACACGTAAGTCGCCGAATTGGTCGGGCTGAAGGAGACGCCATCCGTGGCGTAGCTGTCCACCTGGACGGTGGCAGCGTTCTTCCCGTCACCGATGGTGAAGGGGTTGGTGTAGGCCAGCCAGGCTCCTCCGTTCAGCCGGTAGTAGGCGGTGGCGTTCGTTGGCCAGGTGCTGATCGTGACCGGGAACGGATGGTTGGTGGAGAAGCTCGCCGGGGAGATGCTGGCCGACAAGGTCATTAGCGTGAAGCGCAAGTTGTCGATGAAAATGGTGTTGTCGCCACCGTTCAGGTCGGTGCCGACAAATGCCAGTGTGTGTGTGCCCGCGGTTGTTTGGAACGTGCCGACGGTGTAGTCCTGGTAGCTGGTGGCCCCCTGGAGAGGGGCCATGTTCGTGAGCACGACCCCGTCGAGTGTGACGTTGAAGGTCTGCCAGGCCGAGCCATAATTGCGCTGCGCCGCCGAGAAGATCAGCTTGTAATAGCCGGCGGCGAAGGTCATCGGCTGGGACATGCCGCCGGTGGTCTGGACGAAGGCGACTTGGGATCCTTCCGGAGCGTTTGGATTGCTTCCCGTAAAGCCGCTGGCGTTTCCCGTGATGCCGCTGTTGCCGGCGAAGGTCCAGGGCGATCCGCCGGGGTTGTATTGAAAGCTGCCGTAGCCCACCGCCGGCGTTTCAAATCCCAAATCGGACCCTTGCGAGAGGCCGGTGAGCGGATTGAGAACCGTCAGGCAGAACAGGCCGAACATGCCGGTTCGGCGGAGAGGGGCCGTTTTGAACAGGAACCGTTTGGACGCCATTCTCCAGTATAAGTTCCTGCGCTTGCGTTTTGACTCGCCCTTCAGGCGACGGAGCCAACGGCAAACAACTCCGGTGTCAGAACCGATCCGCGTTCCTCCACTTGAGGCGCTCCTTCGCTAAAATCCCGCGCCGTCGGTCCATCTTCGAAACTGGGAATGCCTCCGCACGCCTGTCGGAGCAGCTTCAAAGCCGGGTTGTCCTTCAAGAGCATGTCGACGAACGCGGCCTTGCCTCGTTCGTTCAGACTGTCCCACAGCGTCGCGTTGAGGCGTTCGTTCGGGCTCTTGAGCAGGTAAGGGGCCTGAAGCATGAACAGCTTGCCTATTTCCGGTGTTTCCACCGGGTTCGGATTCTGGCGCAGCAGACTCTGCAGTTCATGGATTTGCTCGGCTTGGCTCAGCTTGCGGTTGATTTCCCGTTCCTGTTCGGGGCTGGGATACTTCACCTTGCGCGCGCGTTCCGGGACGTGCGTGGCCTTTTCGAGAAGCTCGATGAGCGGCTGATAATCGATTTCACCGCCTTTCCGGCAGTGGGCCAGGGCGAAATCGTCGGCGCCCTTGATGTTCTTTCCGAAAGGCAGGTTCGGGACGAACACCTTGGCCCCGGCGCGTTGCAGGGCTGCCGCCGTTTCGACCAGGGCATGCATGACCCCGGCTTTGAAGCCCTTGTCGTTGTCGAAGAAGATGTGGCAGTTGCGTTTGTTTCCGCTCGCATCCTGCATCTTGAACTGCTCCAACTCCGGCACCAGCTTGCCACGGATGAGGCCCATCCAGACTCCAGGCAAGGCAATGACGTGATAAGGCAATTCCCGTTCGAGGCACATCTGGGCCAGCATGGCCGCCTTCTTCTCTCCCTCGATGATGATGAGCCCCCATTTCGGGTTCTCCAGGCGGTCGAGCATGTTGGGGTCCTTGGCGGGCTCGCGCATGCCCGAGAGCGCTTGGCTCGCGTCCCAGCAGGGGTTCTTCTTCTCCCCGGTCGGGGTGCGGTATTTTACCCGCACCATTTCCGCCGGCTTCACCCGGCAATAGGCGTCGCTGTAGCGCAGCACAAAACAAGGCCGCATGGCCTCGATCAGGTTTTCGGTCGTCGGTTCTTCGGAGGACCCGCGCAAGATGTCGAGCGTTTCGGAGGCGGAAAATGAAGTGTAAAACTGCATGCGGGCGATGCTGATAGGCCGCAGGCAAGACGCGCAGAGTTCGTTGTAGCTCAGTTCGGAGATGCGCACGCCTTTTACCCGGGCCGCGCAGTCGTTGATGCGGGGCGGTTCACCCAAATCCAGCAATCGCCGGGCAACCTCCTGGGCGGCCTTGGGACTGGCGCCTTTTCGCAGGCAAAGGATGGCCCGGCCTTCGGGCAGTTCGAGGTGGTAATCGGCGAACTCTTTCCGGGTCACCGGGTCAGTGTATTCACGCAGCAGCTTCCAATCAGCCGGCACCGCTTCATTGCTGCGGTCGTCCCGCGCAATCAAGGCAACCGCCAGCGGCCGGTAGTAGCTCTCCATTCGCGCCCGCTCCTTGGGGCCGACGCAGTTCTGGTGCTCGGCGAGGAGCCGTTCCTTGAAGAAACCCCGATTGCGCACGCTGAGATAATCACTCTGCATCAGCGCATCGTGGTAGGCGGCCAGATCCTGGATAATGTGCGGTATGGCGTGCTGCGCCTGCGGCATTGCGCCATTCTGCGCCCCCACACTCTCGGGTTTCCACGTGCGCGCCACGTGCGCGATCTCCTGTGCGGCTGCCGCACGCAGCCCAATCTCCACAAGGCTTTTATCAATCCGGTGCGTTTTGAAAGCCTCTTGAACACTGGGCCGCTCGAGGAACTCCTGCAGGCCAGGGTTGGAATCCAGGAACTGGCCGAAGACCTGAGCATGCTCGGGAGCGATATCTTCTCGGAAGCCAAGCAGCCGGTAATAGCCCGGATTGCGTTCGAGGCGTTCGAGAGTGGTGTTGTCCAGATAACCGTTCGCTTGCCGGCCGTCCAACGGTTTGACGATTTGGTAATAGGCGCGGGCCAGCAACTGACTGTCGATCTTTTGCGCGCCGGCTGTTTCCGTGGTCCAGGGGCAAACCTTTTCCTGAAGATTGCGCAGCAGGTTGCTCTCAAGCATGGCGCCAAACTGTGTCATCTGCTGAGGGGAGGCTTGCCCGTAACCGGCCGCTTTGTCGGCACTGCCCAGCCGGATGTAGATGCGCGCGCCGAAATCGGCCTGCATTTCCGGGGGGACCTTCAAACCCACGACGGTGGTGTTGCCTTCATAGTATTCTGAGAGGCCCAGCACGTGCTGGTAGAGCTTGCGCGCGGCAATCAGATGGGCGGTCAAAGAAAGCCGGCGGATTTCCTCGGGGACTGGCGCCATGGTTCCGGCGTTCCTCCGGCTCCGATCTTGATAGGCTTGCACGGCTTTGCGGGCCGCTTGCTCGGCCAAGCCATAAGCCTGGGGACATTGCCTCTTCCATTCCTCCAGCGCCTGCTCCTCAGAGGCAAGGTAAGGTGTGAACTTGCGAATGTGATCGACGGTCTCCGCGTAAAGCCATTCGATTCTGTCGCGCCGAAGGATTTCCGGTTGGCTCAGCGCCTCGCGAATCGAGGGCGGCAGGTGTTCGAGCAGATGCCGGGCAACGTCCGCGCGCACCGGACTGGCCTGCAAGCGGGGCAAACCGTCTTCCCAATCGTAGCCAAATTGTTCCTCTTCCTCCTGCGTCCGGCCTTCTAGGGCATTCAGTATGGCCCTCTGTGCCAGGGGCCGGAGTTGCTGCATGGCGGCTGCCTGGGCTGCCTCAGGGAGAAGGGAGAATTCCGGCTTCCAACCCCCCAGCAGTTCGTAAAGCTGCCGTTTGGCTTCTTCTTCCAGCCGATAGAACCCCTTGGACCGACGGAATGACTTGCTGGTCTCGGTTGGCATGGCAACTCGCATTTTCTTCCATTATATGGCGGCGGCGTTGTGGAGAGAGCGCGCCTGGTTGCGCCTGAGATGTCTCCAGCGCAACCGAAGCCATTCAGACCGCCGAGGTCTTGAGTTCTGGGGAGGGTGAAGTCGATCCGATGTCGTCCCACTTTTTTTACTGCAAGAAAGGGCATTTTCGCGCACAATTGCCGCGCGTTCCATCATGGGCGGCGAAAATGCACAGTTTCCAATGCGTCGCCAGGTGTGCCCCGCGGGTCGCCTCGGCACCATAGCCACGCTCGATTTCGGGCGCCCTCCAACGCACCCTCATGCGGCCCGTCACCCCGGCCCGCGAGACAGCCGTGACCTATGCCCCTCCTTGACCAAGGCCAGGTGATCCGAGATACCTACGAAGTCGAGCGTTTCCTCGGCCAAGGTGCCTTCGCTGAGGTGTACCGGGTTAAGCACCGCTTCCTTGGCCGACAGGCCATGAAGGTTTTCAAACGCGCCGGGATAAGCCTCGATGAAATACACGAAATGCTCGGCGAAGCCATCCTGCTGTCCCGCATCGGCCACCCGAACATCGTGCGTGTTTTCGACGCCAACGTCTTCGAAAGCCCCAGCGGAAACTGTGGCTATTTCACCATGGAAAATGTTCCCGGCGGCAGCCTGGACAAATTCTGGCGCTCCTTCGGTCCTTCGCTCATCCCCGTTGAGACCACCGTTGACCTCATTAAGCAAGTCTGCCGGGGCCTCTCACAGGCCCATCAGGAAAAGCCCCCGATCATCCACAGAGACATCAAGCCGCAGAATATACTCGTCGGCTACGAGCCGGACGGGCTCCGCGCCCGCGTTAGCGATTTCGGACTAGCCAAGAAAGTAAACCCCCTTACCCTATTGGCCACAGCCGCGGGCACCCTCCAGTTCAAACCACCCGAGGCGTTCGCTCAGCGCAAAGCCGACTCGCCGGCGGCGGACGTGTGGGCAATAGGCACCACGCTGTACCTCCTCCTCACCGACCGCCTCCCCGTGGAAATGCCCGAAGGAACCACTTGGACCGCTAGAAACCTGTTCGACAAGCCCATTACGCCGCCGACGCAGGTGAACCCAGACATCAGCAAAGACCTCGAAAAGGTCGTCATGCGGTCACTGGAAAAGTCTCCGGAGAAGCGGTATCCCAGCGCCCGCGAACTCCTCCACGAACTCGACGCGGCGCCACTCCACGATCCGGGTCCCACGCCACGCAAGTCACTGTCCAGCGAGGCCAGCAAAACCGTTTTCGGAAACGCCTCCCCAATGGACGGCAGTCAAGCCCGCACCCTCGTCGAAAAAGCGCTCGAAGCGCGCCGTGGCGGTCGCCTCGGTGAGGCGGCCGACCTCATGGAGGAGGCATTCAATAAAGCACCGGACCTCCGAGAAAAGTACGTACACCAGGTCAAACTCTGGCGCTGCGGGATTAGTATGTAGCCCGCCAACACTACGCCTATGGGTTCCTCCGGCATACTCGAAGTCTGGTGCCCGCAGTGCGGCGGACCCATCCACGAACACACCGGCGAATGGCGCTGTGCCAAATGCGACTTCAAGCTCCCCGCTTTTCGCAACGGCCAGCGACGCGACGCGGAGGACATCGAACGGGAGGTCCGCAATATCGCGGCCGAAATCGCAGGCACCAACCGCACCGTCCGCAACCAGCCAGGAAAAACATCCCTCGGCCGATGCCCCCGCTGCGGTTCCGCTGTGGTCGAGATGCCAGACCGATACGCCTGCGAAAAGTCAATCGCGGATGTCGGCGCCTGCAAATTCAGGATGAACAAGACCATCCTCTCACAACCCCTCGACAGGACCCAGGTCCAACGGCTCCTAACCTCAGGGAGAACTGATCTCCTCACCGGCTTTGTCTCGAAATCGGGCCGGCAATTTCCCGCCTTCCTGGTCGTTGACGAAACAGGCAAAGTGACCTTCGAGTTCCCGGAGCAAGCGGCCCCGGCTGCAAACCAAGAGCCAGCTTCAGAACCCCCACCCCAACGCAGACCCACAGACCCCTGCAAACCGCTTCTCTCTGCAGCAACCCCAGCCATCTTCCGGCGAAACGCATTCCGGATCACCGGCCTCCCAGTTGAAGCGTCAACGCGCCAGGTCGCCAAACACGCCGCCAACCTCGGGCAGATGGCCGAACTTGGCTTGGAAGCGAGCCACCAAGCCGGCCTCTTCGCCATGAAGCCCCCACCAACACTGGACGAGGTGCGAGAGGCGGTGCAAAGACTAAAAGACCCGGAGAGCCGACTCATCGACGAGCTTTTCTGGTTCTGGCCCTGCCAAACTGGCTCAGCGCTGCCAGACCCCGGCCTGGAAGCGCTTGCATCCAACAACGGCACTACCGCCCTAAGAGCATGGCAGACTGCGGCTGCCAACCCAGCCACCGCCCCCGCGGCAGCACACAACACCGCCCTCTTCTGGCACCTCAACGCCATAGACGCCGAAACGCAGGTAGCATCCAAAGGCGGTGGGCAGGGCCAGCAGGAGGTCGAGACCCCATGGCGCACCTGTCTCGCCGCATGGGGTCGGCTCGCTGACGATGACGGGCTTTGGGAGAGACTCGCCACCCACGCCAAACGGATAGACGACCCCCGCCTCAAGCCCTCATTCCTCCGCAGTATGCGAGCCACGCTCCCGCTCGCGCTCGCCAAGATCAATGCGGAACTCGCACTTTCCCATGCCGAATCCGGCCGGAAGGCGCTGGCCACGATGCACGTCCACCTCGTCCGAGAGGCAGACCAAGGCGGGCCGCTGCTGGAAGAAGCAGGCGAAATAGTCCTCACCCCGCTGGTTGGCCGCCTTCGCGAAAGCATCAAACGCACGAAAGAAACCACACAGGACGATCCGGTCAAAGGCGCTGACGCCGTCAGACACCTCTTGGAACACGCAAAGCAACTCCCCGATATTTTCGACCTCTTCTACGGCGAGCAAGAGCACTCGGCCAAGGAGATTCTCGACGAAGCGGCGACGACCTGCATCGACTCCCTTGTCTCATACCAGAAAAAGACCGAGGACAACCGCGCATTCGTGGATCTCCTACAGGCGGCCCTTCCCCTCGCAGATGCAGTCGAGGTTCGCCAACGCATCGAGAAGAACATCGAGATCGGGAAGAACAATCTGGCATACGAGCAAATCCAGCCGCTGTACGAAACCCTGAAGAAAGTCGTTGAAGACCCACCGCCAATCCTCAGCACCGGGTTAGGCTTCATTTCCGACACCAAAGCAAAATTCAACCGTGTCCGCACCGAAATCCTCCCAGCTTTGGAAGAACTGAAGAAGAAATTTGGGGTAACGTCAGACGTCACAAAGCGCTTTTCAGACGACGTAGCCATCGCCATGCGCGGCCTCGCTGTTCAGTCCTGCGAGCGCTATAACGATTTCAGAACAGCCTCCGACATCCTGAAGTTATGCCTGAAACTCTGCTACGATCCCGAGCTGAAAAGGCGGCTCAAGGAAGACATGTCCGCCGTCAACGACCTTCTTGGCGAGGGAACCTGCTACTACTGCGACAAGAACCCGGGGGTCGGATCGGCGAAACTCCAAATTCCCATGTACCGCGTCACGTCGTACGACTCCGACGGCACGCGCTACCAAACAATAAAAGTCAAAGTCCCACGCTGCAGAGAATGCCGTAAAGCCCACCGATCCCCTTGGGCGAAGACCTGGCGAGGGGCAGTGCCGGCCGGCACCATTGCCACAATCCTGCTGCCGGTGCTTTTTGGCACTTGGGGTGGCTCCAGGCTCCAGGACACCATCGTAAACGGCACCATAGGCGCCGTCATTGGCGGCGTCATTGCCTTTTTTGTAGCTGAGCAACTCACGGCCAGGACGTCCCAGGTGAAACCGAAATACGCCGCCCTGGGGCCGGACTTCGGCCACCTCACCGCCCTCCGACGCCTCGGCAGCCGCCCGCGCCCTAAACCGATCGAATCCCACCACAAGATAAGAGAACTGCGCTCTCAAGGCTGGTCGTTCGGCGCGACCCCAAGGAGTAGTGACGTATGGCTTGAGGCCGTCGCAATCCGCCAAATGCTCTCCGACTGCACCGGTGCTCTTGCTAGGCTCATCCTCCTGATCCCGCTCCGCCCGCCCTGGTCACCTAATGCCACATGGATCGGCATCACAGCAGCACTCTTCGTCATCGCGGCCATTTACACCCCACCCTCCGCCACTACGCCCCCTGCCACCCCGCCCGCAGCACCGGTGAAGTTTATCCCCGACCAGCCCGCAGCACCCCGCACCACAACTACCACTCCCGCCACCCGCCCAAGTCCACCGCCCACATCCCCAGATCGCACCTACAGAGTCCCCAGCACGGTAAGCTACGAACTCGACAACGCGAAACAGCAAATCACACTGGAGAAGGCGAAAGCCGAAGCCCTTGACACCAAACTTACCGCGGCAAAGCAAGCTTTGGAGGCACAAAGATCGCAGGCCGAAGAACTCGGAACCCGCGTCGAAGCCCTCGGTGCGCAGATTGACCGGGACCGCATCTACCTTGACCGCTCTAGCCAGTCCGAAATCGATGATTTCAACGCGAAGGTTGGCCGCTACAACACCCTTCTTCGCACATTCCGCGCCGAGAACGCTACGGCTAACGAAATGGTTGACTCCTACAACACGCTGCTCGAAGCGGCCAAGGCACAGGACCGCGTCGTGAACCAACTCATCGACAGTTACAACGCCAAGCTCCGCTCCTACGGGAGATAGCCCACCCGCAACGCAAATAATATGAGCACCAAAAACCGACCACAGCAACCCAAGCCCGCCAGCCAGGTCTTCGCCCTCCCGCCCGCTGTCTTCCCCGACAAAGAACAACTCCTTGAAAAGCTTCTAAAGAACCAGGAAGCGGTGCTGTCCGCTCTTCAACAACGCGGAGGCGAGGTTCGCTACGCCGTGCCCGAAAACGTCATCAGGGCCATGGCCGCGATTGCAACCAACGCCTGGAAGACAAAAATGAAAATGGTGGACGGGTCCTCAGGCGAGGTCCGCGACGAAATGAAGCGCGTTTACCGCCACGTTGAAGGCATCTTCCAAGCCTTCCAGGAAATCGGACTCGAAATCAAGGACCATACAGGCGATCCATTCGACTACGGGCTCCCCCTGCACGTTGTTACTGCACAGCCAACCCCCGGACTTGCCAAAGAACGCGTCCTCGAAACTATTAAGCCGACAATCTACTGGCAGAGCCAAATGATCCAGCGCGGCGAGGTGGTCATAGCCACACCAGCCTGACCCACGCAACGCCACCACCTTATGAGAAGCACAATCGACTTTGGAATCGACCTGGGCACGACAAACAGCGCCATCGCGCTGCTGAAGGACGTCGCCACCGAGATAATCAAAAACAACGCCGACGCCGACATTACCCCATCGGCGGTCAGCATCGACAAGAAGGGCGCCATCCACGTTGGCCAGCGCGCCAAGAACAAAATCATAGACGCGCCGGAGGACGCCTACGTCGAGTTCAAACGCCGCATGGGCAGCGATCACGTTTACCAGTTCAAGAGCAGCGGCCAGGCTCGCAAGCCGGAAGACCTCTCCGCCGAAGTCCTGAAGTCGCTACGAGCAGACGTTCAACAAAGGACTGGGGAGGTAATAGAGGCGGCGGTGGTGACCGTGCCGGCGGCATTTGAACTCCACCAGTGCGACGCAACCCGCAAAGCCGCACAGCTCGCCGGGTTCAAAGAATGCCCCCTCCTCCAGGAGCCAGTCGCCGCGGCTCTCGCCTATGGCTTCCAAGTGGACGGCGAAAAGGCCTATTGGCTGGTCTACGACTTCGGCGGCGGCACGTTCGACGCCGCCATAATCAAGGCCGAGGAAGGCACCATCAACGTTGTCAACCACGGCGGCGACAACTTCCTCGGGGGATCCGACATAGACTGGGCCATTGTTGAACAGGTACTGGTCCCCAAGCTATTAGAGGAACACGATCTCGACGACTTTACGCGCGGCAACAAAAAGTGGCGCCAGGCTCTGGCCAAATTAAAGCGCGCGGCGGAAGTGGCGAAAATAGACCTCTCACGCAGCGAAAGAGCCACCCTTGAATCCTGCAAGTTTAACAATGGCGCCGGCGATGAAATCGAATTTGAATGCGATCTTACCCGGGCCGAGGTCATCCGCGTAGCGGAGCCGGTCATTCTCCGCTCGGTCGAGATATGTAGGCGCGTACTCAAGGAGAAGAATCTGGGCAAAGACGCAATTCACAAAGTCATCCTCGTCGGTGGCCCAACACTCGCCCCCTACTTCCGTGAGATGCTCCGAACAAACCTCGGGATTCCACTCGATCACAGTGTCGATCCGCTAACGGTCGTAGCTCGCGGCGCAGCCGTCTTTGCGGGAACTCAGAAAGTAACCGCCGGCCCCAAGGTCCCGGCGGCCCAGGGTGAGTTCACGGTTGACCTGAAACACAAACCGGTTGGGCTAGACAGCGCTCCAATGGTCGGCGGCAGGGTCTCAGCCGCAGGCGCACAAGATTTTAGCGGCTTCACCATCGAACTCGTCAACGCCAAAACCCAATGGCGCAGCGGCAAGATACCGCTCCGGCCCGACGGTGTCTTCATGGCCAACCTCCACGCCGAGAGGGGCGAACGAAACACGTTTCTTGTCGAATTGTTCGACGCGACCGGCCGCAAACAAAAGGTCACGCCAGACTCTCTCACCTATACAATAGGCGCTGTGGTAGAAGAGCAACCCCTCATCAACTCCATGGGAATCGCTCTCGCCAACAACGAGTACGACAAGTTTTTCGAAAAGGGACGCGGCCTTCCGCTGAAAGCCACTCGGGACTTCAAGACCATTCACCCACTCCGCCAAGGCCAGAGCGGTGAGTTTCTGCGCATCCCGGTCATCGAAGGCGAACAAGAACTCGCGGATCGGAACCGCAAAGTCGGCGAACTCTCGATACCCGCCGACAACATACGCCGTGACCTGCCAGGCGGAAGCCAAATCGAAGTCACCCTCTCAATCACCACTGACAGGATCATAAAGATCCTCGCCTACGTCCCCCTCTTGGACGAGGAATTCCCAGGCAAGATTGAGATGGGCAAGCGTAATCTCACTCACACATTCCTGAAACAGGATTTTGAGGCTGAAATACACCGCTTCCAAGAGGCCAAGGCCAAGGCCGCTTCCGCAAACGCTGGCACCGCGCAAGAATTGGTCGAGCAGGTTGAAAACTCCCCCCTGCTGCGCGAAGTCGAAGAAACCTTGGCCGCTTCCAAAGACGACGCCGATGCAGCCGCAAAGTGCGAAAAACGCCTTCTCGAACTGAAGCTCAAGCTTGACGAAGCGGCGAACTCACTAGAATGGCCCGCCCTTGTTGCTGAGGCGCAGGACTGGCTCGGCTACCTAAATCGAGTTGCGGACAAGACCGGCACGCCGCAGCAGAAGGAAAAGGCCGGGGACCTTACCGAGCAGACCGACGAGATCATCCGCGAGCGCAAAGCAGACCGCCTCCGAAAGAAGATCGATAACATTGCGCGCCTCTACTACGAAATCGTGATGGCTCAGCCTGGTTGGTGGGTGTACCAGTTCCAGCGAATGGAGGAGCAGCAGGACAAGATGATGGACCCGCCGCGCGCGGCCAGGCTGCTTGACCAGGGGCGTGATTGCATCTCCAAGAACAACAACACCGGCCTGCAAAACGTCGTGCGCCAGTTGTGGGATCTTCTCCCCGACGAGTTGGTGCAGGCCGCCAAACGCGGCTACCAGTCCGGAATCGTGCGCTAACTCACCATACCATGACCACGGACCGCGAAGAATGGCGCTCAGCAACTCGAGCGACAATAGACGAGTACGTTGATCAGGTCCGCTTCGCACGCGCCGCTCAATTAGCGCAGTCCGACAGATACCTGGAAGCCGAAGGTATCCTGTGCTCCAATGGCCACCTGCCAGAGAATCCCCACGAACTTGATCTACTGGCGCGCATCGCGGTCCACCAAGGTCGCAACTCCCAAGCACGCCGCCTCTGGGAAGCGGCCCTCTCCAGGGACCCCAAAAACGAAACCTACCAAGAATGCCTGACCCGTCTCGGAGATCTACCCCGCTTCCGAATTTCCTTCGACACGGTCCTCTCCTGCATCGTTTGGATCACCATTGCTTTAAGCATCGCAACACTTCTGTACGTCTTCCTGCCCCGTAAATGAAATCCCGGCACTCCAATAGCCTTCTCTTCGTCTGGCGAGTCGCGGAGGTTGAGGCCAAACACCTCAACGCTCCTGAGCTCGAGCCGGTTCACCTGCTCATCGGGCTGGCCAAAACAGTGGACCTCGACCTTCCAACCCTCGTTTCGAAGAACACCGCAGACCGCGACGCCATCCTAGAGGAACTCCTGCGCGAGGTGCGAAGACTCCGCACCGTCTTTTCCACAGCCCAGGTAAGCGCAAAGGCCCTCCGCCGGAAACTCCGCGGAACACCGCTCGACCAACGCTTCCGTCTGCCAGAATCAGAGTCCCTCCACCGCTCCACTGCCGCCAGGAAGGTCTTCGCCGACGCCGAGCATTTCGCCCAGCTTTCCAACAGCGTCGTGTACCCAGCCCATCTCCTGCACGCACTTCTCCTCAACGACGATGACACCCGCGAGGAGGCCTTCCAGGCGCTTGGCGTCGACAAGAAGCGCTTTCTTGAAGTCGCTCGGCGCGAGGTTGTCCCCCTGCACTCTGGGCAGCTCCCAGACCCGCACACCAAAACGACTTGGAACTGACTGGCAACATGTCTTAGACCACGCTTGGAGGCTGCCCTCTTGCGAATGAGCATATTCCATTGATGCTCAAGAACCTGGCGCTGGCGCCCTCAGCTCTTGGTGAGTGAGGTGGAGCGTGCAGCAGTACTTGTCGCCATCGATCCGGCCGCGCAGATAAGCAAAGGAGGGCAGACCTTCTTTTCGCAGGATCATGGGCTCGTTGCCCTTGAGACCGCAACCCAACCGAACGAATCCGAGGTGTTGCAATCGCTCTTTGCATTCAGTGTACAGGAAATCAAAAGAGAGGCTGTCCAGGTGAACCACCTGATAGATCTTATGGAGGACAAATTTCTGCACCATGTCTTCCGCCTTCTGGTTGCCCTTGGGGGAGATCTGGATCGGAAGCTCAACGTTCGGCTCGCTGACCTTGTAGGGCTTGGTCTCTTTTACCGCGCCCTCCGGGGTCAGTTTCTCCTCCACGAGCCGGAAGTGGCACACGGGCCTGCGTTGCTCATCGAGGTAAGCCAACGACCGAATGCGCACCGGCTTGCCGATGAATTGAGTGTCGATTTCGGGGTCGGACTTGACCAGGGCCTCGGCGATTTGTTCGGGCTTCCGGTCCGCTGTCCAGCCTCCGGGGACACGTGTGATGATCGCTTGAGATTCGGGCTCCATTTGTCCGTTAGCCGTGGTGACCAACCGTTTGCTGGTCTTGGAGCCGTTCAGTGACAACAGGAAGAGTTCTGCCGTGCGCTTTTGAAAGTTGGTCAATTTGATGTACATGTGAGTCTTCGGTGGCTGGGGGTTAGAACAAGGATTCGAAGTTCTCCGTCGCCTCTCCCGCTTCCTCGCTGGCTGCCGACTCGGCGATGAGTTGCGAGTCAATTTCCATCCCAACGAAGCCCGGCTTCTTGAGTTTTCCAACGAGCAGGAATGTGCCGTGCCCATTGGCGAGGATCGCGGCGTCATTGCGCTCAAACCCATCCCGGTAGTTGAACGTCCCGATGTAGCATGTCCCCGGCGAGAGGTGGGCGCCAGGAAGGAGGTAAACAGACGCCACCTCCAGCAGGCTCACTTCCTCGGCGGTCGCCTTGCGAAATTCGGGGGCCTGCTTGAAAGAACTTGGCACCACATCCTTCTTCTGTCCGGTGGCGCTGTCCACGACCTCCGCCGCACCGAGAGTAAACTGCTCGCCGGCGCGCACGGTTCGCGCGATGTCGCCGGAAACCAGGTAAAGGTTGCCTTCCTCTGGTACCCCGGCCCGCCGCAAGGGTTTGCTGTCCGGGCCCAGCGCCTGGACCCGGCGGCCTCCGTAGAGATCGTCACGAGTGACCTTTTGCAGTTCGCTCACGTGCTTGGTGCTGTCGATATTGAATGTGCAGGCTGCCATAAATGCTTCCTTTCAGGCTTTTGCCCAGCCTTTGGTGACCTCGGAGGCCCTCCAGTCGTCGATGAACTTCCTGGCCTCGCCCTGGTCGTCCGTTGCCTTGGTTGCCTCCTCAAGCGGTTTGGCGCGACCGGCGCTGTAATCCACCGTGTGAACGATAAACCGGGGATAGCCTTCCCGCTCCTGCTCCCAGGCAACGATCTTGCGCACGGCCGTGTTGCCCTTGACCGACTTGGTGTACACCTCCCGCATGAAAACCTTCGCCGGCTTGCCGTTGGCCGTTTGCTTGAGCCGCAGATCCACGGCGTTCAACTGCCTGAAAGTGCATTCGCCCACCGGTTTGTCGTCGCGGATTCGCTCCAGAGTCGGGTGGAATGGTTTGAGGATGAAACCCTGACCCTGGTAACGATAGCCCTGCTCATCCAGTTGAAGAATGGTGTTTGTCCACGGCTTGCCGTCGGTATCGTCCCAGAGGGCGTCCTCCGCGTTAATCTCCATTGCCTTAACCGGGCGCACCCAGACGATGGGACGCCCGTCCGAATCAGTTTCGGTGTAATTGGCGGTGATCGCCTGCGCGGACAATTCCTTGAAGAGCCTTTCACGAATGGCCGGGTCAGCCACTCCCACCCGGGCGACCAGTTGATACGAGGCGCCGGAAACCAAGGCGCCCATGATAGAGACCACGTTGCCGGTCAATTCCTCCGTGCCTTCCACGTAACCCACGATGGCCAGGTCCAGGTTGAACTTCGGCTTGATCTTGTAAGCGACGCGGGTGGTCAGATCATGCACGACAATGCCCTCCTGGCCCTTGTCCAGTTGCTGTTTGTAATAGGCATTGAGTTGGTCCAGACCATTCGCCTCCCGGAAATCGGGGCAGTGGGCCTTTGGGATTTGAGGCAGGCTTTGCAGGATTTTGACGCGCTCGTCGTAGGCAAGTCCCTGCTTCTCCTGTTTATCGAGGATGATGACATCCAGCGTCACCAGGTGGAGTTTCTCCAACTCGGCCCGGGACGCGGGAGAATTCACCAGACGGACCACGTCGTAGCTGTGGGAGCGACCAGTACCGACCGCCAGTTCACAGGCCAGCAAGGCGCTGGTGTTTCCGTTCTGCTCCAGGGCCGCTGCCAACTCCTCCGCTGCCGGCAGTCCGACCTCCACGGCGCAGGCCGGCATGTGAAAGACAAAGGGAGACTGCCCTTTCTCCCAGTAGAAGTAAGACGAGATGCCATCGTGTTTACAGCTGGCAATACCGCGGCTCACGGTGATGCCGCTAATCACGTTGGCTTGGACGTATTTGAAGGCCTTGAGGAACTTCTCGCGATGATGGGCGGCCAGATGCTGAAGCGTCTGATGATTGAGCGCGTGCATGCGCGCGACCGCATACCCCGGCAACTTGGTCTTGAGTTGCGACGTTTTGACGAACGGATTCACGGCTTTGTGTTTGGCAACGTTCCAGCGCAGCCCTCGAACGCCCGCTCGCCGGGATCCTGACAGGAGAGATGTCCTGATGCGTCCAGGAACGCGACACATTGAGGCCGTCAGACGGCAAACCCGAACCATTTGGCCAGGGACGGCACCAGATGATACCGGCCGAGAATGACATACGCCGTGGCTCCCATCAGGTGCGGCCCGAAGGGGAGGCGGCGGTCGCTTCGCTTAAGATAGAGTCCGTGCGCAGTTCCGGTCATCGAGGCCAGCAGCGCCATTTCAAACAATCCGATATTGAACCCAAGAAGAACTCCCAGTGAAGGCGCCAACAAAACGTCACCGAGGCCCATGGCGTTGCGGTAAACGACAAACTCCGTGGTTTCAATCGTGACTAATCCCTTCTCCATGGCGAGATCGTGGCCACGGCAACGAACGCTGCCGTCGCGTATCTCGATCTCGCCGAGTCGGAGATTCTCCGCTTTCCCATGGCAGATGCAAAGGATGTCCTTTTGGGGAATGATCTTGGCGAAACGGAAGTCGTCCCAGGGAGTGAAGTCGCAGCCGCACCCGTCGGAGATCGTGATTCCTTCCTGGCTGATTTCAAATCGCGTCCTGCCCGCACACGCGGTGCGAAGGAAGTGTTCGCCGAGCTTTTTGACCAGCACAACCGCACCGAGAAGAGCAGCCCCTCCTTCGAAATGGGTAAGGACGTTGGCGGCGATATTCCCGTTGGGCATCATCGGGTTGGTCGCTCCCGGCCGAAACACCGCCAACACGATGGCACCGATCAGGGCCCCCTGCAGGGTGATGGCTGGCAGAAAGAACGTCTGGTGATCATATGCCGCGCCAAGCGCATAGAGCGTGAAAACCGCTCCCAGGAGCCAAGCGGAGAGCGCATCACGCGTGAGGCAGTAGCAACCTGCGAAAAAGCTGGCGGCCACGAACTCCATGGCCAGTTTGTTGAGGCTGACCGGAAAGAGGGACGCGGGGCCGAGCGTGCGGTGCCACGCGACACGGAGGAATAAGCCCCAACAGGCGCCCAGCGCGGCAGCAACGACAAGGGAGAACGTATTTGCAGTCACGGGAATGCGCGCCCCCTCAAAACCGAGATTCTCGTCGTTCTGCTCTGGCTATCTCGCACATCTCAGGCCATTGCAAGCGACGGCTGGCGGAGCGCTTCAAAGGGAGCAAACCACCGGTCGTAGTCTTTGAGGAAGGATTGCATGGTCAAGTCTTCCAGCACTTGCCGGAACGCTTCCTGGTTGGGGCGTGGCTCTGGGATTGGGCCCAGGTCGATGCCGTGCTGGCGTTTGGTGTCCAAATCGGTCGCCTGCAGGTTAAGTTGCGCCTGCGTCCAGTCGGCCACTTTGCCGGCGTTCTTCTTGGCCTCCAAATCAACGGCGCGGAGGGCATCGATCTTCTCGGGATTCGATAGCCCTCCAGGGAGCTTTTCGTAGTAATGGCCGAGCGTTACAGGACCGATGCCTCCAATGGGCCTGATGCCGTCTGACTCGTCTCCGGTGCAGGCAAGGAAGACCGCCATGTCGTGTCCGGTCAGCTCCGCCTTGGTTGGGAGGAATTCCTGTTTCAGGTACGCGTTGAGACTGGCAAGAGTAACTAAGTGCTTCTTGTATGGATTGAAGTGGTTGACGTTCTCTCCAACCAACTGCAGCAAGTCCTTGTCATAGGAAACGACCGCGGCCGATCCGCGCACTGATTTGACGGCGCAGGCAATCAAGTCCTCTGCTTCCATGCCTGGAAACTCATTGTGAGCGCCAACCACGGCGATTCCCAGGTAAGGAAGGCATTGTGCGAGGCGCTCGAGCTGGCGTCCGAGATAGGGAGACCCGCTCTTGCGTTTATAATCCGGCAGCAATTCGGCGCGAAATCCGTCCTGGGGCGAGTCCGCAAAAGCGATGATACGTGCAGGCCGCTGTTTGACCAGTGTTTGAAGCTGGTTGAACGTGCCCACGATTCCCCAGGTGGGCTCGCCGGTGATTCTGGAAGTGACCTGCTGAGGATTCAGACCGTGGGGACCAGGCATGTAGGCCAGACGGTGAAGGAAGCCGGTCAGGTCCACATAGCAGGTAACCCCGGGCGGAAACGTCGGGCCTTGAGCGATCTTCATGCTCCATTCTAGGCCCCCAAGGCGCGATACTGGCATCCTGACAGTCTTTTTCGGGCGGCTCCAACAACCCTTCCACGATCAGCGATCAGCTTTGGCTGTGTTCGTTGATGGCGTTATTTCAACGGAACTACAAAAGCGATATGTGAGCGATGCCGCTCCAAAATCGGGGAACAAGGTGGGCACACCACACCACAGGATTTTAGTGACAGGCGGCTTCCTGACCAAGCCGGGGATTCACCGCGGCTACCCTCCGTTCAAAGCGTCGTGTATCCGGCAGGGGCGCCACCCCAGACAATCGCTGTCCACCAGTAAAAGAGTTGGTTCACGCACTCGACCTTCGCCAGCGGAGCGAGTGGCAGGTAGATTACATTCACTTCGTCGGGAAGATAGGCCGCATGAAACGCATCGTTGGTCGCCCAGGCAACCGGACCCGTGCTGAGAACGTAGAGCGGCACGCAAATCGCAAACCAGAGCGCCAAGACTTGGGTTCGGCGAGAGAAACACGGCCTGTCGAGCGACGGTTTCATTGAAACGAGTATAAGTCCGGGTCTGCGGGTAATCCAGATTTCAGCAGGTTCTGGACACTCTCCCCACGCTCCGGGGCGACACGGCCAATCCTATCATAAACGGCGCTTAAAGCGTTTTCTTTCCGCTGGCTTTTCTCGCCGCCCATCGGGCCTTCATGGCTTCTGACCGGGCCTTCCTGAGGGCGGCCGAAATCTTTCGCTTGGGCTTCTCCTCGGAGCCGGGTGCTTTGGCAGCCTTTCTGGCCATCCTCTTTGCGACCCCAGCTCGGATGTTTGCAAGCCCCCTCGGGCTCAGTTTCCGCCGCTTTCTCCTTCGGGTTCCACGCTCAGCAGACGCAGGCGCTTCTGCAGGGCTTCCCAGGATTTGCGCCAAATCCTGCTTCAACGATTGAATCCGCTCCTGAATGTCAGCTGCCCGGCGGAGTTGCTGCGGCGTTAGGCTCGAGAGGTCGTTCATGTTGCCGGCAATCTGATTAGGATGGCCAGGAAGTCAAGCCTTACGCATTCCCAGCCGGGGCGGCATGCTCCACAATGCCGACGATAGAAAAGCAACGCAGATTACTGTAGCTCTGGGCACCCGGTTGCTGGAATCGACATGCAATGGCGTAACGAGGTTACTCTTCCAGCTGTTCCTCGTTCTCAGGTACTTCGCCCTGCGCAAGGTTAGTCTCCACAACATCGGACGGAATGCTGGCCGCCTTGGCTTGGCCGAGCAACCGTTCCAGCTTGATTTTGCCTTCGGCATGGCCCTTTTCAGGGTCGTCGATGCCGAAAACTTGTTGCGAGACCAGAAGCTTTTGGACCTGGCGGTCCCAGCCGGCGGTCGGGTCAGGTTCGATAAGGCGCAACGCTTCCGCTGTGACCTGAATGTCGCGCAGGAGTTGGCGCTGCTCGAGCGTGGGCACAAAAAAGCCAGGGTCGCCCGCCACAACCTTTCCGTTTGCGTTTTCAGCCGCATCAGGATCGGGCGGTATCACTTGGGTTGCGTCTGCTGCTGCTGCCGTCTGCACAGGCGTCCCGCCGTCCTTTTCCGGACCATTAAGTTCCTGGAGATACCAGGCCCCTTCGGCAAGGAAGAAATTCTGGATGTGTTCAGCGGCATCGGCACTTATCCCCGTGATCCGGTCGCCGTCGTAAGTGAACGCGTTGGCCAGGTGCTCCGCCCCCTGGTCATACAAAGCCAGCACTTCGTCTTTGGCGTACACCTCGACCAGCACGAACGGCTCGTTGATCTCGGCGATGGGCTGGCCCGCTTGGTTGAAGCGGAAGGTGCCGTTGCTGGTCACGATTTTCAGTTGCATAAAGTCCTTTCCATTTTAAGGCTGCGTGCCGCCGGTTGTTATTTCAGTTGGACGAGAGTTTCCTTTAGGCCCGGTAGACCCGTGATGCTCTTTGCCAGCGCCGGTTGCTCCTTGAGCGCCTGGGTTACCATGTCCGGGGCCACGCTCGTCATGCGTTTGAGAAAGACAGCGGCCTGGGCCGGATCCAGGTCCGGCAGATGTTTCAAAATCATGAGCAACCGCGGCTTCGCCGGCCGGCTTTCAAAGACCTGCGCCCAATTGCGGACCTTGCCAAGAATCGGCCCGGTCTCCTGCAATTCTTCCCGCGCGGCATCCTGCAGATAATGCAATAGCGTGCGCTGGGATTGGTCGCGGAAAGTGACGTTTTCGTAGCCGATGGTACCCGAGAGATGGTGCAGCAGTTGGCTCCACGGCTCGCCCTTGGGTTCCATGTGCGCCAGGTGTGCATCCGTGTATC
Source organism: Verrucomicrobiota bacterium (assembly GCA_035358715.1). GTDB lineage: Bacteria > Verrucomicrobiota > Verrucomicrobiia > Limisphaerales > UBA8199 > UBA8199. Next base: position 277,315 of record DAOPPX010000001.1, read on the forward strand.
CCTTGAGGATGGTGTTGGCGTAGTCCCAGGTGCGTGGGGTGGCGTAGGGCTGGACCGCCTCCACCATTTCTTTCGTGAAATAACAAAGGCGCTCGGGGTTACTGGAGATAAACGAACGAATGCCCGGATGGATGTGGCCGCCCCACTGCAGCCATTCTTTGTAGTCAAAAGTCAGCTCGTGAAGATTGACGCGCGAGATGATCGGGCTGGGGATGGGCTGTACCGCCTCGGAATCCTTGGGCCGGTTTCCGGCCAACACGACCCGGTTTTGCTTCGGGAACCGGTAGCTGCCGGTGATGCATCGTTTCTGCGTGGCCTGAAAGATCGGCACCTGGGTGCTGGGCGGCACGGTGTTGAATTCGTCAAAGAAGAACACCCAGAGGTCGGGGTCGTTGGTGGCCGGAAACTCGAAATTGTGGGCGTAGTAAGTGACAAACCCGCTGTTGTTTTCCTTCACATGCTCGGGATGGAGCTTGCGCAGTTCCTCCAGAGGCAGCACACGCGGGATTCCTTTGAGTTCGCTGGCGTCATAGCAGGACAGCGGAACCACGCAGAGGTGGGCCTTCAAATCCCCGCAGACATCCTCGACCAGGGCTGTTTTGCCGACTCCGGGCGGCCCGATGAAGCAGGTGGGCATGTCGATGTCCTTTTGCATGTTTTGCAGCAGGATTCTGCGGGCCGTCGCGTAGCTGATCGCGCGCTCCGGGAACAACGGCTCTGCCAGGTTCTTTTGCATGTCGGGTGGGGGATCGGGCCGCCTAATTCATGCGGCGGGGCATGGCGAGGTACATGAAGTTGTGCCCCCGCATGACCAGTGGGGATTGAGGGCCCTGAAGATCAAACTTCACCTCATCGTCCGGGCTCTCCTCGAGAGCCTCGGAGATGTAACGCGGGGCAAACACCGTCGTGAACGAGTTGCCCTTGTAATCCATTTCCAGCGCCTCGTGGAATTTGCAGGTGGTCTGGGACTTGATGACCAAGCGACCCCCCTCAAACTGCAGATCAACAGTGCCGTCTTTCTCTTCCACCGCAGCGCTGGCTCGCTTGAGCGCCTGCAACAGGGCTTCGCGGCCGATCGTATTCTCCCGCTGCAACGGCTGGATGAATCGGCTGTAGTTGGGGTAGTTGCCTTCGAGCTTGGAGAATATCAGGCGGTAGCGCCCGTTGTTGGGAGTGGGGGATTCAAAGCCGACTTGTTTCTCTCCAATGGTGCAGGTGACTTCGCTTTCGCCCGTCAAATGTGCCAGAAGCAGTTTGGCAACGGAGGTGGGGATGATGAACTGCGCGTTTGGGTCGGAAGGCTCCACTGTCGGTGTGAACTCAACAACCGCCAGGCGCCGGCTGTCGGTCGCGACCACGCGCCCGAGCCCCTCGGAGAAGTGGAGGTAACATCCACGCAGCACATGCCGATCCTCCTCCACGGCGGCGGCAAAAACCGTCATCCGCAGGGCCCGGCAAAGGGTGCCTTGGTCAACCCGGAATGTTGCGCCCGCAGGGCTCGGCACGCGCGGGAAGTCCTCCGGCGGCAGTCCTGGCAGCGCCAGTTCAATGTTTTCTGTGGTGAACGCGAGCCCTTTGTCCGAGGTGGATTCTGCCTGGAGTTCTTGGCCTTGGAGTGTCTTGGCGAACCCCAAGAGTTTGCGGGCAGGCACGAACGCCACTCCCTCCTCCCCTTCGGCCGGGAATGAATACTGCACCTGGTTGTTCAGGTCCGAGCCGGTCAGAGTGAGCATCCCGCCCTTGAACTCGATCAGCACATGCGTCGCGGCGGGCAGCGGGGTGCGCGCCGGGATGATGCCTTCGACCACGCCCAGTGCTTGTTGGAATTCCTTTGCGATGGTTTTGAACTTCATGCCGTTTTGGTGTTTGGCACCGATGTTTTATTCGTCAAACAGCAGTACCAGGTTCTCCTGAGCCGGTAGGCGACCTGGCACTCGGTGAGCGGCTGTCATGGTCCTTTGCCGGGTGCTCGGCCGGTGGCTTGCGGCGCAACTCGGAAACAGGTCCAAGGCCAGCTCCAGGTTCTTCCCGTTTACCACTGCTTGAATCCCAGCCGCAACCGCCCGTGGCGGGTCCGGCGGAAGAGTCAGCGTCGGCCTTGTGAAAACAGGTTCCATCGTCTGTGGCGGGAGGTCCTTGCACCCCGTATCGACCGGCATGAGCTGCGCGGCGTTCTTGTCGAGTTGGTGGCGAAGGTCCTCTTCCACCACGATGACGGCTTTGGCGCGCTCGGCAGCTTCGATTTCCGCCTCGCGCGCGGCAAATTCCGCCTCGTAATCGAGGTTGGCGACTTTAGCTGGACGCGCCTCTGCCAGGAGCGTCTGCATCAGCTCCAGCTCGCGCATCTTCTGGTTTTCCGCCATCTCGACCAACTGTTCGTTGGTGCGTTGCGTCACATTTCCACTGACCAGTTCGACGTTGGCGTTGTTGCGGCGCAACGCCATCTGGAGCATGGCTTCGTCGATGCTGGCGCGCTGCGGGTGCTGGGTCACCATGTAGCTCACATCCACCACCGGCGCCTTTTGCTTGGGCCGGGCGATGCGCCCTTCCAGTTGCTGCAAGGGGTAGAAGACGTATTCGGCCTCCGTGACGATAATGGCCGACGCCTTGACCAGGTTATTCAGGCTCTCGTTGATGAGCGGCGTGCGCGTCAGGAAGATGGGCGTGCGGGAGCGCACATAGTGTTCGTCGATCCACCCGCGGCGTTTGTGTGGCTGGGCCGGGCGCTTCTCGTCCAGCTTCACGAAATCGAAACCTGCTTCGGTGAACATTTGCGCCAGCAGTTCGTAGGTCTTCTGCTGTTTGGCCGTGACAATGAGGTTCCGCCCGGAAGCCACGATTTCCTGAGCCAGCGCCATGAGCTGTTTGACCTTGGCTTTGAGCGCGATGGCCTGCAGCTCGGCCATCTGGGTGAACCAATCACGGCGCTGGTTGAGGCTGAACACGGGTTTATCCACGACAAACGTCTGCTTCATGGCCTGCAGGACCTGCTCGTATTCGTCGAGAATCTCGTTTTCCAGCGGGACGGCCAGGAAATGACGGCGCACCTCGGGAATCTTCAGCCCCATGCCACGGCTGGTGGCGTGGAGTTGGGCCTGATGCAGGTATTTCCAGAGCTTGGGCGCGTTGGCCGGCTCGGGCATCTCCTGCTTGCTGTGCCGGCTGGCAATCTTGTTGCCCTGGGGATCATGCACGGCATCCCGCGTGACCCGGAAAGTCACGTGCTGCTCAATAAACTCGTTCTGCTGGTCGTAGGCGTAAGGGAATTCAGGCGAGTTGTAGCCCCACAACAGCGTAAATATCTGCCACATTTCGGCCGGCGTGCGCCGCAGGAGCGTTCCAGACAAAAGATACGTTCTCCGCGTGTGGATGGATTTGACGGCCTCGTAGACTTTGGATTCTCCGGTCAGGGAATGAGCCTCGTCGCAGATCTTGGCATCGAACAGGCCCTTGAGCAACCGGTAGGCCGGAAACTGCAGAGCGCTGCGGAAGCCCTGGTCGCCTTTGCGCGGCTTCTCCTCGTCGCCCAAGGCGGCCAGCAGGTCGGCCACCTCCTCAGTAACCTCTTCTTGGGTACTGTTTTGGACTCGCTGGTAGCTGCGGGCCAGATAACCGCAGACCCGGCAGTGTCCGTGACGCGAAAAGGTGCCAAATTCGCGCAGGCCGGCGGCGACTTTGCCGCGTTTGACAAACTCGACGATTTGTTCCCGGATGGCTTTCCTCGTGGCGCAGCTTAACTGAATCCATTTCCGGTCTTTGCCGAGGTGAAAGAACTTCTGGGCGGCAGCTTCCATGCAGCGCGGGCACTCCTGGACATGCTGATGAAAGTGGTAAGGGACCCGCTTCACTTCGCCGATGACGACTTGTTCCTCCCGCAACTTGAGAATCTGCTCCTTGAGCTGCCGCTCGGCATTCTCACGGGTGCAGATCAGGGTGTGAACTCGTTCGTTGCCGTTCTCGAGTTCCTTGAGATCAATCGGGTACGGATCGAAGGCCTGATTGGCCAGCCCGCCGATGGTCAGGAACTCCTGCGAAATGACGTAGAACTTGGTGTAGTCGAGCTTCGCGCCCCGCTTGACCTCCTCACGCAGCTTCCGGATGCAGGGCACGCTGCGGATATGGGTCACGTCCAGGCCGAGTTCGTCGCGCAGTTCCTTGATGATCTCGCCCAGAATCTTGCTCTTGGCGATAAAGGCCACCCGGCGGGCACCGGCGGCGATGGCGGCGCAGGCAGCGATGCGGGTCTTGCCCGAGCCCACATGATGGGTCAGGACCGCGCCGCGTTTAAGCGAGGCCAGGCCCGCGTGCAGAATCTGGATGTCGGTCAGCGGCGCTTTGGTGCGGCTCAGCAACTCGATTCGCCGCTTCAACTGTTCGGGGTAAGCCTCCGACAGGGTTTTGATCTCCGGCGGCGGGAAAGCCTGGAGGACTTCCGCCAGATGCGGATCTTTGCTGGTGATGTGGATGCGGCGGCCGTAGAGCGCCTTGAGCCGCTTTTTCAGTTCGTCCACTTTGCCGGGGTTGCCCATCGCGGCAGCCTGCTGGATTTGCCGCGTTAGTTCGTATTCATCGGCTTTGATGACCTTGTAACTCTGCCCGTTCTGCTGCGTGTAAGCATGGATCTCAGCTGGTCTCAACTCGCTGGTCATGGCCAGAGCCGTGTAGGTGCAATGCAGGCTCATCGTGCGCCGGGTGAGCGCAGCCTTGGCATCGTCCCCCTCCTCGGCCTCCAGAAGCTGGGCTTCGGGCAACTCGATTACCTCGCTGTGCTGGATTGGATAAACATAATAATTCTTGCCCTGGAGGAACGCGGGAATGGTCTTCTTGGCGATCTGCAAGGACACGTCCTTTTGAGCGGTGTAATAGCCCGGCTTGTAATAGGCCAAGAGTTGATCGCCGGTCGGCTTGATCATTGGCACGGTCTGCCGCCGGTAGAAGTCGGCCTGCTTTTCCATTCGGCGCCGGCTTTCCCCGTTGTCCGGAAAATCCAGCCCGAGCAACTGATAGAGCGCAACGGTCTCCTCGTATCCGATGGCCGAGGACAGCAACGGGTTGCGGATGGCCGTATAAAGGGAGGTCTCCCGCATTTCGACCGGGTTGTAAACCATCAGTTCCGGCATCAACTTCAGGAAAAAACCGGCCAGTTCGCTCACTTGCGGCACGCCGTTGGTTGGGACCGTAACATTCCTCTGGTCGCTCAGGTTGAACTGGGTGTCGAGATACTGGAGCGGGATGATCTCGCACTGGCCGGGCGCTGAGGCGAGGTCGATCTTCAGGTTTTCGTGCAAATCCGATTGCTGGAAATTGACGTAAATTTTGTCAATAACCTCGTCGCTGCTCAAAGCGTGGTGCGGACTGCTGTAGTATTCCGATTCGTACTCCAGTTTGCAGCGGCCACCCACGTTGAAGAAATAGGCGTAATCGCGGTTCTGGTAGCGCAGGGTGAAGCTCCCCAGGTGCCCGGGCACCGGCCGAGGGGAAACAATCAGCGGCCGGTAGCGCTGGTCGAAAAGGGCGAGGGCCTCCTGAGGCTGATCGGTGATGACCAGCGCGTGCGCCGGCAGGCTCATGGTGACCAGACAATTGTCGAGCAACTCACGATACGTGGCATAGCGGTCGCCGACCGCCTGGATATTGGCGATCCAATGGCGGCTGAAGGTATCGGCGATGACCGCCTGCTCACGCGTCAAGTAGAGCGGGTTGAGCGTGACGACACCTGTGTAGGCCTTGTGCAGAGTGTTGACGTCGGTGTATTTCCCCAGGCAGACCGCAATCGAGAGGTTCGGGCGGATTTTGCGGTAGAGGCGGACGATCAGAGACACCCATTCCTGGTCGGAGACGACGATTCTCCGTTCGGGTTTCTTGGGCTTCTCGGCCTGGCTTGGCTTCGCTGCCGGCAATGGTGCTTCCAGTAGATCTTCCATTTGTTCAGCTTTGTGTGGCGGCTTTCACGATGCGCTTCAGGGCGGCGGGGTCGGGCTCGGCAAAGATGCGGTAGCTCTTGTTCTCCGGGTTGAAGAGGTCGTTCTCCACTTCGCACCAGCCGTTGAGCACCTCCGGCTGCGCCAGAATCAGCTCCTTGATTTTGATCGTGTCCTTGAACGTGAGTTGCTCGCCGCTCTTGCGGACCAGCCAGATGGCGAGCAGGCCTGCCGCCATGGTCGGGACCAGTCCTGGAAAGAGCAGTTCGTTGGCATGGTCAATGCCGCTGTCCATCGCGTGGCGGAACAGCTTCTTGTTCCCGTAGGCGGCGTGCCTGCCTTCGTGCCCGAGGAGGTCGTAGCCCTCCGCGTTCAGGGGCCTCTCCCCGGATTGGGTCCGGACCAGGACGAAGATGGGGCGAGTCGAGGTCCCGTTCCAGTTCACTCCGGTGAACTGCTGGTTCCGGGAGGCGCTGCTGACGATGACCCGGTTCCTTTGCTGCGGTAGAGCGCGGATCACAGGCTTAGAGGTAGATGACGGTTCCAGGGATGGCGAGGCCGGCGACGGCGCCCAGGTTGCACTGCTTGGTGGTGGTCACCCAGACAAAGTCGCAAGGGACCGTGTCCGGGAACGAGCCGGCCAGGTCAGTGAAAACCACCGCCAAATCGCACTTGTACTGGCTGTTGCCGCCGGGCGGCGGACCGCCGTTCTCCTGCATTTCCCGAATATTGGCGGCGATGCAGCGGAAGTCAGTGCCGCCCCCGCCGACGATAGCCAACTGGCTGAGCTTCTCGACGGGGTCCTCTCCTTCGCCCACCTCGATCCGGCTCAGAATGCCGGTATCGAAACAACTGATGCCGTAGGTCATGCTTTTCTTCCGCTTGGTGAAGAAGTCGCGGAAGACCTTCATGCAATCGCCGATGTCCCCGGCCGAGATGCTGCCGGAGCAGTCGATGAACAACTCGATGTGCCCGGTTTTTTCTTCGATGGGGTCGGCTTTGCGGGGGGCGAAATAATCGTTGGCCAGCTTGCGGTTGTGATAGAGGGCCAGGTCGTCGGCAACGGGATACTTTGAGCGCAGACAATCCATGATGGCCTCGCTCGCGTCGCGGGGCGGGTTGGCCTTGAAGTAGAGCAGGCGAATGCCGTTGAATCCCTGGCTGCCGAAATCGTTGGTCTTGGTGAATTCGGCCACCCAATCGTTGATCAGTTCCTGCGCGAAGGTTTCGTGGACCGGCGACGAATAATCCTGGAGGCTGGCGACGCACCCGTTCAAATGAGTCAACTGGAGGAGCGGCGTATGCGTGACGTCGCCGACTGCAACGGTGCCTTGTTCCAACTGGCTCAGCGCTTCTTCCGCCATCTTCGGTCCTGCCTGCAAGGCCATGAGCGCCTTGAACACATATCCGTTCTGCTCCCAGAGGGGCGCGTTGGCGGGCTGCTTGATCCCGAGGGATTGCATGTGGGCCAGCACGGCCTGGGTTTGCGCCAAGCTCAACAATTGCTGCTGCTCGGCAGGTGCCTTGAGATAACGCGTTTGGTATCCGAGCGCGAAGTGGCTCGTGTGGAACAGGACCAGCCAGAACACCGCCTGGTTCTTTTCGTCTTCGCTGATCGGCGCAGTTTCGATTGCCTGGATGAGGCGGGTGTTCAACCGCAGCGTGTCTGACCAAATGAAGCTTTGCTGGTCCAGCTCCACTTTCAGGTGACGCTCGAAGATACTGCAAAAGGGGCGCACCAACGGCTTGTCGCGGTGCGCGTGGAAACCTTTGGCCAATCGCGCCTCCAAAGGCGAGAGCAGGCCGCCCAGGGTTTTACTGACCGCGCGTTGAGCAGTGGCAATGTTGGCGTCGTTCAGGGGACGCACGGGAGACGTTGTCGTCGTGTTCATGCGGTTTGTTGTTTGGTGGCAAACTGCCCTGGGTTGCATCTGCGCTTTCCCACCTTCTGGCGCTCCGCGGACCTCACAGAGGCATTGCGTCAGACGGTTTGGCCTTCCGCATATTTCAAAGGCAAAGCCCTAGAATGGTATTGTCGGCCGGCCAGGTGAACGACTGACATAAGCTCCCGGTCGGGAGGAAAAGCGCTGGTGTAACTGTTGCCCGGCGTGGATGTCAGAAGGCACAAAGGGGCGGTCACACCACAGATACCAAACGTATGAAACTTATGAACCTCCGCAGAAAAGCCAAGGGCTTCACCCTGGTTGAACTCATCGCCGTGGTCAGTGTCATCCTGATCCTGGTGGCGATTGTCGTGCCCCGCATCGGTGACCTGCGTGGCCAGGCTACCAATGCCCGCGCGCAATCGAACGCCAAGATCGTCCAAAGCGCTATCGAACGCGCCGCCGTCGAAGGGGCGCTCACGGCCGCCAACGCGACCGACCAGGCGTCGGTTTACAGCGTGCTGACCACCGCCACCAACGGGATGTCCGGCGCCCCGTATCTCTCCGAGATGCCGAACCCGACTCCCTCCATCAGCGGGTCATTCCCGAACTTCACGGTGAGCCCGTAGCGGGATGGAGCGAACAAAACCCCGGCGGGCGACCGCCGGGGTTCTTCGTTTTACGCGGGATCTTCAACTCGGCAAAAGCACGAAGCCTAAGAGTCAATGATGAATCCAATGCCTCGGGCTGAGAAGCGCGGGTTTACGCTCATTGAGATTTTGGCGGTAGTCGCCGTTCTATTCATACTGGCTGCAATGGTGATTCCGCGGATCGTGGTCATTCGCACCCAATCAATCCAGCAGCGCAACAACTATAACAGCCGTCAGATCGTAGCCGCAATCGAGCGCTTCCAGTGGGATGGCGGCGTCCTGACAAACCTCTGTATTATCGATTCGGTTTCAGGACAGCTTTCCGATGCCAGCGTTGATTCCGTGATTGCCCAACTGGTCGGGAGCAATAAGCTCTACCCCTCCGACCACCTCTCTTCCAGGCAGATCTCGATGTACTCCAGCGGCGGTTTCCTCTCGGCATTCGGCACCCAGGACAACTGAACGTCCTGTTGCGGAACGAGGTCGTTGAGTGTGCAACGGGCTACCGGCGCCGCAAGGGTTATGTCCCGCTTGACCAGCAGCGATTGCGGTCTCAACTCAAAGTCCACGAGGTTACCGACGTCATGAGGGCCGGACTATTGGTGGCCGACCCCGGCGCCGCGTTCATTGACGCTGGGGAGAGGGATCTCCTGAGCTACGCTGTGACGCAGGAAGCGCTGCTGTTGCTCTGCTCTCCGGATAAAGCCGCAATCAGTTCGGCCTTTCGGTTGAATCTTTTTGACCGACTCGTCGCGCTGGAAGAATTGGCCTTGGTGGCAGGTGTGCGGAAGCACGGCTACGGGGAGAACCACACCAAGGAATGGCTGACCAGCTACAAGACCAAGGTCCAGTTGGGCATCCTGTGAGTCTGATCCGTGCTGATTCCAGATTGCTCAGGCTTTAGGCCAACGTTTCTGGCACTGCCTCCGATTTACTGAGTCCAGGCCCCGGCACATTCAACTCCTGCCACCAGGCAGCGGTGCGGCGTGAACAGTTTGTTTCGTTCGATTAGCTGCTTGCCCATTTCCGTAATGGCCCATCGTCCTTGGGGATCTCTGAAAACAAAACCGCCGCGGTAGAGCTGGGTGAAAACGTCCGGTCCCACTCTCCGGCCCTGAAGGACGGACTCCAACGCAGCAGCCAACGCCGGCGCTGCGGTCGGAGAATTCAGCAGCCGGCAGGAAATGACGCTGTCCTGTTCGGTGGACGGAAGGATTTCTCGACCAATGCCAGAGAGGCTTTTTTCTGTCGGGATTCCAGTGGGCGCGCTGATTTCCTTCCGCTGCTGAACAAGCCTCCGGGCAGCTTGCAAGCGCAAATGAACACCTGCCGGGGCAACGGGGGGGCGTTGAGCGAAATATCGGAGCAACCACGCGAGCATTCTGCGCGTCTTGCTATTGGGCGAAGCCTTTTCCGGAGGAGGATCGCCCCGCCAGGTGAATTATTACCGTCACCCTTGGCCTTCCGGACATTCCCATTCTCCGTCAAAGCCCGCGTACCCCAGGTTTACGGCTCTTTGGAGGATTCGGAATTCCGTTCCACGAGTTGGCGCAAAATCCTATCCTGGTTTTTCAGCACGGTGATGGTGGTGGAAAACCGTTTTTCCTCAGTCGCCTGGAACGATTTAATCTCTCGGTCGAGTTCGGTCTGCTTGGAGGCCAGAGCGGTAGCTTGCTCGGCCAGGCGGTTTTCGAGCGCCGGGAGCTTTTTGATCTCCTCATTGAAGCTCTGCTGCCGCGCTTCATTGGCAGCCCTGAGTTTGTTGACGGTGGCCTCCAAGCTGGCGAGGTCGGCCGAGACGTCCTTTGGGATCCTCAAATTGTTGGCCGTATTAAAGGCAGCCTGAGCTGCCGCCTGGACCCGGTTTACCTGCAGCTTCAGCGCCTGGACTTTCTGTTGCTGGAGCGAGGCGCAAACCAAGGCCCCAGCAGCCACGAGCATCGCGGCAATGGAACCGATCGTCCCAGGCGAAATCCTCCTGGACTTGGGCGACTCCAGTACACGCGGTTCCGCCTCCGCGGCTGCGGTATGTGGTTCGGATGCGGCTGGTGCGTCAGGTGCGGGACCCGGTGGCTCGATGCCGCCAATTCGTGGTGCATTCGCGTTCATGGTATCGTGTTACTTCAACTGGTTCAAAAGCCGCGCGTTCTCCTTCAGTGCTTCGGCGCCGGCGGTCTTCTCTGGTTCAGCCTTTCGGGAGGGCACCGAGTTGGTTGAAACCGGAGAAGTGGTTTGCGGCTTGTCCTGGCCCGCCGCCAGCCCTTCTTTCAGCGAATTGGTGTAATCCTCTTCGGCTCGGTCCAGTGCCGCCTTGGCCGATTCCTCGTCTACCTTCAGCTTCTCAAGGCCGTCGCGGTTTTCCTCGAGTTGCTTGAGCAACTGCACTTGGTCTGTCTTGGCCTTGGAGAGCTTGGTTTCGATCTCGGATGCCGCGACGGGATCGATTGCGCCTTCGCGCTGCAGAGCGGGACGGCGTTTCTGCTGCTGCTCCAACTGCTGGACCTCGGCGGCTTTGGCGGCTGCGTCGCGCGCCAAGTCCTGGCAACGGTTCTCAGCTTCCAACCGGCGGGCAATAATCTGGTTGGCTTGTTCGGTGCGAAGCTCGAGGGCCTCCTTCTTGGCGTGGATCAAGGCTTTATCGGACCATTCTCCCTTGCGCAGGAGGAAGTTGGAGTTGGCCTCGGCGGAGAGTGTGGACTCGTCGTCGGGTTGGCTGTCCTCGACTTTGAGCTTTCCTTCGGGAATCCGCGGGTTGTTGCTCTCATCGAGGACGGTGGCGGTAATGAAGATGGTCAGGTAGTTGATGTCCTTTTTGTCCTCCTCGTTGCGGAACAGCTTGCCCAAGCCGGGGATGTCGCCCAGGTAAGGGACTTTGCTGCGGCTCTTGCTCGACGTGGAGGTGCGCAGTCCGGCAATGACCACAGTGTCTCCGCTGTTGAGTGTGAATTCCCCGTTGAAGGCGCGTCCCGAGGTCTGCGGCACCTGTCTGGGCGGCGCACCTTGCGTGCCGGATGAGACCGTCACGAACTGATCAAGCTGGCTGACGCTGATGGCGGTGCCGAGCTTGAGCCGGTTGCCATCCTGGATGCGCGGCAGGATGTTGATTGTGGTACCGACGTTCACAAATGACGTGTTGTCATAACCCACACCGGCCGCCCCGTTATAGGAGCCACCTGCAACCGAGCTGCCGGAAATGTAAGGAATCTGCTGTGTCGCGGCGAAGGCGGCCTCCCGCCCGTTGGCCGTGATGGTCGAGGGTTGCGCCACGGTCTCGCCCTTTTGGTCGGTGACGAAGAAGTTGAGGGTGGCGGAGATATCGTTGCGCAGAACAATCGAACTCATCGGATTTCCAAAAGCGGAACCAAGCTGCTTGAGCGAGTTCATGGCGGCGAAGGAATTGGTGCCAGTGCTAGAGGCGGTCGTGCCCGGCGGCACCAACCCGAAGGTGAGGCCGGGAGACAGCATGTTGGCCCAGTCCACTCCCATTCGGCTCATCGGATTGGAGGTCGTGGCGAAAATGCGGACATCAATCCGGATGTTGGGATTCCTGGCATTGGCGATTTCGAGGTACTTGGAAATCCGCTCGGCCGCCTGCCGGGTGCCGCAAAGCAGCACCTGCTGCTTCTCCTCATAGTACCAGACCTTGTTCTTGCTGTCGTCCCCCGTGTTGGCCACTTTATCCAGCAGCGCCTCGATTTCGCCATACTTTCCGCCGTTCTCCACGGTAATGGACCCCGCATTGGCGGAAACCGCGTTGCCTCCGCCATAGCCGCCCCCATAACCGCCGCCGCCCGTGGGCGCACTTTGAGCACTGCCTTTGAACCGGTCAATGAAGTTGTCCTTTAGCTTGAATTTATAGAAGGCGACCTGGTTGGTGTACTTGCGGATCGTGTAGAGCCCGGTGCCGGCATCGTAGAGTTCCAGTCCGCGGTGTTTGAGCAAGAAGCTCAGCAGGTCCATCGGCTTGGGTTCGGTCATTTGCAGCGAGATTTCCTCCTCGGGGAGCTGGTCTTCTTGCGGCTCGAGATAGTTGAGCCCGGTCCGGCGCGCCAGCAGCCTGAACACCGAGCGGAGGGGAACGCTTTCGATGGCGAGGTAAGGCGCATCCTTGCTTTCGGTAGCATCCGGCCCCACGGGAGTTGAATCGTTGGCCTGGACGGGGTCGTACAACCCCATCACTCGCACCTGTGTATCGGTTGTGAAAGGCAGTTTTGGTTTGGCCGATGCACCCGGGGCGGCCGGCGTCATGTCCATGGCGGTCGTTTTGTCGAAATCCGGCCGGGTTACGCTGGCGGGTTGGGCCCATAATGCGGTGCCTGCTAGGCACACATAGAACGAGAGCATCCTTCTTGCACTGGCAGCCATGAGAAATCTGGTCATTCCTCCATTGTAGGGCGTTCCTGACCGGTTCATGCGCGCTCTATTGATGGTCATCCTGCTCAAAATCCAAAAACAGCTTCTGCGCATCTTTCAAATCAACCTGCCCTTCATTCACCAGCTCCATGGACTGCGACAGGATAGGGCGAAAACCGAAGGCCTTTTGCGCGTGCCGCGCGATTTCGGAGTGCGTCTGGCCTTTGAGCAGGAGTTCCCGCATCCCAGCGTCCACCGGGATCACCTCGGTGATGATGCGCCGACCGGTGTAACCCTTGTGGCAATTGCGGCACCCAAGGGTGTTAGCGTGGTAGATGGCGGCATTCAGCTGCACGCTGCTCTGTTTGCGGATGCGCGAGATCTCCAGTTCGGCAGGTTTCCGGCTCTTGCGGCAGACCGGGCACAGGCGCGGGATGAGGCGCTGCGCCAGAATCAGCCGGACCGCATCCGCAATCTGGTGCGCTTCCGCCCCTAGCGCCTGCAGCCGGTCAAAAGTGCCAATCGCGGAATTGGTGTGCAGGGTCGTTAGCACCAAATGCCCGGTATTCGCTGCCTGCACCGCGATATTTGCCACCTCCCGGTCGCGGATTTCTCCAAGCAGAATAACCTGCGGCGCCTGCCGCAGCAGAGCCCGTAGCCCCCGGGCGAACGTGAGGCCGATGGCGTCGTTAACCTGGGTCTGGCTGATGCCAGGCACGAAAATCTCAATCGGATCTTCCAAGCTTACGATGCTCAGTCGTTCACGGTCCATCTCCTGCACGGCAGAATAAAGGGTAGTCGTCTTGCCGGAACCGGTGGGCCCTGTGACGATGACGATCCCGTTGGCCATGCCGAGCGCCCGGCGCACCAGTTGCAAGTGGCCATGGCGCATGCCCAGCTTGTCGAGATTGGGGAACCGGATGGTGGAACTCAGCAGCCGCAGGGTGATTTTCTCTTCCTGGCTGTCCAGGACCGGCATGGTAGCGGCGCGGATTTCAAGCGGCGTTCCGCGGATGTTGAGCGTGATCTTGCCGTCCTGCGGCAGCCGCTTCTCAGTAATGTTCATCCCGGCGCGCACCTTGAGATGCAGCACGATGTTGGAGCCATACTGCTTGGGCATCCCTTCAAAGAACGTGGTGTTGATCCCATCAATCGTGAACCGGATGCGGTAATCGCTTGTCTGAGGCTCAATCAAGATATCGGAGGCGCCGCGCTTATAGGCGGCGAAAAGGGCCGCCTCGGCAATGGTCTTGATCTTCACCGTTTGCGGATCCAGGTCCTCGTCGGTGAACTGTGCCGGATCAATGGTGTCCACCGCGCTGTCAGGAAGCTCGTCCTCGCGCTTGATGTACTTCGACAGTTGAATCGTCTTGTTGACCTGGTCCTCGAGAAAGCGATTGAAATCCCGCTGCAGAATGGGGAAAAGCTGCACCGCCAGCCCCTGGCGGCGAACCTGCTCGGCCACGGTTTCCACGCTGTTGAAATTGTCCCAGTTGAGCACGTAACCCAACTGCATCAACCGCTGGTTTTCAAACAGGATGACCGCCTCAGCGGCCTTCAGGGCGCCGGAGGAGACCCGTTTGGACTCCTGCGGCACGTCCACGATATCCAGAGAGATGCAGGCTTGCCCCTTGGTCTTGCGGGAAAACCAGTATTCCCACTCCTGCGGGATTCCGGAGAACCCGTTCGATTTTTTGATTCTCTCCAGGACCATCCGCTCCTCCTCCGTCAGCGGGTTGTATGCCAGTTGCCACTCCGCCCATTCCCGCGGCGTTGCCGGCGGCGGTTTGCCATTAGCAACGCAAGCGTCTGCTGACGGACCGGGATAGCGCTGTTCCCACACCTCCGCCAGCTTCTGAAAGGTGCTCCAGGTGCAGAGGACCACCTGAGTGTTCTCCTTGTAGAGACATGCAGGCAGAGGAACGTAAGGGTCGTAATGTGCCAGGAGCAGGCCGGGTCCTTGCGTCAGGACGGGGACGTGCCCGCCGGATACCCTTTGGAATCCCATCGCCTGGCACCGGGAGAAGAGCGCTGGCACCGCGCCGACGTGGCTGTTGGTCAGGAACGGCAGCTCGAATGCTTCGGCAATGAAAGCCGTCAAATCCTCCTCTCCCAGGAAGTCTTCATCGCTGGAACGGATGCTGTTCGAAGTCAGAAACTCGAACAGGTTCGAAACGGGCTCCTCGAAGCGGAGGCAGTATTCCTGGGTAAACCGGTCGAGCAGTTGCTGTAGTCCTGGAGTGGGAAAGAGTCGTGTCCCCTCGTCTGTCGCGGCCGCTTGGGTTTCCATCGTGTTTTACCCCATTATAGTTCCCCCAAACCTTGCGCCGACAGCAAAGCGGCCAAATACACGAGCGCCTGCAACGGATTTACTGGATGACCACGCCGGCTGCACGTGCGGAGCCAGGCTGTTGTTTCAATTACGGATCGGTGGGCTTTGCTTGAACGACTGGGGATTCTTCGGGCACGGCAGTTTCTTCGGCTTTACGATTGAAACCGTTGGCTCCCACATTAATGACCGCCGCGGTCGTGTTTCGCCAATTGGGATGGTGATCGATGATCAAGCATTGTTCGATGCCGTAGTGATTGAGGTTCTCCTTGAGTTTCTGGAAGAACGGGATCAGCAATTCCATGTTGGTTTCATCAATATGCGTGCTGGGTTCATCCAGGATGAGCACATGGACTCGCGGCAAGATCATACGCTGAAGCGCGATGCGAAAGGCAATGCCCACCAGGTTGGCATAACCGCCGCCCAGGGCCAGCGCCGAGCTTTCCTGGGCGTTGCGGTCCTCCACCATGATCTCCAAGTCCGTTCCCATGTGAAGCTTGATCGGCAGCCCCATCTCGCTCAGGAGCAGATTGGTTTGGGTCAGGACTTCCTCGAAGAAACTCGTCAGGAATTTTTGCGGGCCGTTATCGTAAGACAGGAAGGCGCTGACGGCCTGCATGTCCGCGAGGTTGCGGCCCTGCTGGTCGAACCGCTCTTTTTCCCTCGCCAATTCTTTCATCTGCCCGCGCAGTTTGTCAGCCTGTTGCTGAAGCAGGTTGATTTCCGAGTTGAGTTGCTGGACCTGGGCGATCGTCTGCTGAAGCTGGGCCACTCTTTCTTCCTGATCCTTCCCCCACGTAAGCGCCCGGATCCTTTGCTCAGCCGAGGCAATTTCGGCCTTCAGGGCTTCAGCGCTCCGAAGTTGATCGAACCGTTCGGTCCAATCGCGGCTGGCCTTTTGGAACGCCTCCTGCGCCTCCGTTAGTTCGCGCTCTTGAGCCTGGCAGAGTTCCTGGTAATCCGCCTCCTGCTTGTAACCCGGGGGCTCGGCGCCAAGATCACTCTGAATCCCGGCAAGCTGGCTCTGGAGCGTCTCAGTCTGCTGTTTCAATCGAGCGCGCTTGGTGGCGCGGTTTCCGGCTTCGGTCTGTTGCTGCAACAATTCCCGGATACGAAGGTTTGCCTTTTCCACATCCCGGGCCACCCGATCGTCTTCCAAGACCCGCTGCTGATCCGCTGTCGCCTCAGCGGCAATCCTCTGGCGCAACGCCTCGGCCTCCTGCACCGGCGGATTCATAGCCTCCCGCACTTTCTGGTAGCCTGCAATCACCGCCCCGACCTGCGCGATTTCGGCTTCGGGCAGTTCGAATGCTCCCATTTGCGCAGCCAATTCACGGCGCTTTTCAGCACAGTTGCTTTCTTCTCGAAGGATTTGCTCGTGCAACTTGGGAATTTCCGCCTGGGCCTGGGTCCAATCCCGATACTCGGCAGCCGCTTGTTGAGACCTGGTCAGGTCATGCTGCAACTCCTTGGTTTGTGCATCGAGTTCGCTGCGGCGCCGGCCGAGGGCGGTTGTTTCCCAGGCCCTCTGGCAGAGCGGACAAGTGTCGGTAGCGCTCGCAGCATGGCGATGGAGGCTGGTGATTTCCTGCAATTTCGCTTCGCTGGCCTGGCAGGCCTTCAGCGTTTCGGCGGATGGACGGGGCACCTTTTCGAGCCGGCCGAGCTTCTCCTTAAGCCGATTGAGGGCCTGCTCAAGGCCTTGCTGTTGTTGGCTGGCAGTCTGGAGTTGCAGGATCTGATCCAGGGACAGCCGGTACCAATTGCGGCTGTGCCGGAGGTTCGCAACGGTCTTTTGGTTCTGAGCGATGATCCGATCCAGCGACCCCAGTTCCTTGCGAAGCTGCTCCAGGGCCGTGTGCGCCGTGGCAATTTCACTCCGCCTTTTGAGCATGGTCTGGAGCGCGTCACTGGTCTCCTGGAGCTGCTGGCCGTGGTTGATGCTGTCTTCCGGAAGCGCGGCGAGTTCCTTTTCAACCCGCTGCAATTCGTGATGGGTCTTTTGTGCTTTTTGATATCGGGATGCGAGATGGCATTGAGCCAGTACACCGCGGACGTTCCGAATCCTGTTCTGTAACTCCTCCAGATTCGGCAGTTCTTTGCCTGTTTTGGCTTGTGCCTTGGCAAGAGCTTCGCGCTTCGCGGCGAGTTGGCTTTCTGTGCTCTCGCGCAGTGTTTTGGTCTGCTGAAGTCCGGCCAGTTCTGCCTGGAGTGTGCTCCGGTCCGGGTGAGCGTGCAGCGCGCCGTTCTTTTCCGCGGCCTGTTGCTCCGCCTGGCCGAGTTTGCTCTCGACATCCAGTATGAGTGGACCGGGATCATTGATAGTTGGATAGCTTCGCTGGAATTTGTTCAAGGCCGCCTGTTTCTGCAGAAAGCCTTTGAAGCCGCAAATCTCTATGAATTTGGTCAACCGGTCTCGACCACGTTCCCTAATCAGGCTGGCGATCTGGCCTTGAGGGGCGATGAGCAGTTCCAACAGAGTCTCCTGTCGGCCAAACCATTCCTGCAACTGCTGCTGGATTTCCTCGGCGCTGGTCAGCACTTTATTCTCAAACTCCAGCGCGGCCTTGGATTGGCGCTCCTTGATGGTCCGCGAGAGCGTGAATTGGACGCGCTCATGGGTTAGGGCGGTCAGCCGGATGGAGGCCTGCTTGGCGCCAAACTGAATATCGGAAGCATCGCCAAAATCGCTGCGGCCCTGGGCAACCGCACGGCCGATAGCCCGAACGAGGTTGCTCTTGCCGCCATTATTGGGACCGCTCAGGTGGATGAGTGGTTCGTTCGGAAAGACGACGTCCAGTTCGGAATGCTGGCACCAGTTCTTCAGTTCCAGTCGGAGAAGTCTCATGTGGCTGTTGCAGGGATTTTCATCAGGTCGCCCAGGGGGTTGTCGAACGGGTCCTGGGTCAGGACAAGGGTGAGGATTTGAAGTTGCCGGGCCGTGAGTTCCTTCTGGGCTATTTCCAAAATGTCGGTTTCCTTCATCTCCTGTAAAGGTCTCGCCATGCCATCGGAAAGGGGCACTTCGAAGAAGACAAGCAGCCTCTGACGCCAAGGGCCAAGGTGCGGTTTGAGGGCTGACCGCAGCTTTTGTGGGTAATGCAGGGCAAGGATGCCTTCCGGGTGCGACTCGACCCACTGGTTGACGGACTGAACCGCCAAATCGGGATCCTCCTCCGGCCCAATGATGCGTTTCAGGAAAGGCCGGCTTGGCAGGTCCATCACCTCCCAGTTCCGGCCATGCTCCCGGCCCGGATAGAAACGGAGGCATTTCTTGACCGTGTCGTAGCGTGGGCCGAAACGATCGCTGATGACGTTCCCTTCCGAGATTTCGGTCATTTCGGTCGAACCACTATAGATAAACCAATTGTTGGCGACCGGATCGTGGTAATCGCTGTAGGTGTGCAGGTCGCCCATCAAGACCGTGCAGTTCTTCAATCCCAACTCCCGCAGCTCCTTGGCGCTGAAATCGTATTCGGGTTCCTGCTGGTGTGCTGCCCAGGCCATCAGCTCCAGAATCCTGCCATGCATGAGGAGGACCGTCGTATCATTTGGCAGTTGCTTGATCTTCTCGTAGAGCTGTTCCCTCGGCTGATATGACAGAAACGCGGCGTTGACCGGCCCCAGCTTCAGAACACGCCCATCGGCATTGATCTCCGGGCTGACCGTGTCGAGCCAGGATGCGTCGCTGCCGTCATGGTTACCATCAATGGCAAAGAACTTCTTGCCCGCTTGATGAAGGCGCTGCGCAATGTTCTGAAGGCGGATCTGGTATTTGGGCAGCAGACTTTTCCGGTGGAATGTATCCCCGGTCAGAATGAGTCCCAAACACTCGGGGTTCGAGCAAGCCTCTTGCAGGATGGCTTCGATACACCGCTGGTTGTCTTCATAGCGGATAGACAGCCCATACTGCGCGCGTTCCGTGTGCAGGTCCCCGGCCACAAGGTAGTGTGGTTCCATAACTCATTGTTTGCCGTCAATCTGAGGTGCCCTAATCGGGCCTCATGCGCTATTGGACCAGTTCAGGACCGGGGAGGCCACGGCAAACTTGGCTGGTTTTTCTCGGTTCCGGGCCTGTATGCTCGCGAGTCCTGCTTGGCCGTGCCTTCCCGGCGCGCTCCATCAATGGTCTTTGGAGCGTTTGGGGGTACGGTAGGCTTTTCATTCGGCTTCGGATCTGGCGGCGCGGGCATCGGTTTGCCAGGTGGCGTCGGGGGTCGGGGAGCAGGCGTGGCCGGCGTGTTTTTGGCTTTTCGTCGTGAAAGGGTGCGGAGGGCGTTGTCGGCGGTGGTGATCTTCTCACCTGCTTTAGTGCTGCGTACATGCAGGTCCTTGAGAGAATCCTGGATTTCAAACGGGCGCAGGTCTTCTTCCTGAATGGGATAGGCCGCGTTGTCCGGCATGAAAATCGCCACAGCCTGACTATTGGTTCGCAAGACGCCCAAGAACCAGAGCTGTTCATTGCCGAGCGCGATTGAGCTCTCCTCGATCTGCTCTTCGGTGGTCACGGTTTGCTCGTCCAATTTTTCGGGCAATGCCTGGAGAATGCGGACGTCCTTTGTCACCCTGCTTTCGAGTTTGTTGCCTTCCACCCGGGCACCTTCGGTGGTCTTGGTCACAAAGGCGTAAGTTTGCAGAGCTCCCCGCTCGTCCGGCATTTTGCTCCAGCCAAGCACCTGCATCTGCTCCAGTCGGTCCGGAGCATAGGACGGGGTGTCATTTACCTCGAAGCGGAACGGATTCCTTACGTTTGCCCACTCGGTCTTCAGTTCCGCCCCTCTGAGGATTGAACTCTCTTCCGTCGCGCCTATGGGCTTGTCGGCTGTCTGTATTCCGGGCGGTGCACCAGACAATTTAGCCGCTGGAGCATTCCCTGGGCTTTGGGCGGAAACTATTCTGCACACCAGCAGCAAGGCGGGGATTACTGAAAGCCGGGTTTTCATCGGGTTTGAGCTTGAGGCAATCGGACGGTGAGAGTGGCTACCACGTCCTCCTCCGGTTTGTTGGGGCTGGGCTTCATCACCAGCGAACTCAATTCGACGAACTGGAACGTGTTCCAGAGGTCGGTGAGCAACTGCCCCAGCGTGTTGTACTGCGTCACGAAACTGAAACTGGTCTCCTTGGAATCGAGTTGGAGCGTTCTGAAACTGTAGATGGGGTACTTCCCGTTGTTGATGAGGCCCTGTATCGAATCCAGGCCGCTCTGGTCGATGTTCTTTTGAAAGAGGTCATTGGCCTTTCGCTTCTCCTCCATGTTTTGGAACTCTTTGAGTTTCGCCTCCAAACCGGCCTTTTCGGCAAGCAGGCCGTCTTTGCGTTTGATGACCTGGTGCCAGCGCAGGGACACCGGCTTTAAGACGTGCGAGCCGGCCACCCACGGCGCGACGGCGACCAGCGCCAGGAAGAGGATGGCGGCGACAGCTGCAAGCTGGGCTCTGAGGGCGTTGGATTTCATCGTGTCACTGCTTCTTGAGCTGCGCGGCAAAAGCCGCGTATTCGTTCTTGGGACTGGGCCTTTGGTTGGCCGGCAGTTCCTGGTACTTTGGCGTCTCTTCTCCGGACTGAACGAGTTGGTAATCCGGCGGCGGTGTGGGGTTTTGGATGACGCTGTCGGCGATAGCCTTTTCCAACGTAAGCCGCAAGTTCACTTTGTCGGCAGCCGGCTGAACCGTAATGAAATGCGCGCGTTGCGCGCGGCCTACCAGCGTGGGCAGCCAATCGAGCAGCGGACCTGGACGGACAATGGTGCGCTGGCGGTACTTGAACTGCTCGTAGCTGTTCTGCGTGCGCCGGTTTTCGAGCAGTTTCTGGTTCAGGGCGGCGATATCCCGCGTGGCCTGTTCGGCCGTGCGCAGGGCCTGCACCTTGAGTTGGTAGAGCTTGAGAAACCCGTACCCTTCCTTCAGTAGTAGTCCCATTCCGAAGAGGGTGCAGATGTAGAGCAGGATGAAGAGGTATTTCATCCAACCCGGCAGTTTGAGGACGGCATCCTCCGGTTCCGGCTGGAGATCGATGATGACGGGTAGTTTGAGCTGGTGGGAAGTCATGATTCAGGTTGCGGCGCGGATGTCGCGGACAATTCCAAGATCGGGCTCCGGATAGGGCTGGACCTGGCTGACAACGCCGTCGGCCGGCCAGACCAAGGCTTTGCCATTCTTTTGGATGTTCTCCACCGCGCCAAAGGCCGGGTCCTGACGGTCGTGGTGGACGTAGATGTTGGCAACCTGGGCGTTATCCGCCCTCGCTGAAACAATTTGGACGGTGGTCTCGATCTCCTTGCTCAGGGCGTTTAGCGCCGGTCTGGTTCCGGTGCCTCCGCGCGGGCCCTCGGCAATGAGCCGGCTGCGCAACGTGAGGATTTCCCCCTTGTTCCAGCCCAGGAAGAACATCAGCTTCTGCGAGTAATACACCAGCACGCCGGGGTTCTCCCAATCCAGCGGCATGGCGGAGACGCAGGCCATGATTGCTGTGGGATAATGGAATGCGGACACCACGTCGAAGCCCCACTGCCGGAACTTCTCGATGGGCCGGGTGATTTGCTCCCGCTCGACTCCGTTTAAGCAGATTTGCCGGCCGGCCTGGGACAAGAAATACTTGGTCTGCCGTTCGTAGGTCTTGCCCACTTCCTCTTCCAGATTCGTGCTAAACACGCGCTCGATGTCTTTGAGCTTCTGCTCGGCCGGATACACTTTGAGGTTGGAGAAGAGGACGTTGAGCCCCAGGAGCAGGTATTTGGTCCCGGCTGCCTCGGTCATCAGCTCAGCCACCCATGGTGCATCCATTTCAGCCTTCTGGAGATTCTCGCAGAAGGCGGTTACCGGTTTGCCGAGCTGGAGCTTCCTGTTTTTGAGACGGGCCTTGGCGTACTTGATATGCTGATGCCCGAGAACGGCCACAATGAACTCATCGCTGCCGACTTTCTGGGTGAAGTGCGTCGAGGGATCGTCGCTCCGGGCGATGAATGCCTTGAACGAGAGGATATCGAGGATGCTACTTATCATGGCGTTTCAGGCTCCCATAGCGACAATCTGCCTCTTTACTTCGTCATCGATCAGGCCTTGCCGGTAAAGGAGTTCAGCGGCCTTCGGCCAGTTCTGCATGCCAAACTCGCTGTAGCCCGATTCGATGGCCCGGCGCACGCCTTGCAGGTCCCTTTGCCGGATGTAGGAAGAGACGCCGTCGCTGGCGAGCAGGATTTCCCGTACGGCCAGGCGCCCGCCTTCGCGGGCGTTGACCAGAATCTGACAGATGATGGCCTTGAGCGTGGTGGACAAGACGTTCCAGGCGCCCAACTGCTCCGCTGCGGGGAACATGTTGACAAACCGCTCGATAGACTGGGCGGCGTTGGCGGTGTGCAGCGTGCCAAAGACGATATGGCCGGATTCGGATGCCCGCAGCGCGATATCGGCGGTTTCGTAATCGCGTATTTCCCCGACCAGGATGGAGTCGGGGTTTTGGCGCAGCGCCGCCCGCAGGCCATAGGCGAAGGTACTGACGGAAATGCCCACCTCGCGCTGCGAAATGATGGAGCGGCCGCCGCGCAGGACATATTCGATCGGCTGCTCCAGGGTGATGATGTGCTCGGCAAAAGTGTCGGCCCGGTGCTGGAGCAGCGAGGCCAGCGTCGTTGACTTGCCTTGGCCGGTTTTGCCGCAAACCAGCACCAACCCGTGTCGAAACAAGTCAATCGCCTCCACGGTGCGCGAGTCCAACTGGATCTCCTCCGGGGCGGGGATATGAGCGCTCAATGGGCGCAGGGAAATTCGGGCGGTCTGCCGCAGAGTTTGCTCATCCAGCGCTCGATAGAAGTTGAAGCGGTAGCGCCTCCCCTCGCAGGTGACGGCGCCGTCCACTGATCCCTCCGGCCAGGACTCCGCACAGGTGATGGCGCCTTTGATGGCTGTGTCGCCGGACTGATTGAGAAAGGCAACCAAGGCGTCTTCTTCGGGAGCAATGATCGAGGTGGGCCGCACCTCCCCATTGGTTCGAACGTGGATGGTTTTGCCGGCACAAAGATAGATGTCGCTCACTTTGTGCTCCATCAGTTGGTTGAGCACGGCCGCAAGTTGCTCCGGGCTCCGCAAGCGATTCTGTTCTGCCATCCCTCTATTATAGGGACGGCCGCCCTCTCTTTTGTTGCACCAGCCGGTGAATCTCGGTTGCCAAAACGTTTATCAGGTGTGTCACATCTCCCAGCGTTAGCAGCGGCGCCCCATCGTCTGCCGTTGTGGGCGCGCCCCGGTCTGCGTTTGCCGAGGCTCCTGGATTCGCGTCCAGGACGGCTGGAACCTTCGCGGCCAGAGGCGGTTTTGCTCCTGGAGGCATAACTACGGCAGCAACGTCGGCGCCCTCTCCGCTCCGAGTTGGTGAGACGGCGGTTGGTGCCGTGGTGCGCGAACGGGAAGAGGTCGGATTGACCGGCATCGGCCTGGGCGTATACCCGGCTCCTGCGCTCGCCTGGGTTCTGGCCTCAGCCTGCCTCAAGTGGTCGAGCAGTTCCTGTAAGCATTGGGGACTGGCGAGGGCGAATTTGACCTGAG
This sequence comes from Verrucomicrobiota bacterium, assembly GCA_035358715.1. Taxonomy (GTDB): domain Bacteria; phylum Verrucomicrobiota; class Verrucomicrobiia; order Limisphaerales; family UBA8199; genus UBA8199. The sequence goes on from DAOPPX010000001.1 coordinate 300,991, forward strand.
TGCATTGCTGAAAATACCCGAGCAGCACTTCGGTCGCGATGGGGTCCCAGGGATTGCTGCTGATGACGGATAAGATCTCCCCGTGGCGGGCCATAGGGACGAACCTGTATTCCATCAAGGCGGCGGTCTCGAGTTCGGCGGCAAGTTGGCTGCAATCGGCGAGCCGCGATTCGGTCAGGTCCGCCGGTTCGACGAGCGGCAAGCCGAGCACATAAGCCAGAGCGGCCATCAACTCGGCCTCATCGACCGTGCATCGGTCCAGCGCAGCAGGGTTGACCTCGCGTCGCTCGGCGATGGCCTGATACGCCTCGTTAAGGATCTGGTTGGGAATTTCGGCGGTGCTCATACGGGCCAGGCGAACTGCATCAGGGCTTGGCGGATCCGATCCGGTTCGCTCAGTGCGACGACGGGAAAAGGCGGCTTGCTCCCAGCCAGTGTCTGCCACACGGCGCCTGGTCCTTCCGAGTCGTGCGGATTGCATCCGCACATGACCAACAGATGCGCGGAGGCTTTGACCGGGACGATGAAGTGCCTGGCGCAGGCGTCTCTAATTTCCCGGTCTTCGCGCAAATGCGCCGCCAGTTCGGGGTTCGGCCAGTAGGAAAGGCGGCTGTTCTTCAGCACATGATTGAAAATGGCGTGGGCCCTTTCCGGTGTTCCGGCCCGGTGCATGCAAAACTCCAGCATAGAGGTAATCGGGCGCCTGGCCTGGGCGTCCTGCAAGACCACCCGATCGTATTCTGCCGCCAAAGCTTCCTTGGTCGCTTCGGTGGCCAGCGTGAATTGGACTGTGAGTTCCAAAAATTGCTTGCGGGAGGGCGTGTTCATTGGGGGTAGCCGATGTTGATGAACCGCCATTGGTATGCGGCTGCGCTCCGAGGGTCGCTTTTCATGCCGGCTACTCCAGAGACTTCAGTGCGGCGGCGTCTTCCGCCAGGATTTGATCTCGCTGCACCAGATCCTCCAGGCACTTGTTCCATTCGAGGCCTCCGCCGGTTTGAATGAGTTCCCGGATGCGGGCCGGTGTAATGCCTTGGCCGTCTGGCCGGCTGGAGAGGAGCATCTGGGCGAGGTCCTTGCTGCGGAACAGCGCTTCATAGCAAAGGACACGTTTGGGTTCTTCCTCGCTGGAACCCTTGGCCGGGATCAGGTTTTGGGCCAGCACGCACAAAAGGTTGTTCGCGAGCATCTGCGCTACCAGGCGTGAATCCGCGCCCGCTTGGGCCAGGATGCGATCGATTGCCTGATAGGCGCTGGAAGCGTGCATGGTGCCGATGATGAGGTGCCCGGTTTCAGAGGCGCCGACGACCGCGCGCATGGTCTCCGGTTCGCGGATCTCGCCAATGGCAATCACCTCCGGCTTCATCCGCAGAGCATCCAGCACTCCTTTGGGGTAGCTGGCGCAATCCACTCCCACGCTGCGCTGCGTCACCATGGAGTAGGCTGACTGGCCGCGGTGCAAGCGCGGGGCAAGGACGAACTCGACCGGATCCTCAAGCGTCACCACGTGATAGGGGTTGGCATCGATCAGATGCTGGATGATTGCGGCCAGCGTGGTGGACTTGCCGGCCCCGGTCGGCCCGGTGACCAGGATTAACCCCTTGGTCCGCCGCAGGCTCTCCACCAGTTTGTCGTAGTGCTTCTGCTGGAGGCCGAGTTTGTCGAGGTCCAGCAGGTTCCGGTCGAGCACACGCACGGTCAACTCCGGTCCGGTCAGCGTGTTGACCAGGATGGCCCGGTAGCGGCACTCGCGCTTGATGCCATCCAGCGCGGAGGAGAGTGTCCCTGAGAAATGATAGGATTCCCTGGCACCCAGCGCGGCATCGGCTTCTTTGCGCCGCTGGTTGAGCAGGAACTGCAGGATCGCTTCCATCTTGTCCTGGTCGATCAGCGGCGCACCGCTCACTTCGTTAAAGAATCCTTGCCGGCGGATGAACGGTTTGCGCCCCAGCGCCAGATAGTAATCGTTCACGTCTGAAGTGATCACCAGGTTAAGGATGTCCCGCGCTTGGTCGGCGGCGCCGTCCACTTGAAGGTTTGCAGGCAGCATGGAGAGCATCGGCTAGGGCTTGCGGGTTGCGGGTTTCCTGGCAGCAGTCGGAGCGGCGGCTTTGGGCTTTTCCACCAGGATCGGAATGCCCAACACGGTGGTGCGCCCGTCAGCCAGGAACACCGTGACGCGCTTGTGTCCCACCGTCACCAGGTCCATCCCGCGACCTTTCCCGTCCCAGAGCTTGACCGCCTCGGCATGGCTGAGGACGGAGGCGAATAACAGGGCTAAGCAAATGAGAGTTTTCATATTAGTGCGGATTCGGTGCTGGTTGTCCCGGCCCGTTCTGGATGGTTTCAACAAGAAATCTATGAACCTCCTTCACGTGGTATGGCGGCAGCGCCATGACGTTGGTGTGCAGGCACCCCTGGTGAAAGTTGAGCACCACATAGGTGCCCGGTTCGGTGGGCGTGCAGTAAATCGCCTGGGCCGGCCTTTGAATATAGAGGTCGAACGAAGCCCGCGTCTGACCCACCTGCATCCGGGCCGGCCAAGCGAAGCGGTTGGTGAGATTGCGCATTTCAAGAATCACCCGGCCAGTGTCCGCAAAGGGTTTGGGGTTCGAGAAGGCGGCCATCTGCGCCACCGGGTAGCGCCGGTAGAACTCCTGCCAGAACCTTTCACGGACTTGGAGTTGTGGCGTTTGCCCCGCCGCCAGCGAGGAGGCCAACACGATGCTGTTTATCTCTTCATCGGAGTCCTCAATGAGGATGAACAGGTCGAACCACGGGTTGTAGAGCACATCCTGCTGAACCGGCACCGACCCGGCGACCAGGTAAGGCAGAAATACCGGCGAGTAGAGTTCCTGGATGCGGCGCAGAAGCTGTAACCCGTGCGGGGTGAAGGCTTCCTCCGGCGGGTTGTAAAGGCTCAGAATCTCGTGCCGATATAGTCGTTGCGCCGCCCGGATGTACGCGGCCTTGAGCTGCTGCCGGGTTACGACAGGCTTGGGTGCGGGTGTGAACCAGAGTACCAGAACCAGGGTGACGGCCAGGCCGCCGAGCGCCAAAAGGAGGATTTTGCGAGTTCGTTTCATTCCTCAATCTGGGTTGCTGGGTTGCGGGAAGGGCCGTCTGAGGCATTCTCCGGCCCTCGAGGGGCGGTCAGACCTCGACGAAAACTCAGGTCATAGCCTGCCCGAACCATGAGGACCCGAAGCTCGGCCGGGCAGATCCTTGGGGGCAGGCGGTGGCCGAGGATGATTCTTGCCAGCCTTTTGCCGATCCGCTCGTTTTCCTGCTCACGCTCGAACCGGTCCGGGTTGGGCGGCACCAGCGGCCAATTTTCCGCCGAACCGAACTCTTCTCGGATCCGCAGGACTTCTTTCAGGTAATCATTCGAAGCATTCAGACGCGGTCCCTTTTCTGAGAGGTGGTTCAGGTAGCAAAGGTGCTGGAGCACTTGACTGACCGGCGATTTCAGTTTCAAGGGATCCTTTTCCCACCGCCGCAGAATGGCCAGGCGCGTCTCTCTGAAGCTTTTTGCCAGCTTCTCGTAGAAGACGCCGAGCAGGCACTCGTTCACCCTCCAGTCCTCGCAGATGTTGTAGAGCAGGAAGTGGTAATCATCTGTGTGCAGATGGAAGGTGGCAATCGAGTGCATCGCCTCATGCGCCGCCATGAACGGCCAGCAGGGCGGTCCGAAATCCCGGCTCCCTTCGCCAATGTACAGAATTGACGGCAGGCGCCCCGGTCGCGAGTCCACGCCCCAGGTGTTGAAGCTGGCCAGCGCCTGGACCTCCTTCAAATTGTGCTCGGGAATAATGCCCGCCAGCCGCAAGATTGCTTCGCCGGTGTTCATGATTGCGGCCGTCCGGTCATTTCGAACTCAGGCGCTTCCAGGCTGCAAACCCGATAATCGCGACGCACACGACCACCCAGGTGGCCAAGGACCCCCAGCCTCCCTTCTTTTCCTCCGGCGGGATTTCGGTTGCAACGGCTCCCGCAGCCTTTGCCGTTTCTACGGATTGACCTCTGATCGGAGCCGGCGCATCGAGCAGCTTGTAACGCGAGTCTGCGGCAACAAGCTTCACTTTGGCGCCGGCGTTCTGCGGCAAGAGCAGCCGCTTCTTGGGAGGCTCGGGCGGTTTTGGCGGACTGCCCTCATCTCTTGATGCAATTGCCTTCGCGGCTGGGAGCGGGTTTCTGTTGGGGTAGTTTGCGGGGCCGTAGCCGATTCCCATTCCGCCGCCGTAAATGCCTTCTGGACCGGGACTCGTCGCGGTTGGATTAAGCGTGTTCGTGGCGGGGCCGCCGGTCGCGGCGGCCTGATCGTACGTGATCGTGACGTTCTGGGGCGAGACGATCACCAGGTTGACCGGTTGCCCAAACTGCCCGTCGAAGCCGCGGAATTCTGGCTCAGGCAGAACGATGCCGCCTGGAAAACTCACCTCCAGCGCTTCCAAAGAAGGCGCTCCTTGCCCCACCAAAGGGACCTGGAACTGCCCGAGCATGCGCTTGGGCACCAGCACAGAGGTGCTGGGATTCCCAATACGGCTGAGGTAAACGGTGTCGTAGGTTTGATTATCAACGCCGATCCAGCCAGGAGCGGCTCCCCAGGAGAACGGGGCCACCATCACGATTGCCGCCAGGCACAGGCGTAGCTTTTGCATCATTCCATTGTAGGTTCGCGAACGCCCTTACTGCGCCGGCGGTGACGTTTATCCGAATGTGCTCCTGTTGAAGCTTGTCGCAGCGGCCCGGTCCTAAAATGGAAGGTATGGGAATTCAGTGCTATCGAAGACGCCTTTGCCCGGGCTTCACGTTGATCGAGGTGGTTTCGGTCCTGGCGGTCGTCTTGATTCTGGTCGGCATCATCACGGTTCGTCTGGGTGATTTGCGCTCGTCGGCTCTCTCCGCCTCGGCACGCGCTTTGGAGAAAGCCTTTGCCCAGGGCGTCGAGACCCTGGTCGCTAACGGAGTCGACCTTGGCCCGATCCAAAGCGCGGCTGGGGCCGGCTCGCTGGTTTCGCAGACCGGCTCGGATCCGAGTTACATGTCTTTGCAGTCCGCCGTTTACCGTCTCTCCAGCCCCGAAGCGTCCAATCCAACGCTGGTTTCAAGCGCGCTGACCGAGCTCAATGCGTTGCTTTCTGCTGCGGGGTTCGGCGTGGTGAAGGGCAATGTCAGCCCCGAGCTATTGGCCCTTTTCAACGCGGACCTGGTGGTGGTTCGGGATTCGGGTCATGCCGTTCGCGGCGTGTACCTACGGTTCTCAAACTCATGAAACGACAAAAAGGATTCACGCTAGTCGAGTTGGTTGGGGCGCTGGTAATCATCAGCATCCTGGTCGGCATCGTTCTGGTCACGACCGGCAACGCGCGGGATCGGGCGTTGCTAGCCCGGATTTCGGCGGACATGGAAACCCTCAACTCCGCCAAGGGTCTTTGGGTGCTCGATCACAACGGCGCCCCGTTCCCTTCGGATGAAACCGGGCGCTTTGATGCAATCCACAAGTACTTGGAGGTGGGCCGCCCTTTCTCCTCGATGGCGGATTTCCAGGCGCCGGGGATTACTTATCTCATCAACGACATTGGGACGGGCGCTTCGCACTGCCCCTGATATGCAGCGGAAAACTGACAAAGGGTTCTCTCTGGTCGAGGTCGTTGCCGTGATGGCGCTCCTGCTGCTCATTGTGGGCCTCAGCCTGTGGGGAATGGGCGGTTCGCGCGACCGCCAACTGCGCGGCAAAGTGACTCTGGACCTGGCGCGAATCGATTCTGCGAAGGCCGCCTGGCGGGCGGATCATCCGCAGGCAGTATTCCCGGCTGATGAAGCGGCCCGCTTCCAATGCCTTCAGCCTTATCTGCGGGTCGGTCTTCTGGACGTCCCGAGCTTGGCGGCGCTACAGCCCAATACCAACCTGGCCGGCCTAGTCATTTACGCTATAAACGCCGAGACAGTTCCCGCTGGCGCCCAGAATCTCTCCACCGCGCAGCAGTGGGATCGGTCCGTTGAGGAGTGGAATCCTTGAGGGTGCCTGGCACCCTGGAATCTCACGCCAGATTTCTCAGGAAATTCCTGCGATGCACCCCGGGGATTGGGCCGAATTTGCGTATGGCCTCGATATGAAGTTGAGTGCCGTAGCCGACGTGCTCGTTGAAACCGTATTGGGGGAACTGCTCGTGCAATTCATGCATCTGCCGGTCCCGCCGCACCTTCGCAAAAACGGAGGCGGTGGCGACCGTGATGCTGCGCTTGTCGGCTCTCGGAACGCAAAGCCCGGGAAACGGAAACGTCTGGTCGGCGATGCTTCCGTCAAGGATAACGCGGTCAAACTGCGGAAGCTTCTGCAGCGCATCCTTGAAGAGCCTCAGGTTCAGTTCGTTCAGATTGCTTGATTCCACCTCACAGGCCGAAGCTTCGGCGTAGGCAACGTGCAGCAGCCCCTTGTTTGCGAATTCAGCCGTTAGCACCTCCACCAATCGTTCCCGCTCCACGCCGGTCAGAGCCTTGCTGTCGCGGATTTCGAAAGGCATCTCCACGTTCGGGGCATACTCGCAGGCCGCCACGACCAGGCTGAAGGCGAAGGCGCCCCGCCCGACTTCGTCGCAGCCGGCGATGATCAGCCCCTCCTTCCTTCCCAGATAATCTTCGAGGCTCCAATCCGCCTTTTGGCCCTTCATGCAGATTGGGTTTGGCCGGCAATTCGATGCATACCCCATTGTAGGGCGCGGCCTTTGAGGAGCTTCCGAGGGCAGAAGCCCCTCGAGGTTTCAAGATCGGAAGGGGATTGTGTGCGATTCGGTCAGGCGGGGTTAGGCGAAGTTAGGCGCGAACCGACACCTCAGGATGTTCGAACTCGAAATGCTCGCTGCAGTCCTTACATACTCCTTTGGGAGACCTGTGGAAAAGGAAAACGATATCTTTCCTGGGCTTGGCCTGGCAGCAGCCTGGGCAATACACCATGTCTGGCCCCCAGATTGGCATCAGCCACTCCCGAACGTGTGCCAATGGATAGGTTTGCGCTTCTCCCAGGCGGTGGATGCCATCCTCGACCACCCGCACGATTTCCGGTTGATCATCAAGATAACCGAGCCAGTACGACATCGGCCGAGGCGACCCCACCGTGTTTCGGCACTGGTCACAAATATCCAGCTTCGCACCGGGTTTCAGCTGCTGCGCAATCCGCTTCAGGCACTGGACGCACTTGAGCATCGTGGCGGTCCAGACCGGGCTCAGCCACTCCTGGATGCGGCCCAGCGAATGCTCCCCGTTTTCTCCGGGGAATTGGCACCGGTCGCCGCCGGGTTGGATGCGAAGCACGGTGCAGCGGTTATCGACGATAACCAACCAGCACGCGCCAGGATGAAACAAGGCTTCCATGTTCTAAAAACTGCTGCGGGAATTTCCCTGCAACTCAGAACTCATGTACTACTTAAGATTATGCAATCGCCATTTCAACCTCAAGCGCATTTGGCGCACCTGCCGCACCCGGCAAGGCTCTCTTGGAGGGCTTATCGCTTGCCCATTCTGCGTATTGCTCGGGTGTGGGCAGTGGAAAGGCCGGATCGTCCAAGCAGGTTGCCTTGGCTCCCGGCGGCAGGCTTCGGAGGAAGTAGCTGCCGTAGCTGGCCGTATGCAGTTTGGGGTCGAGGACGACCAGGATTCCCTTCTGTTTCTCCTCCCGGATGAGCCTCCCCCACCACTGCTTCCAACGGCGCACGGTTTCAGGCAGCGTATCGTCCCGGAACGGATTGACTTTTTTTGCCGCAAGATACTTCTGCCGGGCCTCCCGATAGGGTGTCTGCTGATCAAACGGTATCTTGGTGATAATCAGCGCGCGGATGCGGAGGTCGACTCCGGTGCCCATCGCATGATTACCGAGGATGACGGCCCTCGGCTCCCGGTTGTACTTCTCGACCAATGCTTCTGGACTCGTGTTGCGTTCCTGCACGTGCAGGCGGTAGTCCTCGCGCGCACACCAGTCCTGGAGCAATTGCTGCGTTTCCTGGATCTGCCGGTAATTGGTGAACAGGGCCATTACGCGACCGTCAGTTATCCTGGCGATGCGCTTTATCTGTTCGGCAAAGGCCGGCGACTCGGCAATAATGCTCCCGCGAGGCGGCAGGAAGACGCGCATCTGCTTCTTGTAATCAAAGGGAGAGGGGAAATTGGCCGTGCTCCAATCTGGAGCGTTGAAGGTTTTCTTGGTTTCCGGGATGGAAGTGCCCACCAAAGTGGCGGAAATCAGCGTGCATTGCTGAAAGGTCGCCCAAAGCTTGTCCAGGCTCTCCGCCAAATCAAAAGGCTTAAGTTCCAGGCTAATGGCAGCCTTTCCGTTTGGGGACGGTGTTCGGTCCAGGAGCATCACGTAATTCGGCAGTTTGTTTCCAAGGTACGAATCAAGGCTCGTTTCCGAGAAACCCAGGCGGCTTTCAATTTCGCGGTAATCCCCCGCCACCTCGTCTGTTGGCGCTTCTTTTCGCAGCAAGGCTGCCATGCCCTTGATTTCGCGGATGGCGGAGACTAATTCGCGGCACACCAAGCCGGCAGGGGTATCAGGTTTGATGATCTCCTGGCCCTCGGATCCGGATTCCAAGCCGCGCCGAACGCGCTGCAGGCGCTGGGCGGCCAGTTGCAGCCGGGTTTGCAAATGCGGCCGGTCAAAGATGTCGCGTTCAAGCATGTGGACCGCCCCCTCCAGCGTGCGGATCGAGATGTCGGCGCTTTCCACCTCCGTCAACCGGCTCAGCAACGTGTGGGCTTCGTCCAAGACCAGGATCGGCTTGGGCGCGTCACCATCGGTTTCCGTCGGCACGGGTTTGCCGGTGTACTTGAGGTTGTAGCCCAAAAGATCGGTGTTTACGACGATGATCCTGGCCTTCTCGGCGGCGCGGCGCGCCTGGCGCCGGTAACAGCCGCAAGCGGACTTGCAGCAATTGCCTTCGCCGTTGATTTGGACCCAGGCAGCATCGGAAATCTTCTCCGGCAATTCTTCCCGCCAGCCGTGGGGGAGCTTCTCCAACCGCTCGAAGTTGTCCAGCAACTGGCGCAGGTCGGCCTGGACCCGGTTGTTGGATTGAGACCGAACGGCAGCGCGTTTGAGCCGGTTCAGGCACAGGTAATTGTTGGTGCCCTTGAGAACGGCACTCTCTTTGAATTCGGGGAATTGCGTCGAGCATCTCTCCAGATCCCGCTCGATCTGGGCCTGGAGATGTTTCGTGGCGACGGCGATGACAAATCTCTGTTTGGGATGACTGCGCAGGAACAAGGCGATGGGGATGAGATAGGCCAGGGTCTTGCCGGTTCCCGTCGGTGCCTCGATCAAAATCGATTGCCGCTGGTGAATGGCCTTGTTGAAAGTCAGCGCCATTTCGGCCTGGCTCCACCGGGCGCGCCCGCCGAATTCCGTGACGATTCCTCCCCCTGGCCCGAAGAACCGTTCCAGTTCCGCAGATGTTTTCTGCTCGGCAGGAAGTGTGATTTTCATTCGGGGCGGCAACTCGGGGTCGGCAGTCGCGTGAACGCGTGCTGTTTTGACACAAGCCTGTTTGGCCGGGTTTATCCGCCTATTCCTCTTGGTTGAAGTCGTCCGAATGCGGTTGCGGTTCCTGGCGGTGATAGGTCCTCGTGTTGACTGCCTTCCGGTGTCACTTTTCCTTTCTCCTTGAGGATTGCTTCCGGCCGGCTGGAGCCATCAGGAATCATCACCCTAGCCGTTTCAGGCGGCGAACTCTCGTCTGCAGATGAGGCTGGAGCGCTTACTCTGGGTGCAGAGCCAACCGCCGTCGACGCCTGGCTCGGGGGGCTAGGCTTGGGGCTGGCAAAATTGAGCAGGTGATCGAGAATGAGTTCGCGCAGCTCTTCCTCAGCTTTCTGGAGAGAAAGGCCGCGGCGGGTGGAAATGATTGCTGGGAGTTGATCCAAAGGAATGTCCTTTATCTCCTCCCGCAGTATCATCTTCTCCAGGCGAGGGAAATCACCCGGGCTGCTGATTCGCGCCGTTGCCAATAGGATGCGCCTCTCGGCATCCGTTTGCGCCCCCTTGTAGAGCGCCAGGAGTTGGTCCAATTGGCTCATGTTTTGTTTTCGATCCACGTCACTTTCGGTCCACGGCAAGGGCCGCCAAGGTTCTGGGCGGCGGACTGCCCCCCGTACACATTATAGATTCCTGGAGGGCTGGATTCGGGGGATCACATCGGAGCGTTGGTGCTTCCGGTTTGCGCATGTTCGGGGAGAGGCAACGGCGCCCACAACCTCGGCCTGCCATGCGCTGCAAACCGCCATATAATGGAGAATCCCGGTGTTGGGGTTACGAAGCTTATGTTGGATGATTGTGTGTTTCCGGGGTGCGCGCCTGGTTTGCCGGTGCGGGGGCTTATCGGCAACAGGCTTCTCGCCCCCCAATTGAAGCGAATCGAGCACTTTTTCGATCGGCTGGCGAGCAGGTCCGCCAAAGAGGAAGGAATATTTCTGGATGACCCTCCAAATCCGGGCCTCTATGCAGTATGGGGTTGCACGAGCGACGGGCAGGTCCTTGGCCTGCAACGCGTGGGCTCCTGCTGGCGCCTAACACTAGTCCCCATCCCGTCGAACCTGGTTCGCTTGCTGCACCTGCCCAGCGTCCTGGGGGCGCAGGGCAAATTGGCTTGGATTCAGATCGGGCCAGATCGCATCGACTGTGTCCGCCACGGCCAGCTTATCCCGGTCTGGGAAGCGGAGACTTCCGTTTCTTCGCAGCCGGAGCCCAAGCTGAACCGCCTAGCAAAACCACGTTCTCTTTTGTTCGATTAGAAGGCGAGCGGCCAGGTGCCCGTAAGCCAACAATCCGGAAATCGTGATCAGGGTGTGACCCGATTCCAACTTTCGAGTCCCAGGTATTTGAGCCCCGGGATCTCAATGTCTGGCTGGTCAGGATGCGGCACGAGCTCGTTGACCTCCGCGCCGTTCCATTCGTAGGTGATCTTCATATCCACCCGCAGCTTGGGCCGCTGGTTCGAAGGAATGTCCAGCATCATGCGCGGGAGCAACTCCTTGGCGAGGCTCACCACGGACCAATGAACCAAATAGCGCTGGGCGTCGTGCAAAATGTCGATAAGCACGATCGGCACGTTCGGATTGCGGCGGCGGAATTCCACCCAGTTGGCGCAGGCTTCCATGATGTAAACCGCCACCCCGTGCTGAATCTGCCAGTTGGAGGCTTCGCGCCGCATATCTTTCAGGGCGCGCAATAAATCGCTGTCCCAGCGGTTTTCCTGGTTGAGGATGATGCGGACCAGGGCCGGATCCAGGTAACGGCGGCGGAAACCAGCGGGACTGACCTGGTAACCGAAAACGCCCCTGTGTGTGAAGTAGGTCTTTCCGGCAAGTCCGGTCTCCTGCGGGATCGCGCGATTCATCTGGCTTTCCAGATAGTCCCAGGCGACGCGGTAGAGGTTGCGGTAAGCGTTCTTGATCCGAGCAACGCTCTCGGCGGTGTGCGTGGCCGGCTTCTTCGCGCGGACGGCCTCCCGGTTAAGGCTGCGCGCCATGGCCTCGTTTCCGCGCTGGTAGGGGATGCCGAACGTGAAAGGCTTGGCCTCGTCCCGTTCTGCTTTGTGGTGCTTCTTGATTTCTGCGTCGCTCAGATGGCCGAGGCGTTCCGGGTCCTTCGCGCGAGCCAACGAGGCGTGCGGGTCTCCTTGAGGATCCTCCATAATCCGGATCATTTCGGGGTCGCCCGAGACCTGGGCCAAGCGCTGCACCTCGGCGGCCGAGTAGTCCAGCTCCACCATGAACCAGCCGCGCGGCGCCATCTCCAGCCCGCGGATGCTGTGTGGCGGAGCCTCGCCGGCAATCTTGGCCACGTAATCTTCCTCCCCTTTGGGGACCGCGCTCACGTTGGGCGAGGTGCGGAGCCGGTGCGTTTCCAAAGAACCCCAGTAGGTCGTATAAAGAATTGAGTGGTCCCGATTCACAGCCATGGAAATGGCCTTCTGGCGCTTGCCTACCAGTTCCGGCCCCGGCGTCTTCTTTGCGTCAACCTCGCCAGCGCCGAACAGTTCAAGCTGGTCTCGATTGGGATCGTCATCCTGCTCCAATGATTCCAGGTATTCCTTTACCCGGCTGGCGCCCCAGGGGCCGTCCATGCGGCAATAGTTGTTGGCCAGGGTGGCAAGCGAGCGGCAGTCGTTGAGTTTCTCGCAAAGTGGGTCGGCCGGCGCCAGCATCTCCAAAGTTTCCTGATTCGTGGATGCGGTAAGGACCGGATAGTTCCGTTCGGGGATTTCCAGAGGCATCGGGCACTCCACGCTGCCTAGGAGATTGCGCAACGCCGGGTCGTTAATGTCAAATGCCGCGCTGCCGTGCCGCTGGTGAATGAAATCCAGCAGCGCCTGAACTTTCTTCTGGTCCGCTTCCTCCAGCTTCGCGCCAGGCTTGAGCAAAGGCTCCTGGGTGGCCCGGAAGAGCGTTTCCTTAACGGCCCGGGCCCATTCCCGTACGGGCCTTTCTGTGGTGAACAGCGGGAAGAGTCCGATGCCCGTGGGTGGCTGGTTGAACAAGATCTGGCGCAACTGAGCCGCCGAGCCTGGGTTGACTTCAGAGGTCGTGACGCGCGTTTTGATGTATGCGACCGTTTCGGCCAGCAATTTCTCCAGGCGCGAATCGTACCACTCGATGTTCTCCTGGAGCCGGTCGAGGCTGAACGGGTGCCCGACCAGTTCCATCTCGATCAGCGCTCCCATTTGCTTGCGCTTCAGGTTGAAATAGGCGTTCTCCAGCGTCCAGCCCCTGGCGTAGGCGTCCGGTTCCCTGCGTTTCAGGTCTTGGTCCTGCTGTTTCAAATCCGCCAGCATTGCCGGAACCAGCTCGAAGGTGCGGCGTGCGTCTTTGCATCCATACGGCAGCCGGATTTCGGATGGCACCAGGCCGTAGCTGCCATCGGTGATTCCCCTGGCTTCCCGATAGCGTGCCAGCTCGGTTTTGTGGTCCTCTTTGCCGAGATAAACCCTGATGAGATCCCCCAGTCCCTGGGGCTGTCCCTCGTCGAGCACTTTGGCCAGATCGTAAGTGCAAAGGTGCAACTGGTCTCGCAGGTCAACGCCAAACAGGAGCATCTGGATTGCGTCCACTTTCAGCGCGTGCCCGACCACTTTGACTTCGGGTCGCTGGAGAAACTTCTTTAGAATACCCGCCAACTCGTCCTGGCTGCCCTGGAAGACCCAGCGCACGTCGTCGATGTAAGCGCGGAAACTGTGCGAGGGGCTTGTCCATTGGCTGAAGGCAGTTTCATTAGGGAAGATATAGACTGCCCCTTTTTCGTCAGGGAGGTCATAAGGGTTGCGCAAAACCGGATCGTGGCGTCCCTCGTGGACGCGGATATTGAGCGTGCGGCTGCGGGTAGCCAGGATGATGTCCAGGATTCGGTAATCGGTCACGTCGTGGCCGACAAACTCGGTGTCGAGGCAAAACATCTCTTCGCGATCATCCTGAATTTCTTGCAGATGCCGTTGGAGATCGGCCGGATTGTCGATATAGAAGCATGGAGGTTCAGGGGCGCTTTCCGTGTTTTGGTTGAACCAATTCATCAACGGGCCGCGCAACGTCCGCTCCCAACTCTTGATCCACTCCGGTTTACCAAGCAGGTTTGCCGGCTGGGTCGCGCAGACCAGGCAGGTTTGATAATGGGCAAGCGGGATGAATTGTCCCTGCAATTCCGTGACGGTGGCGCTTTGGAGGTGCCTGGCCAAATGCGGGACGATATTGGCCCCGAAGCTGATGATAAGCCGCGGCTTCTGGTCGCGGATCAGCCTGTCGATGAATTGAAAGCCGTAACGCTCTTCCCCGGTGGTGACGCGTGTCTTGGGCGGCACATGCCAGGGCACCAGGCTCGCGTGCAGGCAACGGCTCCAGCTCAGGCCGATTTTCTGCAGGATGTGAGCGGCGAGCAGCGTAAAGGCCTCGCCGGTCATCACGCCCACGAACTCGCCGGGGCGTTTTTCCATCCTCCGCATCTCGGGAAAAGAGGGGTGATAGCCGACGACCAGAACGCCATTCCAATCCTCCGGGCAGTGAAAGGGAAACCAGTACTCCTTCTCCGGCTCCTTCTTCTTGCCGCCCAGAGAGCCCTTGAGCTCCCGAAACGGCGCGCCCCCGTCGAGCAATTGGCGGTACAGCCTTTCGGGAAACGGCGCGGGCTCAGGCGCAAAAAGCCTGAGTTGATCATCTGCTCCGGCGGGTTCCAGCACAGAGCAAGCAACTGCATTCCCGTTTGACGGGTCATTGCGCACGGAAAAGTGTTTGGGGGAGATTTGCCTCTGCTTGAAGCCGCTTTAAGCCAAAAGGTCGGCTTCGCGGCGGGCTTGCCGGAGTCGGCGAACGTTGCTCTGAATCTGAGCGAGTTCGTCGGCAGCGAACGGCATGTCCGGATGCGCTGCCGCCTCGACTTCGCCTTGGTAAACCTCCCTGTACAGTAGAAAATGCGGCAGAGGGCGTTTGCCTGGGTGATAGAATTTCGGCCGTAGAAGCTGCGTCACCCAGTGCTGGATAAAACCAGGCGCCCGTCCGATTTTGACGATGATGAGGGTAAAGGCGAGCCCCACCAGCCAGAGCAGCATGTGCCAGGTGGGGAGGTCCACCGGCAGAAACGTGGACACGCCCAGCGGCACCAGAAATCCCAGAACTGTGATGACGAAGAGATCGAACACCTCCAGGTAATAGAGGAAGCGGAGCGGCGCGTTGATCTTGCGGTTGTAAGGGATGGTTCTCACGGCGGGTTCTACACCCTGACGCCTTTGGGATAGCGTTTGGCAAACTCGATGAGCGCGTCGGTGAGCGACATGCCCGAGCTGAGCAGCTTCTCAAATTCCAGTTTGTCCGCCGGTCGCGTGGTGGTGGTCGCGTAGAGCAGCGGCGGCATGGTCAATTCCAGGATCACGCGCCGTGTGCCCTGGGTGCGCTTCTGAATCATGTAACACTGGGAGTACTGGCCCGGCTCAGTGACGAGGCTGCGCAGGGCCAGCAGATCCCCCTCGTGCCCCTGGATGTAGCGCACCGTCTGCTCAGCCACATTGGCCGACAATTTGAAAAGGAAGAAGGTGCTGATGGAATCGCGGATGGCCTCGCTGTTCTTGAGAGAGCCCCATTCGGTGATCCCCTGGGAAATGAACATGAGGGCAATGCCGTACTTCCGGTAGGTGCGCGCCGCCTCCTCCAGGAATTGCGCGCAGACGGGCGAGGACATGAGGTTCCAGCCTTCGTCGATGAAGAACATTTTGTCCTGCGCGGCAAACTCCCGCGTCATCGTCTGGGCGAACCGGATCGCGACCATCATCATGATCGGCCCGACGTCGCGGTCGTCCTTGCGGCGCGTGAAATCAAACACCGTGAAGGGATTGCGCGCGGTGACCATGCTGTTGCCGTCGAAGAGATTCCCGTAGCTGCCCCCTTTGCACCAGATCCGCAGCCGGTTGCCGAGCGACTTGGCGTTCGCGGAGGTCTGATTGGCCAGGATCTTCTGCACATCGCTCAGGATCACTTCCTCGCCGCGGCCGACCTTGGCCTGATACGCTTGTCGGATGCATTCGGTCAACAGCATCCGGTCCTCCTTGGAGAGTTGGTCGCGGTCGTTCTCGATGACCATGCGCTCCACCAGCAGTGCGTTCTGGATGATCTCCTCCTCGCCGGGGATGGTGCCCGGCGGCGCGTAGAGGAAGTTCATGCGGTTGCGCTCGCTGTCCAGGTCCATCGTCAGGTAATTGCCGCCCAGCACGTGGCAGAGCTTGTAATACGAGCCGCCGATGTCGATGCCGACACACCGCCCGCCGTTGGCCATTTTCTGCAAAAGGATAAGGTTCGTGGCCACGGATTTGCCCGAGCCGGACGAGCCCGCGATCATCAGATTATAGTTGTTGAGGGAAACCTGGTCATGGGGGTCAAAATTGTACAGCGTCCCATACCGGGTGGTGAAGAGACACGCCGGCCGGGCTTCAGATCCGTCGGGCAGGTACAACGCCGGCAACAGCGTGGCCAGTTGGCTGGAGGAGTACGCGTGGTCCCGGTAACGGTCCTTGTCACCGAGATAGCCGGGCGTGGTCTTGATGAAGTAAGGGAAAATGGGCGTGGTCTCGTGGATCCAGGTCATCCCCTCGTTCTGTTGCCCAAATTGGCGTTGCTCCAGCACGAGGTTGTTGAGCATGTCCAGGTCGGTTGCCCAGAGATGAATGGAGTGCGACGCAACCCAAGGCCGATCCCGGCCGGTGGCTAGTTCGTCAATCTCCGCTTCGATCTCCTCGAGTGTCCGACGAAGCTCCGGTTGCTTGCCTACGCGCCCAAGCACCTGCAGGCGGCGGTTCTTGAGCTTCCGCAACCGCTTGGTCGTATCGCTGCTGTGCGCTTCGACGCAAAAAGCCCCGGAAACAAAACCCGGCGCCAGCATCTGCGGCAGAAGCATGCCGAATTGCAACTGGCTTGGTGGTTCGTGCAGGAAGACGATGCGCCGGTAAAGTCCGTCCATCTGGAGCCAGCCCTGTTTCGGATTCACTTCGAGTTGGCTGTGAACGAAATAGGAGGTCGCCGGCCTGGGTTCGACCGGGTCGAAAGCCGGGAGTCGAGTTCCCAGTGCGTAAGACCTGGGGTTGTACCACCAATACAAAGTCTCAAGGATTTCATCCGAGGGCATGAGCGAGGTGTGAATCCCGGCCGCCTTCAAGACCGCCTGGGCCTGCTGGGTCTGTTTTGAAAGCAAGTTGACAGCGGTGTTCCACTCTTCCTCTGTCATGTTCGCTGCCTCTTCCATTGACAACTCGAACGTGTCGCGAAGAAAGTTCGAAATACGGTTGATCCAATGTTCCTTGGGGCTCAGCTTCCGATGCCGCTTGATTCTCTCCGAAAACTCGACGACCGGTTCGATGCCGATGAAGATGAAACACGAGTAGCGCCGGAGCTCGTTCGAGGCCGCTTTGTCCCGGTAATGCTGCCCGATGTCCCGTTTGAACTGCGCCAACAGCGGATTGCCTTGGGGCATCGTCAGCAGGTAGTCGTCCAGCAGTTCGTCGTACTGGTTGTGGCAGATCGTGAGGAATTGCAAGCGCGCCTCACCGTCACCCATGACCGCCATCTGGTTAAGCATGCTGCTGAAGTTGTTGTGCAACTCGTCGGCCTGTTCGCTGGAGGCGAACAGCGTGTCGGGGTACTGCACCCTGAGGCCCACGGCCAGCGACATGTCCTGCGCGACGATAACGTGGTTGTCGATCCAGGCGATGGGAATCTCCTCATCGAGGCACACCCCGGATAACCGGTTCATCCGCTCGTACTGCAGCATATCTCTCCATTATAGGCCCGCTCTTGCGATGACCAGGGCATCGGATGCTGGGTTTGACCGCTGCCTGGAGGAATTCGCTGTTCTTCATCCTGGCTTGGTCGTCCTCGGTTGATTCGCCCGCGCTGTCACGTGTTGTCACTGACGCCCGCCAGCGTCGTAACGCAGGCTGCGGGCAAGGCACTCTCGAACCCTCAAAGGAATCGACGGCATCTCAACGGTGCCGGCGTGCTCGTTCTGAGATGAACCGCCTCAGTTGCGGGTGTTCCGCAGGGTCGCCGCTGAAAACGGCCTCACCTGTCACGCTCACCGTAAAATGGCCCTGATCGATATTGATGTAGGCTTCCCTTCCTTGGCTGTGCCTGAGGTAAAAATCGACCCCACACCTTGACTCTGGTCCTTCCTGGAATTCCCAGTCGCGGGCTCGCGTCCCATTCAGGACGGCCAACATCCCAGCCAAGTTCAGCCCCGTCATCTTGGCTCGTTGCTTACGGCTCATGCTTTGCCTGTTTGGCCGTGAACTCCTGTCCGCATCCGCTACGCAGGCCCTCACGCGCGTCCAGTTTAGCGCAGGCGCAGCCATGTCACCCTCGGCACGGCGTTGCCGTGGGTGACGGCGACGATGAGTGATCTGGAGTCCGGGCGGGCTCGCAGGTGAACGTGCCGATGGGGTGCTGCTTTGGCTCATGATCTACAGGGCCTGAGAATGGGTATGTCCCTGATGGGAATGCGTGTCTACAAACGGGTAACGCCTGAGCTGTGCGCCGTTTGGAGATTAGCGCGCTCCCTGAAGCCGTGTTTGGATTTCCCGCTCGTATTCCGGGAAATAGCGCCCGATCACTGGCAAATCAAACGAAGGCAGGATCGAGGTATTCGGCTCGCGTTCTAGAAGAAACCGGATGCTCTCCTGGAGCAGTTCTTCGGCGGATCTGCCCCCAGCTAACCGTTCGACATCCTCTTTGGCCACCCGCACGCGATGATGGGTGGTAACGGTGCCCTTGATGCTCACCAGCCATTCGTCGCCCGCGGAATGTTTAACTTCGATCATGGCCAGTAAACTGGAATGACGGCATCGAATTTTCAAGCGGCACGCACGCCCGTATTGCCGACGGGGTGTTCGTTCGCGCCGACAACACGCTGCGTATCACCAGGGGCCGATTCTGGAAGGCCGCGTCGCCCTCACCTGCAATTTCGGGAACCAAAAGACCACGCCGGGCACCGGCTACCATATCTTGGCGATCACGACGAACGCGCCCGTACCCCATCAGCGGGGTAAGCCAACCAAGCCGCTGCCCAAGGAGCGAACCCGGTCTAAGGAAGCGCGGGTGCTCCGCTCCTAGGTCCCTGGTCACGCACTGCGGCGCTCAGAGGTAGAATGGGGTGCGGCCAAACTCAGGACGAGCCAAGATTGAAATCTTCCAGCCTGACCCCAAAGTGCTCTTTGAAGCCGCGATCAGCCCATGGTCTGCAGAATTCAGCAGTATAGAGGGGGTGCATCCAGGTGAAATCGAGGTTGTAGGGCCCATCCTCGATAATCCACTGCCTGATCAGGTCATACAGCAGGACCCAGTAGTAGAAGGAGTTGAACGTATCGTAGAGGTTCTTTTCTGAAGCCCCCTCGTAGAGCGCCGGGCGAATCTCGCCGTTGGGATGGACCAGAAACGGCGGCTGGTGCTTGTTAAAGATCCCGAGCGATTCCTGCAGGTTGACGTTGGCCCCCTTGCGCTCGGCGAGATACATCGCCGGCCAGCAAAAGAACTCCGGCCTGCGAACCCGCTGCTCGGCGAATCGGAGGTGCTTCGCAAAGCACACCCTGAGCGGCAGGTTCTCGTCTGAAAAACTGAAGGAGCTCTCCTGCTCCAGAAGTTCGGCAAAGCCGGGGGTCCGCGACGCCCACCTCATCAGCTCACTGGCGATTACCGCCGGCGTCTCGCAGGCGATCGACTTGCACAGGGCCGTGGCGATCTCCAGATACGCGTTCGCGTCGCATTTTTCGACTGCACCCCGCAAGGTCGGTTGCTGTGCTATTTGGGTGCAGAACCAGGAGAACCGTATACCCGGATCCACTGACTCTATGAGCGATTCAAAATGCCGGATGTCGAACGGGTAGCCATCGCTCGGATTTAGGGCCAGGTCGCAAACGAGGAGAAAGAGTAATACCTCTGCGGAAACCGGGGTCGCAGGCCACCCCCAGCCCGTGAGCCGCAGAAACTTCTCGAATGCTTCGACGTAAACCCCGCCGAGCATGCCCAGGCTCCGGAACTCGTTCCACGAGAGGTTGGGCGTCGTTGCGAGGTGGAGATACTGCAGTTGGCTGAATCGGGCCTGCCCCTCGAATATCTGATAAGCTCCGATGTCTGTGGTGCGGACCGTCGAGCCGTAGCAATACCCGTCCACGCGCCGGTCGCGCAAGTCGGCAGCAGGGTCCTCCCAGGACTTCGGGTGAGGGACGCACCCATGGTCGGGGTCAAACGTGGCCCCGAGCAGCAAGAGCAGGTTCGCCAGCCCGATAATGATAGAATGCCCCTGCGATTCGAAGTAAGGGCTCCCCAATACGTCCGACAGGACCATAGGATTCATCAGGATGCGGCGGTTGAACTCCAGGTCGTACCAGTTGTTCACGATTCGGTTGAGGCAAGCCTCAACGTCGGTGCCATACCTCCGCGGAGGGCCTTGGGTTAGACACTTAACCGGCTTTTGTGGGCCGACGTTCTGCAGCGCGAATTGAAGGTGCTTGTAATTGATGTGGCACTGTATGGGGGGAGACAGGGAGAGGAGTAACCCCGTTGTGCTACCGATGTGCTGCCACCAATGCAGGGTCTCATGAAAGTAGGTCGAGAAGGCATCAACTAGGCCGTAATCCCGAGAGCTCGAGATCCCGCCCGGATGTTGCTCAAGCCGTTCGTGCATGTCTTGGCGCAGGCGCACCACGAAACGGAACGGATGATAACTGCCACGGCTCCGGTTCGCGGAACTGCTATCAGGGACTGCCCATCCCAACCGTTCGGCGGATTGAAGGCCCTCACCCCTAGCCAGTTTCATTAGCTTTTGGAATAATCACAGTCGGTTCGCGCACGGTCGCAATTCTCAGGTTGTCGCCCGCTTCGCCCTGAGTTTTCCAATGCGCCCTTCCGACAAAACCGTGTCGTATCGGTGAATGAACTCCAACTGCTTCGCGAGGTTTCCAGAGTAGGTTTTCGTCCAGGGGCCCACCGCTTCGATGACCGCGTTATAAAGGGCCTCGAAAGAGAACATTTTCGTCCCGCTACCCCCATCGACGCGAATTTTCTGGGAAGTGGGATCGAAATGGAAAGAAAGTGGAGGTGTCTTGCCCGCCAACACTTTTCGGGAGTGCGGGTTCGTCATGTGCAAAAGGGAATTCCTTAGCTCCCACAACTCATCCGGGGTCACGCCGACCGCAGCGAGGACCGCATACTTGGAAAGCCAGGTCACAAAGTTCCCCGCGACATCCCCGAGGTCCAGATAGGCCGCCGAATCAACGAAGGACATGAGGAGCTTCATCGCCGAAACGTAATACCGGTGCGCGTAAAGAAGCTTGATGGCTTCGATAAAGTCGTCTCCGAGCAGATCGTCGACATTCAAGCCAGCCGGCGTGAGGTACGCAGACAGATAATCGACCCTGCTTACGAGGCCACCAAATTGCCTCGAAAGCACCACCTGAGCAGACTGCGGATCAGCGCAAACCAAGTCCTCGTTCTGCGGCTTTCCGTCCACGATAATCGTGGTGCAAAATATCGGGTTCTGCGAGGCCTGAACGGCCTCCAGGGGTTCCGCAAAAATATGAAGGGGCTTCCCCGTTCGCGCTAGGTACCAGTATGCCTCTAGGGGCAGGCCCTGCGTCGCCGCAATCCCGAGCCAAGCCTTGATATTGGCGACGGGAACGGGATAACGCGGCGCCTTGGTGAAATCTGCATCAACTCGGCTCTTCAGAGCCGCGATAATTTGGTCGTCGCTGCCCTCCAACTCATGTGCGACGACACCAAGCTCTTTGACGGTGTCGTTTTCCACATACAGGAACAGGTTGACGGCCCTTTCGCTCATGGAAGTAGTTAAGGGGACCGCCGAAAGTTCGGCAAGTGTCAACTGGGCCCTTTGGGAATGTAGCCAATACTTCCCCAATAGGAGATGCCGCCTCTAATTCTCTCGACCTTTAGCAATTGTTCCCACTCCACCTGATCCACAGTTGAGATTCGTCCATTGACGAGTGTGTTGATAGCGGAATCCGCAACCATTGCGATTCCTGCTTCAGATAAATCTGCAAGTAATAAGGACATACAATTTGCCGCTTTCCGGTGACAAAAGCAAAAAAGCGTTGCGTCTCGGAGTCAAGAGCGCGATGAGCCGATACAGCTCAGGTCGCGGCCATTTTCGTGACCGATATTATACTACCGGCGGGGTATTATTCCCGCCAGTTTACGGGCTGAATTATGGGCATCGGAGAAGCATTTTACCAGGTCTGCAGGAACCTTGCCATCAGCAACAGGGCGTCGATCTCGGTATCGCCACAAGGGCATGTCCCACGAGCTTGAAAAATCGAAAAATCAACGTTCTCAAGCTACCACAGGCAACTTTCATTGAGGATCCGGCGGTGTCGGCATCGGCAAAGCATCACTAAGTGCGGGCCTGGCTGCCTTAAGCTTGTCGATTGCGTGTCTCACAAGCTGCCTTTTCGCGTCACTATTTATAACACGAACAAACGCTTCATCATCAAGCCCCTCGAAAGCCTCCACCGTTGTTAAGCCCGCACGCTTGAGAGCCAGATAATCTCCACGCTCTAATCCCCGCTTCACCTGTCTTGCCAAGTAAATCATGTCACTGTGAATACCCAATTCCAGCCGCGTATTGAGATCATCAAGCTCACAGCTCGATCCGCGACCGTCGCTCGAAACCAGCGTACCGATCCGAGCTACGACCTCGATGAGATCGCGGGTGCGCTCAGCTGAAGCGCGAATCGGACCGGCGGCATTATCTGCTGGCAGATGCTGCAGGAGCGAAGCCTCCATACGATTTAGTTCAACCCCTTCAATCCACATCAAAACCGCGGAGAGGCGCTTGCATCGTGCCGTATGGCTCGGATCGTCGGTCGCCGCAAATTCCACAAGAAGCGAATAGGGCAAGCGTTGCTCCTGGATCGCCCCCTGCCACCGCTGACGTTCCTTAATCGATTTCTTATGAACGGGGAAAATGACGTCGTCCAACTCCACCGTCACCTGTGCAGCCGCGAGGAGGACTCTTTCAACAAGCTCAGCGCTGGGCAGACCACGGAGCGCTCGTGCGACTCGTGTCACGCTTTCCACTTGGATACCAAGCTCACCGGCCACTTTACCGAGCTGAGTCAGCCGATAGCGGCCTTCGACTTGCTCCACAAGCCCCGCTCCACCTAACTGCGCGACCGCGCTTGAGATTGCCTGAACACTGAAGGCCTGGCCCTGCTGGTGGTGCGCGAATGTCGATTGGATGAAATCGACGAGCTCCTGCTCGGAAAGACTATTCACCTTCGAGGCACTTGCGGTCGCGAGCACTCGGCAAATAAGGGAGAGGGGATCATGGTCCGAAAAGCGCGAGACCAGCGCCTCAGGTTTTCCCGCCACATAGTTCGTCCACAGCTGGTAAGCATCGGACGGGGTCGGAGCAATCAAGAAGGATTTGCCTTTCGGCGTAAAGCCAAGCCGGCCGGCGCGCCCAACCATGTTTTTGTATTCGGCCACGCTATACGGCGAGTCAGGATGCTCCAGGCCAGCAATCACCACCGACCAGGCCGGAGTATTGACCCCCATGGCAAGCGTCGTCGTCGCCACCAGCACTTTGAGAGAGCTGTTCGGATCCCTGAACGTGGCCTCGATTGCTTGTCGTTCTTCGCGGTCAAGATCCGCATTATGGAAGGCAACACCGTGCTGCAAACATCCGCGCAACTGCGTCGAGGCGACAGATGGATCACCTGCGGGGAGTTGAGCCAAGGTTTCGGTCGCCGCATGAAGGCCTAAACTGTTCTTCAAATATTCCGCAGTTGCTCGGACAATCGGTTTCGTTTCTCGAAACACGATGACCTTCTCCCCCGCGCCTACAAGCTGCCGCACCAACGGGATGATGATGTCTTGCGATGTGCCCTTGCGGAATTCCGGGCGCACGTAATTATTGAGCTGCTGCTCTGTGCCATCTGCCGCGATGTAACGGAACGTCCCGCTCATATCGAGCAGACCCTCTTCCAGCGGAACCGGGCGTTTCTCACTGCGCAACAGCCGGGCATCCAGCCAGGACTCAAAACCGTTGGTGTCCCCGATAACGGCGGAAAGCGCGATTATCTGCGGTTCGACACCCAACATTCTTTGCGACTTCAATAGCGTGAGCAGAAATTCAAGATTGGCTCCGCGGTTCAGGTCCGTGATCATCTGCACTTCGTCGACCACCACGACGCCAACCTGGCGCATGATATGTGGTGCGACCAGCGCGAGCGCAGCAAACCGTTCGTACGTCAGCAACGCGATATCGAACTTACCACGGAGCAGCGCATTGTTGTCGTCGGAAATCTCGCCGGTAGATCGGATGATACGCACACCGAACGGCCCATATTTTGACGTGAACTCAGCGTACTTATCGTTCACGAGCGCCCGCAGCGGCAACAGTATGTAGCTGCGTTCCCCTTTCAGGTTACGGTACAACGCTGCCAATTCGCCGATCATCGTCTTTCCCGATGACGTTGGCGCAGACACAACGAGATGCTGACCTTCAAACAAGCCCGCCTTGTTGATGGCCTCCTGCTGCAATTCGTTGAGGGACGGAATCGCACCACTCCAAATACCGATCAATGGCTGGGGAAACCCAAATCCGGTAAGATCCTTGATGTTCGAGCTGACGGAAATTGGAGCTGGGTCGGGGAAAAACCGTCTAAAAATCGCGCCTGGGATCAACACTGGAAACAGCAACTCGCCTTCAATCACGCCCTTTACGGTTGGCTCTTGTTCGTGGCGAATCTGACGAGCGGCGTTTACCACCGACCGGGTCACGAACTCAATCAATGATAAGAGCGGAATCTTGCCAGCCTTGACGATTTCCGGGGCACCTTTGAACGCCTGACATATAAAGAAGGTAAACAAGCTGTGCCCGCGGCGCCGATCTTCCATTGCTTCCTGCTTCGCTGTGGCAGCGGTGAAAATGAGGCGTCCCTTGCCGCTAATCTTACTCAGCAAGGCATCCGCCGAAGCCGTATCCTTCGTGGCCGTAGGAGCATGGAAGACCTTGGCGCCAGCCCCCCCGGCGAAGCAACAGTCCAAGAGGAGCACGAGATTTGACACGGGAATACGCGAAAAAAGATTCGTGAGTTCATCCAGATGAATTGTGGTTGAATCGAGTGCGAGCGGGTCGGCTTCGTGTGAGATGAGGTGATGGGAGTCCGAGCCATGGCCAGAAAACCCAATCACAACGATATCATCCGGTTTTGCTTCTTGAAGCTCCACAAGTGCCTTGAGAATCGCCGATTTGGTAGCCTGCTCGTTTGTAAGAAGAACGGATTCCGAGCTGCCAAATGCGTCACAAAAAAGTCCGTGGAGTGCCTGGGCGTCGCGAACCGAACACGAGAGGTTTGAAATTAGCGGGGATCGATACCGATCAATGCCGATGAATAGGCTTTTGAATGACATTTGTCGCTGCTGATTCTCGTGGGGTTTGCAGAAATTCAAGTCAGATTGCGATGACGGGCACCGTTACAGCCCGTTTCCCAAGGTGCCTTGCAAATGTGAGGGCTTCATGGCCGTTGAAAAAGGTTTCAAAGGCGAAGACGTGCTCGTCTCCATTGTCATCGGCTAGAACGATCTCGCTTTCGCCCAAGGGCCCACCTCTTTGAGATCCACAGTATGAAACGATGCAGTCGAAAATCTCGTGCTCGCTCGCTTGGCCGAACCGAGCGGCGAAAGCCTCGGATTGAATAAAATGACGACAGGGATTCGCCCCATCGAAATCGTCTGGCCGGCGACGGATGTGAGGATGGTCGGAAATGACGCCTAACAGGGGTTGCTCGGAACCGAGAAGCTCAACTGCGCGCCAGAGGGTGCAAGTTTGGGTGTTACCAAAGGATTTCGCATACTTTTGCAGAGTCCGAAAACCCAGCGGCGAACTCCGAGCCTCCTCGACGAATCGGTCGCGCAGAAAAATTAGCTGACCGGCACCATAGTTGGCTTCAGTTTCGATTTTCGCCCGACAGGAGGCGGTTGGGGTTATCTCATTGTCGCCCAGCAGGACTGGGTGGTGCCAGAGGAGCAATTGGTGGATGGTTTCGTGTGCCTCAAGCCAGCGATGTTTCAGTTTAGGCACCTCCTCGTCGATCAGAATGCGTTTCAGATCCGGAGCACACAGCGCGCGGAGCTTAAATTTCTGTATGGCTTCGCGGATGAACATCGGACGGGCAAAGGATTGCATCACGCCGACGCGGATCTTGTGGACAGCACGCGCCAGCAGACCGGCCTCTTCACGTTGAAAGTAGCCAAGATCAATTTTCAGCCAGTCACGCACCACCTCAATCCGAAGAGGCGGCTCCGGGCGACCAATATCATCGAGAAGGCGATCTACTCGGCGATCGATTTTCTGGCGGACGTGTGAAGCAAGAATGAGGCTTTTCATTCCTTGCCACGTTCATCGTCCAGGAGCGTGGCGATATAAGCCTCGAGCGCGTGCTGCTCTTCTGGGGAAAGCGGCCCGGTCGGTTTCGCATCGGTGGCAAAGCGGACAGCCTCTTTGTTTAGGGGAAGCTTTTTAGCAACGGCAAGACCGGCAGCCTGCATCATCTTTGTAACTGAAAGGCCAAAAACCTGAGCTAGCCCGTAGACCGTGCTCGGTTCGGGTTCGTGGTATGGGTCGTCTTCGATAGCTTGCAGTTCCTCGGTTGCCGCTTCAGCTCGTGCTGCGAGTTGTTCGATTGAAAGCCCCAGTTTCCTGCGTAACAGGAGGACAAGTCTTCCAAATGTGAGGTGGGTGAATACCGAGATCATCGGCGTGGCAGACTGAATGGCGGTGGGCGGACTGCCCGCACCAACTTCGCAGTCGCCTTCCAGTTTGGCTGCGCGGATGAACCAATCTTTGGGCAGGTTCAGTTTCATTTTGTCAGAGGTTTTGCGAGAAAGGCGTTTGCCTGCTCGCTGGTGAATTCATAATACGTTAGATTCTGTTTCTGTGGGTCGGGTCCGATGATTGTCATGCCGCAGTTCTTCTCATAAAATCTCCTTGCACCTGGGAGGGAGTGCAGGCCGATTCGCCCTTTGAAGCCCTCGTCGATGCTGAGCTGCACGGCAGCCGCTATTAATGTTCCGCCAACCGCCTTAAACCGCTTTGGTGTCTGAATCGCAGAACGATTCCAAGGGGCGACGGCAAGATAATCCACATACAGGACTGAACGGGTGCCTTTGTTGGAGAGGCTTGCAAGATCAACGAGCATGGCGCCCTGGAGGCCGCCTTCGCAGGTAATGCAAAAACCGCGCTGGCCAAACGTCTGATGCGCGTGAGAAAGTTTATCCCGCCAATTCCAGTGCCAATCTTCCGGCCACCTGTCTCGCGGCGTGGTGCGCTTCACTTGCTCAACGACCGGCGCCCAGGTTGCTTCTAGTTGCTCCAAGTGCGGTTTGTCCAGGTCGTCCAGGAGCACTGCTTCGACGAGCGATTCGTCAGCGCCGCGGACGAGGTAAATGACTGACGCTTCCATGGTTTCAGACGAGCATGAGCTCAGACTTAACTTTATTCACGTCGTCTTCGATGAAGAGCTTTTTCCCCTCGCGCATTCGCTGATCCACTAATTGGTAGAGGCGCAGGGCTTGTCGGATAATCGCGGTCTTGTTCAGATCCTTTTGGCCAGCGAGTGCCTCCAGCGCATCCATCTCAGCGTCGGTCAGGTTCAGTGTCATGGTGCGTTTAGTACTCATATCTCAACACAAAATAGCCACAAAACATATATGCAGTCAACATATTTTAATTAAATATTTGACGCATGGCCATTATTGGTATATTCTGTGGCCAATGAATACATATTCATCAATTACTGAGGGCCACGGCAGCGCCGTGGCGGAACCTGACAACAACGCTGGCCAGAAGTTCTTCGTGAACATCGAAGGCCAGGAATATCCGTGGGATAAACCCACGATCACCGTCCCGGAAATCCGGCAGCTGGGGAATCTCCCCGCCGACCAGCCGGTAATTGAAGAGGACGCGGAAGGCCGTGAGCGCACGCTCGCGGAAAACGAAGTGGTAACCATTAAACCCGGCCATCGACACGGCCGCGCACCTAAGTACAAGCGGGGTTAGCTATGCACGAGCGGGTTCGAGAAGAAACCGAGTGGCTTAGAGCGCAATTCCCCTACTTGCGGCATGGGGACCAGCTTGACTGGGTCTTAATCCCGGAGCTGGCCCTCCCGCCAGGGCGATTCAATAAGGTGAGCACCAAGCTGCTGTTCCGAATCCCGGTAGGCTACCCACAGACCGGCCCGGACAACTTTTTTGTGGATGGTGACCTGCGGCTTAAGGACGGTTCGACTCCGCAGGCGTTCAATGTTGGGCCCCAATCGAGCAGTGGTCCTGCGCCAATCGAAGGAAGTTGGGGCTGGTTTTCATGGCATCCTCAGGCTTGGCGTCCAGCAGCGACGATCGAAGGTGGCGATAATCTCAAAGGGTTCATTCGGAGTATTAACCTCTGTTTGCGCGGAGAGGAGTCGGCATGAACAATCACATTGTCATCCCTTCCCGCATGGTCCAAGCGTTGAGGGAACACTTCTTCAAGAACGAGCTTGAGCAGGGAGCGTTCTTATTCGCCCAAGTGTCGCAAGAGGGCGTGGATTTGACTCTCTTGGCTGCCGATTACTATCTGGTTCCTGCACGAGGCTGGGCAGTGCAAATGGAGGTTTACCTGGAAATGAGGGATTCCGAACGCGGCAAGATCATGAAGTTGGCCCGGGAAAAGAATCTGTGCGCGATTGACTGCCACTCACACCCGCACGCGGGTGACGATGTGTGGTTCTCGCCAAGTGACGTCGTCGGCATCAGCGATTTTGCGGAGTACGCAAAGTGGAAACTCGACCGCAAGCCTTTCGCGGCGATGGTCTGGGGCGAGGAGTCGGTAGACGCGGTCCTGTGGCATGGAGATTTCACATCTGCTGAACGGGTAAGGGCCGTGACGGTTGCTGGAAACCCGAATCAGACAATTATCCCAACGGGCTCATGGTTTTGTGGGCCGAGGGGGAAAAACAGATTTAAATATTATGAATAACAGTCGTTTCGCTCGGCAAGTCCTCATGTTTGGTGAGGAAGGACAGAGAAAAATTGAAACAGAAAGGGTCGGGGTAGTCGGCGCGGGCGGGCTTGGCTCTCAAATGGGCCAGGCGCTCGCGTATGCTGGCGTCCTTAACTATGGCGTAATTGACGACGACGTTCTCGACGAAACCAACATGAACCGGGAGGCTGGCGGTTTTCCATCCGATGTCGGCCGTCTCAAAGTTGAGGTCGTGAGAGAACACATCCTCAAGATTATCCCCGAAGCAAAAGTGAAAGCGATTCCATGCAATCTCAGGACGCGGGAGGCAATTGAGTGTCTGATCGGATGCTCGGCGATTTTTGGATGCCTTGATCACGATGGGCCTCGGTTGGTGCTAACGGAGCTCGCATCAGCTTACCGGGTTCCGCTTTTCGATGTGGCGACCGAAATTTTTCCGGAAATGGCCGGGCAACCCTTCGACTTTGGTGGACGTGTCGTCGTGGCAAGGCCGGGAGATTATTGTCTCCTTTGTGCCGACCAACTAGACCGTGATCTCGCGAAGGAGGAGTTGGAAACACCTGAAATACGTGCCGCTCGTCTGAAACATGGATACGGGCTCGGGAGTGAAACGCCTGCCCCGGCGGTTTTCACTCTGAATGGGGTTCTCGCGAATCTCGCGGTGATGGAGTTCTTGGTGATGGTAACAGGTATCCGGGAGCCCGCCCGCCGGCTGACGTATAAGGGAATGCGAGGCGTGGTGACAAACAGCACCGATCGGGGCAGGGAAGACTGCTTCACCTGCAAGTGCCTCTGTGGGCAGCGCGAAAAAGCGAACATCTGGCGCTATTTGCTGCCACAGGCAGCCGGGAGGAGTCTGACAGAGTGAGAGGTGGCCAGCCCACCGCTTGTTCCACGAAGAAATGGAATCAGCGTCTGGAATCCGTTCGTCTTGCACCGGAAACTAATCGAGACCTTTCAGGTGCGTGGCTAGTGCGTTGGGACGAGGTAATCGAGCAGTGCGGATGTGCCGCGATTTGCATACTTGTCCAGTCAGGAGGCAGGCCTGAATCTTAGCAGACCATTGGAGAAGGGGCATAACCTGGGTTACCCGGGCCCTCGAGATTCCTTCCCAGGCAGCGATTCTGGCCTTCGTCAGCCGGGTACCGGATCGCAATCCTGCCTGCGTGGATGAGATTTGCCGGGAAGCTGCTGCCCGTATCTTATGTGTTCGAAGGGCTGAGAGCGCTTATCGCCGGGGGCGCCGTACCCGGAACCTCGGCTTGGGCCTGGCCGTGGCGTATGTGCTTTTGGCGTGTTGGTTCTTCACACGCGTTAATCGAAACGCCGTCCGAACCGTCCTCGCGCGCAATAGCGCCGAGAACCTGAGCTGAGCCCGGACAGTTGCTTTGATGTCGGCCTGGGATCAGCGACTTCGCCTGCCTCGACTGCTTTGACATGCCCCCAACTGGTTTGAATGTGTGATGCACAGAGCTTTGGTTTAATATCCCGGTTCGATACATCGTCGCGAAATGAAGAAAACTGAATTGATAAAGCACATTATCGGCAGCCTGACCAAAAGTCTCGAGGTTCTGGAAAAGGCCGCCCGAGCCTCGCATGAGGAAGCCACCCACGAGAGCAGCAGGGCGGAGAGCAAGTACGACACTCGCGGGCTCGAAGCTGCCTATCTCGCCGGCGGTCAGGCCAGACAAGCGAAGGAAATCCTGGACTCCATCAAGGCTTACGAAGCGCTAGCGACCAGGGACTTCGCCCCCGGCGAGCCGATTGAGTTGACCGCCCTGGTGGAACTGGATGCCGAAGGCATACATTCAGCCTATTTTATCGGGCCGAGGAACGGCGGCTTGGAAATCAAGCATCGGCGTAAGGAGATCATGGTGATCACGCCTCAGTCGCCGCTGGGTCAAACCTTAATAGGCAGGAAAGCGGGCCAGCGTTGGGCGGCCAAGCTTGGCGGTTCGACCGTGAAATATCATATTGTCTCGGTTTCGTGATTAGCCCGCCGCATCGACTAACGCAAAGGTGGCGCGGGTCGCGTAAAACCATGCGCGAGTCAGCGGCGAGGGCGAGGAATTTGGTTGAGGGTGCTGGCGGTGCACCCGTTTGGCTACCGACCGCCGCGCGGCGGCGGCGCGCGAGATTTGGACCGGACCATTGTTGATCTTAAACCACGAGCTTGAACGACCAATGAACTTCACGAGCCACCTGACACGGTCTGAACGCATTGAGAGAATTGGGCAGATTTTGGCGAAGGGCGTAGGCCTCCTTCTGGCGAGGAAAGCACAGGAAGAAAGACTCGCTGAATCACCTGCCTCAACCCGTGCTGCCGATCGGTCGCCTTGCGCTCGGTGACATCCGTGTCGGCGCCGCGGTAGCCGAGGAGTTTCCCGGCTGGATCCACCACCGGGCTGCCGCTCGGCTCCCCGGGAGGTGGTGCGCGAATCAATCAAACGAAGTGGCCTCTTATGGTCAGCGCAATCGAATCGGCGTTTCGATTCCTGTCCGCCTTTGCTCAGGGATCCGCTATTTGGCGGCCCAGGTAATAATCACCTCCACGATCTTGGGAACCAGGAACAGCATAACGGAGCCGCCGAGGTTTTTGCCCATGGCTTCCATGTCGCCTGACTTGAATTTGAGCGCGGCTATACCCATAAATATGATCCCCAAAAGGTAAAATATGTACAGGGCGTAATGAGTCACGGTGTAAAGCGTGCTCGTTAAGCCCGAACTTTCGTTGGCCGCATCGTTGAAGTTGTCCACGGTCAATCCACCAGAGGTCTGAGCCAGAGCCAGATGGGGGGTGACCAGTAGCAGAAAGGCGAACAATCCAATCAGAAGTTTTGGCGCCAAGGTTTTCATATTGATTTCGTGCATGCGTTGCTTTGTATTCCGGCCTTCGATAGAGCAAGGCCTGTCTTCTTCCATTGTAGGTCCCTCGTTCCGTGTTTGTTCGCCTCCGCCTCCGAAAAACTTCAAACTACTGCAATCGTTCAATTCAACTATATGTGCCCTTGATCCTGCCCGAATTTCTCGGGAAAGAATTGGATGAGGACGCGGCAGAGGGCTCCCGTGGTGCAATAACAGGAAAAGAAAAGGAATGCGAAGATACGGAGCACAATCCGCAGTTTGGGCGCCTGCAGAACATCGAAGATTTCAGTGACGGCAGGGTGCCATGCAACCGCGACCCCGGCCAAAAACAGGAGGCTCGCAAAGATGCTCAAGACCACCGCATTGGAAGACGGAAACGGACGGGCGAGCCAATTCATCACAGCCACAAGCACTTCTCTCATGGGGTGCGCCATTGTTGCGTCGCAGCGTCGTAGGCGACGTTTGCCGCAAGGTTCGTGGGGTTGAATTGAAAGTAATAGTGGCCCCTGGACGCGAGGCTGCTCTGCAACTCGAGGATACGGCCCAAGGTGTCAGTCGCAACTTCCTGAAGTCCCTCCATATCCGCCAGTTGTTGCATCCGCTGAACGGTTGCCAGGGCGTCGTCCTGGGCGACCTGGTTCGCTTCGTCCTTCAGGCCGGCCACTTTCCAGGCACCTGTGGCGGCCAGGATGAAGACGACGGTCAGTACCAGGACCATTTCCACCAGGGTGAACCCTTTACGCTTCATTCGCTCTTGCCTGCTTGTGCTGCCGGTAATTGTTCACGGCGCTCTTAGCGGCGAAAGCAGCCAGACCGGGGGCTCCCCCAATCGCCGCCCAGAGCGCGGCCCTGCCAGCGGATTTTCTGTCCGTCACGCCGAAGACTTTCCCCGCGCTCCGGGCGGCGCTGACCAAGGCGCGTTCCTTGGGGCCGGACGGAACAGGCCCACCACCAGAAATCACGGGGGGTGCGCCTCCGGAGGGGACACTGCTGCTCCCTCCTCCGACGGTCCCAGCAGCCGCGCTGGCGCCTTTAGCAACAGCTCCAGCGGCAGCGGCTCCTCCCAGTCCAACTGCGGCGATCCCGCCGGTCGCGGCGGCGGCTGCCAGCATCGCCACCCCCTTGGCAACATTCATTTGCGCCATAAAGAGGTTGCCCCCGCCGAGCATGACCTTGACGATCTTGGGGAGGGCAATAATGGTGACCAAACCGAAGAGCAGCGGGAGTTGACTTAAGATCAGCGCCATGCCGCCGGTCAGGCCGGCGATGGTCCCAATCCAGGAGGTGAGCGCGCCGAGCATCTGCATGATCACAATTAGCATCGCGGGGTAGATCGAGGGGTAGATCATCGTCTTGACGGCGCTCCAAAAGATCTTCGCGGTATTGGGCAGCATGATGAAGGGGCTGGTCATGATCACCAGGATCACTCCCAGCTTGCACAGTGCGATGCCCAGCATCATCCAGATGAGCATCCCGCCCAGGAGCAGCGCTTGCAGTGCGCCCTGGGTGAGAAAGGTGGCCACCTTGGCCGGCAGCCAGGACACGATGTTGTAAACCGCGGCGCCGGCCTTGCCGATCCAACTCGTGA
Organism: Verrucomicrobiota bacterium; assembly: GCA_035358715.1. Classification (GTDB taxonomy): domain Bacteria; phylum Verrucomicrobiota; class Verrucomicrobiia; order Limisphaerales; family UBA8199; genus UBA8199. The sequence continues at coordinate 334,000 of DAOPPX010000001.1, forward strand.
TGGTGGACCAGAGCGAACTGCCCGTTCCGGTCGGGCTGCGGCCGCCGGCCGCCTGGGTCACCGTCGCCAATTGCAGCACCGGCGGTTGCTGATACCAGGAACTCCATTGTGCGGCCTGAGGGTCCAGGGTGTTGTTAGCGAGGTAGGCCCAAGTGGTTGTCCCTCCGGGGATGGTCAAATTGTTGGCGGCGGTATCAATCTGCGACTGGTCTCCGGCCGTGAGCCCATCGTTATTGTAATAGATCTGGGCGATCGCCAATTTGAAAGCGGCTTCATCGGCATCCACATCGTCCATCCCCATGTTCCGGTGGGCCTCCAGGTTCTGCATCCCCACGTTGTAAACGGTCATCAGGCAGTACATGGAAGCGGCTTCCTTCAAGGAGGTGCCGCTGATTTGGGGGTCCGTTCCTCCCGCAGCCGCGTTGTAACCCTGCGAGCCGCCGAGATACTTGGCCAGGATCGTCGCGGTTTGGCTGCCGTTCTCAAACAGGATGTAGCGGGAAACGTTATACATGTCTCGCTGCTCAGAGAAGGCCGTGGCGAGCGCCGCTTTCTCCGGCCCGGTGATGATGGCGTAGCAGTTGCGCGTCAGTTGAGGGCCATAGACCTTCAGATACCAGTTGTTCAAGCCGTCCTGGCTGACCATGCCGTTGACGATCGCGCCATTGATGCAGGCAGCAATGCCGATGGCTGCTGCCAGCACATAGTTGCACAGCACATTGGCCTTGAGCATGCACAGGACGGCGAAGACCCCTCTCCCCAGCCACGACGGGTAATCCAATCGGCCCTCATGCAGTTGGCGAATGAGGGCCGCCCCCATCGTGACGAGGAGCATGAGGAAAAGAACGTAGTACATCGCTCCGCCGAAGAAGTTGGTAATGTAGATGTCCATGGTCGCAAATACCCGGACCAGAACCGGAACAATGACATACCCCGACAGCAGTCCAACCTTGGGATCGGTATTGTTGATGTCAACGTCCTTGAGCAGGGGCACGCCGCTGAACATGTTCTTGATCGAGGACAACGTGGCATTGTCCATCGAAGCGCCGAAAGCGAACAGGGAACGGACCATCAGCCGCTGGGAGGAACCAAACTCGTTGTTTGGATCGCTTCCAAGCATTCCTTCAAGCGTCGTGTAGTCCCGGTTCGGGTCGAGCGCGAACTGGTCATCCGTAGGCGTATTCATCTGGTATTCCCCCCGGATGATTTGCGCCACTTCGTTGGCCAGTTCGGGCGTTATGCCTTTATCGCTGGCCTGCAGGGTGGCGGCCAGGCTTGGAACCGCGCAGAGGGAGCCGACAAGCAAGATGGCTGCGAACCGCTTCACGGCTATTGGTCGAGAATGTTGTTGCGAGCCCGGTCGACTGTTTCCTGGTCGAATTGCTTCTGGGCGGCTTCATTTCTTTTGGCAGCCCGGAGCGTTTGCCGGCTGTTGATCACCTCGCGCAACTCATTGATCGCCCGAGTCTTCCCTGCCTCTTGGGCGGTGCGCAGACCGGCACGGTCGAGCATGGTCCCGTCATTGGTCAGCGCGCCATAGAAGAGCTGGTTCTGCGCCTGGATGTCCTGTGAGTTCTGGCGGGCTTGTTCCGCGCTCAGCATGGCAGCCTGCGTGAGCGGGTCAATGCGTCCGGTGAGCGTAGGCAGGGCTGGGGCAGGGATTGGCGTTTCATTCAGCCGGACGTGATAAGAACTGTCGCCGTAAGCCTGCTCATATTCCGCCTCTCGGGTCTGCTGGTCTGCTTTCTCGGTTTCCAGATCCTGGATGGCGGTGATGGCGTCCTCCTGCTGTTCCTGGTTTTTGAGCATGTTCACCGCCACTTGGCTGCCCGGGTAGATCATGCCGCTGGTCCCTTCGAGCCCGCGGATCAACTGTGCGGTGATCGTGTTGTAGAGCGGGTTATCGATGCAGCCGAACGAAGTGGGCCAGCACGGAATGTTGGCCCAAGGCGGCGCAATATAGGCCCATAACGCGTAGGCGGCGATGCTGATCAGCGGGATGTCGGTCAGCTGCATGTTTCCGACCTGCGCCTCGAATATCTGCCGCGCTTGCGAGGTGGAAATGACCGTGGCCAGGGCTGGTTGCTCTTCCAGTTGCGCCCGGTAGCCCGCAATGGGGGCCAGCATCTCCTGGTTCTGCTGGGGGTTCTGCGCCGTCTGACTTGAGCCCGCGGGCGAGCTGCTTTGAGCCAGGCCAGTGCCGGGCAAGAGCGCCGATAGGCCTATTGCGATGATTCGTTTCATTTGTTCAATCCGTCGGAATGTTGGACATGGCCTTGCGGATGATCTGCTGCTCCCGCTGCTTCTTGAGCTGCTGCTCTCGTTGGGCGGCCTCGGCGACGCTGGCATCGTTGACGTCGTTTTTCATTTTGTCCAGCAAGGCGGTTTGCTGGTAGAGGAGGGCGTTTTGAGCGCCGGCCTGCTCAATAAGAGTGCCATCCTGTGTATCATCGAGGACCGATTGCGACTGGGCCAGGACGTTGCTGCCGTAACTGCGGGAAGCGCTGGCGTTATCGATGATCCGTGAATTGTAGCCACCCAGCGCCATACGCTGTTCCCAGTCGGTCGCCGTTCCGTTGCTGACCCTGGTCAGGGCGGTCTCCCAGCGCTGTTCCATCGAAGTCACATCGCGTTGGCCGTAAGCCATCTGGTTGGCCCAATAGACGATGTTGTTGGTGAAGTTCTGAATCGGCGCCGCGCGGCCGGAGAAGAAATCGGTGCTGGCCAGCCGCGTGAATGAATCAAGCCACGACTGCGCCTTGGCCTTAAGCATGTCAATATTGCCCAGCGCCGTTTGATACGTTTTCACCTCCTGGTTGTAGATCTGAGTGGCCTGGCCGAGGATGCCCTTGGAGGTGTCCAACTGCTGCTGCATCGTTTGGTACTGCTGATAAAGCTGCTCGAGCGAGCTGACATCAATGGTCGGAATCTGGGCCAAAGCCGAGCCGAGCAGGCTGACACCAGCGATCAGCGTAAAAATGGTCTTTTTCATAGATCGTAATTGTTCAGTCCTTCTTCCAGTATAGGGCCTTGGAAGGGCGCCAGCGTTGGGCGGGTAGGTTTTAGGGCTTCACGATGTATTCGTAGCTTCGGCTGTGGTAGGGAACGCTTTCGTAAATCCCTTCCGGCAATGGAATCTGCCGCGTCTTTGGCCCTTTCTTGCCGTCTTTGTCGGCTGGATCGTTGAGAACGGCGTTTTCGCTCCACCACTCATCCAGCACCTGCGCTCGTCCCTGGCGCTCGCCTTCGGCGTAGGCTTCCTGGAGTTCGCGCTGCTTGCGCTCCTGCAAGGCGTAGGTGATCCCGCCGGCGGCGACGGTTCCGACCGCCGCGCCCACGGGGGCTCCGTAGTCTTTGTTGATGGCTTGCCCGGCGAAAGCGCCACCGGCGCCGCCAAGCGCCCCCGCTACGGCGGTGGTGCCGTTGAATGCCAAGCCTTGGCCGGTCTTTGCCGGTTGGTTGTAATAACAGCCGGCGGCCATCAGGCTGACGACCGCTGTCATTGCAAGTCTGAATGAGTTTCTCATGTGATGGGAACGGTTGCGGTTTTCTCTCCGAATTGGCTGGGGCCAGCTTTGTTGCCGAGGCGCTGGCCAGCTTTCGCGCGCTTGGACTCCGTCGGGCTGCTCTTCTTGCCGAGATTGAGGTCGGCGGCCAGCTTCTTCACCGCCGTGTTGGCGCTTTCAAGTTGTTGAAGGTAATCGTCGAAATTGCCTCTGGCGACGACGTGGCTCAAGTATTCCTCGTCTGTCAAATCGGCGAGCCACGTGGGCTTCACCGCTTTGACACGCGAGATCAACTCCTTGGGGAGTTCCAAAGTGATGGATACGGTTTCGGGCATGAGCTGATTATTGCTGAGGGGGTTGATTGGTGCCTTGCTCGTGAGCCTGCTCGGCTCGCTTGGCGGCATCCTCCACGATGCTGCGCAGTTGCTTCTGCGTTTCTTTAACTTGCTCGCCTGTGTCAGGCGGGACACCGGGGACCGGGACTTTCGCAGGCGGCTCCTTGGGCCGTCCCGGTTCCGCCGGAATAGGCGCTGTCTTCATTGAAGATTCCGCAGGTTTGGGAGCGGGAGCCGGGCATGGCGCGGTTGGCGAAGAGCGGGGGGCCAATTCTGCGGCGTCAGGTTCTGCCGGTATCGCCAGCCAACCCAGGCGAGGATCGTAGGCGGTCGTTTCGCCCGGCAGCAGATTTGATTCGGCCTCGCTCCTTTCCTCCTCTTGTGCAAACCCCAGCACGCGCACGCGGCTGACGTCCAAGTGCGATGTCGGTTGGCCGTTCTTCTTGGACTGGATGTAGTCGTAGTAGCTCTTGGAAGGCGGGGCCAATCGCGGCGGTTGGTTGTCCGCCGGAACGTAATACTTGCTGTTCTTTTGGGCGCCGGCGAGGTTCCAGCGACCAGGTTCGCGGATCACCAGGACCTTGCCAGGAAATACGAGGTTGCCGTCATCGTTGATGTACGAAGCCATGTCCACTTCTTCGATGACGGGGTTAATGTAGATCGGCTCGGGCTTGGACGGCACCTCAGCCACCCGCGGTTCCTGCGCTCCCTGAGGCGGAATCACCTGCACCATCGGTTCGGCTGGCTTCAGACTCGGCACCTTCGCTTTGTGGGTTGCACAACCTGTTATCAGAAAGAGCCCCGCGAGGATGAGAATGAGGTTTGTCGGTTTCATCGATTGGTTCTGGGTCATAAGAGAACGTTCCGTTTACTCCAAGGGTTTGGTTGGGGACGCGCTGGGCGATTGAGCCGGAACCCCGGAGAGATTCGGCATTGCCTGCACGCCAGGCGGGAACTGCGTCACAGGGGAAGAAGGCGTCGACCCCATTTCTGCTGCGGCTGCGGTGCCCAAGCCGTGTGCCGCGCCCTGTTGCTGGCTCAACGTAATGACGTTTGGCGCCGGGTTGGCCTCCTGTTTGTCTAGGAACTCCGCGCTGCCGCCTTCTTTGCCCAGGGTTAGGTCCAACGGCGCGGTGAGCAGCGCCCAGCCGAGCGTCCCGCGGGGCACAATGGTTCCCTGGGGATAGAGGGCATTCAATTCCTTGGCCTTGTCGGCCATGATTCCGCTCAACACCTGGGCGGTGCCGTCGAGCAGCTTGCTCTTGGCGTTCAAGGCGTAAGTTTGCTGGCTGCCTACGATGGTGGTGTTCCCGGAGGGAATGACAGACTGCTGCGTCGTTACGTCCTTAAGAGCGTCCATGAACGTCTTCACGGTGGTGGAGGCCAGCGGCAGCAGTTCGAGCATCAGCGGCGATTCGGTCGCGTAGCCGTCAAAGCCGGGTTCTTGCTCCAGGCTCAGGACCATGGCCGTGATGGGGTACTCCTTGCCTTGGGGATCGACGATCGTGTTGACGCGAACGTTGACCTTGTGGTTGGGGCCTTGATTGCCGGTGCCCATCAGATGCCAACCGAACGGCAGTTGCAGCTTTCCGTTGAACTCCACATCCTTGGCAACGGCCATCTGTACCGGCATCGAGCCCACCGCCGTGTTGATTTTGCTCAGGAGGAGGATGGGGATCTTTTGTCCGCGCGGGAGGAATCTTTTGACTTCGTATCCGGTCTTCCTGGCTTTGACGGCTGTTTGGACATTGGTAAAGAGCAGAAGTTGGTCGGCGAAGAAGATGGTTCCATCATCCAATTCTGACTTGGCGCCCTTATCCTCCACTCCGCCGCTCCGGATCGGATTGGCGGTCAGTTTCCCATTGGGGCTGTGAAGCGGCGGCAAACGCTTGGGATCGAACTTTGGAATCCAATCCTCCCTTCCTGCCTCGGCAGGCTTGGGTTGCTTTTCGGGAACGGCCATCGCGGCCTGATTGGTCGCTTGGTCCTGCATGTAGCGCTGGAATTGAGTTTCGAGGCTCTGGCCGGGATGGGGGTGGGTCTCGGGGAGTTGATCCCGCAGCCTCAAAGTCTGTTCAACAGGAGAGCCTACTCCCCGGCGAGTGTTCTGGCTGTTCGGTGTGGTCACCTTGACAGTGGGATCCTTCCTTTGCGGAAGGCGAATTACCTGAAGAACGTACAGGCCGCCGAAAATGATCAGCCCCGTCACAATCAGGATGACGCCAAACCCCACAGCCGGTTTGCCCTGTGGGTTGGTCCTGGTGAGTGAGAAAATGCCGTTCACTGGTCCTGCCGGGGTTGGGCGTTCAATTGCTTGCCGGTGGCCGGCAAGCGCAATTCAAAGCGGGCTCCTTCAATGTCGATGCCATAACCCTGAAGGAAGATGTATTTGATGTCGGTCTGGCCTGGCAGCAGCACCTTGGTCCCTTGCTGGGTCAACAGGTAATGGAACGTAGTATTGGCGATATACGGTTCGATCTGGGTCGCCGAGAGGTAAAGGGCCCGGCTGGTGGGATTGTGGACTTCGACCTGCAGGATGACCACATCCTGCGGATAGTAGTGCCACGCGCTCTGGAGCACCACTTCGACGCCGTCCCACAGGTACGTGGCACCTTGGGGGCTGCTGCCGACGTCCTTGGCCACGACGCTCGCGTAATTCGGATCCCGCATGCATTGGTTGATGACGTGAATGAGGCGCGTGGTGTTGATCTCGGTGGGTGCCAGGGGCGGCACCTTGCGTAGGTTGCGTCCGGATGAACCGCCTCCCTCAGCGGTGTAGGTCTTCCGATAATTGACCTTTTCCCTGCCGACGAGCAGCCGGAACGTGTAGGACTTGCCATCCATGGCGACGTGCATGTCCACGTCTGCTTTGGCGACTTTGGGTGAAAGCAGGAGATAATACTCTTTGCTGTCGGGCGGGTTGCGGCCGATGTTGATGACCTGGGTATTGACGCTGACTTCCTCAACCGGCTTGGGGAAGATGAGCTTGGTGATCTGCGCCGGCATCAGGTAGACGTTTTCCACAATGCGCGTGGACAGCCGCACGTTGTCGGCGAGGCCGGCTTGGCCCGCGTCGTTGCCCTGGAACGGGTCTTGCGCCAGCGCACTCCCGGCGGCAAGCAACAACAAAACAAAATGAACGAATCTTTTCACGGTTTCGAACCTTGGCTAATAAAGGTTGTTTCGTTTGGGCAGCGGGATTTCCTGGTTCTTGCGCACGCCCATTTCGCGCTCCAGTTCCTGCTTGGATAGTTTCTTGAGCCTCTGCTTCTCGGCCAGGAACAGCTCGTAGTAATCTCCGGGCCGGATTTCCTCCACGCGCGAAAGGAGGTAGCGGTCGGCGGAGAGCAGCCAGCGGGTGCGAATGTAGATAGGCGCGCTGGCGCTGTCTTTGCTGCTGCGCTTGCTGAGGACCCCCTTGGTCACCGCGTCGAATCCTTTGGCCGGCGCATTCAGCACCTCGAACGTTTCGACCACGTTCAGGCAGACGGTCGAATTGGTCTGCTTGGAGGCATTCTGCATTTCCGCCTGGAAACGCCCGAGCAACTGCGGTTTGACGTTCTGCCGGATGGCGCCGAGATAATTGAAGCTGCCCTCCTGGTAATAGAGGAGCGGCAACACATCGTTGACCAGTTCCGTGCGCGCGAGCCGGTCCATTTGCAGTCTGCCGATCGCGGTCTCAAAGACCATCCCGTTGGGCAACTTGGCGAAAATTGGCGGCATCCGCTTGCTCTCTTTGGCGAGCAACGCCCCGACTGCCACAATGGCCGTCAGGAGCAGCGCTTGAATTGTCCAAAGGCGCATCAACCGACGGCGGACCTCGTCGGTCGGGCGCCAGGCCCGGCGCTGGCCTTCCGGCGCCTCGGACCAGAAATTGGTGTAAGGAATGCGCTCCATGTTCAAATGCCGGTCCGGTCCAGGTCCTTGAGTTCAGTGTCGTACGCCTGCGCCGCCGTTCCGTAGAATTCGTCCAGGCGCTGCACGTAATACCCCCACTTGTTCCGATTGGACGTCGGTTCCCAGAAGATTTCCACCTGGGCGCGATAGGGTTCCATGCCGCTTTTACCGGAGAGGGTGTGGGATATGCGGAAGCCCCTGGCGTAGGCTGAGACAATCCGCGTTGCGGGATTGTAACGCCAGCGGGTGACCTCCGAGATATAGAGGGTGTAAATTGGGAACTCTGCGGGCGTGATGTTTTTCAACTGCTGGTTCATCCCCTTCTGCTGCAGCCGAAGGTAGATCGCGGCATCAATGCTCCCGTCCAGCAGACTCAGGTTGGGCATTCCTTCCGAGGACGACTGGTTGGCGGCGTTAAGGACGAAAATAACAAAGGCCTCCGCCTGGTTCTGGTTGAATGTATCGAAGCCTTTGGCCTTGAGCAGCAGTTCGCTGGAGGGTTCCGGCAGGGTTACCTGACAGCTCCGCCGGTGGCTGATTACTGCGTAAACCGCCACTAAACAAAGTAGAATGAGCAGCAGGATGCCGGTTTTGACCCTTTCCCACTGGGCGAGCCAGCGCAACCACGCCAACGGGTACCAATGGTAGTTGCCGTCGCCGACAAGTTTGAGAGGCAGCACCTCTTCCCCCTGCAGCGGGGGATTGCCCGTAGCCTCGAACTGGCGCAGGAGCAACTTGAGAGCCCCAACCTTTTTGGCGGGCTTCACGGCCTTCGGGTCGGCGACCTCAAGGCGAGCTTCTTCTGTCGAGTTACCAAGCATTCTTCAAGAGCGCCACTCAGGCACTCCTCCATTATATGGCCCGGCAGTCCTGCTTGATTTAATTGCGGTGCCTCCTCCTTTTTACTGCCGGGCGAAGGGGTCTCTTCAACTCCGCAGCCGGCCCAAAACCCGGGTCTTCTTCGTAACGGAGAGGGACTATAGTGGATGTGAAGGCGCGTTACCGCGTCCCAGTGTCACAGCAAGCCCATAACCGATGGAGAAGATCGAGTTCAAGCTGGACGGCGTTTCCGCCATATCGCCCGCGCGTGGAAGCGTTCTCTTGGTGCGGTCGCGGTCAACTGGCGGGCAGGAGTCGGATTCGGTCTTTTGCGACCACGGCATTCTCTTGGGACGGTCGGTTTGGCTCTTCAATTGCCGGACCAAGACCTTTCTCATCGATGACCAGGTTCCCTTCGATTACGCGACAAAAGTGGGTGTGCTGACATTAGCGGCAGACCGGATGGTCGAGGTCTTTGAGCTCCAAACGCCTCCCTGGTACCATCGGTCGGAGGAGGATGCCCTGCGCTTGGCCCGCGAATGCCGGGCAACAGTTGAGGAGACCGGGCTCGCTGAATTCTTTTCCCTGATGGCCGGATGACCGCGCCTTTGCAAAAGCTCATTTTGCCCCTGGACACCGAGTTTCTGGACGGGCTTCGGTTCCTTTGCGGAGATGGGTTGCTCTCGGAGATCAAACAGCAACTGATTCCCGTTGCCCTGGATCTCATCCGCGATTCATTGGTGGGAGGCAGACATTTGTTCGAGACCTTGCGTCTCTTTGGTGACCTGCACTGGGCAGATTTGTTGAGGAATCCCTGCACACCGTCAGCCATCAATGATATCCTGGATCAGATTGAAATCCACCCTCGGCTCCGGGGCGTAGTGGAGACCCTTCGCCAACCTGCAGTGACCCAGCGGCTCCGGGCGGAATGGCTCTATGAAATGACCCTGGGCCGACTCGAAAACTCAGTGCCCTATCTCCACAAAGAAGAGAGTTTGCTCAGAGATTGGGAGCAGTTTTGCGCCTCTCTTCGGGACCATTCCGTCAATCCGTTTGCCGCCGCGGATCAGGAGGCTCAACGCTTCCTGTCGGCTCGCGGCCCGTCTCTTTCGGAAACGGCGCGGCGTCTTTACCGCCTGTCCTTTCTTGCCGCTTGCCGGAAGCTGTTTGTGCTCTTCTCTGGCGCAAAAGAGACCTGGTCTGGCCCCTACACGTTCGAGCCGTTCCAGTTGAGCGGTGCTCTGGCCGATCACCTGGGACTAGCGGGTGAGGCTGTGGGGGTGCGAGATAACCGGTTATCGTTGCGCTTCGGTCTCGTTGACCATGTTTTCTACCTCAAACCTACGCTGGACCAACTCAACCTCTACCTGGAATCCATCAGAAGCCCCGACCTGCCCGGTTCGATCCAACAGAAGCTTTGTCCCTTTGCCTCGCCGGCTGCAGAGGATCCAAAGTTGAATCTCATGGCGGAAGTCTTCTACCGCGTTTATGTGCCTGGCCGTTTGCGGGAGATGAGCCAACCGCCCCAGTCCGGGCTGAACGAAGTATTTCTGCGGGAATTGGGGATGAAGCAAGACTTCTTCGGGCGGTTTGGCTTTCTGCCTCTTGGTGTGGAAACGGTTGCGTTCTGCTCCAAAACGATAGAGCAGTTGCCGCGGTTGCGCGCCTTCCTGAGCCTTGCCCGCACGGAATCCGGTCTCGTCCGCCAACGGCTGTATCGGGGCATTCTTGAGCCTGCTCTGGGCGACGTCGCCCAGAAAGTCCTCGATTCGCTTTGCCGGCAGTGGAATCCCTTGCTGCGCACACCTGACGGCGCAACCATGTCGCTAAGCGCGTATGTCGAGGGAAAAGCCTCGCGTGTCTCGGGAAACGACCCCAAGACCGCGCTGGTGCGCGAGCAGGTGCGGATGGAGGAGTTGCTGCGATTTCTGACGCAGAACACACAGTCTTGGCAGATGGCGCTGAAGCAGGACTCGTTCGTGGTGGATCGCGTCCGCGCTTATTTCATGACTGTCCTTGAGAAGGCCATCGGCGAGAGCAGATCTGAGCAAACCCATTTCCGAATATGCGAACCCCCGCCAGCAAACAAAACCGCCCGGTGACAGACGCCAAGGAGGTAGGCGTGGGGAACGCCGTTGAAGAAACGTTCTGTCACCGAGCTGAGCCGATTACACCCGAAAAACCCTCCGAAATCAAGCGTTTTCCACCGGGCGGCGCCCGCGCGGCCCCGCGCGGCCCCGCGCGGCCCCCGCCGGAGCCACAGCCTCAACCCGCGCCTGCCCACCAGCCAGCCACCGCTCGCACAGCCCTCTCGTCACACCCTGAAATCCCGTCGGCGAGCTCGGCTCTCATTCGCTCCGAACAGCTTTGCCCGCGCCCGGTCTCGGGTCACCCAGCCGCGCTCCTTGGCGTATTTGTAGAACGCCCCGAGCACTTGGCGAGCACCTGCGAGACAACCCCGAACTGCCCTTCGGCGGGACTATTCCGGCACTTCGAGCGACAATTGTTCGTGGAACAAGAAACTTTCGTCACCGTACGGAAAGGCCCTCCAAGTGACGCTGCCCTGGACGGTGTAGACTCCGTTGGCCGGCCCGGCTTTTTCCAAGCGGATTGTCCCGCTCGGTATGTGTGGCAACAGGTCTTCACAGACCGGGACGTTCGTTTCCCCCACACCCATTGCCTGGTATTTCACAATCGTGTCTGAAAGCGCCTGCACCACGCCCGCTTTCACGTTGTCCGTGTAAACATTGATCTTGCTGACTAGGAGAAACTGGGCAACCCCGGTAACGACCAGGCCTAGAATGATGATCGCGGCGACCATCTCGACCAGTGTTGCGCCGGTCGTTCGCCGTCTGCGGTGGAATGTGATTTTCATTTCAGCTCTAACGAAATGCGTCGTGGCGCGGGTTGAAGTTGTACTCCCGCAGGTCGTGCTGGAGCAGGCCTGTCTTGTTGGTTCGATGGAGAGACACCTGCTGTTCCAAATCGGCGTCGCTGGCACTGATAAACAGGCCGCGGAAAGCCGCTGTAGCGGCCCGGTAATACAAGGGTGGGGGCACTTTCCACGTCGCCGTAACATCGAGAGTCGGAATTGTGGCGTTGGTCGTCAGCACCAGCGCATAATCCCAGGTGCTGTCCTGGTTGGTGAAGGCATACGTAAAATGGAGCGGCGCGGGGCCGCCTGCATCGGCAATCTCGTACTGGTAAATGGTGCCGTCGGTGTAAAGCCCGAGCGCCGCGAATTCCTGCCCGTCCGCGCCGTAAAGGTGCAGCAGGTTGCCGCTGATCCCTTGCAGGCTGGAGATTTCGGTGCTGAAAGCCCAGGCCTGTCCCAACCGATCGTTGAGGGTGCCTATGAACCGGTCATACTGCGCTCGCTGCGGATTGGTGACCGCGCGTGAGGTCTGGGTTGCTTCCTTGGTGAGATACATGACGCACCGGTAACCGGTGACAGCGATGACGCTCAGAATGGCCACCACGATCACGACTTCGACCAGAGAGTAGCCGGGTTGTTTGCGTGTTTTCATTGTCCGTTGCCACTTGCCATTTCTGCGGCGGGGAGGGATTGGATCCATCAGGAACGCGGTTTGGGGTTCAATGGTATTTCGGCCCTTCCCTTCAGCTTGATGCTCCCGCTGGCGTGCAATGTTCCGACAATGTGCCGGTCGTCCCGCGAGGTGATGGCCAGGTTCCTGGCATACTCAAGGACAAAGGGCTCCTCGGTCAGATTGGTCACGCTGAACGTGTCGCCCCGAACCTCGACCGTGAAAGGTATTGGCACCGGCGACAAGTGGCAGATCAGCTTCTGGTGGGGCATCATGCGTCCGTTCGTGCCAGTTGTCAGGACGACGATCGGGAAGGTCGCGGGTGTCCGCTTTAGGTCAATGGACAACGTTGTGTGGGCGTGTCCCTGGTTCACCAAAATGATCTGGTTCGTGCAGGTGATAGTGCAAGGGAGGTCCAACTGAACGAAAGCCGCCGGCAAATCTTTGAGCTCGAGTTCAACCCGTTGAAACGCCGCTCGGTCGTACCAAGGCGGCAGGTAAACGTTTCTGATTGAGGCACCGCTGACGGCCAGCGCTGCCAGCAGGAAAAGAGAGGTGAAAAAGGTTCTCATCTCCGGAGGATGTTAGGCCGCAGTTGCGCTGGAGGCGTGCCGGCCGCAAGCAGCTCCACCTGCCCCAACCATGTGGAATGCTGGCGCGGCACTTCAATTTTCAGAAGGCTCCAGTCGGCGGCGGTCAGTTGCCGTGCCAGGTGCAGCGGTGTGCCAGATGATTTGGAGGGATCTTGAGGGTGGTTCATCTCCAGGTTCCAGCCAAAGGTCTGCTGATACGGCAAGGGATTGACCAGGACATCCACCGTGGCCCAAAGACCTGGGGTCAATTCTCGGGTTTCCAGTTCGACATCGCGCGGAGCATCGAACAGGGAATCCCCTTTGGGGTCGATTGGACAAACCCAGACCAGCCGCCGTTTTCTGAGGAATAACCGGGCCAGCGGCTTATCCTTGAGATCCGCAATGCGTCCCCAGAACACCAGGATTGGCTCGCTATCCTCGGGATTCAAAGGCAACACGCAGAGCCGCAGCACAAACGCGCCCGAAGGGAGCGAAAAGGCACCAGGACCCTGGGTGATCAGGGGAAAGAGGGCGCTCTGCCAAGCCAGGCCGGGCAACTCCAGGCGGTTGGCCTGCCAGGCGCATCCCTGCCAGCGGGCGTTGAAGTGGTCAATGAGTTCGGCTTCGGAGTTCAGTGCACTGGTAAACAGGCACAGAACGCAAAGCCGCATGCGTATCCAGGTAATCATAGTAGCGCAACCGCGCCAGTTGCTCGTCGTCGAGCTTCCGGGCGTGCAGTTCCTTCCAGTAATCCCCAGTCTGAAGCTTTCGGTCGCAGCGCAGTTGGAGATAATCCTCGAGCTCATCCCCGCCCAGGCACACGGGTACCCGAACCGTACCCTTGGGGATCAGGATATTTACACCAGTTCTCAGGAATTCGGGTGCCACATAGGTCTCGGGCGCTCGCAGCCCTTTGGTGTTCACATAAAGGGGCTTTCCATTGCTCGGCCGATAAGCCGTGTAGCTCTTTTTCAAGACATCGGCGTGAAGGACCAGCTTCTTTTCTCCCAGCGGGAGCAAAGGCGCGTTCGGTTCGACAACCACGTTAGTCGGGCCGCTTTGCAGCTTGTTCTCGATCCGGGATATCCCGGACATGGCCCGGTCCCGGAGCAGTGCCTGCTGGCTAGCGCCAAACATCTCAATGGCTTCGGCCTTCTCCTGGGCCAGATACCTGGGGATGGCGTCCTGTTCGGTGCGAACGTCAGCGGCCGTGAGCGGACCGGCGGCGGCGACCGCGCTCAGGGTCAGGCTACAGCCGATTAAGCTCAATGTGCGATATGCGGATGTCATAAAGCCGGTCCGGCCCTTGGGGAATGGTGCTCGGGTTTCGGTTAACGGTTAACTGGGTGATCCGGGGGTCGGTCACGGAGAACCACTTGATTCGGTGCGAATAGGTGAGTTGGCCGTTGATGACAAGTCCAGCCAGCGGGAAACCGGGCAGTCTTTTTATCCCGTCCTCCACTACCAGGCGGCCGTTGAAGACCGGGGCCGGGCCCGGCGGCGCCGGGGCGTTTGTTTTCGTCCAGCCCAGCGTCTGGTAATTGAATTGGATGGTGCGCTCCACAAAGGTGTTGTCATAGATAACCGGGTCGGCCAGTTGGATATCCGCGTCGCTGCGGTTGTCGGTTGGCGTCGTTTCATACTGCTCCTGCAAGGCTGAGGAGGTGGTGGATTTCCAAGCGCCGAAATTGTTCGGGTTCCAGTTTCCGCCGGCGTCGTAACGGTCACTGCTGCCGCTCTGACCGTCCCGGAGTTGCATGCCAAGATAAGGCTCGAAGTTGATGCCGTTGCTCCAATTGAGCCAGAGGTAGTCCTTCCAAGTACCGCCCAGCGGGTGCATTTCGGAAGGCTCCACGCTGCTCAGCACCGGACCGTTTGTGCCCAGGGAGATGCGGTCGTGGGTGGGCTGGAACAAGTCGATTGTTTCCCAGAACTTCTCGATGTAATTGGTCCGGATGTTGATGAACGCCTTGGCGAAGGGAAGGGTCTGGATGTTTGCCGCGGTTACCTGCGGGAACGGCACGGGCAAATTGGTCGGAGTCCATTCAACGGCCAGGGCCTGGATTGCGTAACTGCCGTCCAGGGGCGGCAGCAGGCCGTTGAATTGCGGGATCGGGTCCTGAGTGAAAGATTGAACGATTTGGGTCTGGTTGGTAATGACCTGCAACCCGCTCAATACGAAGCTGCCCGGGACGGCCGATACGGCATCGGGCATGTGCTCGTCCGTCAAAGTTGCATCCAAAGCGGTCATCTGTTCCGTATTATTCAAGCCGCATACCTGCTCCTCGTAGAATCCAGCGTAATTGTAGCGGCTGAGCACGTTGGTGTAGATGTTTTGCGTAAGGTTGGTCGCGCTGTCGGTGAGAAACGAAACTTGCGGCCTGACCGTGCTGTTGAGGTTCGAGATCACCAGATAATCGAGAAAGAAGTTTTCGTCCGCGGCATTTGGCAGATAGAGCGGGCTTAGCGGATCGGAGAGCACGCTCGCCTGAATGTTGCTCGCCCACTGATAAAGTTGCTGGTGCAACCGAGCGTATCTTTGGTGCTCCACGAAAACCTGGTTGGTGGCGTCCAAAGTCACATCGGAGCGCGTGACCAACCGGAACTCGTTGGTGACGAATATGGCCGGGGCAACGGTCCGTTGGTTGCCGGTGTAGTTGGTGATGGCCAGAACGTTGGCGTCTTGGGGAGCGAACCCGATATTCCCCTCGACCTTCAGCCGGGCGAGGTTGGTGTTGACCGCGCCGGCAAAGAAAACCCGAACGGTTGGCGGAAAGGTGAGATTCAGCGGCACACCCGCTCCCGTCAGCACCTCTGCATTGGTGACCACAATGGTCGGGATGGGCAGGCCGCCCCAATACGGGGTCTGGATTGCGTAGCAACTCCGCGCCGGCCGCTCCGACAAGTATCCCGCCAGGTCCAGCGCTGCGACGTAATTTCCGGCGAGCTGCGTGTCCGGGTCGTAGAGCGGATTGTTCTGAGAGATCGGCACGGGTTGGTAAGACGGGGTAGTCCAGTCTGGTGACCAGTCTATGGTGCGCAAAAAGCCGTCATACTGTTCTTCGGTGCTGCTGTTAATGGCCATGTCGGCGGAATCGTGAAGGCTGCCCCATGCTTCATAAGTGCCCCAACTGGGCTCCAAACCGGGGTAATCTCCAATGAACGTCAGCGCAGCCTGCGAGGCCGAGTTGGGGTACTTGGCAATACCACCCCCCGTTATTCGCCACAGCCGTTGGTTGGGGTCGGCGGCGCTGGCGTCGCTCACGGACACTGCAGAACCTCCAGCGGCAGTGAATCCTCCCGAGTAGAGCGTCCCCACGTAGGCATACACCCCTTGATGATCGGTATCGGTCGCATCGCGCATGAGCTGAACGCTCTCCCGCTGTTGGCCCGGGTTGAACACGGCCCATTCTGTGATCGGGATCGCACGGATCTGGACCGTGTAACGGGCGCGGTAATCCGGGGATCCGGCTTGCGTCGCTCGCGCGGTGATGTCGATATAGAAATTGGTCCGGTCCATCCAGAAATCCGGGTAAAGCGGGTCCCGGGAGTTCTTGTTCAGACCGTTGGCACCGACGACTCGTGTGGAAATTGTGGTGTTTTCCGGCACGACCTCGTTGGTGAGCGAAAATGTTACTGTGTAAGGGCCTGAAACCGACGGCGCCTGACTTTGAAGCCATTGCTGGAGGTCGGCCCCTCCGTAGGCTCCTCTGGTCTCGAACACACGATCCAGTTGGCTCAAGATCCTTGAGGCGGCCGAATCGAGCGCGAGGCGGGCCTGGATGTTGCCTTCCTTGGCCTGCGCTTCCGAAAAGCGATGTTGGGCGCTGTGAATAGCAAGGGAGGCCGCCACGCAGACCAGGACGGCCAGCACCAAGGCCCCGACCAACGCGAACGCCTGGCGTGATTTGGACTTGCGAAGCTTCATGGAGCATCTCGCTTCAATTTGAACGGATTGACTCCTTCGTCCTTGCCGACAGATCCTTGTCCCTCCTCCGGCTTGGTTGAGCGGTTCATGTCATAAAGGTATTTCGGGAAATTGCTGCCCGGCACAGGCGTCATTCCCACCATGGCGATGAGGGCGAAAACCAGGATGAGGCACATTTCCCCCGCTCTCGGACTCTTGCACTCCAACTGGGTTTTGATCTGGCGCAGGGCGGTGAGCACGAAGACCACCGTGGCACACACCAGCGCAAACGATGCCTGGTAGTCCTCGGTGTAGCGGATTCTCGGCCATCGCACCGCGGCGTATTCGAGCCAAAGAAAGTGCAACAGGGCGATGCCCAAACCAAAGAACCCGCACACGACTGCGTCGAGCGCCAGAACAAATATCCATCTAACTGCCGCCGGCATATCATCCCATTTTAGGTCCGGGCCGCCGGACTCGGCGGACAGATTGCGAGGGCTGCCTGGCATTCCGACCGTAGCCACCATTGACCACATCCCGGGTTTTGCGCCCGGCAAATCCTGAAATGTTTGGCTCACTTGGGCGAGCGACCGGCCAGGGCTTCTATAATGGAAGATATGAAACTGAGTAACCCGGCCATCAATGGCAATTCCAGCCCGCACGTTTATAACCTGCTGGACCAGCGGTTGGCCCAGCAGGGGACACCACTCCATCAAATCATCAGGACCTACGCCGCAGCCGTTCCAGCCCCTCCAACTTCACCGGAAGAGCTGCTGGATCAGGTGACGGCGGTTCTGGGCAAATGGACGGCTGACCCGGCGCAATGCGTGAAGCCCGAGACCCCGCTGGCCGAAGCGCACCTGCAGTTGATGGACGAAATCAGCAAAATCCAGGGGCCAGAGGGAGCAGCCCGCCTCGAAGCGACGCTGGTCCGGGTGGTCGCCAACCAGTTTGCCCGCACCATGGGTTCGGAACTGCGCATTCCCGACGAAAGCAAGCTCATCTGTCTTTCGGACGTAAAACCGGCAAACGCTTACTCCGCATTCGCCCAACGGACGGCACTCATCGGCATTCAACCGCATGAATGGGTAAGGCGCTGGGTCGAATCGCAGCGAGAACTCTTCCGCGCCAAGGCCCCGACCGATGCCGGGTACTTGCGGTTGGCGCAACGGCTCTCCGGCCCATGGCCGGCTGAACCAGGCAAAGGCGACCCCTTTCAGAAAACGCTGGCCACGTTTCTGGATGGGATCGCATCTTCCACGAGTCACAGCCATGCGGTTGTGGTTCAGTCCTCGCTTCTGGACACCTTCGCGCGGGCGATTCGGCGTGACGTTCGGGATTTAGGTCTGGACCGTCCCACGGCCCCGTCGCCGGCCATGTCGATGGGCTGAACGGCTCCCGGGCTCGCGGATTTACTGCTGTGCGCGGGATTCGGGGTAAAAGTTTCTCTCTTCCTGCTCGGCCGCCCTGCGGTTCAGGGAGATTTGCGCCTCCGTCAGACAGTCCAGGCTGGCTGCCATTTCTCTCAATTGCGCGGGCGTTACTGCCAGGATGACGTGCGCACGGGCGCGGATGCGAGCCACTGACATCAAAGCTGCATCTGGCCCGGCGCTCAGTTCGGTGTCGAGATGCACGGCTTCGGTAAGAGGGCTGTAGCTGATGACCAGGAAACGTTGGGTCGAAGGTCCGACGCCCGAAACCGGGAAAGTGGTTCGATTTGTGAGGAATCCCCGTTCTTCCAGTTCGGCTGATTGGCGGTTGAATGCGCTCTGCTTCGGGCTTATTGCGGCCAGGAGGTCCGCCATCCTTCGCAGTTGGTCGGGTGCCCAGGCCACCAATACGTCAGCGCCTTGCCGGACGTCGGCCACGGCTTTCATGGCATCAGTCGGGCTTTCCGCCCATTCAGCATCCAAGCTGATCCGCCTGTCAGCCGGCTGGAAGGCCAGCACAAGGTAGCGTCCCTTCATCGCGCTGTGTGTTTGGCCGTCAATCCAGGGTGCATTTACATAACCAAATCCGGCGCTTGGGCAGATTTCGGGGCAGAAGGCATTCGCGGCTTAGGCGCTGCCATGTCCGTGTAATTCTTGACCCGAATCCCGTTGATGGCCGCAAACGAGAGGAGGCTTGGTTTCAGGTCGCTCACCGCCACAACCCGCATTGCCTCGCCTTCGTCTTGGGCCAGTTCGTGACCGTCACGGCCCGGGCGTAAGATGAGTGCTTTGTTGCGGATGATGGGCCGCACAGCATATACCCCGGTCACAGATTTGAGAGCCTTCAGCGTCGCCTCTTGCAGTTTCACGTTTTCAATCCCGCGCCTGTGCGGGTTCCTTCCATTTTAGGGCGCGAGGTGAATCTTTTGCTCCGGCTCGGATGCAAGGGGGGAGTGCCTGGCAGGAATCGGAATGAAGGCTAACTCGGGAGCGGCAGAGCGGACGTAAACCCGAGCCGCCGGCCCTATACTGAGGTTATGCAGCGGTGTGATTCAGCCCTGGTGAAACCTGCGCCTCGAATGGCCGTCAACCCGGCGCAAGCGGACGTCTTTACGCGCAATGTCGAGTTCATGGTGGCGCAAGTGGCGGGCAACCACGCCGCTCGGACGTTTCGGATGCTGCAAACGACGTTCCCCGGTCTGAGGAATTTTCAGCAGTTGCGTGCGTTTGCGACCCTTTACGTCGCCAACGGCCTCAGACCCTTGAGGTTTCGTCCCTTGCCCTCGGATATTGATCCCGTGCGATTGAAGGGGGAACTGTCCTTGCGCTTCTACAAAGGAATGGTCGTGCTGGCGCCGGATGAGCGGATTGTGTGGCGCGGCGCGGACGCCTACGGCCCTTTTGACGCGGCGCGCGCGTCGCGCTTCTCGCGCCAACTTAGCGCCGAGTCTCCGACGAACGATGAAAAGGGGCACGTGCTAGATCCGGAAACCTGCGCCCCGGTGCCGGTTGGCCAGTTTCCCTTCGAGCTTTCTTGAGGCTGCCTTCTTAGCCTAGCCCAGCGGGATCCCCTGGCCGCCAGTCAAAAGCATGACGATGCCTGCGCCGGTTTCATCTCCCAGGCAGTTCACGATTGCGTTCTGCAAGGAGAGCCCCAAGTTCTCGAACAGGCCAACACCAACCAGGAAGATCACGGCGGCTGATTTTCCAAACCGCCAAAATCTCCCGCCTGGAGGCTTCCGTTGCTCTCGTATTAAAGGGTTCTGTTCAAAAATCTCCGGGTTCAGCGCCAGCCCGTATTTTTCAAACTTGGCTGTCGTGTTCTGGCGTGCCTTTTGCACCTGTTCGGGAGTTGGCGCCCGCGGTTCGATGCTCAGGATGAGAGAGTCCTTGTGGAACTCGGAACGCCGTTCGAGCGCCCCCGACCCGTTTCTGAAACAGTAACCCGCAGGCGTGTTTTCCCGAACGATCGGCTTGAGCAAGGAAAGGAAGTAGTTCTCGACCTGCCAGGTTTCGCCACGATGATAAAGGTGGATGTTGCAACTGGCCGAATGGCTGTCGAACTCGGTATAGACGAACACGCGCGGCTCCGGCACCGCCTCGAATATCTTCGGGAAGGCGTGCAGCAGGTCGGTAAGTTGCGCGCGCAAGGCCTCTTCGGAGCCGGTCTTGAAGGTGATGGGAGCGGTTCGAGCGTCCTCACGCTGGTAAGGGTCCGAGAAGGGAGCGGTGTGCTTCAGGTAAACCTCCTCCGCCAGGTTAAACACACATTGGATTTGCAGGTCGGCCAGCGAACTGACAGCTTCGTGAACCTCAGACTGCTGCTGGTAGCGGAGATCGTGGAGACTAATCGTTCCCGGAGCATCCATGTCGGGGAAGACGACGTCCAGGTCATCCTTGAGATGCACCGTGCAAGTGACGGTGCCCGCAGGCAGGTGTTTCTGCCGGATGGAGCCCAGCGTCGAAACCGGCTCAATGTCGGCCTTCTTGCGCCCCTCCCGGACAATGGTCCGGCTGGGCGCGAAATCTTCGACGAACTGCTCGATGAGGATGACTTTATCTCGCTGCTTCAGGCTGACTTTTCGCCAGAATTTGGGCGCTTCGACCGGTGTCTTTAACTGGTTTTCCATTTTACTTCATGCAGCCAACAAGGAAGCGTTCGCGCTAGACAGCGTCGGGTTCCAGTAGGCCATTTTAGCGTTACGCCCCTCCGGGAGCAATAGCATGTTCCAAGCCTTTTTGCTCACTCTTGCTCCTCGGGAATCGTGACCGGCTGCGGCTCACGCGCCGTTTCGAGAGCGGCCAATGCAAATTCAGGGTGATCCCAGGTATCCGGCTTTTCCGAAGGAGGGCATCCTGCGGCCACCCAGCGGATGTTCTCCAGGTAACCCCCCGAGAAGCCGCCAAACTCCGGTTTGCCATCCGAACCAATTTCAAGAGTGTGCAGCGAATCGTCTCCGCCACGGCCAAGACCTGAGTCTTCCTTCACCAGTTGGATGATCGCCCCTTCAATTTGTTCAATTGCCTTTGGGTCAAAAGGGCCGCCCACGACCTCCAGCGACACGCCGCCGTAATTCTGGACCAGGTAGATTTGGCTTTTCACGGGTTCAGAAGCCTCAAGATCACGCCGGGAATTCGCCTTTTGTAAGTCCGGGACCGCAATGGGAGGAAAGTGAGACGGGCAAGCTTCCGGCTGGGCGCCTTGCCTCGGGTCCGCCCGGTGACAAAACGCAGCCGCTGCCCATTAAACTCGCACTTTTCGACTTCGACATGCGTCAATTTCTGTTTGCGGCAGGCCATTCCTGCCATTGTTGTTTCGCGCCGTTTTGGTCGCGGCTCCCTTGAACGCGGGGGGCCCACAGCTCCCGGCCCCCCCGTCGAGGCGCGCCGGCTTGCCGGCCTTCGCGCTTTCAATGTGCTGGGAATTCCCAGCAAGGCAAGCCCGGTTTCTCAATAGGGTCTTGCTCAGAATCGAGCATGGCCCGTACCAAAACACCCGCCAATGTCGTAGGACCGCAAATTCGCAAGTTGCGGAACAAGATGGCTTTGAGCCAGGAAGACCTGGCCGCTCGTTGCCAGTTGCAAGGCCTGGATTTCAGCCGGGCGATTCTTTCGCATATCGAGGCCCGGCTCCGCTGCGTCACCGATTCGGAACTGTTCAAGCTCGCTCTGGTGCTCAAAACGCCGATGGAGGATTTGCTGCCGGCCGAGATGCGCAAGCAAAACGAGAAACTCCGCGCCAAATCCGCTGCCGCAGGGTGAGGCGCGGGTATCCGGCCGGCATCCGCATCCGCGTCTTCGACGGTCTTCAATCGGCCGCTTCTCATCGCCCAAATCCAATCGGTTCTGCGGCCGCGAATCAAGGTTGAAATTGGAACAATCGTTCCTGTCAGCCCGGTTTTTGCGCTTGGCAAAGTGGCAGGATGCTATCCAGAGATTTTGCCAGGTGCTTCGGGCAGGTGGTGCGAAAGCACCGAAAAGCCAGGTTCTTGAGCCAGGAAGAACTGGCTGAGCGGGCGGATTTGGCCTCGAAAATGGTCTCGCTCATCGAGCGGTTTGAGCGGAACCCCACAGTCAATGTGGCCGACAGCCTCGCCCAGGCGATGAACGTCCCCTTGTGGCGGTTGATAAAGGACGCAGAGGATTTGCGGAAGGAAAAGGCGCTGTCAAAGGCCAGAAGGTAGAGAACTTTCGTTCCAGGTCATGCGTGGTTTGCAGCCGCCGGTGGTGGGGCCGGCCGGCTTCCGGGCCGGGCGGCCATTTCCACCATCGCGGCACCAATTCGGCAGAGCGCCTCGTGATACTCCTGGCTCAGATGGTCCAAGGAGTACTCATGACCAAATTCGTGAATCAACAACGCGTTAATCTCCCTGCGGTTTTGGCTCAGTGAAAACCAACTCCGGCCGAGTCGGCCAACATTCAGAGTGAGTTGTCCCGGCCCGTAGGTGGCCGAAAACGCCCATTGCGGGTCATTGGCAAAGACCACATTGATTTCCCGACGCAGGACCTCCTGCGCGATGTCGATGGCGTGCCGTTCGACGTCTCGCATTTCGGCTGTGATGTCCTCAGCCAGTTTCAATGCCGGGCCATCCGGGCTGTAGGGCTTGGGTGAAGGGGTGACCTGGCCGGCCGGTAGGATCGCCTGGGCGAGTTTGGAGTTTTTCCAGGCCCCCGAACTCATCATTGATCCAGCGACCACGGTGTAGCCTTTGGACACCGCCAGTTTGTTCGCTTCCGGGTCGGAAGGATCGTAAGCGACCCGCTTCTCGGAAAAGCGCCGATCCAGGTATGTCCTTACCGCATCAGGAGCACAATTCTTCTCGGCCACAACCTGTTCTATCCAGGGGCTGTTGATCTCCTCCGCCTGGATTCGCTCGTGCATCTGGTTGAAAACCGCCAGGCGGAGGTCACGCAGGAACGAGGGGGCCACGCTCTCGCGGTCGAGCGTCAGAGGGACTTTCTGGGCGACGTCGTAATGCCATTTATCGCCGGTCTCGACGATGGGAATGCCCAGTTCATACAGCATCGCGGGCTCGCCGGGCGAGGGTTCGTAAAGCCTGATTCCAGTCCGGCGCTCGACCCGCCGCAGGAATCCCGCCGCGTTGGCCTTTTCTGTCTGCAGCTTGGCATGGAATGTCGCGGCGGGCGGGCGAGTTGCGATGCTCTCGCCATTGATCCGTGTCAGAATCCCGTCCGGAGGCAGGAGCTTCCTGGTCCAAGCCAGGGCATCTTCCATTTCGCGCCGGCTCATTCGCACCAGGCAACGGACCAAAGAGCCAGTGGCCCGCTTCTCCTGCAGCTCGTGCCGGCCGGTTCGGTCGAACAGCAGTGTCCCCTTCGTGGTGGAAATGCGCGCCCAGTCGCAAATGGCCAGCACCAGTTTCTCCCCGACATCAAACCGACCGCGTTTGCAGGGATCCACCTTCTTCGGCGATTCTTTGAAGAGGGTATAGGCGTGCGTCAGGTCCCTGAATCCCTCCGGAGAATTGTCTTCAACGAGGAGCAAGGTTCTGCCGCGTGGCGCCGGTTCCAAGGTGACCTCGACTTGGGTCGTTCCTGGGGCGTCCCACGCGTTTTGGATCAACTCCAGCACGGCAAAGGCCTTTCCCCGGCGGCCAAGGACCTTTGCCAGGCCTTCTTTATCGACTGTGAACCAATCCCTCATGGTTTGTGCTGAGAACATGTTTGGCAGCGGACCCTGCTAAAGCTCCTCCTTGCGCTCCTATAATAGAATCAGGCCCTGCTGGCAGCGGGAAGCGTGAAGATCAATCCGTTCATCGAGTCCATCAAGGAAGGCCGCCGAGTTAAAGTCGGCGATGTCTGGCTGCTGACTCATCGCGGTCGCGGCGCCAGCAGCGTTCCTCTCCCGCACAGCTATGCCGAGCGCGTTCAGGAAATCCTCTTTGCCCTGGCTGCCGCCGAGAAGGCGGCCCCCTCCGCGCCCGGTCAGACCAAGGTAATTGATGTTCGCCACCCCAAAGGGCTTCGAGGACAGACTTACAAATGGCTTGGAATGAATGCAGCGTGCGAGCGCATCGGCCTAGTCGGCGTCCGGATTGGCCAGGACCATTTCCTGACGGTGGATCTGGCGGGCGCGACGCCGGAAGCCTTCTTCCATAACAACGGCTGCATTTTCCGGGTCTCAGTGCCTGTGGGGCTGCACCCGGTCTTTCACGAGATTCTTGCTCGCACTCCCTCTCGCTACATTGGCCAGGAGCCGCCTCACCCATCCACCGGCGCCACCGAGGAGCAAGTGTTCAAGGAGTGCCAGGTGGTTCAGGGTTGCGACGATGCCGGCCGATCAGCGTACGCCGGACCGCTGGTGGTGGCGAGCGTCGGCCTGACTCCGGATACCTGCCTGCCGCCGGTTTTTGACAGCAAGCAAATCCGCCATGAAGAACGGGAGCACATTTACCAGCAGATTCTCGAGTCCGGCGTGCCGTTTGCGTGGGCCAAGGTCGATGCGGCGGAGATTGACTCGATTGGGCTGACAGCCGCCAACGCCAAAGCCATCGTCGAGGCGGTTCGGCTTTGCGAAATCAAGGCTGGGCGGAAAGCCGAGCGCGTTTTGGTGGACGGCTCCCCCCAGCCGCTTGGCCTGGATCGCAAAGTAACCTTTCTTACGCGCGGTGAATCCTCATCCCGCGCTATCGCTGCCGCCTCGATTGTGGCCACGGTCGCGCACGGCCAGTTGATGAAGTTCCTGCACATGAA
Source organism: Verrucomicrobiota bacterium (assembly GCA_035358715.1). Lineage (GTDB taxonomy): Bacteria > Verrucomicrobiota > Verrucomicrobiia > Limisphaerales > UBA8199 > UBA8199. The sequence continues at coordinate 358,725 of DAOPPX010000001.1, forward strand.
GTATCCAGGTTGGGGCTTCGACCGCAACCGCGGATACGGAAACGCCGAGCACCTGCGACTATTGGAACAAAACGGCTTGTGCCCCGAGCACCGGCGCAGCTTCGCTCCGGTGAAGAAGTTCCTGCCTCAGGAAAACCGCTCCCCGCAAATGGAGATTGCATTTCAGGCCAGGTAGGTGCCGTGCTTCCGATATAACCGGATTATTTTCTCGGCCATTGATGTTCTATACCTCCCGTAGCGCCGCCAAGACTCCGGTCTCCCCATAAATCTCAAGCAGGTAAATGAGCTGATCGGCACGCCCCCGGTTGTTGATGCGGCACGCGCGCTCTTCAGCCTTCGTGATCAGCCGCTCCTGCTGTCTTTCTCCGGGTGCCTCGTTCAGCCTCGGGTTGTCTGCCTGAGCGGCTTCGTGGACGAGTTCATCCAGGTCTTCTTGTTGGATATGCAATCGCCGGCATTCCCTTGAGACTCGCGCGAGCGCCTCCTTCAGTCTCTGCGCAAGAAATGCTTCCACCTGCGCGCGCCGCGGTTTGCACCGAAACGGGTGCCCTTCGTTGAGCCATTCCCCTGAAGGGGCAAACAGGTCGCAGCAGGGGTTTCCGGCGTCGTTCTGCCGAACGACACTGATTTCGCCGAATCCAGGGACGCTGTAGCTTGCGACAGTGATCATGTGGGGGTTTAACGGCATTCCGTTCTAACGTGGCATAGCCAAAGGGCTCCTGAGGCTCCCGAACTCGTTTCGGAGACTTGCGTTATGCGAAGGCCAAGTTGTGTCTCCGCAGGGCTTTGGTTCTCTCTGGCGGGCTGTGGAACATAGATGCTGAGCTTGTAGCTGTCGGTGTCGTAACCGTCAAAAAGTTTCTTGCCATGCCCCGGCCTTGAATATTGGCGTCGCGGGGGTTCGTGCCATTCCAACCTGGCGCCATGCCGCTCGGCGATGCTTGCAATTCGGGCCATGAGGCCGTGCAGCGGGATTACAAACTCAATACGTCGGCTGGCGTATTGTTCCTCCAAGCGGTTGCGCAGCTTGACGAAGAGATCGAAACTGCCATAGCCGTTGTCGTCATCAACTACCGCGCTCTGCACCCCTTGCAGCCTAGCGATCTCGTTCGCGATTCCCGATGCCTCTTCTCGCTGCGCTCGCGACGTCATCAGAATGTTTCTTTGGCGGCATTTCGGAGGGTTATGCGTGGTGCGGCGGACTACTTGCCATTGGCGGGTCAGCGCAGTAGCAGGTAGAGCGCTGCTCCCAGGGTGAGGAGTGTGCCCGCAATGACAATGGAAAGTGCCTTGGCCGTCTGGCAACGCTCATAGACCTCCTGGCGTGCGAGGCAACTCCAAATCAGATGATCGCTGCTGGCCAGCATTTCGTTCACTCGGTTGGCCAAGTCCCGAGCCTTCTGCCGGCACTCGACAATCTGATGTCTGCCGTTCTTGTCTGCGGTTCCGTCGGACTCGAGGCCGGTCATGGCCGACATCTGGGAGGCACCTTGATCGAGGAACTGCCGTGCTTCCCGTAAAATCGCCTGGATTCCCGATATTAGTGTGACAGCCTCCTCGGTAGGGAGCTTCTGCCAGTCGGCCTCGATGCGCTTGAGTCTCTCGGCAGCTTCCAGGTACTTCCGGCAGGCGACATTGATGAGACTGGCTGCGGTCGCCACCGGCGGTTGGGCAATAACGGGGATCATGGCATCGTTGATTCCGATTCCGGCTCCACCGCTGCAAACTGCCGCCGAGGGGCCGTTCCCCATTATAGTTCTATCAATGGCAGCTTTTACCCCTCAAGATGTGTCTGAGCCGTTCATCTTGGGAACAATCGCCCTCCTGCTGCCTGAGGCTCACTGCGTTCCTTTTAACGTAGCCCTCGAACACGTCGTTGGCGCCCATCCCCAGCACCTGTGCCAGACTGATGGCAAGATGGAACAGATCGATGACCTCTGCGTGAGCACTTCGCGCGTCCAATCCCTGATGCTGAACCAACCATTGCCAGGGGAAACCGTTGGTAAGCTCGGCGATTCTTCGGATGACGGCTTGGGAGTGTTTTGACAGCCATTCGATCCTTTCCTCCTCAGTCAATCTCGCGGCATGCATGCCGCCGCGTTCGTTGAACGCCTTCTGCATTTGGAACATTTCATGAAGCTGATCCGGCGTATCCATGCGCGGTTTTTAGTTTGCCGCCGCATTGCCTGCCTTGTTTCACAGCCGGCCACCGCCGTCACAAAAGCCCTAATGGAGTTGCTCCGCGCGGGGGCGCAAGGCGGTCAACTGCAACCTGAATTCTCGCCGCAGCCGGGGCAGCGGTAACAGGTTCCGCTACGCACCAGAATAGTCCCGCAGTTCGGGCAAGGCGGAGCGTCGGACTGGAAGTGGGCTAACGTGGCGTTCATTCCCTGGACACCTCCGATAACCGCTTCCATTTGATGGCCGTTGTTCTTGGTCGGTGCGGTGACGGCGTCTGCGGGCACTGCCTGTCTTGCTGCTGCCATTTCCCTCTGGCCGCTGTGTTTGAAACGGGTCACGGGAACGGTATCGAGGTCCGCTCCCTCATAGCCGGGGATGAAGGTGATGCCCAGCCAGCGGAAAATATAATCGACGACCGACTTGGCAATGCGGATTTGCGGATTGGCAGTGTAGCCCGATGGTTCGAAGCGTTGATGCGCGAATTTCCGCACCAGGTCTTGCAGTGGCACGCCGTATTGAAGCGAGAGGCTGACCAGGGTGGCAACGGTGTCCATTAGGCCGCCAATGGTCGACCCTTCCTTGGCCATCGTGATGAAAAGCTCGCCTGGCTGGCCGTCTTCGAACAAGCCGACAGTGAAATAGCCCTCGTGACCGGCGATGCTGAATTTGTGGGTGAAGGAGGCGCGCGTCTCTGGCATGCGCCGGCGCACCGGTTGGCCGACCTGTTTGCGGAGTTGTTCCACCTCTTGCTTAAGGGCATCGAATTGGCTCCCCATGCCCTTCTCCTCGCTTGCCGGGCCCTGCCTCTTCGTGTTGAGCGGTTGCGAGCGTTTGGACCCGTCGCGGTAGATGGCCACGCACTTGAGGCCCAGTTTCCAGGCTTCCACGTAGATGTCCCGGATCACCTCAACCGTGGCCGTGTTAGGCACGTTAACCGTCTTGGAGATGGCCCCGGAAAGGAACGGTTGGGCCGCGGCCATGATTTTCAGATGCGCCAGGTGGTGCAGGCAGCGTTTGCCTCGGGCAGGTTTGAAGGCGCAATCGAAGACCGGCAGGTGTTCCGGTTTGAGCCCACTGCCGGCAATATCGCCCTCGTGACCAAGTCCCTGCTTCACCGCTTCGTCGCCCTTGTCCAGCAACACGTCTTCAATGGTGTCGTATTTCTCGATATGGGCGACAATCTGCTCGATCTGGCTCGGGGCATAGCCCAGGTTGCGAAGCGCCTCGGCTACGGTCCGATTGACGATCTTTAACATGCCGCCGCCCGCGAGCAGTTTGTATTTGACCAGTGCAATATCCGGTTCAATGCCGGTCGTATCGCTGTCCATCAGGAAGGAGATGGTCCCCGTCGGCGCAAGCACGGTCACCTGCGCATTGCGGTATCCGTGTTGTCTCCCCAACGCAAGCGCCTCATCCCAGCACTGCTCGGCGGCCTGTCGAATGTGGTTGAATGTTTCCGAGGTGCGGATCTCCCTCGCCGCGGCATGGTGCAACTCGACTACGCCCAGCATGGATCCCACATTGTCCTTGGCGAGTGGTTTATTGACGTTGAGGCAGCGCGCGTCCTTATAGCCTTTGAACGGTCCGAGTTGTTGGGCAAGGAGGGCGGATTGCTTGTACGCCTCGCCGGTCATCACGGCTGTGATGGCGCCGGTCAGGGCGCGGGCATCATCCGAATCGTAGGCCAGCCCGTAACTCATGATGAGCGAGCCGAGGTTAGCGTAACCCAGGCCCAGCGCGCGGAAGATGTGAGAGTTTTCGGCAATCTCCCTGATGGGATAGCTCGAGTTGTCCACGAGGATGTCTTGCGCCGTGATGAAAATGCGCACTGCCGCCTTGAATCGTTCTACGTGGAATGTCCCGTCCTCGCCTTTGAACTTCATCAGGTTAAGCGAGGCGAGGTTGCAGGCAGTGTTGTTGAGGAACACGTACTCGGAACAGGGGTTGGTGGAATGGATCGGTTCGGTCCCTTTGCACGTGTGCCACTTCTGAATGGTGCTGTCGTACTGTAATCCAGGGTCGCCACAGATCCACGTGCCTTCCGCAATCTTCAGCAGCAGTTTGGCGGCGTCCTTCTGCTCGAGCGCCTGGCCCGTCGTCACGGCCCTGGTCCACCATTCCCGGCCGTGGACCGCGGCCTCCATGAACTCCTCGCTCACCCGCACGGACAGGTTTTCATTCTGGAACTTTACGCTTCCGTAAGCCTCCCCGTTGAACGACCCGTCATAACCCTGTTCGATCAAAGCCCACGCCTTTTTCTCTTCCAGGTGTTTGGCCTCGATGAACTCCTCGATGTCCCCGTGCCAGTCGCGGAGGGTGTTCATCTTGGCCGCACGGCGGGTCTTGCCGCCCGACTTTACGATGGCGGCTACGCGGTCGTAAACCTGGAGAAACGAAAGGGGGCCGCTGGGACGGCCGCCGCCCGAGAGTTTCTCCCGGCGGGAGCGCAAAGGGCTCAGATCGGTTCCCGTGCCGGAGCCGAACTTGAAGAGCATCGCCTCGCTCTTGGCCAGGTCCATGATCGATTCCATGTCGTCCTTGACGGACTGGATAAAGCAGGCGCTGCACTGAGGATACTCGTATTGCGTGGAGGCACGCTCCGCCCTCTGACTGGACGGGTTATAGTGCCAGTTGCCGCGCGTGGAGTTGCTGCCGATGCCGTAAACGTGGTGGAGGCCTACGTTGAACCACACCGGTGAATTAAAGGCGCCATACTGGTTGAGGCAGAGCCAGACCAATTCCGCGTAAAAGGTGTCTCCGTCCTCTTTGGCGAAGTAACCGTCCTTGATTCCCCAGTCAGCAATGGTGCGGCAAACCCGATGAATCAGCTGGCGAACGCTGTTTTCGCGTTCGCTCGTGCCCTGTTCGCCATAAAAGTACTTTGAAACGACAACCTTCGTGGCCAGCGGCGACCAGAATTCCGGGACCAGCACCCCCGTTTGCCGGAAGATGACCTCGTTCTTGTCGTCGGTGATCTCCGCCGTGCGCTCTTCCCATCGCACCTCGTCAAAGGGGCTGATATCCACTTTGCTGAAAACGCGGGGAAGGCTTTGGAGATTCATTGGAACGATCGAGTTCTGTTTGGCTGTTGTTGAATCTGGTTAACGGCAGGAATTATGGCACGTCCCGCAGCCTAACGGTGCGGGCATTACGTCAGGAAGCCGCGCTTGCGGAGCGCCTCGTCGCACCCTTGCGCGTGAAAACGCACGACTCGATTGACTTTGAGAAAGATGAGAATGCCAGCCTGCATCCACTTCTCTATTGTTCGCTCGCACACCCCATAGCGATGCGCCAGCGTTTCTTTGGTGACAAATGGGCTTTGTATTTCTCTGGTGTTTTCGGTTGGGGAGTTCATGAGAGGATCAGATTGCAGTGACCGTGTATCAACGGACATAGTGCCTTTTTGGATGCCTGAGGAGGCGCTCGTCGCACTCGACCACATCGAATACGGCACGCCTTTTCTCAAAACGGGCACAGATGATGCCCGAGTATTGCCAATTCTCGATCGTGCGGACGCCCACGTGGTACCGCTCTGCCAGCGTACGCTTGGTGACTCTTGCGGTGTGAATGCGGACATTTGCAGCCGGTTGTCCGGCTTGCACGCATTTCCCGGGTTCTTCCAGAGCAGTTTCCATACGCTCCATTATAAGTCGCGGCTAACCGAGCTGAAGCGCACGGCGGTGAGTGCCCCCTTTTGAGGGCAGGCCAATGGCAACAGACAGCAAAAGGTTCGCGCAAATGTGTAGGTGTCTTGATTCATTTGGTGCCATGGGCTAAAACGAGGGCACGTAAGACGATGAAAGAGCAAAACCGCGATGACCAAGACGATTCTCTGCGCCCCGAGGACCTGGGCCTCACCTTCACGGGAGACGAAGACCCTGAGGTGAGGGAAGCAGCGGAGAAACTGTTCAAGCTTGCGGTAAAGCAGGTCAAACACGAGAGCCGCCGTCGAGAACTGGAACGGAATTAATGTCTGAAGGGGAATCTCCGCACACGGCCTGCGATCGAGCGAGAGCCCTCACATTTCGTTTGCAGCCGATCGGCTGACGAGGTTCCCGAAGTTGAGCAATGGACCTCACAGCGCAAACCATTCCTCCGCGACCGTCCTGGATATCGGCACGAGGTAATTCCTGCGGATCATCTGCGGGCTCGTCCCAGTTTCTTCGGCAACCCGGTTGACGTCCTGGAGAATCGCCAGCCGGTAGGAAATATAACTGTTGCGAAAGGCGTTGCGCCGGTAGGGAACGCCGGCCTTTTCCACCTCGCGCTCCCAGGCGTGCCAAAGCGAGTTGGCCGATGCCCAGTCTCCGGCGACGCGTCCGTGCTTCAGATCCGCGGGGTACTCCGCGAGCCGCTTACCGAGGTTGGGCAGGATAAGAACCAAGCGCGCATCGATCTTGCCGACGGCATCCGGCACGCGGATGCATTTGTCTTTTTCGTCAACCATGACCCACCACAAACGGACGATTTCTTCGGTGCGAACTCCCGAAAAGGCCTTGATTTCAGTGGTGAGGCGGAGCGCCGGAGTGGTTGAGTTGAGAATGCGCCGCATCTCCTCAGGGGTATAAATGTCGTTGCGCTGCAGGACTGCCGTTGCCTCATCCTCGGTGGTGATTTGCTGGCGTGGCTCGGAGAAATCAGAAGTTGCGGCGGCGGCGTGTTCGAGGTTCCTGGGCAGGAAATTCTTTTTCTGGGCGAAATTAAAATAGGCGATTACCCCTTTGCGCCAGTTGTTTTTATTCCGCGCCTTGCCTCCCAGTTGGCTGAGAAACTCGTCAATATCTGGAGTGTCGATGCGGGCAATTGCTCCCGGGAAGATGCTGACGAACTTGCCGACGATCTTCTCCACGTCGCGCATGTGGTAAACGCCGGCGCCTCGCTTTTCCAGGTGCTTGAGGTACTCCTGATAGACTTCGTCAGTCGTGGCGCCATGCCGGACTCGCTGGCCGAAGGTATTGTGGAAATCGACTGCTTCCTCAAGTGTCGCCCCTTTTACGCGGCTCCGCAGCTCGGCATAGTGGCGGCAGGCCTGATCCACCTCGAGACTCAACGGCTGGACCGCTTTTTGGGCGAGAACGTAGATGCGGCGGTCCTGTTCGGTGAGGTACTGGGAACGGACCCCGTCGGCGGCCAGTTGTCCGGCCAGTTCCTTAGCCAGCGTCTTGGCTTTGGCCAGCGTATTGCGCCGCCGAAACACGCGCCGCTTCCCTTCGTAATAAACGACTTTAAACGAAGGGTAAGTTTTGGACGGGGAATCCCCGTTGCTGGGCTGAGGATTGGATCCTTCCAGCGCGGAGGTCTGCTTGCTGGTTCGGATAGTCACCGGAGACTCGTAAATGGGGATCGAAACCGAACCGGAGGAAACCTCGGCGATTGGCTTCCTCTCCGCGTCGCTTTGATCAGGGCGGCCCATATCCCATTCTAAAGCCGGGCCGCGGCCGACTTCCTTGGTACGCCGCGTTTAGAGAAAGTGCCGCTCAGGATCGCTTCAGGGGCAGACGCGCCAGAACAGCAGAAAAAGCTGCGGAAGAAACCGGGTCGAAGAGCAGGCAGCGGCGGAGGTGGGTCAAATCCGTGCCAAAAGTCGGTGACATTGAGGAAACCCTTGAAAAGATTGGAGCGAGCGAAGGGATTCGAACCCTCGACACTCACGTTGGCAACGTGATGCTCTACCAGGCTGAGCTACGCTCGCTTCCAGCCACGCGCGTAGAACCTACGGAAATCCGGGAGGAATGCAAGTCCCTTTTGCACAAATTGAGAGGGCAGCCCGGAGAATCGCGTTGCGCCGGGTGTGCCGCCACCGTAGTGTTCAGCGCATCGGAAACAATCGGAACCCCCGACGAGTGGGTTGCCGCCTGGTATGAAGATGAAGAAACCGCGCTCTGCAACAGCCGCCAAGCCGGCAAGGCGAATCGTTCGCCGCGTGACCCGCCCCAAGCGCACGCCCGCCCGCCGCAAGACCAGCACCGCCAGAGCGAAACCCGCCCGAACCCGGAGCGCGAAGAAGCCGGCGACGACGGCCCGGCGCAAGTCCGGCGCGGCCGGCAAAGTGAAGAGGGTCCTCAAGCGCAGCGTTCGGAAGACCAGGACGCGCCGTGCCCGCCTCCCGCTCGCAAGCGAGCGGCTGAAGGCAACACTGGCCGCAACTCCCGATCTCAAGCTGGGAGCCGGCATGTCCGAGCCGAGCGCGGCCCCACGCCCGCGGCGGGGAAAATCGCCCGCGAAGCTCCAGCTCCCGGCGGAAGCCGGCCCGGGAGTGCCGCCGATCCTGCTGGAGGAGGATGGGCCGTCCGGACCGCAGCCGAGCGGTCCGGGACAGAAGTACGTGCTGGGGCCGGCCACTGCGGGCGGCCAACTCGGAGACGAGGAAGGGACCTTGCCAGAGGCCTACGGCACGGGACAACTGGTGCTCGCCGCGCGCGATCCCCGCTGGCTGTATGCTCATTGGGACCTCACGGCGCAACAGCAGCGGCGGTATAACGCCTTGTCCGCCGACGGTCACCTTGTGGTGCGGGTTCATGCCGGCACGGTCTCGAAGCACCCGGTCACTGAAGTCCAGGTGCACCCGGAATCACGGCATTGGTTTATCAATGTGGGCGCCGCCGACATGCGCTACGTTGCGGAGCTGGGCTACTATCGTCCCCGGCGCCGGTGGGTGACGATCAGGACTTCCGCGCCGGTGCTCACGCCGGCGGATACGGTTTCCGCAGACCAGACCGCGCGGTTTATAACGATTCCCGCCCAGGCGCGGCTGACTCAACTGGCGGTGCCGGCCAGACAGGGGGTGCCCACGGATTTGCCGCCGCTGGCGCCCGCGCGGGAAGGCCCGCCGGTCGAGCTGGTGGTGTTGCACCCCGAGCCGGGGGACGCGATGAGTTCCCTGGCGGTTGGGGAGATTGGCGCCGAGGCGGAGAGCGTCTCCAGCCCCGGGGGCGCGGCGGAGGAGTTGGCGCCAGGCTTTTGGTTCAACGTCAACGCCGACATCGTCATCTTCGGCGCGACGGAGCCGGATGCGACCGTGACGATTGACGGGCGGCCAATCAACCTCCGGGCCGACGGCACCTTCAGTTGCCGGTTTTCCCTGCCCGACGGCGAGCACTCGGTCAGCGTGACGGCTCTGTCGGCACAAGGCGATCTGCGCCAGGCGGAGTTGAAATTCACGCGCGGCACCGGTTACCGGGGTGAAGTCGGGGCGGCGGCGCCGGACCCGGCGCTCAGGCCGGCGGCGAAACAACCATGAGCCGCCCGGGCGGTTTGGTCTTCGGCGGCTAGCTGCGGGATTTTCTCTGTCAAATGCCCGGTTATTTCGCACTCATCCTCCACGCGCACCTGCCGTTTGTGCGGCACCCGGAGCACGAGAGGTTTCTGGAGGAGAACTGGCTGTTCGAGGCCATCACCGAAACCTACCTGCCGCTGCTGCAGCTATTGGAAGGCTGGCGGCGGGATGGCCTGTCGCCGCGCCTGACGCTGACGCTGACGCCCACGCTTTGCTCGATGCTGCAGGACCCGCTCCTGCAGGACCGCTACGAGCGCCACCTCCGGGAGCAGCTTGACCTGGCGGGCAAGGAAATTCACCGCACCCGCTGGGAGAAGCCTCTCCAGGAGCTCGCGCTGTTCTATCATGAGCGCTTTGCCGCCGCGCGGGCCCTCTACGCCGGCTGCGGCCGCGACCTGGTGAGCGCCTTCCGGCAGTTTCAGGAATTGGGCCACCTGGAAATCATCACCAGCACCGCCACCCACGCCCTGCTGCCGCTGATGGCCGATCATCCGCCTTCGCTGCGGGGGCAGGTGCTGGTGGCGCGCGATCATTACCAGCGCTGTTTCGGCTGCGAGCCGCGGGGCATCTGGCTGCCGGAATGCGCTTACGTCGAGAGCCTGGAGGAAGTCTTGCAGGAGGCCAACCTCCGCTGGTTCGTCACCGACACGCACGGCATTCTGCACGCGTGCCCGCGCCCGCGCTATTCGGTGTTTGCGCCCGTCTTCACCCCGAAAGGCCTCGCCGCGTTTGGCCGCGACCCGGATTGCTCGCGGCAAGTCTGGAGCCGGCACGCCGGCTACCCCGGCGACCCGCGTTACCGGGACTTCTACCGCGACATCGGGTTTGACCTGGACCTGGAATACGTCGCGCCGCACCTGGCGGCGGCCGGCCAACGCGGGTTCACCGGCCTCAAGTACCATCGCATCACCGGCCGGACGCCCCGGAAGGAAGTTTACGAACGCTCCGCCGCCGTCCGCGCGGCCGGCGAACACGCAAGCCACTTTCTCGAAGCCCGGCTGGCGCAATTCCGGCGCCTGGGCGAGATTCTCGACCGCCCGCCGATCGTGGTGGCGCCGTACGACGCCGAGTTGTTCGGCCATTGGTGGTATGAGGGGCCCGAGTTTCTGGATTTCCTGGTCCGCAAGGCGTGCGGCGGCCAGAAGGTGTTCGAGTTAATCACGCCCGGCGAATTCCTGCGCCTGCACCCCACCCACCAGGCGGCCACCCCCGCCGCTTCAAGCTGGGGCGAGGGCGGCTACTGGCGCGTCTGGCTCAACGAAAAGAACGAGTGGATCTATCCCCACCTGCGCGTCGCCCAGGAACGCATGACCGAGCTGGCCCGGCGCTTCCCGCAGCCGGACGCGTTGCAGCAACGCCTGCTCAACCAGGCCGCGCGCGAGCTGCTCCTTGCGCAAGCCAGCGATTGGCCCTTCATTCTTCGGACCGAGACAAGCCCCGGCTACGCCCGCAAACGCGTAAAGGAACACCTCCTGCGCTTCACCAGGATTTACGAGCAGCTTATCGGCGAGCAACCTGAGCCCGAATGGCTCAGCCAGGTCGAGTGGCGCGACAACCTTTTCCCCGACGTGAACTACCGCTACTGGGCCTGAGCGGTCGCCTGGCGCGCCTCCGTTGGAGTGGTCTGATTCTGACGCGTCGAGCAGAGCGGAGGCGCGACGGTTTAGACCAATGGCTTCCGCTGCGTCTGCCCTTTCGAGCATCGTGGCCAAAGGCCATCCGATCGCGCGCATGGTCATGCCGTCATGGCCCCTATTTGCGTCCTTTGCCTCCTAAACCTCAAGCGTGGAATCATCCCCGAAAGGCGTGCACTCCCACGGAATGGCTCTTGCGTGTTATAACATCTGTGGTTACATTGGTCGCATGGTGCTTGAATTGAAGCTGCGCAAGGTTGGCAATTCGGTGGGGGTGGTTCTTCCGAAAGAAGCCCTCGCCCGCCTGAACGTCCAGGAAGGCGACACGCTCACGCTCACCGACGCGCCCGCCGGCGGGCTGCGCGTCACCCCGGCCACCGCCGGCCGCGACCAATTTGCCCGGCAGATGCGGGCCGCCGAGGGCGTCATCCGCCGCTACCGCAACACGCTGCGCGAGCTGGCCCAATAGATGAAAGAGCCGGAGTGGGTGTTGCGGGAGACCGTGCTGGCCTTGCAGGAACGGCTCCTCACCGAGTTCGGCGGCCCCGGCGGCCTCCGGGACGCCGGGCTGCTGAGTTCCGCCCTGGCGCGGCCTCAACAGCTCTTCGCCTATGGCCGGTCGGGCCACTGCAAGCTGGCGGCCGCCTATGCCTTCGGCCTGGTGCGCAACCACCCCTTCCTCGACGGCAACAAACGGATCGCCTTCGCCGTGGCGGCACTCTTCCTGGAGCTGAACGGCTGGCGGTTCACCGCGCCCGAGGCCGAGGCCGCACTCAAGACGCTGGCGCTCGCGGCGCGGGAACTGGACGAAGCCGGCTACGCCGCCTGGCTAAGGAGGCATTCGCGCAAAGCGTGAGACGGTCCCGACGGTAAAACAATTTGCGTCTCCGGCGGGCAGGCAATCAGACCAGTCGCCGGCACTGAACTCGAAGCACGGAATCAGCTCCTTTGGCCGGAATTGCGAGTTGAAGGCGGAAGACAGAACTGGTAGCCTACTGTTATGAGCACCGTTGCCGAGATCGAAGCTGCCATCGCCCGGCTGCCGCGCAAACAGCTCTGGGAACTGAAGGCCCGCCTGGACCGCCGCTGCGAGGCGGAGTGGGACGCTCAGATCGAGGAAGATGCCCGACCCGGCGGGCCCCTGGACCGACTGGCAGAAGAGGCGATCGCTGAGTTCAGAGCGGGACGGACCACTCCGCTGCCGTGAGGAGTCACACCACCGCGCGGTTCTGGGAACACTACCGGACGCTGCCGCTGCCGGTGCGTCGCCTCGCGGTGAAGAACTACAGGCTCTGGAAAGAGAATCCGCACCACCCGGGTTTGCGCTTCAAACGGGTCGGCCCCAACACCTGGTCCGCTCGTGTAGGTGACCACTACCGCGCCCGGGCCGCATTGAGTGCGGGCGGGCGGCCCAAGCGATCAAGGTCCCAAGTGATTGATTCGAAGACTACTATGTGGAAGGGTGAGTTTCTTCAAGGAACCCGCCGAATCCTGCTGGCCCTGCTGGCCGTGTGTGCCTGCCCCGTGCTCGTCCATGCCTTGGCCTCGGTGCCCGAGGATCCGGCCTATCGCCAACGCGTGGAATCGGACTGGGCCGCACAAGAAAAGCGCTGGGGCCGAACGCCGCAAGACCCGGCCGCCTTGCGGGCCGCTCTCGCGCGCCTCGAAGCCCTGCTGGCTGATGAGAAGCACTGCTCCCGGCTTCACGGTCCGTCCATCCCGCAGGCCGAGGCGTTGACCCGAATTGCCGGCGACGTCGAAAGCTGGCCGCCGGCGGAGAGGCTCGACCGTTACCACCAGGTGCGCTGGCTCTGCCGGCAAATCGCTCTGTCCCATCCTGGAGTCAGCTCGCAACCACTGGTCTTCCTGAAACGGAAGCGGTTCATCTGCCAGATGTTGCATGAGTACCTCGGATACTTTTACGACTATGGCGACATCGAAGGCGGCGGCGTTCATCTTCTCCCGCGGCCGGGGCAGTCATTCGACACCGTTGATCTGATCAAAGCGCGGCTGCCCAAAGGCAACTTCGCCACCCTGGCGATCTCCTATGACGGCGGCACTCTGTATTTCGCGTTTGCGGCGCGCGCCGAGCAGAAGCCCGATTTCTACTCTCCCAACCGCCGGGGCTTCCAACTCTTCGAAATGAAAGCGGACGGGGCCGGTCTGCGCCAGCTCACGGACGGGACCGATGACAACTTTGACCCCTGCCCGCTGCCTGAAGGCACGCTGGCATTTATTTCGAGCCGGCGCGGGGGCTTTGGCCGGTGTCATAATCCCTGGGAACCGCTTCCCACTTACACCTTGCACAAACTGGACACGACCACCGGCGCCATCGTTTGCCTGTCGTTTCATGAAACCAACGAATGGCACCCCTTTGTGACCGCCGACGGCCGGATCGTCTATACCCGGTGGGATTATGTGGATCGCTCGGCGGCAAATTTCCACGGGCTGTGGCTGACCAATCCCGACGGCACGGGGACGATGAGCCTCTTCGGCAATTACACCACGCGCATCAATGCCTGTTACCAGCCGCGTCCGGTCCCGGGCTCGCACAAAATAGCCTTCATTGCCGGCGCCCATCACGCCGATGTCGGGGGATCGCTGGTCTTGCTGGACCCCGAGCGCGTTCGATTGGACCCGGCATCAGGCGAAGACTCGTTGGATGCCATTGAGAAGCTCACGCCGGAAATCTGCTTTCCGGAAGCACCCGGCTGGCCGGCGAGTTACTGCCACAGCCCCTGGCCTTTGTCGGAGGACCGTTACCTGGTCTCGTTCAGCTTCGAGCCGCTGCCGGGGATGGGGCCCAACGAGAAGCGGGATTCCCGCACCGGTCTTTACTACTTCGACCGTTGGGGGAATCTGGAGTTGCTCTACGACGACCCGGCCATCTCCTGCATGTACCCGATACCCTTGTGCGCCCGCCCCAAACCGCCCGTCATACCCGCGGTCGCCGCTTCCAGCCTTGGCGATGAAGGCGAACTCGTGCTGGCCGACGTGAATCAGAGCCTGGCACCGCTTCCGCCCACTCGCGAAGTGGCGCAATTGAGAGTCTTCCAGGTCCTGCCCAAAACCGCGAGTCACGTCGCAAATCAACCGCGGATCGGCTACGCGAACGCCGAAAGCGCCCGCATGTTCCTGGGTTCCGTTCCCGTGGAGGCGGACGGGTCGGCCTATTTCCGCGCACCCGCCCGCAAACCTCTGTACCTGCAAGCCGTTGACGCCGAGGGGCGGGCGGTTCAAGGCATGCGCAGTGTTCTCTACCTGCAACCGGGCGAACGGCGCGGTTGCGTGGGCTGCCATGAGCCCGCCGCCACCTCGCCTGTCCCCCGGAGAACCTTGAGCCAGGCGCGGCCGCCCTCGCGCATCGAGCCCGGTCCCGACGGCACTCATCCCATGAGCTACCTGCGCCTCATTCAACCCATTCTGGATAACCGGTGCGTCTCGTGCCATTCCGCCGCCAATCCCAACACCAAGGTCAACCTTGCCGCGGCCCCAGCCGAACCCTTCGTGAAATCCTACCTCAGCCTTCGTCCCTACATCCGCTGGCACGAGTGGGGCGATCAGAGCATCAGCCAGATCGCGACGCGCCCGGGACACATGGGCGCTGACGAAAGCAGGCTTGTGTCCATTCTCTCAGATTCCAACCACGGATCGCAGATCGGATTAACCCCCGCTGAGAGACGGGCGATTTACCTGTGGCTGGATGCCAACGCCCCCTTCTATGGCGCTTATCTGCCGGAGGAGCAATTGGCCCAGCGCAAAAGCGAAGCCATCGCCCCGCCGGTCCTCCAGTGACCGTTCCGGCCCCCTGATACAGGGGCGCATCAAGCTCGCCGGTTTGGTAGGGATGTTTCGGCGAATCGTCCGTGGTTGCGGGCGCGGACGCCTCGGCACTGATACTGATAGTGATTTGCCTTTTGTGCGCCCGCATGTACGGACCGCTGCGTGGATGAGACATGCCCCAACGCGCTTGCCCGCGCCCGGCGCACCGGTCGGGAATCAGCAACGGATTCCAATCCCGGCGACGCCTGTGCCTGGTGATTTTGGTGCCCATTATCCGGACGGGAGACCAGAAAACTGACAAAGTTCCGCACATCCGGTGAAGACTTCGACAGCGGCTTGCCCCGGGAGACGATGTTCTCGTCGTTGCTTATCATTTGGCACAGGTCTTGCGGTTCAAGTCTTGATGAAAGCAGACGACAACAATCCAGCACCGCTATCCAACGGTGCCCCCCGCTCTATTCTGGTCGTGGATGACCGGGAGGACGAGCGGACTTTCATGACAGACTCGCTGCGCCCGGACGGCTTTTCCTACCTCACGGCCAGTTCGGTGGCCGGGGCCATCGAAGTCCTCAAGAGAACCCCGATCGCCCTCACGATCCTGGATTGGGGGTTGGACCGGTGCGGGTCTGAGGTGCTCCGGGCGGCGCGGGTGCTTCAGCCTCAGATGCCGGTGCTCGTGGTCAGTGGCCGTCCCTATGATGCGCGCACCGACGCCCTGGTCGAGCAGGCGGATGCGTTCTTGCTGAAACCCATCAGCGCGACCGTTCTGCAGTGCCAGGTCAGGCAACTGCTCCAGCGCGCCGAAGCCGCTCTCCAAACCCTATTGCCCCAGCGCATGGAGGACATCCGCCCGATCGCCGAAATCAGAGAGGCCTACATCCTGCAGGCTCTCCAACTAGTCAACCACAACCTGTCGCTCGCGGCGGAGAAGCTCGGAATCCACCGTCAAACCGTAGGGACCCTGCTCAAGCGGGCCGGTTGTGCGCAAACCCTGGACAACGAGACATATACATGAGACGTTTCGTTGCCATGCCGATGCTGCATCCAAGCCGTCAGCATACTCCCGAAGCCCGGGGAAAGCGCATCCTGTTGGTGGATGACGAGGCCATGGTGCGGGACTCGACCCGGATGCTCCTGGAGATTGACGGCCACACGGTGGTTGACGCCGAGAACGGCGCAAAGGCGCTCGAAGCCTTCGCCGCGGGTGAGTTCGACCTGGTGATTACAGACTTCAGAATGGCCGGGATGGATGGCGGGGATCTCACCACCCGGATCAAGCAGGCCGCCCCCCGCACACCGGTTATCATCCTGACCGCCTGGCCGGGAGACGTATCCGCGTCGGTCCCGGCGGACATGATTCTGGCCAAACCCTACAAACTGGAGGAATTGCGGCAGGCCCTGGCACGCGTGTCGGGCACTCCCTGACCCGCATGAGGGAGAGGCGGACACACATCCGCATCGCACAGCCGCCTCCGAGGGGCGCCCCCGCCGACGGATTATCGAGCTTGATGCGCCTGTTTGTAACGGTTTAGCGTCTCTGGCACCTCTTCGAGGTGCAGGAATCTCCCCGCGCCGGCGTTCCGGTGGTCGGCCCCCTGTCGCCCTGGCCGACCAACCGGCTACCTTCTGTCAACCCTGCGGGTTGACTCGTATTGCCAACCCGGAGAATTGGCAGACGGCTGCTTCCCTGCCCCGGAGGGGTTTACAAGGCTCAACGTCAAATCCCATCCTTGCTCCTTGCTTTTCGGCGGCGCGGCAAACGCCGCGCCGCCGGGAAACAAGGAGAATGTTCCGTGGGTGCCCGTGGCTGCAGACAGGCCAGGTTTTCACCTCTGGCCGGCCAACCGCTGGAGCAGGCCACGGGGCGTCAGGATCTCCACACCGAAGGGCTTGCCCAGCACCAGCAGGTCCCGGTCGCGCGAGACGATCACTCCAGCCGACGCGGCCAGGGCGCAGGCCAGATAGGGATCATCTTTGGGATCACGGCTGCGCCGTTTTCCCAAGGGAGCAGGAACGACCGTCTTAACGATGCCGTAATACCACTCCAGGATGCTGTAGGGCGAATGCCGGGTCTTAAAGCCGATCTGATCTGCCACGCGCCGCAATTCCTCCAGGGTTTCCGACGTGGCAAAGGCCAGCACACGCCGCCTGGCCAGGGCCACCAGGCATAAGTGCGCTTCCCCACGCCAGCCCGCGCCGGAGAAAACGACTCCAGCGTCAAACACCGCCCTCATTACTGGCGGCCCTTTTTTGCCGCCGCATAGATCTCCCGGAACTCAGCTTCCGACGGATCCCCCGCCGGCGCGCCCGTGATGGCCTTCTCCAGCAGCGCCACATCCTCAGCAATCTTTGCCTCGCGCCGCCGGCGGATCAGCTCGCGCATGTACTCGCTCATGCTGTCGTACGCGCCCGAGGCTGAGTCGCTCCGCGCAAAGTCCGCCAGTTCCGGATTGAGCGAGATGTTGATCGTCACCGCTTTCATGGATGCCAATATAGCCTTATGGCAAACCAAGTCAATCCTTGCCATTCAAACCTCCAGCGGCGTTCCCCACCAAAGACGCTAGCCTGCATCTTCCATACCCCAACAGCGTGGCACGGGTATCCTGCCCGTGCGCCGTGGGTCCGACCTGTGGGACGGGCAGGATGCCCGCGCCACGGTCAGTCGGCGGTTAGTGCGGGACATGAAATATCCGGGCCAACCCGCGCCTTCCACACCCCGCGCCGCGTGAGGGCACTACAGGGCAAAGGGGGAACGACCACGGTGAGCAAGGCGCAAGGACGAATCCCCCAACCCGCAGGGTTGGCAGAAGGTCGCCGGCGGGTCGTTCGGGGCAAGGGGGGAACGACCACCGGTGAGCTGGGCGCGCGATTCGGATGCATCCCGAAGGGATGAGTGACCCTAGCCCAACGTTTCAACGTTGGGGACCCCGGCAGCCAAGAGGCCAAGTCCCGCAGGGACGGCTGAGCATCATTCCCACAGGTATCGCTCGTCGTAGGCAATGCGGTGCCTCCGGAGCAAAGCGAGGAACTCCTCCTGAAAGGTCAGCTTTCGATGATGTTCTGCCTGCGTCTGAATGTAGCGACGGGTCTTGTCCAGTTGCGAGTAACTCACGCTGAAAGCGCCGTACTTGACCTGCCACCCAAAGAGCCAGTGCTCCGCAAACGTCTCATGCACCCACTTGGAGGACCCTCCTTTGATGAGCTGCATCGCCTTGGCAAGCGAGAGCGTGGAAGGGAGGGCCAATAGCACGTGGACGTGGTCCACCACCCCGCCAATCTCGATCGCCGTCATGCCATTCTGTCGGGCGATGCCGCCCAGATAAGGCCAGAGTCGCTCCTGGAGCTGGGGCGGGATTAGGGGTCGGCGCTCCTTGGTGCTGAAGACGCAATGGAAATAGGAGCTGATGTATGACATGCCGGATATTCAGCCGTGCCTGCGGCACTTGGGCAACTCCGAACGTGTGTCCCCAACGTTGAAACGTTGGGCTAGGGTCACTCATCCCTTCGGGATGAACGTGTGTCCGCAGCGTTGAAACGTTGGGCTAGGGTCGCTCATCCCTTCGGGATGAACGTGTGCTCGCAACGTTGAAACGTTGGGCTAGGGTCACTCATCCCTTCGGGATGAACGATTGGCCGGGCGTGACGCTGGAATCTTGTGCTGCGGCCGAGGCGCGGTGTGCTGGTCGTGTTCTGAGAAGTGAACGACCAGGCCGCGAGGCGGTTGGGTGCAGTGCCCGGCCAACTCAACTGCGGGTATTTTGTTTCCTAACGCCAAGACGCCAGGAGGCAAAGAGCCAAAGAGGAGCCGAGGTAGTGGACCAGGTTGTCAGCGCTTGGCATTTTATCCTTTGCAAACCGCAGTTCTCTGGTAGAGGTTTGAGCATGAAGACGCTGGCAGCAGAAGCGGAAGTGGACCGGGAAGGTTGGCTGAAGATTCGGACCCCTGCGCCTCCGGAGATGGCGCCGGGCCGACAGGAAGTTTTGCTCGTCTGGGCTTCGCCCGCTGCGAGCTCGGCGACCGCCGGCCGGCGCGCCGGCACTTTGAGCGGCCAGGTGGTATTGGCTCCGGACTTTCACGCGCCGCTGGAAGACTTCCGGCCCTATTCAAAATGAAGCTGTTGCTGGATACCCACACGTTGCTGTGGTTCCTGACGAACGACCGGAGTCTGAGCACGCAGGCCCGTGCCGCGATTGAGGCTGGAGGGAACCTTTGCTCCGTGAGCGCCGCCAGCCTGTGGGAGGTGGCCGTCAAAGTTGCTCTCTCCAAACTCACCTTGCCGGCCCCGTACGCCGACATCTTCCCCAGGCAACTGGAGATTAATGGCTTCGGCCTGCTGCCCATCACACCGACGCATTGTGCCGCTTTGCTCACGCTTCCCCTCCACCACCGTGATCCCTTCGATCGCCTATTGCTCGCTCAGGCTCAGAGCGAAGCGATGACCCTGGTGTCCGACGACGGACAGTTCGCCCCCTACGGTGTGCCGGTGCTGTGGTGAATTCGGGCGTCGGCCTGCCGCGCAGTAGCCTTCGGCGTCACGCTCGACGACAGCGCTAAACTCTCGCCTCTGTCCCTTTCGCATGGAGCCAATATGCCAGAACCTCCCCCGGCACACAAATCAACCTTCCCACCTGCGATCCCAACGACCACGGCTAACGCCAGAAAGCAAAGGCGCACGGGGCAGGGCGTATGCACGAAGCCCCAGGAGCGCCGACATTCTTGTCGGCCCGCTGGGGTGGAAGCACCTGTGCAATGCGGGAACAAGCCGACAAGAATGTCGGCGCTCCTTCCTTCATACACCCTGGGCACTCCTTTGCCAGACGCTTCAATGCGTGCCGGGTGTAATGCACTTCCATTCGATCCTCGCTTCTTGCCTCCTAAAAAAGAGAAGCCGCCCCGAAGGGCGGCTTCTGTGATTGATTAAAGGCTGTATTCGCTTAGTTGCGGCGGCGGAAGATCAACAGCGCCGCGGCACCCAAACCGGCCAGCACCATGCTGCTCGGCTCAGGAATGAAATACAGGTTGAAGCTCGTCAGAACCTGCCCGGCTTGCGTCGCTTGCACGGGGAAGACTGTGCCGCCACCGAGGCTGTTCACTTGGAACGGGTCCATCATGCCGGCAGCGATCAGCCCGGCTTCCCAAGCTGGCTTCGCCAACTCCCAGGTCGGATAGTCACCGGTGAAGTTGTCCCAAGCCACGATCGAGAACGTGAACGGCCCAGCGGCTGCTTCGCCGAAGCCAGTCCCGCTCAGCGTGGAAGCGATCTGCGCGAGGAACCCCGCGCCGCCACCGCTGCGGAAGGTCGTCCACTGGCCCACAGGCTGCAGGCTCTCCACAGGCTGATTGGCGCCAACAGCGGCAATAAACTGAGCGCGCGTGGTAGCCGCGCCGTACTGGCCGTTGAGAGTGGCGCCGATAAATGCCCGGCCACCGAAGTCAGTGGTGCCACCAGCCGGTGTGTCGTTTGCTGCCAAGCCGATTACTCCTACCGTGTCAGTGATGTTCAATGGCGCATAGATGTGAGTCGTCTGGGCAGGTGCTGTCGTGAAGCGGTTACCCAGGTAAATAGTGCCTTGAGCAAAAACGCTTGCGGCGGTGGTCAGCGCAAAGGCTGCGAGTATTAGTTTTTTCATAGGTGTTGTTGTTATGTTTGTTGTGGGATTACTAAACTGTTATGTTGTTTGGTTTGTTTTGTTCAGGGTTATTCGACTGTGAAGTTGCGCGTCCAGGCAGCCGCGGTGCTGCCGGGGCCCTTCTTGAGCACTACGCCTTCGCCAACAGCGAGGGTTGGCTCGCTCGGCAACCACATGAGATCAATGTCATCGTAGGTATAGGTATCCCAGCCGCCGTTCCACTTCAGGATCTGGTCGCTTGCCTCAGACGGGAATCCAAGATCCGTTGCGACCAAGCCAGCCTGCGGAACCATCGAGGCGCGCGCGCCATAGACTTCCGCCGCGGGGAGCGGATTACTCAGGGCACCTTGCAGCACTTCGCCAACGAATGTCAAGGTCGTGTCTGCGGGGGACTTGACTACCGCGGCTTCGCCGACGTTCAACGTAGCGTCGCCATTGGGCAACCACATGAGGTCAATGTCGTCGAAGGTATAGGTATCCCAACCGCCGTTCCATTTCAGAACTTGCATGCTGGGTACCGGATTGGGGAACAACCCATTGAGGGTGTTATTCGTGGTGTTGAGCTGATTCGCGACCATCACATACGTGTCTGCCGGGCAGGCAACGTTGTAATAACCGACAACGTTTAGCGAGTAAACGTTTTGGGCCACCGCCGTAGCGAGGCCCGCGGCCAATGCGGCCGTGCAGACTAATGCTTTCAGTGTTCTCATTTTTTTCTTTCTATGTAGTTATGTGTTAACCGTGTGTGCTCCAACTATCACAAGCGGACAGGAACCTGTCAACAGTTTTCCAAACTTTTTTTGAACTATTTTCGACGCGGCACTTGTCATTTCTTGCTGGCCATACGGCCAATTTCTGTACAGCCAAATATAGCATAGAGCCTGCCTTTAGCAAGCGTTTTCCGTGCCGCGCGAAAGGCCCGGGAGGAGGTGGCTGGCGGGGGTTGAGGCTGACCCGCATATTTCGCACCCAACGCCGCGTGAGGGCACGCGGCCTACAGGGAAAGGGGTGGAAGTTTGTAGGCCGCGTGCCCTCACGCGGCGCACGGTGGCCGTTTCCATCGGAGTGTGAAATATAGGTTCTTCGCTGTTCTCGATGGAATAGTGGCGGCTGGCGGAAAGCTCCGGAGGAGCGCCATGTTTATAGCACCGACATTGACCAAGAAGGCCAAGCTCCGTAGGAGCGGCATGGGATCGGTGGGAGATTCAAGTTCTGAGGCTGGAGGAGGGAGTTCGATGCCGCTCCTACGGAGCTTGGCGGGAAACGTCCCGGCGCTTTGGCTATAAACATGGTGCTCCTCCGGAGCTTTCGCCCTTCGATCCACGCCCCTATTCCGCTGAAAACAGCGAAGAACCGAAATATACCGGCTAAAGGCCGCAGTTGACATCTATTCACCAGGCTCAGAACTCCTGGCCCGCCGCAGGGATTCCGAGGCTGTAGGGAATCTCCCTGCTGCCGCCACAGGGCTGTTTTCTTCAGGAATCTCGCGTTTTCTGTCGTAATGGCGTGCTTGGCGGCAGCAGGAACACCCCGTGTCAGTTCCTCCGTGCCGGGGGTCCCTGGCCTGGTAAATAGCTACCAATACCGTCGTTACAGGCTGATTCCTCCGTCGTTCCTCCGTTGCTCCTCCGTCCTTCCTCCGTTCCACCTCCGATCGCCGGTCGGAGGTAGGACGGAGGAGCAACGGAGGAGCAACGGAGGAGTCACGGGGGTGCGAGCCAACCCGGAGGGTTGGCAGATGGTAGATGGTGATCAGTAAGGCTCAACCTGGAGGGTTGATAGATGGTAGCCGGTGGTCGGCCAGGGCAAAAGGGGCCGACCACCGGAAGCGCGGGCGGATGGGATTGCACCTCGAAGAGGTGCCAGAGTCGCCCACCTCACCGCGTCCCAGGGAATTCAACAAGGCCGATCTTTGTCCACAGCTCTGGCATCCCTCCGGGATGCATCCGCAACCCCGATCGCCAACCGGTGGTCGTTCCCCCCTCTGCCCCGAACGACGCACCGGCTACCTTCTGCCAACCCTTCGGGTTGGGGGATTTGTCCTTGCGCCTTGCTCACCGGTGGTCGTTACCCCTTTGCCCTGCAGTGCCCTCACGCTGCGTGAGGGCACGCGGCGCTGCCCGGAACGAGCTGTACCTCGTGCCTGTGCGTCCTGGCGTCCTGGCGTTAGCTGTCGTCGTTGGGATCGCAGTTGGAAAGGTTGACTTGTGTGCCGGGGGAGGTTCTGGCATATTGGCTCCATGCGAAAGGGACCGAGGCGAGAGTTTAGCGTTGTCGTCGAGCGTGACGCCGAAGGCTACTACGTGGCAAGCGTGCCCGCGCTGCCCGGATGCCACACCCAGGCGCGATCGCTGGACAAGCTGCGCGAACGCATTCAGGAGGCCATTGAGCTTTGCCTGGAGGTCGAGCACCAAATGGGCGCGAAGACCGAGTTCATCGGGGTGCAACGGGTGGCGGTCTGAGTGTGCCGCGCCTCCCTCGATTACGCGGGCGCCAGGTGCTCGCGGTGCTGAGCCGGGTGGGTTTTGTCGTAGTGCGCGTCCGGGGCAGTCACCACTTCCTGCGGCACCCGGACGGCCGGTTCACGGTTGTGCCGGTGCATGCGGGTGAAACACTTGGCCCCGGCTTGTTGAGCAAGATTCTGAAGGATGTGGCAATGGAAACGGCTGAGTTCGAGAAGTGGTTGTAGCGGGATCTTTCGGCTGTAGGGGTAGTCAGTAATCCGTGAGTTGGGTGTGAAATGTGCTTCGCCAAACCCCGCAGGTAAGGTCGGCCGCCGTGTGCCAACCATCGAGGTTGGCGAGTTGGCCGGGCACTGCACCCAACCGCCTCGCGGCTTGGTCGTTCACTTCTCAGAACACGACCAGCACACCGCACCTCAGCCGCACACAAGATTCCAGCGTCACACCGGGCCAATCGTTCATCCCGAAGGGATGAGCGACCCTAGCCCAACGTTTCAACGTTGGGGACACACGTTCGGAGTTGCCCAAGTGCCGCAGGCACGGCTGAATATCCGGCATGTCATACATCAGCTCCTATTTCCATTGCGTCTTCAGCACCAAGGAGCGCCGACCCCTAATCCCGCCCCAGCTCCAGGAGCGACTCTGGCCTTATCTGGGCGGCATCGCCCGACAGACGCAGCCAGAACATCATCGAAAGCTGACCTTTCAGGAGGAGTTCCTCGCTCTGCTCCGGAGGCACCGCATTGCCTGCGACGAGCGATACCTGTGGGAATGATGTTCAGCCGTCCCTGCGGGACTTGGCCTCGTGACTGCCGGGGCCCCCAACGTTGAAACGTTGGGCTAGGGTCACTCATCCCTCCGGGATGCATCCGCAACCCCGATCGCCAACCGGTGGTCGTTCCCCCCTCTGCCCCGAACGACACACCGGCCCCCAACGTTGAAACGTTGGGCTAGGCTCACTCATCCCTTCGGGATGCATCCGCAACCCCGATCGCCAACCGGTGGTCGTTCTCCCCTCGGTCCCGAACGACGCGCCGGCTACCTTCTGCCAACCCTTCGGGTTGGGGAAGTCAAACCTGAGGGTTGGTGGTGCGGAGACGCGTTGCTCGGTCAAGTCGTTAGGGTAGCCGGTGCGGGAGGAGACAACCACGCCGGGTAGCTCACTGCATGTAGTTGGGGTCGTATTGCACACCGTGCTTCTGGAGCAACTCCCGCAGTTCCTCCTGGAAAGTGTGGCGACGATGATGGGCCTCCTGCCCGCTGATATACTGTCTCACCGCATCCAACCTGCTGGCGCTGACGCTAAACATCGAATATCCCTCCTGCCATTCGAATTGGCGCTCGTGATGAGTCCTCGTCCACACCGATGATGCCTTCTTGAGTTCGCGCACAAGATCTGAAAGGCAATGAGTCGGCTTGAGCCCGATAAGGGCGTGGACGTGATCTGCGACGCCGCCCAAGGCGAGCGGCACGCCCGCCAGTCCCCGGATGGTGCCGCCCAGATATTCGTGGAAGCGAGGGCGCCAATCGGGTTGGATCCAGGGGCGTCGTTCTTTGGTGGAGCAGACCCAATGGTAATGCAGGCTGTAGTAGGTCGAACCCATGGCGGCAAGGTGCCAGCTCAATTTCCGGCGGCAATGCTAATCTGGAGTCAACCCGTCAGGGCTGGGAAGGCAGTCAACCCGAAGGGTTGACAGACGGTAGCCGGTTGGTCGGCCAGGGTAAAAGGGGCCGACCACCGGAAGCGCGGGCGGATGGGACTGCACCTCGAAGAGGTGCCAGAGCCGTGATGCCCCCAGCATCGCAAGAGATGCACCCAAACCGATCTTCGTGCACAGCTCTGGCATCCCTTCGGGATGCATCCGCAACCCTGATCGCCAACCGGTGGTCGTTCCCCTCTCTGCCCCGAACGACGCACCGGCTACCTTCTTCCAACCCTTCGGGTTGGGGCTGTGGAATCCCCTGTCACGGTCAAGCTCGCGGGGACGCTTGCCCTCCCGGGGGGCGTGCTCGATCAGCCAACTGCGGCCTCCGGAGCGTCACGCGTCGTTTCTCAGCATTTCTGTTTCCCCGGCACCTGAATTGAGCTAGAACATCGGCACCCGGCATAAGACCACGACATCATGACAGAACAGAAGATCGCCGCGCCGCTCCCCGCCACGGCGCCCGCCTCCCGGCTGGCGCGGTGGCTGGCGCATCCGGCGCTGATCAGCCTGGTGCTGGCCGCGGCGACCCTGGCAGTCTTTTACCCGGTCGTGCACCATCAATTTGTCAGCTACGACGATGGTGACTACGTCACCGACAATCCCGACGTCAAAGCCGGGTTGAGCGGCGCGGGCGCGGCGTGGGCGTTTCAGGCGGGCCATGCGGGCAACTGGCATCCGCTGACGTGGCTGTCGCACATGCTGGACGCGCAGCTCTACGGGTTGAACCCGGCGGGGCATCATCTGGCCAACCTGCTGTTTCATGCGGCCAACGCGGTGCTGCTGTTTCTGGTCTTGAAGCGTGGAACGTCTGAGTGCGGAGTGCGGAGTGCGGAGTGCGGAATGCAGAATGAGACGCAGGGCGGCCAACTCCGCATTCCGCACTCCGCACTCCGCACTTCATGGCTCTGCGCGATGGTGGCGG
Organism: Verrucomicrobiota bacterium; assembly: GCA_035358715.1. Lineage (GTDB taxonomy): Bacteria > Verrucomicrobiota > Verrucomicrobiia > Limisphaerales > UBA8199 > UBA8199. The sequence continues at coordinate 384,320 of DAOPPX010000001.1, forward strand.
CGCTGTTCGCGCTGCATCCGCTGCGCGTCGAGTCGGTGGCCTGGGTCTCGGAACGGAAGGATGTGCTGAGCGGCTTTTTCTTTATGCTGACACTGCTGGCGTATGTGCGCTACGTTCAAAGTGCGGAGTGTGGAGTGCGGAGTGCGGAGTGCGGGAGCGCGCAACACGCAACTCGCAACACGGGCGACGCATCCCGTACCCGGTATCCCGGTTCACGCTTCTACTTGTTGGCGCTGGTGTGCTTCGCCCTGGGCCTGATGAGCAAGCCGATGCTGGTGACGGTGCCGTTTGTGCTGCTGCTGCTTGATTACTGGCCCTTGGGGCGAATGCAGAAGGAAGAAGGCAGAATGCAGAAGGAGGAGGCAGAATCCGCAACACGCAACCCGCAACCCGCAATACTCCATCGCTCCAGCACTCCACCACTCCGCCTGGTTCTGGAGAAGCTGCCGTTCTTCGCCCTGGCCGCCGCGTCCTGCGTGGTGACGGTGCTGGCGCAGCAGCAGGCGATGCAGCCGCTGGCGAACCTGTCGCTGGGCGCGCGCGCGGGCAACGCGGCGGTGGCGTGCGCGCGCTACCTGGGCAAGACGTTCTGGCCGGTTAACCTGGCGACGCCCTACCCGCACCCGGGCCACTGGCCGGCGGTCGCGGTTGTGCTGGCGGCGGCGCTGGTGGCGGGGTTGACGCTCGGCGCGGTGTGGCTGGGCCGCAAGTCCCGCTACGCATTTACGGGGTGGTTCTGGTTCCTGGGCATGCTGGTCCCGGTGATCGGCCTGGTGCAGGTCGGCGAACAGTCCATGGCCGATCGTTACACCTATCTGCCGTTGATCGGCGTCTTCATCATCGTGGTCTGGGGCGTGGCGGAACTGGCCTGCCGTTGTGCGCCGCGCGCTGCGGCGTTGCCGGCAGGGTGCGGCCCGGCGGCGCGGCCGCGCGGGCTGCGATGGACTGCTCCATGCGGCGTATTCATCGTTTCGCTTGCAGTATTGGTCCTGGCGGCGTGCGCCGCGCGGACGCGCGACCAGTTGCGCCACTGGCGGGACAGCGAGAGCCTTTACCGGCACGCCGTCGCCGTCAGCCGCGGCAACTTCATCGCGTATTACAACCTGGGCTCATGGCTCGACAGCCAGGGGCGCGCCGACGAGGCGCTGACCAACTATTTCAAGGCGGTGGAGATCCAGCCCCGCTACCCGGACCCGCTGAACAACATCGGCTGCATCCTGGCCGCGCGGAAGCAGTTTGCCGAGGCGGTGCCGTATTTCGAGGCGGCGCTGCGCTCCAGGCCCGATTACGGGCGCGCCCACGAGAACCTGGCGGCCGCCTTGCGCGAGCTGGGAAGAACCCAGGAGGCCATCCCGCACTTGCGCGCAGTGCTCGAGAACAAGCCGCAGGACACGGGCGCCCTGAACGGGTTGGGCAACGCCCTGGCCGGCCAGGGCCAATACGCCGAGGCGGTGCGGTATTACGAGGCTTCCGTGCGGGCTAAACCCGACCAGCACGCCGCGCACTACGGCCTGGCCAACGCGCTGGCCAGGCTCGGGCGAGCCGATGATGCCGTGGCGCATTACCGGCTGGCGTTGCAGGCCAAACCGGATTTTGCGCAGGCGCACAACGACCTGGGCATAGTGCTGGCGCGGCAAGGGCGGCTGCACGAAGCGATCCTGGCGTTGCGGGAAGCGGCGCGGGTCGAGCCCGGGACGGCGACATTCCAGCTCAACCTGGGCCGGATGCTGGCGGCGCGGCAGGAGTTGGGCGAGGCGATCACCTGCTACCAGGCGGCGCTGCGGATTGCGCCGGACAATGCGGAGGCGCACAATGGGATGGGCGCCGCCCTTGCAGCCACGGGCAAGCTCGATGAGGGCATCGTCCATCTGCGGGAGGCTGCGCGCCTGCGGCCGGACAACGCCAACGCGCATTTCAACCTGGGCAAAGCCCTGGCGGCGCAGGGCAAGCCCGAGGAGGCCGCCGGCCATTTCCGCGAAGCGCTGCGCCTCCGACCGGATTTCGCCCCGGCCCGGCAGGAACTGGAGGCCATCACCGGCCAGAAGCCGTAAAGGAAGTCTGGCACCCCCTGCCGGGGTGCGGGATTCTCTGCCGCCGCGGCGTCGCCATTCGGTGCGGGCTAGCGGGGCGCGGCAGGAACCGAGTTGGTCTGCGGGCGCGCGGCGGCCCGGCGGGACAGTTGCTGAGGCAACGGCGTCGGCTCGCCCAGGAAGGTGTTCAACCCGCGCGGGAACCGCGGCGATTCGAGCCAGTCGGCCAGCAGGTTCAGCTCGGCGGAGTTCAGGCCGATCCCCGAATTGCGCACGAGCGAAAGCTGGTCCGGGCCCGTCCGGGTGACAACCGTCCCGCAATTGCCGAGCCGGGTTTGCAGGGCGGTGAGCCAGGCAAAGGTGACGGACTTGGGAGGGATCTGGGCTTTATGGAGCGCAAACCGGAGCAGTTGGGCTACGTAATGAAACTGCTCGATGCGCGGACCGGTGAGTTCCCAGTCATAAGCGACCAGGTTGGTGATACTGGTCACCTGCTGGAACAACGCCAGTGGCGCCGGGCGGTTGGTGCGCACATCCGCCGCCAAGCCCGCGAGCGCGAACTCGGTGCCGTTGAGCGCGCTTGATTTCAGATACGGCGTAGCCATGATCATATCCGCCCAGACCGCGCCGTGGGAGTTGGTGGCATGCTCGAACCTGCCGAGGCCGTTGTTGGTGAGCCAGGGGTTGGCACGGTTCACGAGAACATCCGAGATCTGCGCGACGCGGTTGCTGCCGTCGGGCAGGGCCGCGGCGCAGAAGCTCATGACGGGCAGGCCGCTTTGAGCCCAGAAGTAGAGCTGGCCGGGCGGCGGCCCGATCTGAAGGTCCTGCCAGCCTTTGAGAGATGACAACCAGGTGGTGAGGCCTTGAACGGCGGTAAAACTCACGATCGGCTCATGAACCAGGTTGGTGGGGATATTCCACGGCTCCACGTTGAACGGCAGCGGCTGCGGGAAGTTCAGCGCGGCGACGGTGCGGACGTTTCCACGATCGCCGATCGCGGTCAGCGTGACCTTGGGCAGCCCCTGGGGCAGGGGCCAATCCAACGCCAGCGCGCTGAGGACGCGCCGCGGGTCGAGGTCCGCGTAGAGCCAGAAGTCCTTCGGCTGCCGGGCAAAGGGCTGGCCGTCCCGCTGGATCACGGCTGCCAGCTCGGCCATGAGCATGTTGGTCTCCGGGCCCGCCCCAATCAACACCCAGTCCAGCATGCGTCCGAAGGTGAGGCAGCGGCTATTCGTGGAGGCGGGCCTGGGAGGAGGTGACGGGGGAGGGGTGGCTGGGGCCGCGGCACGGGGGATGGGCATTTGCCAACTGCGGCCGTCCTGGCCCAGGGCCGGGATGAGGCCGGTGCGGGATTGGAGGAGGACGGCGAGATTGGTTTGCCACAGGCCGGAGCGTTCGTCGCCCAGCCGAATGGCCAGGACCAGTTCGCCGGGCAGGTTGGTCGCCTGGCGCGCCTCGAGGTAGGACTCCTGCCGGAGCAAATCCTCGAGCAGCGGCCGGAGCAGCGCGGCGGGGCCGGTGAGCTGGGGAGGGAGGTTGGTGCCGGAGGAACCTGCGGCTGACAACTGGTTGGTGAACAAGGGCAGGTCGTTCGTGGCCAGCAGCCCGACTGCCAGCCGGTCGAGCGTCTGCTGCGCGAGCTGCTTGCTCTCGGGCAGGCTGGTGATGTTGGTCAGAAAGACCGCGTTGGTTTCAGCCAGCAACCGATCGAGGCCCAGCCAATGGACACGGGCGACGGTCTCGACCGGCGGCGGCAGCAACGAGGGAGCGGGAGCGGATTTCTTGCAGCCGCCGGCCAGGGCGGCCAGGAGGAGCGAAGCCAACGGCAGGGCTGTGCGCCACGCGAGCCTTGCGCCCGCCAACACTTGGGCGCCGCCGCCCGGCCGCACCCGGTTCAGTCTTGTCCACATAGAGCGCAGGCTTATACAACAGACGCCGGCGGCGCGCAAACTCAATTCCCGGCGACGGAGGCGCTGAGCGATCTCGGCACTGCCACCGGTTTCCCCCTCCCCCGGCCCCTCCCCTGGGCGGGGGAGAGGGAGAAACGTAGCCAGTCGCTCGACATCTCCAACCCCGTCCGATTCGCCGACCGATTGCCGAGAATTCCCGCTCTCCCCCGCCGAGGGGGACCGCAAGCGGCTTAAGCGGGCGAGGACGCCAGCAGGCCTTGATGAATACGCCCGAACTCAGACCGACGCCCGGAAAACGGTGTTCATCCGCCCGTATCTGTGGTTGTATTGGGTCGCAAATGGAACCGAGCAAGCCGCCACAGGCTGGGACAACGGATGAACCGCAGGACAACACGCGTCGCACGGTGCTGGTGTGCGTTGCCCTGGTCGCGGCGACGCTGGCGGCCTTTGGGCCGGTGATGGCGAATGGGTTCGTCAATTACGATGACTGCGATTATGTGACGGCTAATCCGCCCGTGCTGGGCGGCTTGAGTTGGGAGAGTGCGGCGTGGGCTTTTCGGACCGGGCATGCGGGCAACTGGCATCCGCTGACGTGGCTGTCGCACATGCTGGATGTGGAGGTGTTCGGGCTGCATGCGTGGGGGCATCACGCGACGAGCCTGCTGCTGCACGCTGCCAACGCGGTGCTGCTGTTCCTGGTTTTGAAGTGCGGAGTGCGGAGTGCGGAGTGCGGAATTCAGAACGAGACGCAGGATGGCCAAATCCGCACTCCAAAATCTGCGCTCCGCACTTTCTGGCTCTGCGCGATGGTGGCGGCGCTGTTTGCGCTGCATCCGCTGCGCGTCGAGTCGGTGGCCTGGGTCTCGGAGCGCAAGGATGTGCTGAGCGGGTTCTTCTTCCTGCTGACGCTCTGGGCGTACGTGCGCTACGTTCAAAGTACGGAGTGTGGAGTGTGTGGAGTGCGGAGTGCGGAGTGCGGAGTGCGGAGTACGGAGTCTGAAGGGCAGAGTCCAGAGGCGCGCCGCAGGCCCATCTTCCCTCTTCTATCTCCCCTCTTCCATCCCCCCTCTTCCCTCTTCTATCCCCTATCCCTGCTCTGCTTCGCCCTGGGACTGATGAGCAAGCCAATGCTGGTGACGGTGCCCTTCGTGCTGCTGCTGCTCGATTACTGGCCGTTGGGACGAATGCAGAAGGAAGAAGGCAGAATGCAGAAGGGGGAGGCAGATTCCGCAACACGCAACCCGCAACACGCAATACTCCATCGCTCCGCCACTCCTCCACTCCGCTTGGTTCTGGAGAAGCTGCCCTTCTTCGCCCTGGCCGCCGCGTCCTGCGTGGTGACGTTCATCGCCCAGCGCGGGGCGGGGGCGGTCCATTCGCTGGAAACGATGTCCCTGGGGTTTCGGATTGCCAACGCGTTGATCTCCTATGTGCGGTATGTGGGCAAGATGGTGTGGCCCGCGAAACTGGCAGTGTTCTATCCCCCGCCGGCGGAATGGCCGGCGTTGTGGGTGGCGCTGGCAGCGCTGGGGCTGGCGGGCGTGTCGGCTCTGGCCCTGCGTCTGGCGCGCCGGGCGCCGTGGCTCGCGTTTGGCTGGTTTTGGTACGTGGTGACGTTGCTGCCGGTGATCGGGTTGGTGCAGGTGGGGCAGCAGGCCATGGCCGACCGCTACACTTACATCCCGCTGATCGGGCTGTCCGTGGTGGCGGTGTGGGGCGGGGCGGATCTCGCCTGCCGGTGGGCGCGGCGCGCTCCGGCGCTGCTGGCGGCGTGCGCCGTGGCGGCGCTGGCGGCGTGCGGTGTGTTGACGTGGCGGCAAACGGGTTTTTGGCGCGACAGCACGAGCCTGTTCGAACATGCGCTGGCCGTCACGCGCGACAACTTCGTGGCGCATAATAACCGGGGAGTGGTCCTGCTGAACGAGGGCAAGCTGGCGGCGGCGCAGCAGCATTTCACCGAGGCGGTGCGGATCAAGCCCAATTACCCGGAGGGGCTGGGGAACCTGGCGCTGTGCCGCTTGAAGGAGGGACGGACGGCGGAGGCCGCGGAGTTGCTGGAACGGTCACTCCAGGGGCGGGCGACGGTCGAGGTGTGGTACAACCGCGGCCTCATGGAAGAGCAGCGGGGCCGGGCGGCGGAGGCAGAACGGGCTTATGCGAAGGCGCTGCGGCTCTGGCCAAACCATGTTCCGTCGCGCCTAGCCATGGGGATATTGTTGACGGGGCAGAACCGAGGCGAGGAGGCGCTCGGGCACTTCCAGGCGGCAGTGCGGGCCGCGCCGGACAACGCCGATGCGCATTTCAACCTGGCGTTTGCGCTTAATTGCAGGGGCGAGTTCGCCGACGCGGCGGCACACTACGCCGAGGCGTGCCGGCTGCGCCCGGAGGATGTCGAGGCGCGCCAAAACCTGGCCCTGGCGCTGCTGGACGCGGGCCGGATAACCGAAGCGGCGGAGCAGCTCCGCGAAGCGTTGCGGCTGCGGCCGGATGCGCGCATGCACCATTACCTGGCGCTGGTGCTCGACAGCCAGGGCCAGGCAGCCGAGGCGTTGACCCACTATCGCGATGCGGCGCGGCTCGGCCCGGACACGCCGCTTTACCTGAATGACCTGGCATGGTTGCTGGCCTCAAATCCGAAAGCTGAGCTGCGGGACGGTGCCGAGGCGGTGCGACTGGCTGAGCGGGCGCGGGACCTGACAGGCGGGAAGGAGGCGCGCTGCTGGGGAACCCTCGATGCGGCCTATGCCGAGGTGGGGCGCTTCGCCGACGCGCTGACGGCTGCAGCCAAAGCCCGCGACTTGGCACAGGCGTCCGGGCAGACCGACATCGCCCTCCAGGCCGAACAGAGGATGGCGATCTACCGCGAGGGCAAGCCTTTCCGAGCGGCCGCGTCTGCACCGGCGCCGACAGACCCCAATCCCCGACCATAAGGCCAAGGGTGAGGGGCCGGCGGGTACGCATCTGTGTTGGCGCGCCCTGGTGGCCAGAGGTAGGCACAGGGCGGGGGGCGGTAATTAGAATTGTTCCAAGTATTGACAGGGCGGACTGTGGGGGGTAAGGTGGGGCCAGATGGATGGCGCGATGGACATTCGGGGTGATTTGGGGCTGGACGAGCGGCTGGCGCGGGGCGGTTTTCGTTTTACGCCGCAGCGGCAGCATGTGTATGGTGTGCTCTTGCAGCAGCGGGACCATCCGACCGCCGAGCAGGTGTTCATCCGCGCGAAGCGGGAGATGCCGGAGATTTCAATGGCCACGGTGTATAATTGCCTGGACGCGCTGGTGAAGTGCGGGTTGGCGCGGCAGGTGACGCTGGGGCGCGGGGCGGCGCGGTTTTGCCCGAATATGCGGCAGCATTGCCATTTCTACTGCGACGCGTGCGATAGCGTGTTCGACGTGGATCTGCCGGGCGAACCCGGGATTGAGCTCCCGCCGGGGTACCAGGCCGAGCGGTTTGAGATAGCGATTCGTGGGCGGTGCGCGGCGTGCGCGGCGGCCGCGCGAGGGGCAACAAGCCGGGCGAATTGAGCGAGCGACAGGTTGAATGGTTCACATGAGAGACAATGGTTCACGTCAGAGACATGAAGACTGCGCGGGTGGGCGCGCGCCGGGGCGGCCGGTTGAATTAACATGAGCACCGCGGCCGAGACCATCGAGGGATTGGTTAAGAAGGAGTATAAGTACGGCTTTGTCACGGACGTGGAGACCGAGTCGGCGCCGCCGGGTTTGAACGAGGACATTGTGCGCCTGATCTCGGCGAAGAAGCGCGAGCCGGAGTTTCTGTTGGAGTGGCGGTTGAAGGCTTTCCGGCATTGGCTGACGCTGAAGGAGCCGGTGTGGGCGCATGTGCATCACCCGCCGATTGATTACCAGGGTTTGGTGTATTACTCGGCGCCGAAGAAGAAGGGGGACGGGCCGCGGAGCCTTGAGGAGGTGGACCCGAAGCTGCTGGAGACATACGAGAAGCTGGGCATCCCGCTGCACGAACGGGCGCGGCTGGCGGGCGTGGCGGTGGACGCGGTGTTTGACAGCGTGTCGGTGGGGACGACGTTCAAGAAGCAACTGGGGGAGAAGGGGATCATCTTTTGCTCGTTCACGGATGCGGTGCAGGAGCATCCGGAGCTGGTGCGCAAGCATCTCGGGACGGTGGTGCCTTACACGGACAACTTTTTCGCGGCGCTCAACTCGGCGGTGTTCAGCGACGGGTCGTTCTGTTTCATTCCCAAAGGGGTGCGCTGCCCGATGGAGCTTTCGACGTATTTCCGCATCAACGCGGCCAACACGGGGCAGTTCGAGCGGACACTGATTGTGGCGGAGGAGGGGGCGTCGGTGAGCTACCTGGAGGGGTGCACGGCGCCGATGCGGGACGAGCACCAGTTGCACGCGGCGGTGGTGGAACTGATCGCGCTGGACCATGCGCAGATCAAATACTCGACAGTGCAGAACTGGTATCCCGGGGACGAACAGGGCAAGGGGGGAATATACAACTTTGTGACCAAGCGCGGGCTGTGCAAGGGGAAGCACTCGAAGATAAGCTGGACGCAGGTGGAGACGGGCTCGGCGATCACATGGAAGTACCCGAGCTGCATTCTGCTGGGGGATCATTCGACGGGCGAGTTCTACTCGGTGGCGCTGACGAACAACTATCAGCAGGCGGACACCGGCACCAAGATGGTGCACGTGGGCCGGAACACGCGCAGCACGATCGTGTCCAAGGGCATCTCGGCCGGGCACGGCCAGAACAGTTACCGGGGGCTGGTGAAGGTGCAGAAGAGCGCGGCGCACGCGCGGAACTTCTCGCAGTGCGACTCGCTGCTGCTGGGCGACAAGTGCGGGGCGCACACGTTCCCGTATATCGAGGTGAAGAACACCACCGCGCGGGTGGAGCACGAGGCTTCGACCTCGAAGATCGGCGAGGACCAGATTTTCTACTGCAACCAGCGCGGTCTGGCGACGCAGGACGCGGTGAACATGATTGTGAACGGCTTCTGCAAGGAGGTGTTTCGCGAGCTGCCGATGGAGTTCGCGGTGGAGGCGCAGAAGTTGCTGGGCGTGAGCCTCGAGGGGAGCGTGGGGTGAAGCCTGAGCGATGAAACCCAGGCTTTATCTGGAAAGCACGATCCCGAGTTACCTCGTTGCCCGGCCGAGCCAGGCGGTGGTAGTTGCCGCACAACAGCTTATTACCCACGAGTGGTGGGCCAAGCGGTTGAGAGACTTCGAGGTCTATATTTCGCAAGTTGTCCTGGAGGAAATCAGCGCCGGGGACCGGGAGTTGGCGCGGCAGCGACTTGAACTCGTGAGACCATTCGAGGGACTGAGGCTCACCGACGAGGTGAATGCTCTGGCCAAGGCCTTGCTGCGCCGCGGACCGCTGCCCTTGAACGCCGCGCGCGACGCCGCGCATATTGCCGTTGCCACGGTTCACGGCATGCACTTCATACTAACATGGAACTGCCGCCACATTGCCAACGCCGAAATACTGAGTAAAGTAGAGGCAGTGTGTGATCAACTCGGTTATAAGTGTCCGGTCGTTTGCACACCGGCGGAATTGATGGGCATATGAAAACAGCCATTAGAGATGAGATTCTTGAGGAGACTTGGCAGATCAAAGACGCACTGGCTGCCAAGCATAATTACGACATTGATGCCATGTTTCGCGCCATGCGCGCCGGCGAAAAGCGCTCCGGGCGCAAACTAGTCTCGCTGGTGAAGCCGAAGCGGAAGCGTGGGAAGTAGTTTTCGAGGGCCTCTGCGAAAGGAAGCGGAACCCATAACCGGATGAGCAAACAACCAGTCTTGGAAATAACGGACCTCGCCGCCGGGGTTGAGGACAAACAGATACTCAAAGGCATCAACCTGCGGATATTCCCGGGCGAAGTGCACGCCATCATGGGGCCGAACGGCAGCGGCAAGAGCACGCTGGCGGCGGTGCTCGCGGGCCGGGACGGCTTCGAGGTGACGGAGGGCCGGGTCTTGTATGACGGGCGCGATTTGCTGGAGCTGGACCCGGAAGAGCGCGCGCGGGAGGGCCTGTTCCTGGCGTTTCAGTACCCGGTGGAAATCCCCGGGGTGAACAGCACGTACTTTCTGAAGGCCGCGCTGAACGAGATTCGCAAGCACAAGGGCCTGCCTGAGCTGGACGCGATGGAGTTCCTGGCGCTGGTAAAGGACAAGATTCAGTTGCTGGACCTCAACGAGGATCTGCTGCGGCGGTCGGTCAACGAGGGGTTCTCGGGCGGGGAGAAGAAGCGCAACGAGGTGTTCCAGATGGCGGTGCTGGAGCCGCGGCTGGCGGTGTTGGACGAGACCGACTCGGGGCTGGACATAGACGCGCTGAAGATCGTGTCCAAGGGGGTGAACAAGCTGCGGCGGCCGGACAACGCGCAACTGGTAATCACGCATTATCAGCGGCTGCTGAATTACATCGTGCCGGACTTTGTGCATGTGCTGGCCGACGGCCGGATTGTGCGCACCGGCGGCAAGGAGCTGGCCCTGGAACTGGAAGAGAAGGGCTACGACTGGCTTCTCAAGGAGGAAGCCTCGGCGGCTTGAGGGAGCAAGCGACGGGTCAGAGCGGGTAGGAATCCACCTTGGGCGCCACGCGGGGGCGCATGTCCAGCTCGAAGACTACCTGGCGGCGCCGGACAGTGAAGCGGGTTTGGCCGGCGAGGGCGGCGGCCTCCAGCGCCTCCCAGCCGGTCAGGTTCCAGGCGGCGAAGCTGTGCCGGTAGAAATGCCAGGAGTCGCGGGAATACTGCACGGGGCGCATATCGGTCCGCAGAGAGGATTTCAGGATCGGCTGCAGGTAGTCCCAGTCGCGGTCGTTGAAGATGGCGCGCGGCACGAACCGGGCCTGCTTGAGCCGGTCAACCGTGGACGGATGTTTGATGGTGATCGCCGGTTCCAACAAGTCTTCCGCCGTGTGGAGCAGCAGCAGCGGCGGGCGAAACGTGGCGCGGATGAGGGTCTGGTTGGTCAGCGCGCGGACGGCCGCAAGGAGGGAGGCCGGGGACTCGGTGAGATTGGCCCGGGCGCGCCGGAAGAAGTAGAGCTCATCAGTGGCGCCCGGCATGAAGATGAGGGCTTTGACCACGTCATTGGACTGAAAGGCGCGCAGCATGGCATCCACGCAGTTGGTGCGGTTGAGCTGTGTGACGCTGGATTCGAGGGGCATCCGGCTGAGCGCGCTTTGCCAGGTCTCGGCGGCACCCGCGGCAAGCGCCGCCAGGCAGAGGAAGACCAGGACCACCCATTTGCGGATGTCGAGCCTGGTTATACCACTTCCAGATTGGAACTGCATGATTCTACGACTGGGCAGTCCCCTCACCCCAGCCCTCTCCCCTTCGGAAGGGGCGAGGGGGATTGCCGGCAGCGAATGGTGCAATCGCAAGTTGGAGTTGGTGTTAGACAGCGCATACGGGCGAACACCCCGTCAGGGGACTGTGGATAGAACCAGGCGCCCCTTCACAGGCCGAGTTTTCGGAAGCGGTTTCTGACCTGGCGGAAATGGAAGTCCAGCGAGCAAAGGGCCTCGAGCTCGCCGCGCTTGAAGTGCCTGGCGACGGCGGGATCGGACTTGAGCTGGGTGAGGAAATCGGCGTCGGGGCGTCCCGCATGTTTGGCTTGCCAGGTGTTCATGGCATTGCGCTGCACGAGGTCGTAGGCCGTCTCGCGGTCGAGGCCCTTCCGGATGAGCGCCAGCAGGACGGTCTGCGAGTTCCATAGGCCGAGCGAGAGCGCCAGGTTGCGCTTCATGTTGGCAGGATAAACGATCAGCCCCTGCACCAGCTTTGTCAGGGTGACGAGCATGTAATCGAGCAGCGTGCAGGAGTCGGGGAAGATGATGCGCTCTACCGAGCTGTGGCTGATGTCGCGCTCGTGCCAGAGGGCGACGTTTTCGAGGGCGGCGAGTGCGTTGCCGCGCAGCACGCGGGCCAGGCCGCTGAGCCGCTCGCCGGTGATGGGGTTGCGCTTGTGGGGCATGGCGCTGGAGCCTTTCTGGCCCTTGGCGAAGAACTCCTCCGCCTCGAGCACCTCGGTCCGCTGCAAGTGGCGGAATTCGGTGGCCCAGCGCTCGATGCTGGCGCCCGCCAGCGCCAGCGCGCCGATGAACTCGGCGTGCAGGTCGCGCTGCACCACCTGGGTGGCAATCGGGGCGGGCCGCAGGCCGAGTTTTCGGCACACAAACGCCTCGATGCGCGGGGACAGGTGCGCGCTGGTGCCCACCGCTCCCGAGAGCTTGCCCACCGCTACCGTCGCCCGCGCCGCTTCGAGCCGGCGCAAGGCGCGGCCGAACTCGTCATACATCAGCGCCAGCTTCAGGCCGAAGGTCGTCGGCTCGGCGTGGATGCCGTGGCTGCGGCCGATCATCGGGGCGAACTGGTATTTCCTGGCCCGGGCCGCCACGACCCGGCGCAGCGCCTTGATGTCGGCGATGAGAATGTCGGCCGATTGCACCATCTGCACAGCGAAGGCCGTATCGAGGATGTCGCTGCTGGTCAGGCCGAAGTGGAGCCAGCGGCTGGCGGGCGAGCCGATGCGCTCGGCGACATTGGTGGTGAAGGCGATGACGTCGTGGTTGAGCGTGCGTTCCAGCTCTTTGCAGCGTTCGAGGCTGAAGGCGGCCCGCCGCTTCATTTGGGCGAAGTCCTTTCGGGGCACGAGGCCCTCGGCGCAGAGCGCCTCGCTGGCGAGCAATTCGATTTGAAGCCAGATCTCCAGCTTGCGCTGTTCGCTCCAGATTTCCCGCATTGCCGGGCGCGAGTAACGTTGAATCATGGGGCGACTTTAGAAGGCGCGGGCGCGGTTGTCGAGCAAGCTGCGAATTGCGCGAATGGCGAACGTGGTGCGTGGCGCGTGTTCCGTAGTGCGTGGTTCAGGTTGCACGCGCCACGCGCCACGGACCACGTTTCACTCCTACCTCTTCACCATCCTCTCGCGCGCGGTTTCCAGGATGCGGCGCTCGCGCTCGGTGAGGCTTTGGATGCCGTGGGCCGAGATTTTGTCCAGGATGGGGTCCACGGCTTTGCTTAGGAATTCCTCCGGCGGCAGATCTTCGTCGGCGACGCGCGGGCTGGCTTCGCAGACTGTGGGCTGGCGAGGGTGGCGGGCCTTGACCAGCAGGCGCGGGGGGTGCGGGCGGGGGGGGCGGAGACGCGGCAGGCGCCAGTGCCAGTGGACGGCATGGCGGACGAACACGACGCCCGCGATCATGCCGCCGAGGTGGGCGGCATGGGCGATATTATCCGTCGGAACGAGAATTCCGAGCACGGCCAGCAGCGCGCTGAACAGCAGCAGGAACTTGGCCCGCATGCTGAGCGGGATGACAAAGAACAACAGCAACGTCAGCGGCCGCTCCGGATAGAGCGTGGCAAACGCGGCCACCAGGCCGAAGGCGCCGGCGGACGCGCCGACAACCGGCGCCGCGTAAACGCCGTGCAGCAGCACCCCGAACATCGCCTGGAACAGGCCGCCGGCCACGCCGCTGGAGAAATACAGCGTCAGAAAGCTCTTCCAGCCCAGGGTCTCCTCGATGGCGCGGCCAAAGACATAGATGGCCCAGCAGTTGAGCAGCAGGTGCAGCCAGCCGCCGTGCATGAACTGGTAGGTGAGCAACTGCCACACAAACCCGTGGCGCAGCCCCTCGACGCTCAGGGCAAAGCAGGCGTTGACCGGGAAGCTTGAGAAGCGATAGACAAGGTTCTGGAGGACGAAGGCGACCACGTTCACCACCAGCAGCACCACCGTTGCCGATCCGGGGCCCCGGAACCATGGCTGCCTCATGTAGTGACGGTCTTCAAGCATATCTTCTCGCTGTGAACCTAGCCGCAGAGGCGTGCTTTTTCAAACGGGGTTTTAGCCTGCCGGCGGGCGCGTCGTGATGCCCCGCGCTTCGACACTCAACTTGCCGCCGGATTCGCTGACCACCAGCGTTCGCATGCCCGGGCGAAGGGCCGAGATGGTTCCATGTCCGGCGCTGCCGAGGGTCAGCAAAGCGGTGGACAGCGCGTCGGTCTCGGTGGCGGACGGGAGGATGACGGCGGCCAGGACGGTGCCCAGGGCGGGCTCGCCGGTGCGCGGGTCAAGGATATGGCCAAAGGTCCGGCCGCCGTCCTCGAAGCAGTGGCCCCAGACACCCGAGACAGACATCGCTTCATCCTTGAGCGGCACCGTAGCCAGCAGGGCGGGCGGGGCATCCGGGGAGGGTGAGGGAGTCTCGATGGCGATCTTCCAGAACTCCTCGCCCGGCGGCTGGCCGATCGCCTGGACAGTGCTGGTGCCGCCGTGGAGCAGGGCGCTGACGACGCCCGCCTCGCGCAGCGCCTCAGCGGCGCGCTCGACGGCGTAGCCCTTGCCGATTGCGCCCAGGTCCAGCATCACGCCGTCGCGCGCGAACTGGACCGTGAACTCCTCCGCGTTCAGGCGCACCAGGCCCATGCCCACCTTCGCGCGGGCCTCGGCGACCTCCTCGGGACGCGCCAGATGCCCGGCGCCGCCCATGAAACCCCAGCACCGGACCAGCGGGGCGACGGTAATGTCAAATGCGCCGCCGCTTTCCGCGTGCAGCCTCTGCGCGTGTTGCAGCAGGGCGAACACCTCCGGCGTGATCCGCACGGGCTCCCGGGCGGCACGGGCATTCAGGCGCGCAATCTCGCTGCCCGGGCGAAACAGGCTTAGCCTCGACTCCAGTTCCTCCACCATTCGGAGCGCTTCCTCGCCTGCGGCCCGCAAGGCCGCCGGATTCCGCCCGTGCAGGACGAGCTCGAACCGCGTCGCCATCGCGTGGCAGGCAAGCGTGACGGCGGGCGTGGGGGAAGGGGAATGGGAGGAAGGAGTGATGGAGAGTTGGAGTAGCGGGGGGATGGGGCCATGGAGAGCTGGAGTGATGAGATCACCACTCCATTACTCCACTACTCCATCCCTCCGTTGTGCTTCCGTTTACGACTGCGGCAGGGTGCCGTAGGTGATGGGGGCCACCTCGGTGCCGGGGCCGGTCGTGATCTTGCGGGTCTTTTCGTCAAACAGGCAGGCGACCTTCAGGCGGTCGGACATCTCAGCCAGCGAGATGACCGTCTGCACGCGGATGGCCAGCTCGATGTCCGCGTTGGGCTGCTTGCCGGAGCGGATGCAATCGAACCAGTTCTTCTCGTGCACGCGAATCTCCTCGGGCTGGAGGTTGGCGAAGTTCTCGGGGTCAATCTCGTCGCCGAACTCGCGCTGCGGCAGGAGGTTGACCTTGCCGCCGGTGGCATCAATGTCGAGGTTGGCCTTGTGACCGAAGAGGCTGGTGCCGGGGGTTGAGGCATTGACTGTGCAGCAGGTCACCGTGAGGACAAACCCGCTCGGGAACTCGGCCAGCATTTGCGCGTGCTCGGGAATCTCGCGCTCGGGCGTGCCGGGCACGTTCTTGTCAATGTGGACGTTGTGGGTGCCGATGGAGACCACGCGGACGGGGAACTCGGGATTGCCGGTGGCCAGCATGACCGGGTGCACTTTATGCGGCGCCAGGTCGCCCAGCGGGCCGGCGCAATAGCGGTAATACTTGCGCCAGCGGTGGTAGTGCTCGGCGCTGAAGGGCTCGCGCTGTTTCACGGGCCCCAGCCAGCGTTCCCAGTCAATGTTCTCCGGCTTGGTCTCGTTTTCGATGAGGTAGTTCCACTCGCCGGTCAGGCTGTTGCGCGAATACCAAGCCTGGCCCCAGACCAGGGTTCCGATCTTGCCCGCCTTGATAAGCTCAGCGCACTTGTGATAACCCCCGGCCGAGCAGCCCTGCGACCCGATCTGGAAGACCTTCTTGCTGCTCTTGACCTTGTCATAGACCTGGAACGCCTCGCCCAGGTAGCGCGTCAGCGGTTTCTCGCAATAGACGTGCCGGCCCGTATCCAGCGAATCCAGCGTCATCTGCGCGTGCAGCGGATCGTGCGTGGCAATGAGGACGGCGTCAATGTCCTTGCGCTCGAGCATCTTGCGGTAATCGTTATAGACATCGGCATCCTTGAGATTGGCCTTGGCCTTGGCGAAATCCCGGCGCTTGTTGAACACGTCGCAGGCCGCGGTGATGACGGTGTTGTTCTCGTTGGCCTTCTCCTGGATGCCGGTGAGGTGGTTCTGGCCGATGCCGAAGCCGACGCCGATGATGGCGACCTGGATGCGGTTGTTGGCCCCGGCGACATTGGCCGCGGGGGCCTGGTTCTGGCCATAAACGGGTACGCGCAGCAAAGGCGTGGCGGCGACTGCGGCGGCGGCAGTGGCGGTCTTCTTTAGAAAATCCCGGCGCGGCAGCGCGGCGGCGGAAGGAGTCGTGTCGTTGTCCATAAAATGATCTGTCAGTGCGTTCTTAGTCACAGCAATAAGTGGACGAAGACTACCGCAACGGCATTCAGGGTCAATACTGCAAAGGGGCAGTTGCCGCGAGTCCATTGAATGTCCCCTTTGGACGCTGCTACGCTGGCGACAGAGCCGGGAAGGAGAGGACTCAAGGGATTTCCTTGATGCAAATGTCCGCTGAACGGTACACCTCGGGCCAGGTGTCAACGGTGGTTGAAATGGTGGCGGGATAGGTGTGCCGCTTGTATTTGCTACCGGGATTGACCGCCTGGGCAGCAAATTGTACGGGTGACTCGCTCATGAGCACGAGTTTGTTATAGCCGAGCGATTTCAGCCGACGCAGGTCGGCCTCGCTGCCAAGAAGATCGTACAGGCCCTTGATTCCCCCTCCTCCAGCCAGCGTTTCCAAGCTGTAAACGTAAAACCCCTGTCGCCCCGAGCGAAATAACTCCTCCCCGCCCCAGTCTCCGCCATAGAGAATGAGCTTGTCCTCCGGCTTGGTATACTGACGTAGAAGCGCGCTCATCTCCTCGCGAAAGGGGTCGTAAGCGATGGCGATCTTTGACGTGATGACTCCGTCGGTCGCCGCGCCGACCAGCACCAATCCCGCCAAGCCGAGTCGCTGCCAAGGCCGCGTCAGTTCCTGCGCGAGAAATGGTTCCCAGCGAGTCAGCGTGGCTCCACACAGCAACGCCACCGCAGGGCAGTACATCAGATAGTAATGATAATGAACCAGCACAACATGAGTGAAGACCAGCGTGGTCAGGAAGGCGGCCACGAGCCAAAGTTTCGCCGAGCGGTTCCCCGGCCGAAGCAAGGCTGCCGCCGGCAAGAAGACCAGCGGCAGACTGCCCAGGGTCGCATGCAGAAAACGCCAGCCGGCTTTAAGCCAAGGCCCAGCGCTCAACCGGTAATGCAGGTCGCCGAAGAACCAGTAGGTGATGTAAGAACTGCGGGATAGCCGCAGTTCAAGGAAAGGATATTCAGCCTGAGCCGCGAGTGAATCAGTGTAGTGGGTCCACAGCAGAAAAACGCTCGCGGCCAGGGCGCCTGCGGCGGCCAGCAGAATCCATCGCCACCAAGAACGGCGGTGGTGCCGCAGCAACGAGAAGGCACTGCACAATCCCACCGCCATGAAGAAGGGCAGCTTGGAAACAGCGGCCAGACACGCAAACAGCGCCGCGGGGAACCACCACCGCAGCCGGCCCGTGCGCAGCATCTGTTCGGCAGAATAGAGAAACCAGATCGTAACCGCCAGACAAAAGCTGTCTGCCGAGGCCGTGCCGGACCAAACAACAATCAACGGCTGCGCTAGCAGAAAGACCAAGGCCCACCATGCTGTGCGTTCATCTGTGTACTGCCGAGCTACCTGGAAAAATGGCCACAGCGCCGTCGCAAAAAAGGATAACGAAACCAAGTTCGCCCAGCCGTACCAGGTCGAACCGACGGCCCGGAAGACCAAGCCCGCCGTGGCCTGCCATATCGGCAACTCCTGGGCCGTGGGTGTGCCTGTAGCATTGAAACCCACGATGATTGGCCGCAACAAATCTATCGGCCCCTGTGCGTATTCCAGGGCGGTGCCGAGATGGATCGCCCGAAAGATGGATTTCCCCACTAAAGCGCTTCCCAAGTGAAAGGCCACAATCAATCCCAACAGCGTTGCCACCAAAGGGGCAAGTGATGGACATGATGATTTGAGAGTCCGCACCCTACCGTAGGTAGGAGATGGGGTTGCGTGTGTCAAGCCGGGTGCAATGGATGCCGCGGATCGGTTTCCAAAGGGCACGGCCGCAGCGCAGGTGCGTTCGCGGGTGCCACAAAACAGACTTCACTTAGCCGTATCCATGCAGTTGGGTTCCCGGTAGAGTAGAGAGGCGTCCATGATGGAG
>DAOPPX010000002.1:0-17301 GCA_035358715.1 Verrucomicrobiota bacterium
TGCGTCGTGGCCACAGTTTGGGTCACTCCGCGCGTTCGCTAAGGATTCGGGTGGCTGAAAAAAAGTGCAAAAACCTGTTGCATTCAAAATGCCGCCTGCTATAGTGTGCGCTCCGTTTGGCCGTAGAGGCCACGGACAGCATAACCTGCGGGACCGATAACTGACCGCCCAACTGGGTGGCAGGATTAATGGCTCCGCTCTCCAAGTAGCTGACTTGGGAACTGTTGTTGATTTATGCCAGTACAGACATTTAGACCGCTGACGCCGTCCTTGCGCTACATCGCATATGCGGACTACAGCGACATTACGAAGACCAAGCCGGAGCGCAGTCTGGTCGAGACGCGAAAGCGTACCGGCGGCCGTAATGTTTATGGCCGCGTTACAGCACGCGGAATCGGCGGCGGACACAAGCAAAAAATCCGACTGGTGGATTTCAAGCGCAAAAAGCATGGCGTTGAAGCGACGGTGAAGGCGATCGAGTATGATCCCCGCCGGACGGCTCGGCTGGCCTTGCTGGAATACGCTGACGGGGAGAAGACGTATATTCTCGCGCCGAGCGGGTTGACGGTGGGGACGAAGTTGGTAAGCGGTCCCAAAGCCCCGCCCGAGCTGGGTAATTGCCTGCCGCTCCGCACGGTGCCGGTCGGCCTGCCGATTCACAATATAGAGATTGTGCCGGGACGGGGGGCTCAAATGGTGCGCACGGCAGGCGGTTCGGCGACGCTGATGTCTCGCGACGAGGGCTACGCGCAAATCAGACTGCCTTCGGGGGAGATAAGGCTGGTAAACGAGAATTGCTACGCGACGATCGGCCAGGTTGGTAATGCTGAGAACGAAAATGTCGTGCTGGGCAAGGCGGGCCGGTCGCGACATTTGGGCAGGCGCCCCATCAACCGCGGTGTTACCCGTAATCCCGTGGACCACCCGAACGGTGGCGGGGCAGGCAAGTCCAAAGGCGGTGGCGGATGGCAGCAGCTTACTTCACCGTGGGGCTTGCTGGCCAAGGGCTACCGTACCCGCAACAGGAAGAAATACTCGAACCATTTCATTTTGGTGCGACGCGACGGCCGCCCGATGAAGAACAAGTAGGCATTTATGGGACGCTCAATCAAGAAAGGTCCGTTTATTGACGATCATTTACTGGCGAAGATCTCGCTGGCGAAGGAAAGCAAGTCCAAGGCACCCATCAAGACCTGGTCGCGCCGCTCGATGATTACGCCGGATTTTGTCGGACTGACGTTCAACGTGCACAACGGCAAGATATTCAATGCGGTGTTCGTTACCGAGAACATGGTGGGGCACCGGCTTGGTGAGTTTTCGGCGACGCGCACCTTCAAGAAGCACGGTGCGCACACGGCCAAGGCTGAAGCGAAGTAACCCTATGGAAGTTCAAGCCATAACGAAGAACGTGCGCATGTCGGCGCAGAAGATGCGCGAGGTGGTGCGTCAGATCCAGGGCCTGCCTGCGGCGAGCGCCGAGGCGGTGCTGGCCGTGGTGCCGCGCAAAGGCGCCCGGCTGGTCGCCAAGACGCTGCATTCGGCCGTTGCCAATGCTGAGGATCTCAAGGAGCACAAGAAGGAATATGCCGGGCTGCGGTTGGACCGGCTCGTTATCAAGGAGGCGCTGGCGCAGACCGCGGCTTCTTTCAAGCGGTTTACGCCCAAGGCGCGGGGCTCTGCCGGCCCGATTATTAAGCGCAATTGCCACATCAAGATTGTTTTGTCAGACGAGTAAGTTATGGGACAGAAAACTAATCCGGTTGGCCTGCGCATGGCCGTCAACCACGAGTGGCGTTCAAAGTGGTATGCCGGCAAGAAGGAATTCGGCAAGCTGCTCAGCGAGGATCGTGAAATCCGCGCGTTGCTGAAGAAGAAACTCGAGTCCGCATCGGTGCCACAGATTCTGATCGAGCGTGCTGCCAGCCGCTGCCGAATCACTATTTTGACCGCTCGGCCGGGCATCGTCATTGGCCGCAAGGGTGCGGAAATAGACAAGCTCAAGGAAGATCTGAGCCGAATGACCGGCAAGGAGATATATGTGGATATCGTGGAGGTAAAATCTCCGGAGATTGACGCCCAGCTTGTAGCCGAGAATGTGGCGCTGCAACTTGAGCGCCGGGTTTCGTTCCGCCGGGCGATGAAGAAGGCGCTGCAGACGGCCAAGGATTTCGGCGCGGAGGGAATCAAGATTCGCTGCGCCGGTCGCCTCGGCGGCGCCGAACTTGCCCGGGTGGAGCAATACCACTGGGGCCGGGTGCCCTTGCACACCCTGCGGGCTACCATTGATTACGGCTTTGCGGAGGCCAACACGCTTTATGGCAAGCTGGGGATCAAGTGCTGGATCTGTAAGGGGGATACCAAAGTGGAGAAACCCCAGGCACAGCCGGCGGCAGCCGCAAACTGAGATTTAGGATAAGAGGACCGAATTATGCCATTGATGCCCGAGAGAGTGAAGTACCGGAAGATGCACCGAGGCAATCGCGCCGGCTTGGCGACGCGGGGGCAGACGGTGGCTTTTGGTGAGTATGGATTGATGGCGCTGGAACGTTGCTGGCTGGATACGAAACAAATCGAGGCCGTGCGTGTGGCGGTCGCCCGCAACATGAAGCGCCACGGCAAGATGTGGATCCGCGTCTTTCCGCAGAAGTCCTACACGAAGAAGCCGCTCGAGACCCGCATGGGCAAGGGCAAGGGGCCGGTGGAGTCCTGGGTGGCGGTAATTCGGCCGGCCAACGTGATACTCGAGGTGGACGGTGTTTCGGAAACGGTCGCCCGGGAATCGCTCCGCTTGGCGGCGACCAAGTTGCCAATGAGGACGAAGTTTATCTCGCGGCACAGAAGGGGTTGAAAGCAGACGCTGTAGATTTTCGTTATGAAAAGGACTCAACGGAAAGAGATTCAGGAGAAGACGCTGGCCGAATTGCTTGCTGATGCACGGAACTGGCGGCAGGAGATATTTAACCTGCGGTTGCAGCAGGCCAGCGCGCAGCTAGAAAAGCCTGCTCGCTTGCGAACGCTGCGGCGCGATATTGCCCGCGTCGAAACGCACATTTCAGAACTGCGCCGCAAGGCCGCATAGGTGTTTTGTATGGCTGAAACTCAGACTACCGCAGAACCTGGTCGGGCCAAACGCAAGCAACGTGTGGGTGTGGTCATCTCTAACAAGATGGCCAAGACCATCATCGTCGAGATCCAGCGGCGCTACCCGCATCCGAAGTTCAACAAAGTCGTCACCGGCTACAAGAAGCTGTATGCCCACGACGAGAAGAGTGAGGCTAAAGTGGGCGACCGCGTCCGCCTGGAAGAGACCCGTCCGCTCTCCAAGACCAAGCGCTGGCGTTTGGTGGAGATTGTGGAGCGCGGTTCCGGCGTAGGTCCGGTGGCGGCCTGACAGCCTCGTTGCGAGCGTAAAGCGGAGCCAGGATATAGTTTATGTTACAAGTACGATCCATCTTAGACGTGGCGGACAACACCGGGGCCAAACGGGCTGCGGCAATCGGTGTGCTGGGCCGCAACCAGCGTTACGCGCACGTGGGCGACGTGATCAAAGCCCATATCAAAGAGGCCGCGCCGGATGGCACCGTCAAGAAGGGTGAAGTTGTGGATGCCGTTGTGGTCCGCACCCGCCAGGTGATCCGCCGCAATGACGGTTCCTATTTGCGGTTTGACAGCAACGCAATTGTCCTGATTGACAAAGAGTTCAATCCGCGCGGCACGCGCATTTTTGGCCCGGTGGCGCGCGAACTGCGGGAGAAGAGATTTATGAAGATTATCTCGCTCGCACCGGAAGTGATTTGATGAGTCAGCACCAATCTATGCGTACATGTCATGTAAAGAAGGGTGACGAGGCGGTTGTTATCGCGGGAGCGGACAAGGGCAAGCGCGGACGGATCATAAGCGTGAATGCCAAGAAGCATCGGGTGATTGTCGAAGGCGCGCATATGATTAAGAAGCACATGCGCAAGAGCCAGCAATACCCCCAAGGCCAAATTGTGGAGCGCGAGGGCTCGATCCATATCTCGAACGTGATGAAGGCCGAGAACTACGACGCGCGGGCCGCCCGGCGCGGGACAGCGGCGCCAGCCCGGACGTAAGGCATAGTTGGACACTGCAAGCGAAATGAAAGCCAGACTATACGAACGATACGTGAAAGAGGTGGTGCCTGCGCTCAAGGAGAAGCACAAGTACGCCAATCCCCACCAAATTCCCCGGATGGAGAAGATCGTTGTTAATATGGGCGTGAGCGCATCCCTGGAAAAGAGCGCGGTGGATGACGCGGCCAAAGATCTGGCGTTGATCACCGGACGCAAGCCGGCGATTAGTAAGTCCCGCCACAATATCGCCAATTTCAAGCTGCGGCGGGGGTTGCCAATCGGTTGCCGTGTGACATTGCGCCGTGACGCGATGTATGAGTTTTTTGACCGTCTAATCGCGACAGCCCTGCCGCGTATTCGCGACTTCCGGGGGCTTTCGCCCCGCTCCTTTGACGGGCGCGGTAATTATTCGCTAGGCGTGGGCGACCAGACGATCTTCCCCGAGATTGAGTTGGACAAGATCAAACGGCAGCAGGGCATGGACATCACGATCGTGACCAGTGCGAGAACCAATGCGGAAGCGCTCGATTTGCTGAAGCTTATGGGCATGCCTTTTGCCGAGGCGCGGCAAGCGGAGGCAAAGCGCGCGAAAGCACCAGAGAACGAGCCACAGCAAGAAAAAGCATAGTAACTGATTATGGCCAAGACAGCATGGATTGAACGCAACAAGAAGAAGGCGGAGACGGCCAAGAAATACGCCGCGATTCGCGCCGAGTTGAAGGCCAAGCGCGATTACGCCGGCCTGGCGAAACTCCCGCGCAACGCGAGCCCCTCGCGGGTTGTCAACCGATGTGCAATGAGCGGCCGTCGTCACGGCTATTTGCGCAAGTTCGGCTGCTCGCGCCTGACGTTCCGTGAGTCTGCTCTCAACGGCCTTATCCCGGGCGTGACTAAAGCCAGTTGGTAAGTCTATGAATGATCCGATTTCCGACATGCTGACCCGGGTTCGCAACGCCGGTCGCGCGTTGTTGCCGTCCGTTGATGTGCCTCATTCCAGGATCAAGGAGGGGATTGCGGGCATCCTGAAGCGGGAAGGCTACATTGCCGACTTCTCTGTGGAGCGAAAGATGCCCAAGACGCTCACGCTCAAACTGAAGTACCAGGGCAAGAAGAGCATTATAGAAGGACTCCGCCGGGTTAGCACTCCGGGTTTGCGGCGCTATGTTGGCGCGACTGAGATTCCTCGCGTTCGTGGCGGCCTGGGAGTGGCTGTCCTTTCTACCTCGGAAGGATTGGTGACCGATGTGCAGGCGCGCCGCAAACGAATTGGCGGCGAATTGATTTGTTACGTATGGTGAGAAGATGAGACGCGGCGCGAGAGCAATACAGAATTTGACCAGGCCTGACTCGCAGTGTCCTGCCACACTCTCATTCCATCCCTCGATTGCAGTTTGATTTTATGTCACGAATTGGAAAGCTACCGATAGCCATTCCTCCCAAAGTAAAGGTGGACGTCCAGGGCCAGCAGGTTTCTGTTGAAGGCCCGAAGGGCAAGCTGAACTGGGAACTGCCACGCCGCACCAGCCTCAAGGTCGAGAACGGCAAAGTCGTTGTCAGCCGTGATGGCGATGACGCGCGCGCCAAGGCCCTGCACGGCCTGAGCCGCGCCCTGGTCAACAACATGGTTCGGGGCGTGAGCGAGGGCTTTGTCAAGAAGCTCGAGATTCAAGGCGTGGGTTTCAAGGCGGCAGTTGCTGACAATAAGGTGACCATGAGCCTTGGCTACTCGCATCCCATCGTTTATGCAATTCCCGCCCAAATCAAAGTGACAGTGGAAGATAACACCAAGCTGACCGTGGAGGGGCCCGACCGTCAGATAGTGGGGCAGGTGGCGGCGGAATTGCGAAGCTTCTACCCTCCCGAGCCCTACAAGGGCAAAGGGGTGCGCTACTCGGACGAGCGTGTGATCCGCAAGGAAGGCAAGACGGTGCAGTGACGTGTGGTGCGCAAAGCGTGAGAGACCAGCACTTGACTCTTTACCGCCTTTTGACCAAATCCGTAACGAATTGAGATGAGAACTGAACAGAAACAAGCACTGGCGCAGCGGCGCCGGTGGCGCATCCGCCAGAAAGTCAGCGGCACGAAAGACCGTCCGCGCATGTGTGTTTGCTTCACTAACAAGAACATCCACGTCCAGTTCGTGGATGATGCCGCGAGGGTCACCCTTGGCGCAGTTTCGACGGTCAGCAAAGCGCGTTCCAGTTCGGAGAAACTGATGGCCAATGCCGTGAGCGCCAAGCGGATGGGTGCTCTCGCGGCACAAACAGCCCTGGCAAAGGGCATCAAGCACGTGGTTTTTGATCGGGGCGGCGCGCGCTACCACGGTAAAGTCAAAGCCCTGGCTGATGCCGCTCGCGAAGCGGGTCTGCATTTTTAACGCAACATGGAAACGAATATTGTGGCTGAACCAGCAAGAGTTGACGGGGCCGGGTCCCGACCCCCTCGCGGGCCCGGACGCGGACGGCGCAGTCGTCCTGAGCCCGAGCCAACTTTCGATGAGCAGTCCGGACAGGAACTGACCGAGAAGGTTGTGTTCATTAATCGCTCTGCCAAAGTCGTCAAGGGCGGGCGCCGCTTCAATTTCAGCGCGCTGATTGTTGTTGGGGATAAGCACGGCCGCGTCGGGGTTGGTATGGGCAAAGCCGGCGAGGTTGCGGATGCGATCCGCAAAGGGGGGGAAATGGCGCGGTCGGAGATGGTTGGCGTATCGTTGAAGGACGCGACCATTCCGCACGAGGTATTCTCGCATTATTGCGGCGCCAAGGTGTTGCTCCGCCCGGCATCCCCGGGCACGGGCATCATTGCCGGCAAGACGGTGCGTGCCGTGCTCGAATCGGCTGGCGTCAAGGATGTACTGACCAAGTCGCTGGGCTCGAAGAACGCCGCTAACGTGGTCAAAGCCACGCTCAACGGGTTGCTGAGCCTCCGCCTGCGTGAAGACATTTACCTGGGGCGTGGCTTGGAAATTAAGAAGGTGGAAAAGCCTGCGGAACCGGTGCCGCCGCCCCCCTCCGTCCCCCCCGCAGAGTCACCAGCAGCCTAACTTTTTATGCGATTACACGATCTCCATCCGCGTCCTGGCTCCCGGCATCGTCGCAAACGACTGGGCCAGGGTGAAGGCAGCGGCCACGGCAAGACCAGTGGCCGGGGCGGCAAGGGCCAGACCGCCCGTTCGGGCAGTTCGATCCGCATTGGCTTTGAAGGTGGCCAGATGCCTCTGATACGGCGCATCCCCAAGCGCGGATTCAACAATGCGCGTCATACAAGACGCTATTTGCCAGTCAATCTTGAAGCCCTCAATCATTTTGCTGATGGCACGCGCGTGGATCCGGAGGCCCTGCGAAGCGCAGGGTTGGCGAATGGTCCCGGCGCAGGCGTAAAAATCCTCGGCAGCGGGGAACTGACTCGGAAGCTTACTGTCAGCGCGCATGCGTTTAGTGCGTCGGCCAAGGCGAAGATCGAGGCTAAAGGAGGCGCGTGCGAGCTTATCGTTCCGAAGAGCGTGAAGCCGGCAAGCCCTGAAGCCAAGCCTTAACCTGTTCATGGGCGCCGTACCGCATCCCAAGACAGCCATCCGGCTTTTGGATTTCGGATCTCAAATGCCTTCGGAACTCTGATTCAACCATGCTCGCTGCCATTTACAATACCTTCTGTAACTGCTTCAAGATTCCGGAGCTCAAGTCTCGGATTCTCTTCACCCTGATGGTGCTGGCCATTTGCCGTTTGGAAGCGGTGGTGCGCATACCCGGCTTGAATGGCACCATTCTGTCAAATTACTTCGCCAGCAAGGCCGGGTCGGCAGACGGCTCTTCAGTGCTGGGAATGTACAGCCTTTTCACGGGGGGAGCCCTGGAGCATTGCGCGGTTGGTGCCTTGGGCATCATGCCCTACATCAGCGCGACTATCATCATTCAATTGCTGACGGCGGTGATTCCAACATTGAGCAAACTGGCGCGTGAAGAGGGGGGCCGAACCAAGATTGTTCAGTATGGCCGGTACCTTACCGTGGTTCTTTGCCTGGGGCAGGGGATGGTGATGGCGATTGGGTGGGAGAACCCTGAAAAACTGTTTCCGGGCTGGAACACGGCGGACCGCCTGGTGCTTTACTCTGATGCGCATATTTGGTTCTACCGCCTCCAGACACTGCTAATGCTGACCACGGGCACAATGCTGCTTATGTGGCTGGGCGAGCAGATCACCGACCGCGGCATCGGAAATGGCGTTTCGCTCGTCATCACCATTGGCATTTTGGCGCGTCTTCCCCAGGCCGTGGTGGCGCTCAAGGATATGTTCTTCCCCGGCGGCGGCTTGGAGGCCAAATTTAACTTTGGGCACGCCATCGCGCTGGTGCTGTTGCTGGCCGGTGTGATTGCTGGCGTCATTGCCATTACTCAGGCCCAGCGCAAAGTGCCGGTGCAATACGCCCAGCGTGCGGTGGGCCGCAAAGTCTATTCAGGCGGGACTTCGTTCATGCCATTGCGGGTCAACTACTCGGGTGTCATGCCGATTATTTTCGCTCAGGCGATCCTGATGTTCCCGCAGAAGATATTCCTGTTCCTCGGCCAGAGCCTTAACGTGAAGTTCTTTGAGGAAATCGCGCGCAACCTGGGCGAGGGGGCGATTCTATACATGATCGTGTATGGTCTGATGATTCTCTTTTTCTCGTATTTCTGGGTGGCCACGCAGTTCAACGAATTGCAGATTGCCGATGATTTGAAGAAGAACGGCGGGTATATTCCGGGCGTCCGTCCGGGACAGGCGACAAGCGATTATCTGCATAATGCGATGAGCCGCATTACGTTGGCGGGCGCGGTTTTTCTGACCGTTATCGCCCTCATTCCCATCTGGCTGTGGCGGGAACTGCAGATTCCTTATTCCGTCGCTACCTTCTTTGGCGGCACAAGCATGCTGATTCTGGTCGGGGTTCTGTTGGACACCATGCGCCAGACGGAAACCCATTTGCTGATGCGCCATTACGATGGTTTTCTGAAGAAGGGGCGGCTCCGGGGCCGATTCTGATGATCATACTAAAGAGCGAGCGGGATCTGGAAGCGATGCGGCCAGCCTGCGCGGTGGCTGCCGCCGTGCTGAACGACGTGGCCGCTTTTGTTCAGCCCGGGGTTTCGACCAGGCAAGTGGATGAGTTCGCGGCGCTGCGGATGAAGCAGCTTGGCGCTAAGAGCGCGTTTTTGGGCTATCGGAAATACCCATGCCATATCTGTATCTCGGTCAATGAGCAGGTGGTGCATGGACTGGCAGGCAGCCGGGTGCTCCGGTTCGGCGACATCGTGAGCCTGGATGTTGGTGTTATTCACAACGGGTTTATCGGCGACACCGCCCGCACATTAGCCGTTGGAGGGTGCGGTGTGCTGGCCCAGAACCTTATGGATGTTGCCGAGAAAGGGCTCTACCTGGGTATTGCGCAGGCTGTGCCAGGCGGAAAGGTGTCTGATATTTCCCGGGCGATACAGAATTACGTGGAAAACAGCGGCTTCAGCGTTGTCCGTGAATTCGTGGGGCATGGGGTAGGGCGTTCGATGCACGAAGAACCTCAGGTTCCGAACTTCGTGGATGGGAAACCTTCGCCCAAGCTCCGGCCCGGAATGACATTGGCGATTGAACCGATGGTTAATGCCGGGGGGCCCGAGGTAAAAATATTAAATGATGGCTGGACAGCGGCCACTAAGGATGGTTCACTGTCCGCTCACTTTGAGCACACAGTGTTAATCACTGAGTCCGAACCCGAGATTCTGACGTGCCTCGAGAAGGTGCCATCGAAGTCGAAGGTGTCGTAGTGGAAGTTCTGCCAAACAAGATGTATCGGGTAGAATTGGCCAATGGGCACCGTATGCTGGCTTATATCACCGGCAAGGCCAGTCTGAGGCTTTCTCCGCTGATGCCGGGCGGCAGGGTTCGATTGGAAGTATCGCCCTGCGATGTGTCAAGTGGGCGTTTGGTTGTGGAAAGGCAAACTTAGCTTGGAATATGAAAGTCCGTGCATCTGTTAAGAAGCTTTGCGAGAACTGCAAGATCATTCGTCGCAAGGGCGTCATCCGTGTGATCTGTACGAATCCGCGTCACAAACAGCGGCAAGGTTGACCGGTCAAACACGTAGTCTATTTAGCACTAGCAAAGATTTATGGCTCGTATCATTGGTGTGGAAGTTCCGCCGAACAAGCGCATTGACGTTGCGCTCTGCTACATTTATGGCCTCGGCCCCAGTAATTCCAGGGTCATTCTGACCAACGCGAATATTGACCCGAGTATTCGTGCCAAGGACCTGACCGAGCAACAGCTCTCACAGATCGTGCATGCGATCCAGGACGGCAAGTACGTTATCGAGGGTGATCTGCGCCGCGAGATCGGGATGAACCTCAAGCGGCTGCAGGGCATCAAGTGTTATCGCGGGATCCGCCACCTGCGTGGGTTGCCGGTTCGCGGGCAGCGCACGCAAACCAACGCGCGCACGCGCAAAGGGCCACGCAAGACTGTGGGTGTTGTCCGCAGTCCAACCGCAAAGACCGGCATCCACTGATTACTTGCCACCTGTCATCCATCAACCGCCAACTGTTTTACTAGCTCATGGCCGACGAGACTAACAAGAAACCCGCTTCCAAACACGAAGGTAAACCCGGGGCTAAGAAGCCAGCAACCGGAGAGAAGGCTGCCGCTGCCAAGACTGCTGAGAAACCAGCCGCCCAGCCGGATGCCGGCGCCCCCGCGGCGAAGGTTCAGAAAAAGGCCGTTCGTGCCCCCGCCGATAGCGCCGTTCCGGCTGCCGAGGCGCCCAAGCCGGCAGAGGGGGGCGCGCCAGTCGCTGCGGTAGCCGCTCCTACCGCGGCTGAGTTGTTGGCCGATGATCTTGCTGGCAAGAAGATTATCAAGGCCAAAGGCGCCAAGAATATCGTCAGTGGTATTGCTAACATCCTTGCGACCTTCAACAACACGCTGGTTAGCATTACCGATATGCAGGGACATGTGATTGGGTGGTCAAGCGGCGGGCGCGTGGGATTCAAAGGCTCGCGCAAGAGCACCGCCTATGCCGCCCAGCAAGTGGCCCAGGACGCTGCCCGGCAGGCGATGTCACACGGCATGCGCGAGATCGAGGTGCGGGTTAAGGGCCCCGGCTCTGGTCGCGAATCGGCCATCCGGGCCTTTCAGGCCATCGGTTTGGAGATTACTACCATTAAGGACATCACTCCTGTGCCGCACAACGGCTGCCGGCCGCGCAAGAAACGCCGCGTCTAACTCTCAACCAACAAAGCTTAACTCTCCACTCTAGAAAATGGCTCGTTATACTGGTCCTCGTGTCCGCATCAGCCGCCGGTTTGGCGTCCCGATCTTTGGCCCATCGAAGTATCTTGAGCGCCGCAATTACGGCCCCGGAGTTCATGGCCCAAAGTCGCGCCGCAAGCACACCGACTACGCGCTGGGGCTCATTGAAAAACAGAAGCTTCGCTATTACTACGGCTTGCTCGAGCGTCAGTTCCGTGGCGTATATGAACGTGCTCTTCAACGTCGCGGGGTCACCGGCGAGCATATGCTGCAGATCCTGGAAACTCGCCTGGACAATGTCGCCTATCATCTGGGCTTCGCTAACACTCGCGCCGCTGCCAGGCAGTTAGTGGCTCACGGCCACGTGAGGGTGAATGGGCGCAAGGTCAGTATTCCATCGTTCGGCCTCAAGGTTAATGACATCGTTGAGGTCAAGAACTCCAGCGCGTCACGTCAGTTGGCATCCAAGAATCTGGAGAGCGCGGCCAGTCGTGCCGTGCCGGATTGGCTCTCCCTGGACAAAGAGGCTCTTAAAGGCGTTGTCATGCGGATTCCCACCCGCGACGAGATCCAACCCATTGCCAACGAACAAGCTGTCGTCGAGTTTTACTCCCGCTAGAAAAATGAAACTGGATTGTTGGATGGTTGAAATGGCGATGCGGTGCCGATATATCTGCCTCGCAGCCCATCGCCCTGCCGTTCAAGCAATTCATCGCAATTATACGGGCTCTTTTGGCCGGCGGGAATTGGTGCCAAAGGAGTCAGATTAAAATTGTTGAAAGGAAAATATGCCAGTACGTCTAGGACGCTTTGAAATGCCAAAGCGGTTGGTCAAAGAGGATTCAACCGCCACTGACACCTATGCCAAGTTCGTCGCCGAACCCTTTGAAACCGGTTACGGCTACACCATTGGTAACTCACTCCGACGCGTCTTGCTTTCCTCTCTGGAAGGCGCGGCGGTCTCGTCAATCAAGATTGATGGGGCGATGCACGAATTCACTACCGTGGAGGGTGTCGTTGAAGACGTCACAGAGATCGTGCTGAACTTGAAGAGGATATTGTTCAAGGCGCACGCTCGTGATCCTCAGACCCTTTTGCTTTCCGTTAACAAGGAAGGCAAGGTTACCGCCGCCGACATCCAGCTCAACCAGAACTTGGAGTTGGTCAATCCTGACCAGCATATTTGCACCCTCGACAAGAAAAAGAAATTCGAGATGGAGCTGGAAGTCAAGGTCGGCCGCGGGTTCCTGCCGGGTGAAGAGAACAAGAAAAGCAATCAAGCCATCGGAGTTATCGCCATTGATTCGCTGTTTTCACCCGTGACCCGTGTTCGCTACGCTGTCGAAAACGCCCGCGTCGGCCAGCGCACGGATTACGACCGACTCATTTTGGAAGTTTGGACCGACGGACGCATCTCCCCTGACGATGCCTTGACCCAAGCCTCCGCTATTCTCCAGCATCATCTGGATATCTTCGTCGGTTTCGACAAGAACGCCGTTGAGTTTGAGGAAGTCGTGGATAAGCAGGACGAGGAGAAGACCAAGCTCAAGAAGCTTCTCAACATGAGCGTCAACGAAATCGAGTTGAGTGTTCGCGCCGCTAATTGTCTAAACAACGCAAACATCACTACCGTCGGCCAGCTTGCGATGAAGACCGAACAGGAGATGCTGAAGTACCGTAATTTTGGGAAGAAGTCCCTCAATGAAATCAAAGACAAACTGGCGGGCTTGGGTTTGACTCTAGGTATGACGTTCGAGGCGGAGCTACTGGAAGCGACCAAGGAAAAGCCCCCCGTTGTCCAGACCGGCCGTTAGCATTGCCGGAGGATCGGGCGCGCAGCCGCCACATCCTTCCACTGATCCAACACGCATTATCCTCTTCTATTTATGAGACATCTTAAGCGAACCGCTAAACTGGGTCGTACCGGCCAACACCGGAACGCGATGCTCGCCAATCTCGTCTGTAGCCTTATCAAGCACAAGCGCGTTACTACCACCCTGGGCAAGGCCAAAGCCGCCCGTTCCATGGCGGAAAAGATGGTCACGCTCGGCAAGTCCGGCACACTTCATGACCGACGTCTCGTCGCCGCGCGCCTCCACCAGGAGGACGCTGTGAAGGTTCTTTTCGATAAGATCGCGCCAGCGCAAAGAGAGCGCCACGGCGGCTACACTCGCATAGTCCGACTCGGCGAACGCCAGGGTGACGCAGCCCAAAAGGCCATCCTCGAATGGGTGGAACTGGGCAGTGAAGTGGAGACCCCGGCCAAAGAACAGACGTCAGCGAAGGAGGCGCAACCAGGCGCCGCCAAGACTGCTACCAAAGCCGAAGCGGCAAAATAGCCTCCGTTTGAGCTTGTTTCGCTCTGACGCTCGCTTTCTCAGGCGAGCGGGGGTGAGTTTACACTTGGGTGATGCAAGCTTGGCTGGGGAGCGCTGTCCGGCGAGGCACGTTCTTGCTTAAATGGCAGACGTGTTGCCTGAAAACCCCTCCACTCGCGCCTGGCCGAGCCATCCAAACAGCGTTCACTTGCCGACACCGGGAGAGGCGCCGCTTCAGCGCCTGCCGCGGAGGAAATGCTCCAACTCCCTAAGCTGCGCTTCGTGGGGCCTCAGCCGTGCGATCAGGGGCCAAGCGTCCCGGGTGAGCGCATTGACGAGCTGGCAAGCTACCGGGCTTAGCTTGCTTTCGGCGAGGTCGGGTATCAGTCCCAGTTCGAGCAACAGCTTCAATTCGAAAGCCAAAAGTGTGTGCGGCTGCGCCGGTTGGCTGGACAGGTGACGCAAGAGATCAAGCATCAGGTCGAAGACGCCGGGCAGCGGCGTCTCTGTTTCGGTAGCGCGCTCGATCAACGCGGCGCACCAGGATGCTTGCCGCAAGAGCTCCAGGTTGTGGCGCAGGCTGCTGTAGGTTTCGTGCAGCGTGACCTCGCGCAACGTGTGCAGTTCTGAGCGCCGGCTGCGGCTGAAGCTGAAATCAGCCCGGTAGAACAGGTCCAGCTTTCCATGGAACGGAGACTTGAGGCGGCGGGCGCCCTTTGCCACCGTAGCCAGGCGTCCCACGCTCGGCGTGAGCCAACGGACAATCAGGCTTGTCTCAGTAAGCGGCCAGGTGCGAAAAACCAGGCCCGTGGCGGTCTCAATCATCTGAACGAAAGGCTCTGCTTCACCACAAGTTTAGGCGAATGGACGGCCTTGCTCAAGGCAAAGCGCGGTCGCCCAGGCGGTTCGCGGCGCCCTGGGGTGGAACGGTCGAGCCGCTTACTGGCTGCGCACGCGGTAGAAGCCTGACGGGCTGCCCGGCACAGGAGTAAAGACCCAGTTGGTGCCGTGTAGTGGGCCGGCAATAGTATTCCAGTTCGGCGTGGTCAGCGAGAGGCTGAACTCGACGTAAAGGTCGCCGGCGGCCCCCTGCCATTCCAACGACATTGTGCCGTTGGCGCCACGGTGCAGTCCGGTGAGTGTCGCCGAGGCAGGCAGAGGCTGACCAAACTGGAAGGTAATCGTGCCCGGCGACCAATCGGAGCTGAGCCCGCGTAGGTCCTGCGCGCTAACGCGCCAATAATAGAGCGTCCCGGCAACGAGGTTGTCTGCGCCGGGCAGTGCCCGGAGGGGGAGAGACAATACCCAGTTGCTGCCAGGCGGCACCGGAACAGCCGCAATATTGGTGGCGTTGATCGCAGGGGCCACAAAGGTCGGATTAGCGGCAACTTGGATATGGTAGGAGGCCACGCCGTCACCCTCATCAGGATCGCCGGCAGACGGGAACCAGAAGAGGAGGGCATCGAGGTTCGCAACTAATGTGCCCGACGGCGGTCCGGCCACCACCGGCGCGGCAGGCGCGTGGTTGATTTCGTTCACGAAAAACGTCGCTGGTGTCATCCAGGGCCCCGTGTTGGTGCCATCAGTTGCCTGGCATCGCCACCAGTATTGCGCGTTGTTGGGCAGGTCGGTGTCTACTTGCCAGCTTGAGACGGCGGCGCCGGCCGCCACCAGCGGCACCTGCGCCACCAGGGTTGATAATGCCGCGTCCGCATAGACCTCGAAACGATAGGACAGGGGATCACCCTGGTAATCCACCGCGTTGGTCACCCACAATGTCGGTCGTACAATCGGAACGCTGGCTAAATTCGCCGGTGCCGCCAGGGTGGGCGCCCCGGGGGCGGGCTCGCCGATGCCTATTTCGTCTAGGAACAGGTCCTGGTCCGGAGCGGTGCCGTACTCGCTCCAGACGATGAACCGCAGACGGATCGAGCGGTTGGTATAATTTGCCAGTGAGGCCTGGAGGAGAGTCCAGCTTTGATTCCAATCATAGTTCAAAGCGATCAGGTCGTTCCAGATGATGCCGCCGTCGGTGGAAGTCTGCGCGCGAAAGCGCGTCCGGTATGAAAGCTGTCCGCGCAGCCGGAAAGTCAGCATCGGGCTTATCGCGTTGGTCAGGTTAAGTTCGCGGCCCAATACCAGCGCCAGTTGGGTGTCCGGGGGTAGCCAGGGGAAGGCCGTGTCGCGGACGGCGTACTGCCCGGCGAACGGCTGGTTGGTGTCCACGGTCCAGACCGGGTGCAGCCAGTTGTCTAGCCCGGCTTCGAAGTTCTCAAAGAATGGATAAGCTGCCGGCGCGGGCGTGTGTTCGCCCAGCGAAATGTCATCCACATACCAGCCGTCGCTTTGCGTGCCGCCGTCAGTGTCCATCTGGAAGCGCACCCACACCTGGCTGTTGTTCTTCCAGGGCGACAGGTCCACCGTCTGCTCCGCCCAGTTCGTGCGCGTCTCCGAGACGCCATAGACCCGGGTCCAGCTCCCGCCGGCATCGCCGGAGACAAACAGCCGGCCCCAGTCCCCGTTGGCGATGATATGCCGGTCCCAGAAGCGCAGGACGGGCCAGATGGTGCCGCGCAGGTCCACGGCGAACTGCGAGTAATGGGAAGAGTTGTTGGCATAATCGCCCGGCGAATCCACCAAGCCGGCCGAGCCGTCTCGCCCGGCTCCCGGCCAGGACGCCCAGGTGCCGTTAAATGTCCATCCCGGCTGGTTAGTCTCGAAACTGGCCACCCACGGTAAATCCACGCCGGCGGTTGTCGCGGAAGACTGGCTGGAGCCGACGCCATTATCATACTGGTTGTAGAGATAGACGCGGTAGTAGTAGGTCTTGCGCGCCACCAGGCCGCTGTCCGTGAACGTGGTCGTAGCGCGATTCGTGATCACCGCCAGCAGCGTCGAACTCTCGCTCACGCCCGACGAGTCTGACCTGTAAACCCGGTATTCCTTGAAGTTGCCGATGGTCGCCTCGGTCCAGTTCAGGCGCATCGTGGCCGGCGTGATTTCATCCAGCGGATTGAGCGTGAGCGGAAGGGGTGATTCCTCGATGGTGAGGTTGTCTATCCAGAGGTCCTGGGCGGGGGCGGAGCCGTACTCATTCCAGGTGGCAAAGCGCAGCCGCACCGTCCGGTTGACCAGGCTCTGCAGCGACACCTGCACCCGCGTCCAGGCCTGGTCCCAATCGTAGTTCAGCCCATAGAGCTCGCTCCAGTTCAACCCGCCATCCGTCGAATAGTGCACCCGGAACCGCGACCGATACCACAACTGTCCCTTAACCCAGAACACCAGTTGCGGATTGACCGTGTTGCTTAGGTTCAGGCTTCCCCCCAGCCCCAGCCAATAGGTGGTGTCGGGGTTCATCCGCCCCGTGGGCGTGTCTCGCACCGCATAACTGCCCCCATAGGCCCCGTTGGTGTCCAGCGCCCAGGAGGAATGCAGCCAGTTGGTCAGCCCCGCCTCGAAAGTCTCGTAGAAGGGCAGGGCAATGACCGGCGCCGTGTGCTCGGTCACCACCAGGTCGTCTATGCTCCAGCCGTCCTCGGTTGTTCCGCCGTCGGTCCACACATGGAAGCGGATGCGCAGGTTGCTCTGGTTCTTGTAGGGCGAGAGGTCAATGG
>DAOPPX010000002.1:17401-132573 GCA_035358715.1 Verrucomicrobiota bacterium
GTGCCCACCAGGTTCACCGCGCTCAACGCGTAGGTGTCGGTCGAATTGCCGTAGTCCCCAATGGGCGAGTCGCTCAGGCAACCGCCGCTGCGGCCATCGGCGCCAATACCCCACGTGCCCGTCGTCACCCACTGGTCGGATGTTTCCATCGTGTCGGCCAGCGGCCAGGGCACCGGCACCGTGGTGGTGGACCGCTCGTTGGACGGGATGTACACGTCGTTGGTGTCCACCGTGAACACCCGGTAGTAATAGGTCGTCCCGATCGAGAGGCCGGTGTCGGTAAGGTTGGTCACCGCCGGATCGGTAAAGGTGCCAAGCAGGGTGTCGCCCAGGGTCACGGTGGCGTGCGTGGCCCGATACACCTCGGTGCGTTTGAAGGCCGACCCGAGCGTTGAGGCCGTCCAAGCCAGGTCCACCGAACGCAGCCCCGGCGTGAGCGTTTCGAGTGTGACCGCCGCGGGCATCTCCTCGATGGTGAGGTTGTCTATCCAGAGGTCCTGAGCGGGGGCGGAGCCGTACTCATTCCAGGTGGCAAAGCGCAGCCGCACCGTCCGGTTGACCAGGCTCTGCAGCGACACCTGCACCCGCGTCCAGGCCTGGTCCCAATCGTAGTTCAGCCCATAGAGCTCGCTCCAGTTCAACCCGCCATCCGTCGAATAGTGCACCCGGAACCGCGACCGATACCACAACTGTCCCTTGACCCAGAACACCAGTTGCGGGTTGACCGTGTTGCTCAGGTTCAGGTTTGCCCCCAGCCCCAGCCAATAGGTCGTGTCGGGGTTCATTCGCCCCGTCGGCGTGTCCCGCACTGCATAACTGCCCCCATAGGCCCCGTTGGTGTCCAGTGCCCACGCCGAGTGGAGCCAGTTGGTCAGCCCCGCCTCGAAGGTCTCGTAGAAGGGCAGGGTAATGACTGCCGGTGTGTGCTCGGTCACCTCCAGGTCGTCTATGCTCCAGCCGTCTTCGGTCGAGCCCGCGTCAGTCCAGACATGGAAGCGGATGCGCAGGTTGCTCTGGTTCTTGTAGGGCGAGAGGTCAATGGACTGCTCGGCCCACTCGGTCCGAATGCCCGCCGCCCCGTAGAGTGGCGTCCAGTTGC
The DNA here is from genome assembly GCA_035358715.1 of Verrucomicrobiota bacterium. GTDB lineage: Bacteria > Verrucomicrobiota > Verrucomicrobiia > Limisphaerales > UBA8199 > UBA8199. Next base: position 18,501 of record DAOPPX010000002.1, read on the forward strand.
TCCCATCCACCGAAACCTCCAGCCGCGCCCAGTCGTTGTCCGCCAGCCGATACCGGTCCCAAAACTTCAACACCGGCCAGGTCGTGCCCACCAGGTTCACCGCGCTCAACGCGTAGGTGTCGGTCGAATTGCCGTAGTTGAACTCGGGCGAGTCTGAGAGGCAAGCCAGCCCCGTCCGAGGCTTTTTGGTCTCGACGCCCCAACTGCCGGTAAGGTTCCACCCCTGAAGCAAGCCTTCAAAACCATCGCTGAACGGCAACGGATTATTCAAGGTGCGTGCGCTGCTCTCGGTGGGACTGTCGGGCGAGAATGCGCCGTAAGGACTTACGGCATAGACGCGGTAATAATACGTCGTATCCAGGGCGAGGTTCGTGTCGGTGAGGGTAGTGATGTTCCGGTTGGAAACAGTCGCTGCCAAAGTGGAGTTGATTCCAGCCCCTGGCGCGGCAGATCGAAATACGGCGTAATGCGAGAACATTGGGTCGGTATTGGCCGCCCAACTGACGCGAATAGTGTGAGACGTAACCTCATCGAGCACCGGCGCGTTGACCACAGCAGGCGATTCGGCGACCGAAATGTCGTCCAGATGCCAGCCATCGGCCTGCGTGGATGAGTCCGTGGTGATCCGAAAGCGCAACAACACCGAAGCGGCATTGGTGTAGGAGTCCAGGCTGAACCTGGTTCGTAGCCATTGATTGGAGGAATTGCCGGTGAAACTGGCCAGAGAAGCCCAGTCAGCGCCGCTGTTGACCGAGATCTCAACATTGCCCGAGTCTCCGGATGCAAAGTCATGCTTCTGGCGGAAGGAGAGCACGGGCGCGTTGGCGTGTCCCGCAAGGAACAGCGGGGCCGCCAATGTGAGCGCCTGGGAGGTAATTCCATTGCCATAATCGCTGCCGGGGGAATCCGACCAGCCGAGCATCGGTGAAGCCGCATCCTCGCTGCTCAATGCCCAGGGCGCCTCGGCGACCCAGGAGTTGGGACCACCCTCGCCATTGTCAACAAACGGGTAGTCCATCCCTGGATGCGTGGTGACCATGACTTCATTGCCCAAAGTGAGCAATCCATTCGTGTTGACCACTGCCGCGCGGTAATAGTAGGTCGTCTTGGGAGAAGCCGTCAGGTCCGTTACGGTGGTGGTGGCGGCGGAGGGAACCTCGGTGATCGCCCGCGCGCTACGCCAGTCAACGCCTGGCGTCAAGGACCGATAGAGGCGATAAGCGGCAAAATCCGGCGCAGCGGACTGTGTCCAGGCAAGGCCGACAGAATTCCGATTCGTGTAAGCGGCCATCAGCGTCACAGGCGGTGGTGTCTCACTAATGAGCACATCGTCCACATACCAGCCATCCATGACCACGGAACTGTCTGTGACCAGTCGGAAGCGGACGCGAAAGTCTGGAGTGCCTGCGTAGGCTGAGAGGTCGAGTTGCTCCCGGGTTAGGGTTCCAAGGTGGCCTGTGTAGATGGCCAGCCCCGGCAAGTTCCAACTGCTGCCGCCATCCACAGAAACTTCCACCAACCCGAAGTCGTAGCCGGCTTCCAGCGCGTGCTGATGCCGAAAACTGAGCGCTGGGCGAACAGCGTCGGTCAACGCAAGCGGCACTGCCAGCACCAGGGTCGAATTGGCGTTGTTGGTGTAGAAGGCGCCAGGGGTGTCGGTGACGGCATGGCTGGGCGAGCCATGGTGCGCGGTAGTCAATCCCCAAAGCCCGCCGGGTGTCCAGTTGAGGAGACCGCCTTCAAAATCGTCATAGAAGGGGAGTGTTCCTGCCGAGCAGGAGCCTGCCAAGAGCAGGCCAGCCAGGCATTGTCCGAGGCCTCGTCGTACAAATAGCGCCGGTGATGAAATAACAGGTGCCAACATAGAGTTTAGAGTTGTTTGCGGCGAAATGAGCAAGAGCGTTGCCAAGAACCAGCACTGCTTAGGCAAGAGTGCTGCCGCAAAACAACGCCAAGATCGGGTCGGCGCGCGTCTTTCTCTTGCGCAGCGAACTGTGGAGGAAGGCGGAGACTCAGCTTCGGGATCGGCCGATAGCGCGGAAGTCAAAGCGACGAGCCAGGTGCCGGACCATGAAATCCTCGACTTCCTTCATCTCACTGCGCGCACGAGTATTCTGGTCGTCGTAGTCCAGCAGGTGCAGCACGCCGTGAACAACGTAGCGAACCAACTCGCATTGCCAGGTGGTGCGGAAACGGCGGGCCTGGGACATCGCTTCATCCAGGCAGAGGAGGATCTCACCGTGGAGCAGGGGAGGGAACGCGTCCCGGGCGACCAGAGGCCCCGGCAACTCGGTGTAGTCGAAGGTGATCACGTCTGTGGAGCCTTGGTGATGCAGAAAAGTCTCGTTCAAACTGGCCATCTTCATCTTCCCCACCACGTAGATGCCCAGATCAATGCTGGCATCGGGCCACATTTCCCGCAGCAGCGCCTGCACGATTCGGCGCAAGACGGGCAGGTTCAATTCCCTGTTGGGATGGTGGTTGCGCAGCGTGAGCGATCGTCGGGCGACCAGTTCCCGTCGCCCACGGCCGCGCGTTTTGGGCTCAACCGGGGCGGCTGGGTGAGGGCGGCGGAGTCGGCTGCTTCGGTCACGCTTCTTGCGCATGGTTCGAAGGACGCATCTGCCCGCGGTGGGTTTCGTAAGCCGAGATGATGCGCTGCACCAGCGGATGCCGCACGACGTCGCGCTTCGTGAACTCAACGATCGCTATGCCTTCGACATGTTTGAGAGCACGATGCGCTTCGAGCAAACCCGATTGCTTGTGCAGCGGCAGGTCAATCTGCGTCTCATCGCCGGTAATCACCGCTTTGGAATTGAGTCCCAGGCGCGTGAGGAACATGAACATCTGCTCGGTGGTCGAATTCTGCGCCTCGTCGAGAATTATGAACGCATTGTTCAGCGTGCGCCCGCGCATGTAGGCAAGTGGTGCGATTTCGATGACGCCGCGCTCCGTGTGCTTCTGAATGTCTTCAGGGGGCAGCATATCCTGCAAAGCGTCGTGCAGGGGGCGCAAGTATGGCATGATCTTCTCGTAAAGGTCGCCCGGGAGGAAACCAAGCGCCTCGCCAGCTTCAACTGCGGGACGGGTGAGAATAATGCGCGAGACCTTGCCTTCTCTCAGAGAAGCCAGCGCCACGGCCACGGCCAGGTAAGTCTTGCCGGTGCCGGCCGGGCCAACCCCAATGGTCACGTCGTAGTGCCTAATCGCATCCAAGTACCTTTTCTGACCCACGGTCTTGGCCGTGACCCCTGCCTTCTTGTCAGAGGTCCGGATGCGATCGGTGAGTATGTCCTTGAGCATGGGCACACCCTCGTGCTTGACAATGTTCAGCGCGTGCGAGAACTCGCGGTTCCTGACGGGAGTTCCAGCCTGGAGTGAGTTCTCCAGCAGCAGAAACAGCTGTTTGGCGCGGTCTATGGCATCGGCCTCGCCTTCGAGCTTGATCCAGCCTTCGCGAGAAGTGGCCTTGACGCCAAGCTGTTGTTCGAGCGCTTGCAGGTTGCGAGGATCGTTGTTGTAGAGTTGTTGTGCGATGCGGGCGTTCTCAAAATGAAGGGTCTCTGTGGGCATGGCTAGATGTCAGATGCGTGAACGAGGAGAGAGGGGCAGGCTGGCAGGTTAACGCAGTCGTGTTGCACAAACGACATGGGCTAGGATTGTTCCAGGTCCGCACGGAGCCTGGCGGCCAGCTCGCGCAGGGCCTCTGGCACCACGACGGTGCCTGCCAGGACAGGCATGAAATTCGTGTCCCCCAGCCAGCGCGGCACAAGGTGAATATGCAAGTGCCCCAGGACGCCGGCCCCTGCGACCTGCCCGGTATTAATTCCGATATTGAATCCCTGCGGCTTCATCACCTTGGACAGCGCATTCTGGCAACGCCGCGTCAACTTGAGAAGGTCGGCCAGTTCTTCGTCCGTCAGTCCGTTGAGATCCGGCACTTGTTTGTAAGGCACGATCATCAGGTGGCCGCCCGTGTAGGGATACGCATTGAGGAGTGCGAAGCACGTGCGGTCGCGAGCAATGACATGATTAACCTCGTCATCGTTCGACTGGGCGATGCGCGTGAACAGGCTTTCGCTGTTCTCGGGCTTGGGCGCCAGGATGTACTCAATCCGCCACGGAGCGTGCAGTGCTTCCATGGCCAAAGGGTAGTAAGGAGGACGGAGAATGTCAAAACAGGTCCGTCTGGACAGCTTCCTGCGGACCTATCTCCTGACCGTCTCCTTCAGGCCGCTCACTTCGCCGCCTGGAGGCGCCCGCGGAGGACATAGACGAGCGCTTTGACCGCCACCTCCATGAACAGGAACGGCTTGCCGATGAAGTCGTTTCCCCCGCTCACGGTGGAGTTGGCGCGGCTTTCGAAGTCGCTGAGGCTGGTGACAAACACCACAGGCGTTGTCTTGTGCGCCGGCAGCAGGCGCAGCTTGGTGCAGAGCTCGAATCCGCTCATGCCGGGCATGTCAATGTCGAGGAAGATCAGGTCAAACTCGTTCTCCGCAAGCATGTCATAAGCAACGGCCGAATCCTCCACACTGGCCGACTTGAGCTTCGCCTTCTCCAGGGCGTAAACCAATGCGCGCCGGGAGATGGCCTCATCGTCCACGACCAGGACATCGCGTGGCGCCGTTAGCTGTCTCTGGAGTGCAGTGCCCTGCTCAAAGAGCATTCCAAGGAAGTCAATCGCCAGCGCGACCGTGCGCAGCGTGGAGGCGTTGATGTTCCTCGGCTTCTCGTAAAGCTCCTTAAGCAGAGCCTCCAGTGCGTCAGACATTCTGGCAACCTGCGGCACGCCCGCGATGCCGGCGTTGCCCGTTAACGCGTGAATGCGCCGATACAACTCATTAAGCGGCTTGAGGCGCGCGGCTTCATCTGCGGCTCTGATCAGCCCCTGGAGCAGTGTTCGCAAGGTCGCCAGCGTAGCCGGGAGGCCTTCGATGAAGGACTTGCGGAGATCGGCCTGAAAGGCTGCATCCGGATCGCTGGCCGCAGGGGGGTGAGGTGGGGGAGCCGTGTCAGTGGCGACCGGAGAACCGGGTGCCGTCACGGTCGCTGTGGCCGCAGAAGCCGGGGCTGCGGCAGTAGTGCCGTTCTTGGAAAGGGCGCTCCGCACCACTTCAATAAGTTGTTTGGGGCTGCAATTGGCTTTGGACAGGCACTTGGTGGCGCCGGCTTTCCAGGCTTCTTGCACTATGTTTGTCAGGTACGTGTTCGAGAAGACGATCACTGGCAGCGATTCATACTCCGGTTCGGATCGAAGCTGTTTGAGCACCTCCACTCCTGTTACTCCCGGCAGCATCAAGTCCAGGATGATCGCGTCCGGCCGGAAACTGTGGACCATTTCCAACCCTGCTGACCCGTCCAGGGCAACGTCAACCCGGTAGCCTTCAACCGAGAACTTGTTTCGGTAGATGTTCGCTACTATTCGGTCGTCCTCTATGATTAGAATCTTCTTCATAGCTAAGTCTTGGCGGCGAGGCTGGCATGCTCGGCCAGGTACGCCTCCAGATAACTCCGGATACGTGTGAATTCCTCGCCCGCCTTGCGGGAGAGCTCCTCGGCGCCGGCGAGAGCATTCTCAGCGCCCTGGCGTTCCAGTTCGCGCAACAGCGGCACCAGATTGGTCATCCCGCAGGTGGCGCTCGCCCCGGCGCAACTGTGCGCCAGCCGCCGCACTTCCTGTGCCTTGCCGGCCTGCACCGCTGCCTCAAGTCGCTCGATTTGCCCCGCGGTTTGATCCAGGTAAAGGGTCACCAGTTCCCTGAGGTTCTCAGGGCTGCCATCTGTGAAGTCGAGCAGCCTTGTCATGTCAACAGGCGCCTCGTCGCACAAAACTGTGCCGAGGGGGCGAGCTGCCGGCTCCGTAGCCGCAGGCACTGGAGATGCCGTGGCAGCAGGTGCTTCGGCGCTGGTCATGCCAGCGACCGGCCCCCACCGTTCCACAATCCCGCGCACGTCTTCAAGCCGCACGGGTTTGGCGACATAATCATCCATGCCCACGGCAAAACACTTCTCGCGGTCGCCCGGCATCGCGCTGGCTGTCATGGCTACAATGATGATCGGGGACTTGCAGTGTGGGAATTCCGCTGGTTGCTTCTGCCGCACGCGGATGATGCGCGTGGCCTCCAAACCGCCCATCTCAGGCATCATCAGATCCATGAAGATCAAATCGTAGGGCTGGCGATCGAGCGCCGCCAGTGCTTCCAGACCATTAGCCGCCATATCAGCCCGGTAGCCCATCTGCTGGAGCAAACGCATCGCTACCTTCTGGTTGATCATGTTGTCATCGCACAGGAGTATGCGCAAAGGCAGTCGGCTGGCGAGAGTCGGGTCGAGCTTGGCAGGGGCGTGCGTCCTGGGGGCGGCGGGCCGGGAGCCGGATATCACGCGAACCAGGAGATCTTGAAGCGGACCGGACTTAACAGGCTTGGACAGGCACCCCGCAAACGAAGCGCGGACGAAGTCCGGACACTCAGCACGGACGCCAGACGGGTTAAGAAGCACGAGCGGCAGGTTGCCCTTGGCGGGCAGCTTGCGGACTTCCCCGGCCAACGCAACACCGTCCAGGCCGGGCATTTCCATGTCAAGAATAGCCAACTCGAACCCTTCACCCGCGCGCAGCCATTCCAAAGCCTCGGAGGGGTTCTGTGTGTGACGCGGCACCATTCCCCATCTGCGCGCGTGCGAGCTGAGGATTCGGCAGTTGGTTGCGTTGTCGTCCACTATCAAGACGCGGGCGTTAGCGAGTTGCGGCCGCCCTGTCTCGGGCAGGACCTGCGGCCGGTTGGGCGAGGGGCGCAAGGGGAGGGTGAAATGGAAGGTTGACCCCTTCTGCGGCACGCTCTCAACCCACATCTTGCCGCCCATCAGCTCGACCAGACGTTTGCTGATGGCCAAGCCAAGGCCGGTGCCGCCATAGCGACGCGAGGTTGAGGCGTCCGCCTGGCTGAAAGACTTGAAAAGGCGGGCGAGCCGGTCCACGGGAATGCCTATGCCCGTGTCGCGCACCAGAAAATGGAGCTGCCACGGCTCCGGGTTCTTCTCGGTCTGTGTTGGCGCGGACAGCACCTTGAGCTCTGCCACGACCTCACCGGCGGCGGTGAACTTGACTGCATTGCTCAGCAGGTTGACAAGGACCTGCCGAAGCCGAGTCGCATCCCCGCACATCTGCGCCGGGACTTCATCCTCCAATAAGCAGGCCAGCTCCAGCTTCTTTTCCGCCGCTTTCGTGGCCAGCAGGTCGAGCGCTTCTTCAACGCACACGCGCAAGTCGAATGGCTGGCTCTCCAGCTCGAGCTTGCCGGATTCAATCTTTGAGAAGTCCAGAATGTCGTTGATAATCGTGAGCAAAGACTCGGAACTGGAATAGATCGTCTCCAGATACCCGCGTTGTTCGGGACTTAGCGGAGTTTCCAGGAGCAGGCCGGACATGGCGATGATGCCGTTCATGGGGGTGCGTATTTCGTGGCTCATGTTGGCCAGGAACTCCGCCTTGGCCCGCGCCGAGGTTTCCGCAGCAACGCGGGCGGTCAGCAGTTCGCGGTTGGCCTGCGTCAGTTCGTCCTGCAGATGCTTGGCGCGCAGCGCCGCGCGCAAGCGGGCCCGCAACTCGCCTGCCTCGAAGGGCTTCGTCAGGTAATCAACCGCGCCCAACTCAAACCCGCGCAACTTGTCGCTGGTGCTGTTCCAGGCGGTCAGGACAATGACCGGGATGGGCTGCGTTTCGGGAGACTCCTTAAGCTGCCGCAACAGTTCGAACCCGTTGACGCCCGGCAAGCCAAGGTCCAGCACGATCAAATCGAATTGCTGCGCGCGCGTCAGTCTCAGGGCGGCGGGCGCGTTGCTGGCAGTGGCGATGGCTACGTTTTCGTCATGCAACAAACTGGCTAGCACCTCCGGCATGCGCGGATCATCTTCGACTATTAATACCTGGGACGCAGGTGCGTTCATAGTCCGGCGTGTGCAATCATTATCGTTTCCTGAGATGGATCACTAGTAATCCGGTCCGTATTGAGCACATTCAACACCAATGTCCGGCCAGAACCAACCTGATTGTTTCGCCTTCGGCTGGGCGACGCTGGCTGGTCCAGCGGCTACCCTGGAATCGGCGGCCCCAGGGGGGCGCGTGCCTGAAACAAGACAAGTGTCCCATTTCAGGACGGCAAAGAAACAATTGCCAGACGAGTGTCGAGGCGGGTAGATTTCCACGTATGGCTCACGCTCTGCTCAACCACCATGCGGTTGACGAGGGATGTTCCTTTCGCGATCGCTACGTTGAGGCGTACCGCATCATGCTGCGCGCGCGCGTCCTGGACGACAAGCTCGCGAGTCTATATCGCATGGGCAAGATTCATGGCGGCGTCTTTCTCGGACGCGGTCAGGAAGCCTTGAGCGTTTCGGTAGGGGTATCCTTGCGCGCGGGGGATGTCTTTGCGCCGCTTATTCGCGACGGGGCAGGCCGGCTGGCTTTTGGGGAGCCGGTTCTGGATGCCGTGCGGACTTACTTGGGGTCGCCGTTGGGGCCGATGCGCGCCCGGGACGGAAATGTCCATCGGGGGCGGCCTCGGGAGGGGTTGTTCGCCATGATTAGCCACCTGGGCAGCATGATCTCCCTGGTAAACGGCGCGCTGCTGGCTCATCGGTTCAAGGACATCCGCGGCACGGTGGGGGCTGCTTGCGTGGGTGATGGCGCGACTTCCACGGGCTCCTTTCACGAAGCAGTAAACCAGGCTGCAGTGGAGAAACTGCCCTTGGTCCTGGTTATCGCCAACAATCACTACGCCTACTCCACTCCCACCGAACGGCAATTTGCCTGTCATTCGTTGGTGGACAAGGCCGTGGGTTACGGGATTCACGGAGAAGACGTGGATGGCACCGATCTGTCTGCCTGTCTCAAGGTAGTGGGCAACGCGGTCAGCGAGGCGAGGGCTGGGCACGGTCCTCAAATGGTCGTTGCGCGGTTGCTCCGGCTTTGCGGCCATGGCGAACACGATGACGCAGGCTACATTGACCCGAAGTTGAAACAGTCGCCTCTCGGGCGGGATTGTCTGAGAGTTGCCGAGAGCGTTTTGGCGAAGGAGGGCTGGGCGGATGCCCCAGCCATGGCAGCCTGGCGCAAGGAAGCGGTGCAGGAGATTGAGGAGATCGCCGCCAAGGTGCAGCGGGAAGCCGGGCCGGACCCCTACAAGGAGGATTGGTGCGCGCTGGCCTCAAAGCACTTGAGCGAAGGTTACGACCAGGGTTGACCTCGATGAGTCTTACCTACCTGGACGCAATTCGAGAGGCGCAGGCGCGGGCGCTGGCTGACGACCCGCGGGTGTTTATTTACGGGCAGGATGTAGGTGCCTTCGGCGGTGCTTTCAAGGCCACGAAAAACCTGGCGCAGAGGTTCCCGGGGCGTGTGATTGACTCTCCGATAAGTGAAGATGCCATGCTCGGTCTGGCCGTGGGCGCGGCCATTCAAGGGATGCGTCCCATTATCGAAATGCAGTTCGCGGATTTTTCAACCCCCGCGTTTAACCAGATTGTTAATCAAGCGGCCACGCTGTACTGGCGGACGCGAGTACCCTGCCCCATTACAGTGCGGCTGCCCTGCGGCGGCACCTCCGGGAGCGGCCCATTTCACAGCCAGAGCATGGAGGCGATTTACGCGCATTATCCAGGCCTGATCGTGATGACTCCCGCCACCGTCGAGGATGCCTACAGCATGTTGCTGGAGGCCGTCGCGCTTGACGACCCGGTCATCTTCTGCGAGCACAAGTACCTCTACTACCACCTGAAAGCGGAGCAACTGCCCGTCGAGGCCATGCCAACCGGCAAGGCGCGGATTGCCCGGGCGGGCCGCGACGTGACGCTGGTAGCCTACAGCGCCATGGTGCATGAGGCCCTCGCAGTGGCGGATGAACTGGCATCGGAAGGGGCGGAAATTGAAGTCGTTGACCTCCGCTCTGTGAAGCCCCTGGACACAGATACCGTCATGGCCTCAGTTGCGCGCACAGGCCGGCTGCTGTGTGCAGGTGAATCGTGGCCCTGGGGGGGCGTCACCGCCGAGGTGATTGCTCGCGTTGCCAGCGAAGGTTTCGGCCTCCTCGATGCCCCGCCGCAACGGCTCAATGCGAAGGATACACCGGTACCTTACCACCCGGGTCTGTGGGCGGCGCATCGCCCGACGGCACGCAGCATTGCCGCCGCCGCCCGCCGCCTCTTGCGACTGTGAACGCCATCTGCTGACTCCATGCCCTCCATCCCTATCATAATGCCACAGCTCGGCGAGTCCATCGCCGAAGCAACGGTCGTCAACGTGCTGGTCCCGGTCGGTGACCATGTGCAAACGGATCAGGACATCATTGAGGTGGAAACAAGCAAGGCCACCATGAACGTCACCTCTCCTTGCCCGGGGCGCGTTGAGAGATTCCTGGTGAAGCCGGGCACGAGCTATCCAGTTGGCGCCGTGCTCGGCTACCTGCAGACCAGCCCGGAGGACGCTTCGCGACTGGGCCTGGACCTGGCTCCCGCCGCCGCCGGCGAGGAAGACGCCCCCGACCTTGACCCCTCACGCGGGAGTCACACTGACGCCACTCGCAAAGGCGTGCAGCCGACCGTTCGCGGTTTGCCCGTGCCGGCTAATGCCGAGGGCGCGAGCTACATGTCCCCGCGCATGAAAGCGCGCATGCTGGAACTGGGCCTCCACGCGGCGGATTTGGCGGGCCTTCCCGGCAGCGGCGCCGGCGGGCGTGTGACCATTCAGGACTTCGAGCGGTTCATCGCCAATCTGGAGCGGCACAAGCTGACTCAGGCTTCCCCCATGCGCGTAGCCGTCGCCGATGCCATGCGGCGCAGTTGGACCCGGCCGTTGGCAACCGTCGCTCTGCCGGTCTGTTTCGATCCGCTCCTGAATCACCGCAAAACGTGTGATCCCAGGCCAGGTCCCGCCCTTTACGCCTTGCGGGCGCTGGCGCTGGCGCTGGCCGAAAACAGCACTCCAGCCGGCCGGCTTGTCGGGAACAAGATCGTTCACCCCACTGCCATTGATGTCGGTTTTGCCGTCGAGGCCGAGGAGGGGGTGCTGGTTCCGGTGGTTCGCGACGCGGAGAAACGCCTGCTCAAAGACTTGGTGAAACGCTACGATGAACTGATTAAGCTGGCGCATGAGCACAAACTGCCGGCGGATGCCACTGGCGGCTCCATCGCTACCGTCACCAACTTCGGGACCTTTGGCCTGACCTGGGCGACGCCGATTCCGCTGCCGGAACAGACTCTCGTATTGGGAATGGGTTCCGCCCGGCGGGTGCCCAATTGGGATGCGGCGAAAGCCCAGTTCGTGCCGGCCATGGAAGCGAATCTTACCTTGAGCTTCGATCATCGCGTCCTGGACGGTGGCGCGGCGGGGCGGCTCCTGGCCCGCGTAGCGCAGTTGTTGGGCAGCCCGGAGAAGCTGTAGTGTCCGGGCACGGTTGAGGGTGTCAGTCACGCGAGCCTGGGCGCGTTTGTTACATGGGCGGCTGGGCGGTGGGCCATCCCCGCGTCGCACGCGTCACCACGGTCATCACCCCAGTGGCAAGCTGCTACCTCCGTAGTACCGCCGTTGCTCCTCCGTTCCACCTCGGGGCTGGCGGTGGGAGGTAGAACGGAGGAAGGACGGAGAAGCAACGGAGGAGCGACGGTGGTACTACGGCCGAAGGAGGGGGTATGGTGAGCGGGGCATTAGACTCACGGCGTTTCCAACGGGTTAGGATGTCTGAGCCTCTTGGTGGCTGTGTGCCACCGGGGCAGGCCTGCTGAGCGAACGGCCTCTTGAGGTGCCCGCACCCTGTAAAGAAGACCGGCGTTGGCTTTACTTTGGGTTCAGAAGCGAGCACTATGGCAGCACATGATACGAAATGTGACCGGTTCTCTGTTTGCGGCCTGGCTAGTGTTGTGCGGCGGGCAGGCGGGTCTGCTACTTGCGGAATCCAAGGCAGCGGATGCCGGCGGACCGGATTTCAAAGAAGTGTATGACCTAATCCGCTCGCACATGGCAGGGATGGACGAACCACGGCTGAACAAGGCAGCCGTGCGGGGGTTGTTGGTGGAGCTCAGCCCTCGAGTGTCGCTCGTGACGAACGGCGCGGCAGCCAAGGCTGCTTCGGAGGGACCACTGGTGAGCAAATCGAGTGTATTCCAGGGGGATGTTCTTTACGTGCGGGTCGAGCGCGTACGAGAGGGCTTGCCGGATGCGATTAGCAAGGCGTGGCGCCAGCCAGAAACCACTAACAGCCTAAAGGGGCTCGTGCTGGATTTGCGTTATGCGGGGGGCGATGATTACGCGGCGGCAGCGGCGACGGCGGATTTGTTCGTTAAGAAGGAGCAGGGGCTGTTGAATTGGGGCAGCGGAATTGTGCGGTCGAAGGCGAAGAGCGATGCGATTGGCGTGCCCGTCGCAGTTCTTGTGAATCGGCAGACGGTGGGCGCGGCGGAGGCGGTGGCGGCGGTGTTGAGGGAGACAGGGGCGGGCCTGGTCCTGGGTGGGCGAACGGCGGGCAGGGCGATGGTGACGCGGGAGTTTCCACTGAAGAGCGGGGAGCGTTTGCGGATCGCAACGACGGCGATCCAGTTGGCCGACGGTTCGGCGATGCCACAGGAGGGGCTCACGCCGGACATTGCGGTGGAGGTCAACCCGGCGGAGGAGCGGATGTATTTTGCAAATGCTTTCAAGGCGCCCGAGAAGACAAACCTGCTGGCCAGTGGCGGTTCGTCGGGAGCCAGTCAGGGCTTGGGGACGAACCAGGCGGCGAGGCGTCCGCGTCTGAACGAGGCCGAACTCGTGCGCGAGCGGCGCGAGGGCATAAGCGAGGCGAGCCTGACAGCGCTCAGAGAGCGCGAACCGGAGGAACCGCTTGTTCAGGACCCGGCGCTGGCGCGTGCGCTGGATTTGCTGCGGGGGTTGGCGCTGGTCCGGTCGCCAAGATCTTGATTTTGCGGTTGACGAGTCAAGTGGTCCGAACCAAGTTGAGGCGCCCAACGCATGGCTGAATGAAGACGATTCTGTTTGTTTGCACCGGCAACGTGTGCCGTAGCCCGATGGCGGAAGGCATCTTCAGGCAGGTTGTGGAGGGGCGGGAGGATTACGTGGCGTTGTCGGCCGGTCTCGGGGCGATGGACGGGCTGCCCCCAACCCCGCACGCGGTCGAGGCCCTGAAGGAAATGGGCATAGATATTTCAGGCCTGCGCAGCCGGCCGCTGACGGCGGAACTTGTCAGGCAAGCGGATTACATCTTCTGCATGACGCACAGCCACATTGATATGGTGACAGCACTGTATCCTCAGGCGGCGGAGAAGACATTCCTGCTGCGCGAGTTCGACGAACGGCCGGATACTTGCGAGAAAGATATCAGTGATCCAATTGGGGGATCGTATGCGGTGTATGTGAATTGCCGCGATCAAATCAAGCAGGGGATCACGTCGTTGCTGGGTTTCATTGAACCCGGGGCAAGAGGCGCCCGCGGAGCGGATTCCGAGGGGCACAAACAAAGGACAACAGTTATGGAAAGACGGATTATACCCACCGACTACAGGCTACGAACAGTTGACCCGGAAGTTGCGGCGGCGATCGAGCAGGAGGTTCGGCGCCAGCAGGAGAACATCGAGTTGATTGCGAGCGAGAATTTCACCAGCCCCGCCGTGATGGAGGCGCAGGGATCGGTGCTGACCAACAAGTACGCCGAGGGCTATCCGAAGAAGCGGTGGTACGGCGGTTGCGAAAACGTGGACGTGGTCGAACAACTCGCGATTGATCGGGCCAGGAAGTTGTTTGGGGCTGAGCACGCCAATGTGCAGCCGCACTCCGGAAGCCAGGCGAACATGGCGGTGTATTTTGCGTTCCTCAAGCCGGGGGACAAGATGCTAACCATGGACCTGTCGCACGGGGGGCATCTGACGCACGGCAACAAGGTGAACTTCTCGGGCAGGTTCTTCGATGTTATTCATTACGGGGTGCGTAAAGACGATGAGCGCATTGATTATGACCAACTGGCCCAGATGGCGCGGGACCACAAGCCAAAGATGATCACGGTCGGCGCCAGCGCCTACCCGCGGACGATCGAGTTCGAGCGGTTGGGGCAGATTGCGCGCGAAGTCGGGGCCTACCTGCTGGCGGACATTGCGCACATCGCCGGACTGGTGGCTGCCGGCCTTCATCCGAGCCCCGTGCCGCACGCAGATTTCGTGACGACAACAACGCACAAAACGCTGCGCGGGCCGCGCGGAGGGCTGATATTGTGCAGGGAGAAGGATGCGAAGGCGATTGATTCGCAGACGTTCCCCGGCATCCAGGGCGGGCCGTTGATGCACGTGATTGCCGCCAAGGCGGTGTGCTTGCAGGAAGCGATGCAGCCTGCGTTCAAGGCGTATCAGACGCAAATCGTGAAGAACGCGGCGACACTGGCCGCCGGGATGAAGCAGAACGGCTTCCGGTTGGTGAGCGGGGGCACGGACAATCACCTGATGCTGGTGGATGTGGGGGCGCGTGGGGTGACGGGCAAGGATTGCCAGGGGGCTCTGGACCTGGCGGGTATCACGGTGAACAAGAATACGATTCCGTTCGAGACACGGTCGCCCTTCCAGGCGAGCGGCATCCGCTTGGGCACTCCGGCGGTTACGACGCGTGGCATGGCGGAAGTCGAGATGGCGGCAATTGCCGACATGATCAGCGAGGTGTTGCTGGACCTCAAGAACGCGGAGACCATACAGAAGGTGCGCCAGCGGGTCCGTGAACTGACCGCGCGGTTTCCGCTGCCCTATTCAAAGTGAGCGCTGGAGCCGTGCCTGAAGCAAGAGAACGCGGTAGATGCGGCGTCACGTGGCGCCCTGAGACGAAGTGGCAAAGACGAAGCAGAAGCTTGACATGCAGGGGAGGGCGCGCCAGTGTGTTGGGGAATTTGACGCAGGATTTTCCTTGCCGCGTCGGAAGATGATTGATACTCTGGCCCAACGCTCCTGGTTGGGAGCCATTCCAATTTGAATCAAACGAGACGTTAGTTAGTTGCCCAGTCAGGAGCTGGGCTGATAGACCAGCCCCATAGCGGTCTCACCCGAAATTGCATTTTATAGTCTAACCGTATTGACCTATGCCAAGACCGAAAAAGAAGGCCAAAACCAAATCGGCCAAAACAGATGTCGCTGCGCCAGTGAGTGGCGACGGCGTGGAGTCGAGTGCCTCAGCAGCCGCAGCGATTGAAGCGCCCGCTGGAACCTTGGCACCGCCAACGATTCCAGTGGAGGCGGGCGAAGTGGAAGCGCCCCCGACAGAACCTGCCCCTGCGGAAGCAAAGGGGCAGGGCGCAACAGCTTCGATCAACATTGCCAAGCTGCAGGCGATGTCAATGCCGGACCTGAATCAGATGGCGCGGGACCTTGGCGTAGAGAATTTTGGGACGATGCGCAAGCACGAGGTCATTTTCCACATCCTGCAGAAGAATGCCGAACGGGCCGGAGTGCTGTTTTCGGAGGGAGTGTTGGAGGTGCTGCCCGAGGGCTTCGGATTTCTACGCTCGCAGAGCTTCAATTATCTGCCCTGTCCGGAAGACATCTATGTCTCGCCGTCGCAGATTCGACGCTTCGACCTGCAGACCGGGAACCTGGTAGCAGGCCAAATCCGTCCGCCCAAAGAAAAGGAGAAGTTCTTCGCGCTGCTGAAGGTTGAGGCCGTGGACCAGGAAGAGCCGGACAAGGCGAAAGACAAGACCCTTTTCGACAACCTGACGCCGCTTTTCCCAAACAAGCGGTTCATCCTGGAAACCACGCCGGACGAGCTTTCCACGCGGGTGCTGGACCTGGTGTGTCCGATCGGCAAGGGAAGCCGCGGGCTGATCGTCGCCCCGCCGCGCACGGGCAAGACGGTGCTGATGCAAAAGGTGGCCAACGCCATCCTGAAGAACAATCCCGAAACCTACTTGTTCATCTTGCTGATTGACGAGCGGCCCGAGGAGGTGACGGACATGGAACGAACTTGTCGGGGCGCGGAGGTCATCAGTTCGACATTCGACGAACCGC
Source organism: Verrucomicrobiota bacterium (assembly GCA_035358715.1). GTDB lineage: Bacteria > Verrucomicrobiota > Verrucomicrobiia > Limisphaerales > UBA8199 > UBA8199. The sequence goes on from DAOPPX010000002.1 coordinate 34,530, forward strand.
CGGAGCGGCACGTGCAGGTGGCGGAGATGGTGATCGAGAAGGCGCGGCGCATGATCGAGCACAAGCGTGACGTTGTTATCCTGCTTGATTCGATTACGCGCCTGGCGCGGGCCTACAATACCGTGCAGCCGCACTCGGGGAAGATTCTATCCGGCGGCGTGGATGCCAACGCGTTGCACAAACCCAAGCGGTTTTTCGGCGCGGCGCGCAATATTGAAGAGGGCGGGTCGCTGACGATCATTGCGACGGCGCTGGTGGATACGGGGTCCCGGATGGACGAGGTGATTTTTGAGGAGTTCAAAGGGACGGGTAACATGGAAATCTGCCTGGACCGGGCACTGGTGGACCGGCGTATTTTCCCCTCCATCAACATCGAGCGTTCCGGCACGCGCAAAGAGGAACTGCTCTACCACCCGGACGAGTACAACCGGGTGGTCATCCTGCGCCGGGCGCTGACCGGGGTCCCGCCGGTCGAAGCGATGGAACTGGTGTTGAACAAACTCAAGAAGACCGGCAGCAACATCGAGTTCCTGCTCGGCATGAGCGTGAGTTGAGGTTTTCTGTGGCCTGAACGAGCGGGGCAGCGGCGCCTGCGGCCGCCAGTTGTGGCGGTTGGGCAGCCTGCGGCTGCTATTCATGGCGGAGCGCTTCCACGGGGTCCATATTGGCTGCCCGGAGAGCTGGGTAAAGGCCGAAGACAACGCCGACCAGGGCGGAAATGGAAAAGGCGAGCAGCGGCGACCAGAAGGTGATGATTGTCTTCATCGCCGCGAACCAGGTCACCAGCAAAGGGATGGTGATCCCGAGGGCGACGCCGAAGAGGCCGCCCGCGCCGGAGAGCATTACGGCTTCCACCAGGAACTGCGTGATGATGTCGCGCCGCTTGGCGCCAAGGGCGCGGCGGATGCCGATTTCGCGGGTGCGCTCTGTGACCGTCGCAAGCATGATGTTCATAATACCAATGCCGCCGACGAGCAGGGAGATGGCGGCGATTGACCCCAGAACGATGTTGAAGATTTGCTTGGTGCGCTCAGCGCGCTTGAGCAACTCCAAAGGCACCACCACCTCGTAATCCTGCTTCTTGTGGTGGTGCTTGAGCACGGCCTTGACGGCTTCCGCGACCGGTAGGACTTGGTCGCGACTGGCCACCTTGACGGTGATTTCATGCAACTGCACCCGCTCGGCCTCGAAGCTGCCGCTGCGCATCTTGATCAACACCTCGCCGTAGCGCGCCTTGGCTGTCTCCAGGGGGATGAACATCTCGTGCGCTGTCGCTTTGGGGCCGGCCTCGGTTTGGCTGGTGCTCAGGCCTTTGCCTCGCGCCTCCATCACGCCGATGATGCGGTAGTAATCACCGCCGACGCGCACATCCCGGCCCAGTGGGGAATCAAAGGGAAAGAGGGCTTGGGCCACGCCAGCTCCGAGCACGCAGACGCTGCGGCTGGCTTCCATATCCGCATCGGTGAAGAAACGTCCTCGGGCAACATGGTGGTTGCGCATTTCAGGATACCACGGCACGGTGCCCACAATGTCGCAATCCACCCGGCGGCTGATGTTCCAGACATAGTCCCGCATGATGCGGCTTGGCACTAAGACGCTGACGCCGGGGATGGTGGAGCGAATGCTCTTGGCGTCGGTGTAGGTCAGGCCATACTGCAGCACGTAGCTTTGGCTGGCCTTTTCCGTCACTTTCTGCTCTTCGGGCGGCTTGATGCTGCGCAGGATCACGTTCTGGCTCCCCAGATTCTTGATCTGCTCCTGCGCCTCGAAACTGGCCCCCTCGCCAATCGCCAGCATGGCGATTACCGAACAAACGCCAAACACGATGCCCAGGACGGTTAACAGCGAACGCAGCCGGTGCAGCCAGAGGCTCTTAATGGCGAGCCGAAAGGTGCGGCGGAGGCGTGCAGGAGTGAGGCTGTTAAGGAAACGGGATTCCCCAGGCTGTGCGGCGGCAGAGCTGACTGCGGAAGCAGGGTTATTCATGTGCCATTGCTCATGTCGCTCTCGATCAAGCCATCCCGCAGCCGAATCGTGCGCGACGAATTGCGTGCCACAACGGGATCATGTGTTACCAGGAGAACTGTCTTGCCCTGGCAATTGAGGTCGTCGAATAACCGCAGAATGTCCGTCCCCGAGGCGGAATCAAGATTGCCGGTCGGTTCATCGGCCAGAATCACAAGCGGGTTGTTGACAAGGGCGCGCGCAATGGCCACCCGCTGTTGCTGGCCGCCCGACAGTTGGTAAGGTCTGTGTTCAAGGCGGTCGGCCAAACCCACGCGTGTTGCCGCTTCCCTCGCTACAGCCCGGCTCTCCGCCTCGGGGCGGCCCTGGTAATACAGTGGCACCTCGATATTCTCCAGCACCGTAAGCTGCTGAATCAGGTTGTACGACTGGAAGATAAAGCCCAGCCGGGTGCCGCGGACACTCGAGAGCGCGTCATCGTCCAGCTGTGAGACGTCCTGGTCTCCGAGGAAGTAACGGCCTGCAGTGGGGTGATCCAGGCAGCCCAGGACGTTGAGCAGGGTGGACTTGCCGCAACCGGACGGCCCCATGATGCTGACGTACTCGGCGGCCTGAATGTCAATGTTAACCCCGCGGAGGGCCTCGACCTTGACCAATCCCATCTGGTAGGTCTTGCGGATGTCGCGCAACTGGACGATGGAGGCAGCCATCAAGCTTTGGAGTTGGGTGCTGCGGACGGTTGCGCGCTACCCCTGCCCTCGGGCGTCGGCACCGGCGGTTCCTCGGCTTTTGCGGGGGCTTGAGCCTCCAACGCCCGCAGCAACACGCGTTCTCCTTCCTTGAGGCCGTCCTTGATTTCAATGAACTCGTCGTTGAACTCGCCGACCTGGACCCTGCGGCATTCGGGCTTGCCCCCGTTGGCGAGGTAGCAGACCTGTTTGCCCTCCGCCAAAGACACCGCCTGCACCGGCACATAGACCACATTGGACAGGGAGTTCACAAAGACCTCCACTTTCGCGCTCATGCCCGGTTTGAGCGAATCATTGGTGCCTTTGATGGTAATCGTGGTGAGATAGACCTTCATGTCCGGATTCATCCAGCGGTTCCGGGAATCGGGCAGCACGCCGACCTGGGTGACCTCGCCGTCCAGAACTGTGTCGGGAAAGGCATCCACAGTGACCCGCGCCTTCTGGCCCTTTTTGATCTTCTTGATATAGCTCTCATGGATCTTGACGCGCACCGACATCTTGGTCATGTCCGGGATTGTGATAATGGCCTGGCGTTCGCGCACGCTGGCCCCTTCGCGAACTTGTTCCCCTCCTCCGTAGTAGTCTTCATCCCCGCCGCCGCCGTAAACCACCAGGCCGGGCCGCTTGGCCGTGATCGTGCACTTATCCTGTTGCTCGTAGAGTTCCTTGCGCTGCCGGCTTTGAATGTTGTACTGGCCTTGTGCTGACCTCAGTTTGGCCTCAGCCTGCGCCAGCTTCGATATGGCGGCTTTGCGGGCACGGGCCAGTTCGCGCACGGCCTCCGCGTACTTTGACAGCGACTCTTCCGCGGTCTTGGGAAACTCGTATTTCAGGAACAGGTCACGCGCAGTTACAGCCGTCTGCACCTTCAGCCGGCTGTTCTCGCTGGCGATCTCGTCCTTTTCCAGGTCAAGCTTGGTGACGAACCCCTTATCGAATAACCGCCGGGTGCCTTCAAGGTTTGCCTTGGATTGGCCTTCCTCCTTCCTGGCGACCTGCAAGTCATCCTCAAACTTGCGCAACTTCTGTTTGGCTTCGCCATCGCCCAGCGCCTCGATCCTGGCGTAGGGGGAGAAATCAATGACCACGGCCGGCGAGGCTGGAACCGGTGTGGGCTGGGGCGGACTGCTGGCAGAGGCGTCGGCAACGTGAGCCGGAGTGGCGGGCGGGACGTTTGTTGCCGCGGCTGGCGGGACATGGGGCGGCGTTGCTGGAACGGCAGACTGCAGCCGCTTTCCGTCTGCGCCATTCGTGCCGGCCGCCGGAGCCTCCCCGGGGTGCTCCCGGCTTGGCATCGAGCCGACCACGGCGGCGGATTTTGCCAGGGCGTTGGTCTGCTCGGTCGCCAGTTGTTGCTCCAGGCCGAGTTGATCGACGATGGCCTGCGTCACTCTGTCTCCGAGGAACTTGTCGAAGTCCATCCGGGCGAAACGCACCTTCTGTTCAGCGGCCTTGATGTCGCTCAGATTCTGGTTCAATTGGATTTCGTAGTTCTGCTGCGCGTCGGTGAGAGTGGCGGCTGCGGACTCGTATTGAATGTCCTGCTGCACGATTTGCTTTTGCAGCTCCGAGGAGTCCAGTTCAACCAGAACTTTGTTGGTGCGGATGTCCTCGGGCGTAACCTCGTAGCCCTCTTCGACGATCTTGAGGATCTTTATGCCCTGGTAGCCGACGCGGACCTCGCATTTAATCTCCTGCGATTCGACAGCACGGATGCTTCCTCCTTCCAGCACCGTGATGTTGAGCGGGCCGCGCCGCGCGGTGAAGGTGGCGCCTTCGGCTTCCCCGCGTCGGCCGGCGCGCGACCAGAATACAAGCAACGCAACGGCTACCAGCAGCAATGCCCAGACCCAGCGCGGCCATTTCCTGAGTCTTCCGAGGAGTTCAGTTGGCGGTAGAGAGGCTTTCATGAGTGTGTGCTGACGAAGAGGAAGCCTCCCGGGGCACAGGAGGCGGCGCCTGTTGATCCCGTGAGGCCGGAGGATGGGACATGGCAGGAGAAACGGCGGCGTCGCTCGCAGTGGATCCAGTTTCCGGCTTTTCCATTTCCTGCCACTGACCGTTGTCCTTGATGTAGAGGATTCCCATGTTATCCCAGAACTGGAGCCGGGCGATGGTGTGGGCCACCAGGGCCTGCGTGAGCTGGTCCTTGGAACTGACCAGGTCATTCTGGGCGTCCACTTGGTCGAGCGCCTTGGCACGGCCCAACTCGGCCAACAACTCTTGTTCCTCAACGCGGCGCTCGGCCAGCTTGACCCCGATTTCACTGATCTGGTAAGTGCGGCGGGCCTGTTCCAGCGTCCGCCAGCTATCGCGCACCTGCAATTGAATCTGATCCCGCTGCTGATCCAGGTTGCGTGCCGCGCGCTGCTCCGCTATGAGCGCGGCCCGGTAGCTGTTGCGCGCAGCCATTCTCTCCAGCGGCAAGTCCAGGTTGGCGCCTGCGCTCCAGTTGTAGCGGTCCGGGTCAGGCACGGCAAAACCGTGGTCTTCTTGCGGGCTTACAAAGCCCGCGGTGGCCAGGAGATCCAATTGCGGCTTGAACTGATCGGCAGCCAGTTTGACCTTGCGTCCGCTGTCCGCCAGTTCGTCATGGGCATTCTGATAATCGAGGCGAGCCGCCAGGGCTATTTGGATTGATTCTTCCACTTGGAGATCCGGGTGGCGAATCTTCAGCTCCTGTAACTCGAGGTCGTCCAACACGATCCGGGTCTCTACAGGAATGCCGAGCTGAATCTTGAAGTCATCCAGCGCCCGCTGGTAGACGCGTGCGGCGCTGACCCACGCATTCTCGGCTGAGAGTTCCTGTTGCTCGATGCGGCCAAGGTCCGACTGGGCTGTCCGTCCCTCGGCCGCCAGCGCCCGCGTGCGATCACCGGTGCGGCGCGAGCTTTGCAGGTTCAGGAAACTGTTCCGCACGGCGTCCCGGTTGCCCAGCACGCTGTAGTAGGCGGACGCGATGAGCACGCTGAAGTTCTTCCGGAAGCGGACAAACTCGCGCAGTTGGTACAGCAGGTCACGCTCGGCCTGGGTGAGATTCTCAATATCTGCCTTGTAGCCCGCGTTGCGAAGCAGGGGACGTGTGAGTGTCGCTCCGATTTGTGACGAGGTGATGGTGCTCGGATTGCCAGCGAGGAAGCGCAAGAAGTCCGTGGTGAAGGCTGCGGAGAGCCTGCCGATACCCCGAATCAGCCAGCTAACGCCAACATTGCCTGTAACATGCACACTCTGTTGTTCGGCAAGGTTGTCGCTCAGCACTTCGATTGGCTCGCCGGTGACCGGGTCGGGCACCAAAGCCACCGTCTGCGCCGTCTGCACGGCGTAATTGCCACTCCCGCCAGCGGCGAAGATGGGAGTGAACTCGTGCCGGGAAAGCGTTAGCGACAGAGCCGTCAGATACAACTGCTCACGGCTGTTCTGGTAACTGCGGCTGTGTCGGACCGCAATTCTCAGGGCCTCCGACAGCGAGAGCACGCGCGCACCGAACTCCGCGGAGGCTGCGTCACCGAGAAAGTCGTTCGTCGTGGTCACCTGTGGAAGTCCCTCCAGAACGAGGGCATTCGTCTGCTCGATAGTGAAGCGAGGCTCCATGTTGGTGACGAACGGCGCCTTCTGCGCAATGGCGCCATAGGCGTCCTTATCCGCTGCACCGCGATAGTGCTTGGCCGTGCACCCGCAAAGGCAGAGCACGCAGCCGAGCAGAGCGACCAGCCCTGCGGGTTTGCGTGCAACCCGCACTTCTTGCCGCCGCTTGGTTCCCGATAATAGGAAGCAGCCTGTGATTGTCACTGGTTAGCCCAATGTTAATCGTCCAAACACCACCGCCGGCGCAATGTTCCGGCGTGGCGAACGCTCACGCCATAATATGACCGTGCACCCGCTGCTTCGTTACGCCGCCTTCAGGCGTTCTGGCTATTTTGCCCGGGCCACCTTCTCCCAGCGGCGCGTCTTCGCCGATTTGAGCACGGCGTCGCAGACGTACTGGGTCTCGAGTGCGTCGCGGAAGGTCGGGTGTGCGGGTTTTCCCTTGGCAAGGCCCTGCAGGAAGTCTGCGAGTTGATGGACAAAGCTGTGCTCGTAGCCGATCTGCAGGCCGGGGACCCACCATTTCCCCATGTACGGGTGATCGCCATCAGTGACATGGATGCTGCGCCAGCCCCGCACCCGGCCTTCGTCGCGGTGATCGAAGTACTGCAGGCGATGCAGATCGTGCAGGTCCCAGAAAAGCGAGGCGTGCTCGCCGTTCATCTCAAACGTATAAAGTGCCTTGTGTCCGCGTGCGTAGCGGGTGGATTCGAACGTGGCCAGCGACCCGTTCTTAAACCGTGCCAGGAAAGCGCACGCGTCATCAATGCCCACCTTCTCGACCTTGCCGGTGATGGTGTGCTTGCGCTGCTTGACGAAGGTTTCCGTCATGGCGTTCACCTGGTCCATGCCGCCGTTGAGCCAGAGCGCGGTGTCAATGCAGTGGGCCAGCAGGTCGCCCGTCACGCCGCTGCCGGCGACCTTCGCGTCCAAACGCCACAAAGACGGGCCGCCTTGGGGCAGGTCTTTTGAAATCGTCCAATCCTGCAGAAACTTCGCGCGGTAATGGAAAATGCGGCCGAGTCGGCCCTCATCAATGAGTTGTTTGGCCAGCGCCACCGCAGGGATGCGACGGTAATTGTAGGACACCAGATTGGGGACTCCAGCCTTCTCGACGGCCTGCACCATTTTCAGGGCCTCCGGACCGGTGCGTGCCAGCGGTTTCTCGCACAGAATCATCTTGCCGGTTTTGGCCGCCGCGACCGCGATTTCCCGGTGCATGTTGTTCGGCACGGTGATGTCAACAAGATCAATGTCCTTGCGGGCGATGAGCTTGCGCCAGTTGGTTTCGCAGGATTCGTAGCCCCACTTGGCTGCGAACGCCCGGGCCCTGGCCTCGTCGAGATCGCAGACGGCTTTGAGCACGAGCTGGTAATCGAGGTCAAAGAAGTTATTAACCCTGCGCGAGGCGTTCGAGTGCGTGCGGCCCATGAAGCCGCAGCCGATGAGTCCGACGTTGAGTTTCTTCATAACGTATGCGTGTTGGTTATCATTTGCAGCCCCACGTCTAGCGACTTCCGGCCTGGAGTTCAAGCTTTAGCTGGCCGACGATTTGCAGCGGGCTGCTTGGCCAATGTTCCGATCGGATGGCCTGCCTATGGGGAATAATTAAATGGGGCGGACAGGCAAGCCCTCGCGCCGAGAGAGACGCGAGCCGCACACGCGACAGGCGCTGACCCCAAACTGAATGCGGCTTTGCGCGGTTTATTTCCTTGTTCTCGGCTTGTCTGCCCGCAGCACGCGCAACGTGAAGCCGCGGCCGTTCTCGAACGGCTCGACAGTGGCGGTCACTTCAAGGACACGGTAGCGGACTGTGTTCAGACCATAAGATTTGTAAGTGCGGGCGAAGAGTTCGGTCTCCACGATGCCGGTCCAGTCGGCGATGGTGATGAACTTCATCGGCTCGCCGGTGACCTGGTGGAAGAGGCGCTGTTCGATGACCAGCCCGCAGGTGACGATTTGCTGGCCGACATGGTCGCCCAGGCGATTGATCGGGCAATAGGTGTCCCAGGCGATGTCGGGGAAAAGCTCCAGGGGATGGCCGCTGGCGGGGTAGCCGAGGAGTTCCTCTTCATCGCGCAGGCGTTGGAGGCGGGTGGGCTCGGCCAGCGGGACGGAGGGGAGGCGATCGAGGTTGGCTGGCGGCAGGAGCCAGAGCTGGGGATTTTCGATTTGCGATTTACGATTTACGGGTTGGGCCTGGCACAGGGATTTGAATGTCCAATATTGCGCGGTGCGGCTCTGGCTGAAGTCATCGAAGGCGCCAACGCGGATCAGCGCGTCCATTTCCTCGTTGAGCGGTCCGACACGCAGGAAGAAATCGGCCACGGAAGTGAACGGGCCGCGTCCGTGCTCGTGCAGGATGGTTTCGCTCGTGCGCTGCGTGAGGCCCTTGAGTTGCAGCAGGGGCGCGCGGATGGCCTTTTGGGTCGGGTGCGCTGTTACCAGCGCGCCAGGGGCTGGCGGCGCGCTGGCGGCAGAGCGCCCCGCCTCTACAACGGCAAACTCTGGTCCCGGCTGGTTTACAGACGGAGGCAACAACGGGATGCCGAGGCGGTGGCATTCGAGCACATAGACGAGCGGCGAATAGAAGCCTTTGCCGTTGGTCAGCACCGCGGCCATAAACTCCGCGGGATAATGCAGCTTGAGCCAGGCGGATTGATAAGCCTCGACGCCATAAGCTGTGCTGTGTGCTTTGCAGAAGGCGTAGCCGCGGAAGCCCGCTACAAGGTTCCAGACTTCGGCAATCTCCGCCTCCGTGCGACCGCGCTGGCGCGCGCAGTCGGCGAACTCGACTTGGATTTGGGCGATGACGTCGGTCTTCTCCTTGCCCAAAGCTCGGCGCAGGATGTCCGCCCGTCCGGGCGGCAAGCCGGCGAAGGCTTCGCAGATTTGCAGAATATGCTCCTCATAGACGACCAGCCCGCAAGTGCTGCGCAGGCATGCTTCGAGCGATGGATGGGGATAGCGCACGGGGCTGAGGCCTTGGGAACGAAGCGCAAACTCCGTCTTCTTGCACTCGTTGGCGGCGCCGGGGCGGATCACGGAGACGATGGCAATCAGGGTGTCAATGTCGCGCACATTGCACATCTTGCAGAGCGAGATCATGGCCGGGCTTTCGATGTGATGCACAGCCCGTGCCTGGCCGGAAGCGATCACTTCCCACACGCGCGGATCATCCCACGGCTCCAGGGCGCCGAGGTTGATGGGTGGAGATGGCAACTTCGAACCCTGGACCTTGAACCTTGAACTTTGAACTGACAACTTCACATCCCGCATCACCGCCAGCCCGCCCTGGGCCAGAATGTCCATCTTTACCAACCCTAGCGCTTCCACTGATTCCATGTCGAAGTGCGTCGTGGGGTAGCCTTTGGCGGAGATGAAGCAGGGGCTGAGTTCATTCATCGGCCGACGTGACAGCACCAGCCCGCACGGGTGCATCTTCGGATAGCGCGGGAAGCCGTCGAGGAAGTGCGCCATCTGGAGCGCGCTGGAGTAGGGCTCTTCGGTCAACGGCAGGTCACGACACTCCGGCATGCCGGCGACCACTTCAGCCAGTTCGCCCACCCGCGAAAAGTGCGGCAGCCGCTCGGTGATGCGACGCACCTGGAACTCGGAGACCCCCAGCACCTTGGCCACTTCGGCAAAAGCACTGCGGGACTGGAAGGTGGAGAAGCCTCCCACAATAGCCGTCTGTTCCGGGCCGAAACGCTCGAAGATCAGATCAATGACGTCATCCTTGCGGTCGTGCGGGAAATCCACGTCAATGTCGGGCAGCTTATTAAGCGCCATGCGGTCCTTGTTGAGGAAGCGGCGGAAGTAGAGGTCGAAGCGGATGGGGCAGACCCCGCTAATCTCAAGGCAGTAGCAGGCGAGCGAGTCGGCCGCACTGCCGCGCGTGATCCATTCGATGCCACGGTGGCGGCATTGCTGCAGGATGTCCCACATGACGAGGAAGTACTCCTCGTAGCCCACGTCGGTAATAATGGACAGTTCCTGCTCGAGCTGCGGCCTGAGGCGGGCATGGTCATTCGGGTAACGGCGCCGAAGCCCCTCCATGACCAGCCGTCGCAGGAAGTCCGCCGGCGTGGAGCCATCCGCCGGCGTATAGCCGGGGAATTGCGGTTTGCCGAGAGAGAAAGTAAAAGAGCAGCGATCGGCAATCTCGCGGCTGTGCGCAAGTAACTCCGGGCGCGCCATGAGACATCGCTGCATCTCGGCCGGCGTCCGGAAATGATACTCCCCGCCCCGGCGCTTCTCGGGATGCGCCTGGCGCAGGAGTGTCAGGGTGCGAATGCTTTGCACCACGTCATATTTCCAGCGGTCGGCGGGCGATTCGTAGTGAATGGGAAACGAAGCGACGCAGGGCAGGGGAGCCGGACGCTGGTCGAAGGCGTCGGGACTATTGACTTCCAGGTAAAAGCGCCCCGGGAAGAACCGCGCCAGTTCGGCGGCCGGGCTGACCGCGAGCAGGCCGTCTGTTGGGGGCGAACATTGAACGTCGAACATCGAACGTTGAACCTTGAACTCCTGGCTCAGGATGCGGCAAAGGTTCTGATACCCCGTTTGATTCTCGACGTAGAGGCAGAGGCGTTGGCCGTTCCATTCGACCTCGGCGCCGATGATGGCTTTGATCCCTGCCGCGGTGGCCGCCGCGGCGAATTCCACCGCGCCATGCAGGTTGCGCTTGTCTGTCAAGGCAATGGCCGGCAGCGCGTGGCGCCTGGCCAGGTCAACAATCGCATTGATTGAAAGCGTGGAGTCCAGAAACGAGTAGTAGCTGTGGACGTTGAGCGGGACGTAGGGGGTTGTCTGTTTTGCTGGCGTGACTCGTCGAGCGGGTATCCCGGCCTCGATCCGAAATCGGAATTCTGCGCCGGGAGACGTGCTGGCGATTTGGCGCATTTTTGCTTCCGGTGGCAGGCGGACGGCGGAATGTCCCAAACGTTGCCGTTGCACAACGGCAAGCTGGCAGGGCGTCGGCGCGGTGGCAGTTGTGGGCGGGCGGGTACGATCTTCCCCCTCGCCCCGACCCTCTCCCTTGGGGAGAGGGAGACTCGTATCCCGTCTGTCGAACAGTCGCGGCGCTTTGGATTGATCAAGACGCGGGCTGCGGTGCTCCCTCTCCCCAAGGGAGAGGGGCGAGGTGAGGGGAAACGGTGCGGACGAAGATGGTCTCACGTCAGGCATATTAGGGATGCCCTGTGAGGGGTCTGCCCTGCTCTTGGCGCGCAGGATAAAATCATGCCCGCGCAGCACTGCGCCACGGCCATACTTCTCGCGCAAGGCATCCACCACATCAGCCAGGCGTTGCTGCGCCTCGTGTTGCCGGGCGGGCGCATCCAGGGCGAGCAAACCCCGGAAACGTCCGTCGTAGAGGTTCGAGAGCTTGAGCGAGACCAGCCGCAGGCTCACCCGCCGTTTCCATGCCCGGCGCAGGAGGCGGGTGATCTCGCCATAGATTTCCGTCTCCAAGTCCGTGGGTTCATCCAGGCTCGCACTGGCCTGCTCTTCGTCCATGTCGTTATAGCGGACCTTGACGGTGAGCGTGCGAATGCTCTTTCCATCCGCGCGCACTTTGGCCATGAGCCTATCCCCCATGCGCCGCAAAGTGGCTTCCAGAAATTCTTCGTCCGTGGTGTCTGCCGCGAAGGTTTCCTGCTCGCTGTAGGATTTGGCCGGGGCGCGCACAGGCACAACGGGCCGGTCGTCAATGCCGCGCGCAAAGTCGCGCAACTGGGGCGCCAGGCGGCCGACGATCATCCCCAGCGACTCGGCGGGTGTCTGCGCAATCTGGCCGATATGGACCAACCCGGCAGCATTCAACTGGCTCGCCGTCTTCGGGCCGACCCCGGGCAGCCACTGGTTGGGAAGTGGCGCCAGAAAGCCTGCCTCGTCCCCGGCTGGCACGCATTGAAAGGCGGCGGGCTTGTTTACCTTGGAAGCAATCTGGCTGATGAGCTTGTTGCTGCCGATGCCCTCGCTCACAGGCAGTCTGAGCGCCTGCCGGATAGCCCGGCGAATCGTGTCGGCAATGTTCAACGCCGGCTTGCGCGCTCCCGTCACATCGAAGTACCCCTCGTCAATCGAGCCGATCTCCACATCCGGCGTGAAGTCGTACGCGTAGGAAAACATCAGCCGGGAGAACAGCTCATACTTGTCGAAATCGCCCGGCAGCAAAATCAACCGAGGGCATAGTCGGCGCGCCAGGACGGTGGGCATCGGTGTGTAGATCCCAAACTTGCGAGCCTCATACGAAGCCGAAGCAATGATTCCTCGCTTCTCGCCGCCAACCGCTATCGGCTTGCCTCGCAACCGCGGGTCCGCTGCCTGCTCTACCGAGGCGAAGAAGGCGTCGGCGTCCAAATGGACGATCGAACGCGGGAAGGACATAGTCGGCTCCGCTCATTTGCGCTTGCGAACCAGTGCGACCATGACGCCCTGGATTTGCAGTTCCTCCTGCGGAATAAGATTCGGGTAGCGGGGATTCTCCGCGCGCAAATACGGCTTGCCCCGCTGCATGAGAAACGTCTTGATCGTCACCTGCCCGTCAATCAGCGCGGCGACGACATCGCCAGTCCGCGGCTGCACGCCGTGCTCGATAATGGCAATGTCACCATCCACGATGTTCTTGCCGATCATCGAGTCCCCGCGCACTTTCAGACCAAAAGTCCGTGCTGTCGGCTTGATGCCAAGCGTATCCACGTCCATCAGCACGCAGCCTTCCTCCTCTTGCGCCGTGTCCTCGGGCAGCCCGGCGGGGATCGAGCCGTATATCGGCACCGACACCACCCGCGGCCGGAACCGGCTCTTGGGCGCGTTGGGAGCCACCACTTGGAGCGACCGGGCGCGACCGGGCAGGTTCTTCAGGAACCCCTTGGCCATCAACGCCTGCACATGCGCCAGCGCGGCATTCGGGCTGCGGAACCGAAAATGCGCGGCGATCTCCCGCAGGGTGGGCGTGAGCCCCGCGGAGTCCTGTTTCCCCTGAATAAACCCTAGAATCTGCTGCTGTCGTTCAGTAAGCTCATTCATACTGAACAAATGTCCAGCACCAGGGGCAATTTGTCAATCCCGTTAAGGAAGGACGGAGGAACTGCCGGGGTACTACCACCCGGCTCAGCGTCCCGATTCACGCTGGGCAATCCGTCTCCGGTTGCCTATTTTCCGAGCGTGAACCTGAGGCAAATCGCCGCGCACGCAGCCGCTGCGGCTCTGGCTGCTGTTCTGCTTGCCGCGCCTGGCTGCGCGACTCCCAGGGCGGCCAGCACCCGTGCCACCGACGAAACCGCTGCCGCCTATGCGCGCACGTTGGCGCATCTGATTGACCCCGCCAGCCTGGCAACGCTCCGTACGCCCCGCGCCGCAAATCCCCGCGTCCAGAAGGCCGTTTACTGGCTCAGCCGCGCCGCCTCGAACAATGTCCCCCAGGAAGTCGTCGTGGACCTCGCCGTCAAGCTGGTCGGCATGGAAGCGAAAGCGGCTAAGCTGACCAGGGGGGCGTTGCTCCGCAACCTCGACATCGCCGGCAGGCTCGGTTGCCTCGACGCGGAAGGTCTGGAGGAAATGCGGCATGGCAAGTCTGCCACCGTCCAGCGTGGCCCCTACGCCGGCGACCAGCTTTCAGTGGACCACATAATTCCGCGCTCCGTCTGTCCGGAACTGGACAACGTGATTTCCAATCTCGAACTCATGCCCCAGCGGCTGAATTCCCGCAAACGCGCGGCGGTCGGTGAGCGTCAGCTTGATCTCGCACGGAAACTCCATGCAGCGGGACTGCTCTCCGCCGAGGGGAAACAGGCGGTTGAAGCCTGTGCCGAGCAATAACCGGCCCGCCAAGGTTTGGGATGAATTACAATGCCCTGGGGTGTAACATAGTTCGCTATGAACAAGAGGATCGTATTGATTACAGGAGCGACGCGCGGCCTGGGCCGGGCAATGGCAAATGAGTTTGTTCGGCAGGGGCATACCGTTCTGGGCTGCGGGCGTTCTCAAGAGGCAATCGAGCAGCTCTGCCACCATGCTGGACCGCCGCATGACTTCGCGGAGGTGGATGTCACATCGGACGAACAAGTGAGGGCATGGGCCGTCCGGTTGCTCGGCTCCTACGGGCCGCCCGACCTTGTGCTCAACAACGCCGGCGTCATCAATCGGAACGCCCGATTGTGGGATGTGCCTGCGCAGGAGTTCGCGTGGGTGATGGACGTAAACATCAAGGGCATCGCCAATGTGATCCGCCACTTTGTGCCCGCCATGGTGCAGCGCAAGCGTGGTGTGATCGTGAACTTCAATTCCGGCTGGGGCCGGTCCGTGTCGGCCGACGTGGCGCCTTACTGTGCCAGCAAGTGGGCCGTCGAGGGGCTGACCCGCGCGTTCGCGCAAGAACTGCCTCGCGGCATGGCGGCGGTGGCCCTGAATCCGGGCATCATAAACACCGACATGCTCCAAACCTGCTTTGGCGGCTCAGCCTCGGGCTACCTGTCTCCAGCGGCATGGGCAACAAGCGCCGTGCCCTTCCTGCTGAACCTCGGCCCGCGCGATAACGGCCAATCGCTGACCGCGCCCGCCCCCTGAAGCGCATTGACGCGCGTTGCCGCTTTCCGTACCGTTCCTGCATGGCGAATGCGAAGAAAAAGAAGCCGCGGCGCAAGGCGCTCATGCTCGGCCTGGGCCTGGATTCCGATGGCCACAAGCGGCTCACCACCGGCCCCAACTTCATCCTGGCCGGCGGTTCGGAAGAGACCCACGATGTCATGACGGAGAAGGCGATCAAGATCAACGAGAAGCTCGCCGCCAAGGGCAAGCAACTGGAAGAGGTGACGCACGAGGAGTTCGATGAGATTGCCCACTCCGTCGGCCTCCATCGCCCGAGACCCAGCCAGGACTAACGATCGCCGCTCCCAGGGGTGCATCAATGTCAGGTGGGGACGCCTCGCCGATGCCTCCGTTCGTGCGCCTGAGATGGCGTAGAGACAGAACGGTGAGAATCCGTTCCCCTGCGGCGAAGAGTCGTGAGGTATCGAACCGTAACTGCGTCGCCGCAAGGTGGGGTGGAGAGCAACGGAACGAGAACGACCAGTCCGTAACACCGGGCTGCCGGGAGGCAGTCCACCGTGAACTCGAACGGAGTGTCTGGACCGAGCGCATGTTAAGGCGCCTCACGATAGGTGAGTCGGCAAACTGGGTCTGGTTCACGCGGGTGGACAAGATCTATGCGCCCGCCAATCTGCAAAGCGCCTTTGCGAAGGTGTAGCCCAAGGGCGGGAGCGCAGGGGCGGATGCCCAAACCGTGCGGCATTTCGCGCGGCACGCGGAGGTCGAACTGCAGTGACTGCACGAACAACCGCGGGAGGAGAAGTTTTGTCCGCAACCGGTTCGGCGGGCTTGGATAGCCAAGTCCGGCAGCAGAGAGAAGCGGTCGCTGGGCATTCCGGCGGTGCGCGGCCGCACGGTGCAGGAGGCGCTGTGGCGCGTGGACAGGTTGCTCAAGGCGGGTCACCACTGGGTGGTGGATGCCGACCTGAAAAGCAACTTGGACACCATTCCGCACCAACGGCTGTTGGCGCTGGTGAAACAGCGGGTGTGGCCGATGGGCGGGTGCTGGCGCTGGTGAAAGGCTAGTAAGGACATACCGACAATTTGTAGAACCTTATGGGTAGCCCTGAAGTGCTTGCATCATCCCACCAGTAGTTGGTCTCGGTCACCCAATTCGTGTACAGCGGCGTCCAGCAGCAGCACTGCTGGAGGTTAGTCGTGCCCCAGATTACGTGAGTGCTGCCAGGATTGCCCTCTATGGTCAACCGCGGCACCATGTTGGTAAGCCCCAGCGGCCACGGCCAAGGCCAGACCATTCTAATGTCCTTAATCCGGTCCGCTGCCAGCAGAGCCTGCGCCCAAGCCACAAGCGCGATGGTCACCAACAAGAGGAGCCAGCCGCGCCTCCAAAATCTCGTGGTCATAACCTCCGCGGTTAGTGTGCGGCCAAACAGCCTTAGAGGCTCACTGCGTTCGCCGAGCAATTCTTCGAACCAGAACGAGACCCAGAAGGCCGAGGGCGGTAGCGGAAGGCTCAGGGATCGGGCCGATGTTGAAGAAGGCTGAGTCACTCGGCTCCCACGACGGTACGATGTCCCAATTGCCGCCGCCGAGGTAGGTGCTGGTGGCATAGCCCTGGGTGACCTCATCCAGCAGCGTGATTTGCTCCCCGACGTTAGGCAGGCGGCCCAAGACGTTAAGGAGAATATCCGCGCCGGTGCTGGCCAGGGGCGCTTCGTCGGCCAGTGAGAAGATTCCGTCGGGGCCGGAGTACTCTGGCGGTGAAGTGAGCCCCGGAGGTTCGGTCCAAACAGCACCATCGTGATTCAGAACCGTGCCGACAAACGTGTTTGTGAACAAGGATGGCGCATACAGCCGCGCCCCCGTGCCGGGCTCCAGCGTCAGGTTCACCGTCCAGGCGCCGGACTCGTACGTCGAGCCAGTGTCGAACGACAAAGTGCCCGGATTCCACAGCGACACGACAGTGCCCTCCGGTACCCCGTAAAAGATGGTGCCAAGTGTGTTGTCACCATAATCAAGCGGGTTTCCGAAAAGACTGTATCCCGGCAGAAAGGGGCAGTTAATATAGCCGACAGCGGCCTGAGCCAGATGTGTGATTCCGAGCATGAGAGAGAGGATGCCAACACGAGTGATTGCTTTCATAACAGACAGTTACGTTCCATGTTGCTAATGGTTGTTCTGCCGTCATCCAAGGTGGACTTGGAATGATCGTCACTTACCAGAAACCTGCGCACGTGGCAGAACAAAATGCAGGAAATCGCAGATACGAATTGACTCGCTCACGAAGCCTCCAAGGCGCGGGGTTCTTTGGAGGTGGCCAAGCCTCAATTGCAGGCAGATCCAACGGCACCCCGACCGGATAGAGATCCGCTCGCTCAGTTGAGCGTAACTGGGTCCCGGTCGGTGTCGTCCCAGGGCCAAAACGGTTATGTCCCGGTGTGGCTCCCGTGGGGATCGCTGCCCATGAGAGCCACACCGGGGTGACACCGGCTCGACCGTAAGCTCTCACCGGCAAGAAGCGTTCGCCCATGAACCTGCTTCGTCTCGCCGCATATTCGAGGCAGCTCCAGCAATGGGTGGCACGCGCTCGAACCCACGCCGCGCCAAAATAGTGCTTGCTCAACCTGGCTGGCGCTGGTTCAATTCAAGTAGCAAAAGGGTATTATGAACGAATCTGCCAAACCACCTCTGCGCCTCGGTTTTCTTCCAACCTCAGACCAAGCTGGACGACGGCGGGCCAGCAGGCGGTTGGCTCGGCTAGCCCGCGCCTGTGAGCTCCGAGGGCTGGCATTGCGTGCGGGGGGTGATGTGTTTGGGGCAGCCTGGTTATGCACAATGCTGTTGGTTCAGGTGGAAACGACGGCTTGGGGGGCGCAGCGGCAGCGGCTGCGCGGGCATGTGCCGGCGGCGGTGAAGCGGGCGGAGGCATTGGAGCGGTTGCCGGCCACGAACCAGTTGGACCTGGCTATCGGCCTGCGCTTGCGCAACTCGGCAGCCCTGAACGAGCTGCTCGTGAAGATTTATGATCCGCTCTGCCCCGAGTATCGCCAATACCTGACCCCTGCAGAGTTCGCGGAGCGGTTTGGCCCGAGCCGCCAGGATTATGACGCGCTGATTGCGTTTGCCAGAGCGCGCGGCCTGCGGGTGGCCGGCACCCACCCCAACCGCACCCTGCTGGATGTGCGCGGGACGGTGGCGGACATCGAGAGGGCGTTCCGCATCAAGCTGCATTCCTACCGGCACCCGACCGAAGGGCGGAGGTTCCATGCGCCGGATACGGAACCGTCGCTCGATCTGACAGTGCCGGTGCTGATGGTCAGCGGCCTGGACAATTTCTCAGTGCCCCGGCCTGCCGGTGGGCGTTGGAAGCCCCTCAGCAGCACTGTGGACGCGACGTCTGGTGCGAAGCCTGCGGTAGCTGGCTCCGGCCCGCGCGGGCTTCTCATGGGGCGGGATTTCCGGGCGGCATACGTGCCGGGGGTTGCCCTGGACGGCGCTGGTCAGGCGGTTGGCCTGTTGCAGTTGGATGGCTATTACACCAATGATGTGCTCGCGTACCAGAACCTGGCCGGGTTGCCGAACGTCCCCATCACCAACGTGCTGGTGGATGGCTTTAGCGGCCGGCCCGGCTCCGGGAACATCGAGGTTGCCCTGGACATTGAGATGGCGATGTCCATGGCGCCGGGCTTGTCCAGAATCATCGTCTATCAGGGCCGACCGACCAGCAGCCCCTACACCGTCCTGAACCACATGGCCAATGACACCAATAGCCTGGGGCAGGTGGCGGCGCGGCAACTCAGCTCTTCCTGGATTTGGAACATACCTTCAACCGAGGCGCAGAACCAAGTGTTCCTCCAGTTTGCCGCGCAGGGGCAGTCGTTCTTTCAGGCTTCGGGGGATGATGGCGCCTATTGCGGAGCCGCCTGCCGCCCCTGGTCCCCAACGGAGAACCCCAATGTCACCGTAGTGGGCGGGACCTCGGTCACGACGAGCAGTCCGGGCGCAGCCTGGGTGTCGGAGGAGGTTTGGAGCTGGTTTCCCGGCGAGCCGGCGGCGAGCGGGGGCGGCTTTGGCACAAACTACGCCATCCCGGACTACCAACGAGGTATTGACATGACCGGTAACGGAGGCTCGACCACCCTGCGCAATAGCCCCGACGTGGCCTGTGTTGCGGACGGGATTTGGGTCATTGCCAACAACGGCATGCAATTCGACGGGGCTGGCACGAGCGCGGCGGCGCCGTTGTGGGCCGGGTTTGCCGCGTTGGTCAACCAGCAAGCGGCGGCCAATGGGCAACCCAGCATCGGTTTCATCAATCCCGCCATCTATGCCATCGGCAAGTCGTCAAGGTACGCCTCGGCTTTCCACGACACCACCACCGGCAACAACACCAATGCGTGCTGCGGTACCAACCGGTTCTTTGCCTGCCCCGGTTACGATCTCTGCACTGGCTGGGGTACGCCTGGCGGCAGCAACCTGATTGCCGCGCTTCTGGCGCCGCCGCCGGCGTTGCGCATCACCCCCGCCCTGCCCTTGGTCTTTACGGGGCCGCTGGGGGGTCCCTTCCGGCCGGCCGTGCAGAGCATCCGCCTCACCAACGACAGCAACGCCCCGTTGAACTGGACCTTGGCCAATGCCACTCCCTGGCTCGAGGTTTCGTCGGTTGGTGGCACGCTCACCAATGGCGGCTCGGCGGCCACAGTCAGCGTCACGCTGACTCCGGCGGCCAGCAGCCTCCCCCTCGGCAGTTACGCCGCTGCGCTGTGGTTTACGAATGTTAACCTCACCAACGCGAGTGATCGGATGGGCCAGAGCCGTGTGGTTAACCTGGACATCGTCGCGCCGCCCGTAATCACGGTGCAGCCCGCCAACCAGACCGTGCTGGAGGGGATGACGGCCGGCTTCAGTGTGGCCGTTGCCAATCACGCGTCGTTGTCCTGCCAGTGGCAATACGACAACGGGGTTTATGTGACCAACTTGAGCGATGGGGGCCGTATTTCCGGCGCCACGGCCAGCACCCTCTTGATTGCCAATGCCGCGCCCACTGATGCCGGGGCTTACTCAGTCATCGTGAGCAACGCCGCCGGGGCCATCTCCAGCTCGCAGGCGTTCCTGGCGGTCTTCCCGTGGCGTCCGACCATCACCGCACAGCCGACTAGTCAAACTGTGATGGCCGGGCAGACGGTCACATTCACGGTGACCGCTGTCGGAGATCAGCCCCTCTTCTATCTCTGGCAGCGGAACGGCAACGCCTTGAGCGACGGCGGAAACATCTCCGGCGCGGCCTCGAGCGCCCTGACCATCCACAGCCCCTCGTTGGCCGATGCCGCCACTTACTCCGTGACCGTGGGCAACGCGGACGGTCTTGCGACCAGCTCCGGCGCCGTGCTGACAGTGATTCCCATCACTGCGCCGGCGACCACGCTGACCACCGTGTATTCGTTCACGGGCGGCGCCGACGGCGCGAACCCGAACGCGCTGGTGCGGGCGGCCAACGGCAGCTTTTACGGCACGGCCCAGTGCGGCGGCACAGATTTTGCCGGCACGGTGTTTCAACTCTCCCCCAGCGGTTCGGTCACGCCTCTTTACTCCTTCACCGGCGGCGACGATGGGGCGACTCCTTGCGCCGCGCTGGCGCAAGGTCCGGATGGCAATTTCTACGGCACTACCTTCCAGGGCGGCACCTCGGACAACGGCACGGTCTTCCGCGTGACGCCCAGCGGCGTTCTGTCCAATTTGGTGTCGCTGAATATTACCAATGGCTCCTTCCCCTACTCCAGGCTGACGCTGGGGGCCGATTCCGACTTTTACGGCACGACGTATCAGGGCGGAGTGGAAAGCATTATCAGAGTGTTTAATCAGGACTGGTATGTGAAGCCAGGCACGGTCTTCAGGGTTTCCGCTGACGGCACCTTCGACCGGCTTTACCCGTTCACTGATGGCCTCGATGGTGGCTTCCCCGCCGCAGGGCTCTGGCGCGGGGACGATGGGTATTTCTACGGCAGCACCTACAACGGCGGCGCCAACGGCTACGGCACTATCTTCCAGATCACCGCCAGTGGCGTGCTCAAAAGCCTGGCGTCCTTCAATCGCACCAACGGTGCTTTTCCTTTAGCCGAGCTGGTGCAGGATCCGGCCGGGGATTTCTACGGCACGACCTCCGCTGGCGGCGCCTGGGACCATGGCACAGTATTCCGCATGTCCCCTGCGGGTGTGATCTATACGCTCTATTCGTTTGGCGGGGGCAGCGACGGGAGCTACCCGGCGGCTGCGCTGCTCCTGGCCCGTGACGGGAACTTCTACGGCTCTACCGCCTACGGGGGCGATTATGGTTATGGCACGGTGTTCCGAATAACACCCGGTGGCATCCTCACGACCCTGGTCGCGTTCGATGACTTTGCCGGCGCCAATCCCCAGGCGGTATTGACCGAAGATGCCGACGGCAGTCTGCTGGGCACAACGCAGAACGGCGGCGAGGACGACGCGGGCGTCATCTTTAGGCTCAGCTTCAGCGGCCCGCCCCAAATCAC
Organism: Verrucomicrobiota bacterium; assembly: GCA_035358715.1. Classification (GTDB taxonomy): domain Bacteria; phylum Verrucomicrobiota; class Verrucomicrobiia; order Limisphaerales; family UBA8199; genus UBA8199. The sequence continues at coordinate 55,915 of DAOPPX010000002.1, forward strand.
GGCCCAGCCCTCCAGCCGGACGGTGTATGTGGGAGACGACGTCGTATTGAGCGTGGCGGTTTCAGGGGCTCCGGACTTCAGCTATCAATGGCAGAAGAACGGCAGCAACCTGCCTGGCTCGACCGAACGGGTCCTGGCCCTCACCGCAGTGACCGCCACGGACGTGGGCACTTACTTTGTGACAGTGAGCAACTCGGAAGGTTCAACCAACAGTTCGGGCGCCATACTGACGGTCTTGTCTTCCCCGCCGGTGATTACCATGGCGCCGACCAACTTGGCGCCGGCCGCCTGCACCACCGTCTCGTTCAATGCCGCCGCGGAGGGCAACAAGCCTTTGTCCTATCAGTGGCGGAAGAACGGGACCAACGTCCTCGATTCCTGCAACGTCTCCGGCGCAACGAACAAGACGCTGGTCATCAGCAACGTCACCGAAGCCGACAACGGGACCTACACCATCGTCGTTACCAATGACCTTGATTCGGCCAACGCGAGCGCCACCCTGGTTCTCGTCCCCAAGACCGCGCCCTGCACCAGCCTGACCACGCGGCACTGGTTTACGGGTGGCGCGGATGGCCGATTGGCCAGTGGGCTGACACAGGGCACCAACGGCATTCTCTACGGGACAACCTATGCCGGTGGCACTTCGAATCTGGGCACAGTGTTCACTTTGGACACCAACGGCGCTTTTGCCACCCTGCTTTCGTTCACGGATGCCATTGGATCGGGTCCGACTGCCGCACCGGTGCAGGGGCCGGACGGCAGGTTCTACGGCACCACCACACGGGGCGGAGCGATCGGAGGCGGCACGGTCTACGCCGTGACCGCGGAAGGCATCCCCGCAACGCTTCACCCGTTTGCCGGCGATGCGGATGGCGCCTGGCCTTCCGGCCCGTTACTGCTGGGCGCCGACGGCAATTTCTACGGCACGACTGCCGCTGGCGGCTTGTCTGACTACGGAACCGTGTTCCGGATCACACCTGGCGGCGCCCTCACCAACCTGCACCGGTTCAACGGCGCGGACGGCAAGTTCCCGACCGGGGGCCTGGCGGTGGGGTGCGATGGCAGTTTCTACGGCCTGACATCTGAAGGGGGCGCGCATGAGAATGGCACCGTCTTCAGAGTCACCCCTGCCGGGGCACTCACTACGCTCTACTCATTTACCGGGGGCAACGATGGCTATGCGCCGGTCGGGGTGCTGGTGCGAGGCTCGGACTGCAATTTCTATGGTGCGACCAAATACAGCACCTGGAACGGCTTACCGTTTTACGGAACCGTCTTTAGGATCACCCCGAATGGAGCGCTGAGCACCCTGCACACCTTCGGTGATTTCATCCTTAAGGATGGCTTGTACCCTTATGCCGGCCTGCTGCAGAGCAAGGATGGGAACCTCTATGGCACCACTTACACCGACCGCCAGGGCGGCTATGGCACACTCTTCAGAATGGCCCCCGACGGCGGCGCGTTCAGCACGCTCGTTTATTTCGATGGCTGCAACGACGGCGCCCAGCCTCGGGCCGAGCTGATGGAGGACACGGACGGCAATTTGTATGGCACCACCACCGCCGGCGGGCCGTGCCAGGCCGGCCAGGGCACCATCTTCCGCCTCAGCATTGGTTGCGCGCCTGCGATCACGGCCCAACCCGCAAGTCAGGCGGCCGTTGTCGGCGCCCAGGCGCAATTCAGCGTGGCGGTCACGGGCTCTCGCCCCTTCTCCTATCAGTGGCGGCGTAACGGGACCAACCTGCTTGATGGCGGCAATGTCTCCGGCTCGACCAATCGCACTCTCAGCCTCACCAGCGTCTCGTTGGCTGATGCGGGCACCTATACTGTCAGCGTGAGCAACTCGCTGGGCTCTGTGACCAGCGCCACGGCGCGTTTGACCGCTGTATATCCTCCGGCTTTCCTCTCGGTCGTGAGGTCGAATTGTACGCTTGTGCTCACCTATAGCACCATGCCCGGCCAAAGGTACCGGCTCCAGTGCCAGGCCGACGCCACCGGCACCAACTGGTCCTATCTTGGCAGCTCCATATTCCCGACCAGCAACTCGGTCACCGCCTATGACAACGTCTGCACCAACCTCCACCGCTTCTACCGCGTCGTGCTCTTCCCGCAAGCTCAGTAAACCCGCACCTGCAAATAGCAGTTTACAGAGTGATCTGCGAGGCGCTCAGAGGCGGGGAGAAACAGAAACCCGAGCTCAGGCACCTGCCGCCCGGCGACGGGCGAGGGACTACTTCCTGGTCGCGGTCGCGCGCGCCAGGCGCTCCAGATCCCTGTTGCCGGGTTGCTCCGTCTTGGTTTTGTTGAGCCGCATGCTGCGTGCGTCTGCAACGCGCCAGGTTGCGGAGTGACCGTCGGCGAAATTCAGCGCGTAGCTGTAATTATGGCGAGCGGCTGAGATGGCCGGCCAATCAAACCAAATCTGGCCCTTTGGGTCGGTGACGAAGAAACCGTCATTGATGCTGCGCTGGTCTTCCTCCAACAGCACCCACATTTGCTCCGGATGCGGAATGTCTGCGCCCGTTGCATAAAACGGCACATAGTCACCTGCAGTACGCGGGATCGGGACGCTATTCAGGGGACGCGCGCCCATGAAGCAGTTCATCGAATAACTGCGCACGGTGGGAACCACCTTCCCGCCAATAGGGACACCCCGGTCAGCGGGACAATGATAAAGCGGCACGCTGTCGTTGTAAGGGAAGAGCTTGCCTTGGCGGATCAGGTCCGCATTGCCCGCGTCGCTGAGCTTGGTCATGTCACCCTTAACCCAGACCTCGGGGTTGTCCCCCTTTTCACCGGGGTAGGACTCGGCAATGTAATCGCTATTGTCATCCCGATACAGGGCCCACGCAAATCCCAATTGACGCAGGTTGGAAAGACACGTCGTGCGCTGTGCCTTTGTCTTGGCTTTGCTCAGGATGGGAAAAAGCAGGGCAGCCAAAACGGCAATCGTGGACACAACCGTCAGCAGCTCGAGGAGGCTGAACCCTCGAGGCTGAAACGATTTCCGCGAATTGGTGTTCGCTAAGGCGGCGATCATTGCCGTGTTCTTAAGGTAATCTAGCGCTGCGTCAGCCCAGTGCAAGCCTTTTCTGCCTTTTCTTGGCAGGGCGCAAGGCGGCCTCCAGTGAGACGAATGCGTTCGCCCGTAATTGGTTTCCGGGCATACAGGGTATGCAAAATCCAGCACATGGCGCCTGGCAAGCCTTGCGTCTCGCGCCCGTCTGGACGTTTCACCCGCCGCCCGGCGCGGCAGGCGGGCGGCATTTCGTGCCGTGCCAGGCCCATCCGGGCTCACCCCCCGGACCGGTCCGGTAGCACCTGGCTCCCACAGGGCTTAATAGCATTTCTATTGAGCCATGTGGGAGCCAGGTGGGAGCTATGTGGGAGCTACCCTCTGGCGCTACATGGGAGGGGCACGCCAAGGCCACCGGGCTGGCTTTCGGCTCCGGCTCGGCCACGCCGACACCGGCCAAAATCGGGGGGGCTTGCCTGACGCGCCCGTCGAGGAGCGTGTGACCTGGGTCTGATGCCTTGCCAGGCCGTCCATGTTACAAACCCGTCCCGGCCGAGGTCGCCAGCCTCTTCGCACTGCCTGGCAGGGATTGCCGGTTCAAATTCCATGCCTGCTTGGGCAACACAGCCAGTTTGAGCGCCCCAAAGCGCCACGGAAAAGGTTGACTCCACCCCCCTCTTCTGGCATGATTCGTACCATGCAGTGCCGGCAATTGCCCAACGTCCGGGCGGGCCGCTACCAGAGCGCTAGACTGCGTCACGCTGTGGGGGGCAGACTCGTGCCCCGGTGTGCCGAATGGAAGCGGGCTTTTGCTGAGGCGACGATGCGAAGAATGCAGAAAATGAAGGATCCGAGTGCAACCAACACAACGGTTAGGGGCCTTGGGGCCTACGCAGTGGGCGGCGCCGGATGCATCCGCCAGTCCATCACCACTGCGTGGCCGGTGTGCTGCCCTGTGATGAGCAGTGCGTGGCAACCTGACGTTTCGCGCTTGTGCCTCACCCTTCTGGCAGCAGCGGCAATCCTGTTCGCACCGGGCGCCGTGGCTCAGCAGAGCGCTTTCTCCGTCGCCTACACCACGCCTGCCGACGGGGCGACGCATGTGCCGGTGGAGGAGAATATCATTGTCAAGTTCAGCAGCCCGGTTGACCAGGCATCAGTGACCACGCAGTCGGTCCAGGTGAACGGTCGTCCGCTGGGTGAGATGGAGAATGGCGGGTTGGCCTTCCCGGAGGCGGATTCGGCGGTTGTGCTGTTCCGGATGAGGGGGAACACGGTGTACCAGATCTCGCTGGCTGCGAGCATCAAGGATACCAAGGGCAATGCGCTGGGGAAACCGTTCAGTTGGCGGTTTGCCACGGTGTCGCGAATCGGCCAGCCGGGGACGCCGGTGAAAATCTTTGCCCGTTATCCGCGGTATAATGATCAGCGGGTGCCCATTAACGCGCCGATCACCCTGGTCTTCACCACCGAAGTGGACCCGGCGTCACTATCAGCGGAGAGCGTTCGGGTTGTGCCAACATCCGGCGGCAGCCCGGTGCCGGGGAAGATCAGCATCCAGGGCCGGCGCGCGGTGTTCCGGCCGGATGCGCCGTTGAAGCCGCACCGGACCTACGAGGTCCAGATGGCGGCGGGGGTGAAAGCCATGTCGGGCCTCGCGAGCGAGCGCGAGGCGTCATGGCAGTTCACGACGGGTAAGGGCCCGAGCGAGGGCCCGGCCATTACCGAATGCTGGTATGAGAACTACCGGGATCGAGAGGGCCTGCGGATGGTGTTTCATGTCGCGGCGGAGAACCTGGTAAAAGTGGGGGCGGAGACGGATAAGGCCGCGCGGGCAACCCAAATGCCGGGGGCGAGCGGCACCCTGAAGGCGGTGGTGGTATCGCTCAACGGGCTGGTGCCGCAGCAGCCGCTCAGCACGCCGACGATGAACCAGGCCAAGGATATGCCGGTGACCACGGGGGTGCCGGAGACGGTGGTGTATGCGGCTTACACGCACGGGGGCGGCAGCGGTCAAGGCAACAGCGTCGGTGGCAACAGTTGGAAGGACCCGGCGATGGAGCCGGTGAACGCGGCGGTGGCGGCGGCGCTAGGCGGGGCCGAGGCGGTGACGTTGTATGACGTTGGCGATCTGGTCGAGCATGGAGATGAAGTGCGGGGGGATGGCGTTTACTCGGGACGATTGGCTTTGGGCAAGGAGTTTCCGGCCGGGCAGGCGCTGATCGCGTTTTCGATTCTACGGCCGGACGGGAGCCGCACCGAGCCGGTCACAATGTCCTTGTATGTTCTGTCGCCCGCGGCGGCGGTGGAGTCGGTCATAGAGGCGAAATAAGGAAGGAGTCTGAGTATGCAGCAACCTGTTTTTCCAGATGTTAGGTTTTTCGGATGGAGGAATCACACCATGAAGAAGGCACGTTACGCACTTAAGAAGGCCCCGCGTTTGGCGGTGGGCGTGTTGACCGCGGCGGTCTTGCTGGCGGACACCGTCACGGTTCACGCGGGCGGCGCCTGGAGTTCCTGCACACGCACCACTTCGGCGGGCGGCTGGGCGGTCTACGACGGGGGCTGCTACTGCCCCACCATCTGGGTAGGCTGGGGCAGCAACGGCGCCGACCGCGCCCGGTGGAGCACGAGCAGTGCTGGAGTCGCGCGAGATATGTTCATGACCTACCGACACGGGTTCGGCAGACGCAGCAACGGCGACTACAGTGCCGACCAATGGTCCTACGCCGAAGGTTCGTACAATGGATCGTACGGTGCCGACCAGTCCGGCTCGGGTTGCGTGGAATCCACACTGAATGCGCGGGCAAGCTACTGGGGCGACGACTGGCTGGAGGTTGGGTCGGACGGCGGCGGTAGCAGGGACACTGTTGCGGACTGGGCCAAGTTCTACCCGGAACTGGACGCCATCTATGCCGGAAAGTCCTATGAGAGCTACATGTATGCCGGCAACGTTTACCAGTGGAGTTACTCCATGAATAACCCGAGTTCAGCTTGGTGGAGCTGGGGAAGCAATATCAAGTTTGCTCACACGGGTGGAGTAACCGAAGGACCCGGCTGGTACGCGGGCGGGCGGGTAAACCACTCGCCCGGGACGGGCCCGGGCGGGACTATGACCGTGTACTTTAACATGCGGCCTACCACGACTGGTGACTACAATGAAGACTTCCAGATGGTATATGAGGGCACCTCCTGGTTCGGCGACAAGTGGAACTTTAGCAACGGCGGCATGCGCACTTGGACGCGGCTCAGCCGCAAGGCGCCGGGCGCGACGGACGGCTGGGACAACGGCGGCAAGAAGAAGGGCGAGACGGTTCGCTTCTCCGTCGCCGGGGCTGACAGTTGGGGCACCGGCAGTTCGTACGCCTGGGACTGGGACGGCTCCACCATACAAGGATGGCATGCCGGGAACGCCTGCAGCGTGGCCTTGGAAGACGCCAACGATCGCATGGCGATCAGCATCACCGGCGGGGATCCCTACTGCTACAGTTCGGGCGGTCTCGCCATCAACGCCAGCACCTGCCGCTATCTGACTATCCGAATGTGGGCTAATGGCGGTTCGGATGCCCAGTTGTTCTGGTCAAGCAGCGTAGGCGGCTGGAGCGGTGACCGGCACGTGGACTGGAAGATATACCCGGACGGCCAGTGGCACGTGTATCGGGTGCCGCTGCCGGCATCCTGGAGCGGGACTGTGTATCAAGTTCGTCTCGACCCGGTCGGCACCGGCGCCGCCAACGGCCAGACGGTGTACGTGGACTGGCTCCGCATCCACCACGTCAGTGACGGCCTCTCGGGGAGAATCTGGTCCGGCACTGTTCACGGTGACTGGAACCTTTACAACGCCAGTGCCATGAGCTGGGATACCGGCAACTTGTGCTGGTATCAGGACTATACCATCGCCCACGGTTACCCGCAGACGTATTACACCTGCGTCCGTGTGGTTAACAACAATTCGCAGGAGAGCGACAACCATGACCGGCGCTTCGGCGGCTCCGGTGGGGGCACCGGCTACCGCTCTTACAAGGTGTTGAACACCGAGCCGACGGCGGCCAACACCAGCTTCACGGGAAACGAATGGAGCTCCGACAATACTCCGGCTCTGGCGTGGAGCTACTCCGACACCGACTCGAACCCCCAGAGCAACTACCGCGTGCAGGTGGACGACAGTTCGGGCTTCGGCTCGCCGCTGATTGACACCCAGTTCGCATCCGGCTCAGGCACCTCGTACGCGCCGGGCTCGGCTCTGGCCAACGGCCAGTGGTACTACCGCGTTGGGGTGCTCGATGGCCTGTCCCAATCCGCCCGGAATGGCACCTATACCGGCGGCGTGACGCTGGGTCAGACGGGCGCGGTGACGGACGGCACCAGCGTGAGCTTCGATGGCACCGACGATCACGTGGTGGTTCCGTCCTTTGCCGATAGCTTCGGCAGCGGGATGACCGTCGAGTTCTGGGCGTATCCTACCGCCAACAACAACTGGGCCCGGTTCATGGATTTCGGCAATGGCCCGGCCAACGAGAACATCCTGGTGTGCCGCCCTGGCACGAGCGCCAACCTGCAGTTCGAGGTTTACAACGGCACGGTCGCCGGTGGCTCGGCCATCTCCGCCGACGCACTCATCAACAATGCGTGGCATCACTACGCTTGCGTGTTGAACAGCGACGGCACCGTGGCCATGTATCGCGATGGAACAGCCCTGACCGTTAGCGGGAAGACTGTCATTCCCAACGTCGTAACCCGCACTATCAATTACATCGGCCGGAGCAACTGGTCGGCCGACTCCTATTATGCCGGGCGGATGGACGAGTTTGCCATCTATGACCGGCCGCTTACTCAGGCTGAGATCCAGGCCCACTACAATGCCCGGACCTCGGCAACGACCTACCGGGACCATGTGCTGGCCCACAGCCCTTGGGCGTACTACCGCCTGGATGAATCCAGCGGCACCACCGCCTACAACCTCAACGGCGGGCTCGGTTGGTCCAGCGGCACGGCCTTCCGGGTGGACGCGGCGGCGCCGACAGGTGTCGGCCTAACCATCGGCACGGTCACAGCGTCCAGCATCGCCGTGACCGGCGCTGCCAGCGACGCGCACTCGGGCGTGAATGCCTCGACCGGCTACAACTATAGTTGCGCTGGCAAGAGCGACAGTGGCTGGACGGGCACGTCCTACACCTGGGACGGGCTGGCAGCCAATACGGAATACACCGGCCTGAAGGTGACGGCCAGGGACCAGGCGGTGTCAACGCCCAACACCGCAGCCTCCTCGTCCCAGAGCACCTGGACCTTGTCAGCGGCGCCGGTGGCTGGCACGGTGACGGCCCCTGCGGTGACCTACGGCGACAATGTCACCTGGACGGCGAATGGGTTTGGGCCGGGCAAGGTGGCGTATTACCGGTATGTCTTCGACCAGAGTCCGACCAAGACCTCGTGGAACAACACCGAAACGCAGTGGTCCAGCGGCACGCTGGGGGTCACGCCGACTGCGGCGGGCACGTGGTATTTGCACATCAAGGGCTACAACGGGGCGGACGTGGGCAACGGCTATTACGATTACGCGGTGACGGTCAATAAGAAGGCGCTGACGGTGACGGCGGCGGTGACCAGCAAGGTATATGACGGGACGACGGCCGCGACGATCACCGGGGCAGCCTTGAGCGGCGTGGTGAGCGGCGACAGCGTCACGCTGGGCAACGCCACCAGCGGCACGTTCGCGAACAAGAATGTCGGCACCGGCAAGACCGTTGCCACCGCAATGACGCTCAGCGGCACCGACAGCGGCAATTACACGCTGACGCAGCCGACGTTGACGGGCACGATCACGGCCAAGGCGCTGACGGTGACGGGCGCGGCGGTGACCAGCAAGGTCTATGACGGGACGACGGCCGCGACGATCACCGGGGCAGCCTTGAGCGGCGCGGTGAGCGGCGACAGCGTGACGCTGGGCAGCGCCACCAGCGGCACGTTCGCGGACAAGAATGTCGGGACCGGCAAGCCGGTTACCGCCGCAATGACGCTGAACGGCACCGACAAGGGCAATTACACGCTGACGCAGCCGACGTTGACCGGCACGATCACGGCCAAGGCGCTGACGGTGACGGGCGCGGCGGTGACCAGCAAGGTCTATGACGGGACGACGGCCGCGACGATCACCGGGGCAGCCTTGAGCGGCGCGGTGAGCGGCGACAGCGTGACGCTGGGCAGCGCCACCAGCGGCACGTTCGCGAACAAGAATGTCGGCACCGGCAAGACCGTTGCCACCGCAATGACGCTCAGCGGCACCGACAGCGGCAATTACACGCTGACGCAGCCGACGTTGACGGGCACGATCACGGCCAAGGCGCTGACGGTGACGGGCGCGGCGGTGACCAGCAAGGTCTATGACGGGACGACGGCCGCGACGATCACCGGGGCAGCCTTGAGCGGCGCGGTGAGCGGCGACAGCGTGACGCTGGGCAGCGCCACCAGCGGCACGTTCGCGAACAAGAATGTCGGCACCGGCAAGACCGTTGCCACCGCAATGACGCTCAGCGGCACCGACAGCGGCAATTACACGCTGACGCAGCCGACGTTGACGGGCACGATCACGGCCAAGGCGCTGACGGTGACGGGCGCGGCGGTGACCAGCAAGGTCTATGACGGGACGACGGCCGCGACGATCACCGGGGCAGCCTTGAGCGGCGCGGTGAGCGGCGACAGCGTGACGCTGGGCAGCGCCACCAGCGGCACGTTCGCGGACAAGAATGTCGGGACCGGCAAGCCGGTTACCGCCGCAATGACGCTGAACGGCACCGACAAGGGCAATTACACGCTGACGCAGCCGACGTTGACCGGCACGATCACGGCCAAGGCGCTGACGGTGACGGGCGCGGCGGTGACCAGCAAGGTCTATGACGGGACGACGGCCGCGACGATCACCGGGGCAGCCTTGAGCGGCGCGGTGAGCGGCGACAGCGTGACGCTGGGCAGCGCCACCAGCGGCACGTTCGCGGACAAGAATGTCGGGACCGGCAAGCCGGTTACCGCCGCAATGACGCTGAACGGCACCGACAAGGGCAATTACACGCTGACGCAGCCGACGTTGACCGGCACGATCACGGCCAAGGCGCTGACGGTGACGGGCGCGGCGGTGACCAGCAAGGTCTATGACGGGACGACGGCCGCGACGATCACCGGGGCAGCCTTGAGCGGCGCGGTGAGCGGCGACAGCGTGACGCTGGGCAGCGCCACCAGCGGCACGTTCGCGGACAAGAATGTCGGGACCGGCAAGCCGGTTACCGCCGCAATGACGCTGAACGGCACCGACAAGGGCAATTACACGCTGACGCAGCCGACGTTGACCGGCACGATCACGGCCAAGGCGCTGACGGTGACGGGCGCGGCGGTGACCAGCAAGGTCTATGACGGGACGACGGCCGCGACGATCACCGGGGCAGCCTTGAGCGGCGCGGTGAGCGGCGACAGCGTGACGCTGGGCAGCGCCACCAGCGGCACGTTCGCGGACAAGAATGTCGGCACCGGCAAGCCGGTTACCGCCACAATGACGCTGAACGGCACCGACAAGGGCAATTACACGCTGACGCAGCCGACCGGCTTGACGGCCAACATTACGCCGAAGGCCTTGACGATCACCGGCTTGAGCGCAGTGGACAGATTCTACGACGGCACGACGGCGGTGACAGTGAATGGGACAGCGGGGTTGCTGGCAGCAGAAGCTCCGGGCGGGCCGACTGATGACGGGACGCCCTACACGGGAGACTCCGTTTCAGCGGGGGGCACGGCCACGGGCGTGTTTGCAGATCGGAACGTGGGCACGGACATTGCGGTCAACATCAGCGGGGTGACGTTGAGTGGGGACCAGAGCGGCAACTACACAGCGAACCTGGCGGTGACGGGGGACATCCTGGACACCAAGACCGACGCCTCGACCACGACGATTGTGGACGCGAACAGCGAGAATTTTGGCCTCACGCTGAACGCCGGCACATTGATGGCCAATGCCAGCGATAGCATCAATGGGTCGGGGACGGTGACGGTGAACAACGGTGGGACGCTGGGCGGGATTGGGAAAGTGGGGGCGATTGCGGTAGAGAGCGGCGGGGTGCTTTCGCCGGGGGAATCGGAGTTGGAGATAGGCACGCTGGGGGTGGGGGGCGACGTGACGCTCAAGAGCGGCAGCAGGACGAAGGTGGAAGTGAATCGGAATGGTGGCAGTGAGCTTTCGGACCAGGTCGCCGGTATTGGCACTTTCACCGCAGGGGGCACCCTCGAGGTGGCCAACCCGGGCGCTGATCTCTTGCCCGGAGACGAGTTCCTCCTGTTCAGCGCCGGGACTTACAACCCTGAGGGTGAGTTCACGATTGGCCCTGCCAATCCGAACAACGACCCCGACCTGGCGTGGGACACCAAGGCGTTGAAGGAGCGGGGCGTGCTGGGAGTCCATCGGCACCCCAAGGCCACGGAGGTACACTACAAACGGGCGGTGGGGGTGTCGTTGAAGATACTGCTCAAGCCGACGATGTACACCAATGACATGGACGGGGACACGGTAGTGCTGGAGCGTTTTACAGAACCGGTGAAGCATGGTGTGGTTACGACCAACGCGACGAGGCTGTTCTATACGCCGGTGAGCCACGAGAACGACAACTTCCACTTTTACGTGACGGACGGTCGTGGGGGCAAGGGCGACGCGCACTTTTACGTTTGGGTGACCAACTACGTGCAGAACCTGACGATTACGGAGACCAACGGGAGCAACAGCGTGAGTTTCTATGGGGTTCCGGGCTACGAGTATGTGATTCAGCGCTCGCCGGACATCAAGGACGGTCCGTGGAGTGACATCGCGACGCAGGCTTGCCCGCCCAGCGGTTTGTATCAGTATATGGAAGCGCCTCCTCCACCTCCAAGTCAGGTGTTTTACCGGGCGCGCACTCCATGAGTTGGCTTGCCCGGCGGGATGCCGGTGGCAGACGCGGAAGAGCCGGGGCTTGGGGGGCGGACACTTCGGTCCGCCTTCCTTGTTCCGGGGGAGTGAGGTCTTGGGGTTCTTGCGGGAAGGCTATGCGTGGGGTGGCAGAGCAAGCCTGTGGCACCAACGGTTTGTATCAGTATATGGAAACGCCCCCCCACACTCCGGCGTTTTACCGGGCGCGTACTCCCTGAGAGCCCGCACGCCGGGACGCTACGAAAGATCCGGGCTGAGCGAGGGCGCCACTGCGGGTGCGTAAGGGCGGCTCCCTCGCCAGGATTTGCGGGAGCACCGGCGCTGTCTCATGCCAAGCCCAGCCACCGGCCCGCCAGTTGGGCAACGAACGCGAAGCCCCAGGCCAGCGCGCCCATGTAGAACCACTGGAAGAATGGCCACTTCCAGGAATTGGTCTCGCGCCGGACGATGACCACGGTGCCGACGCATTGCAGGGCGAAGACGTAGAAGACCATCAGCGTGAAGCCGGTCAGGGGGGTATAGACGGGGCTGCCGTCCGGCTTTTGCTGCATCTTGAGGGTCTGGGCCAGGCTGCTCATGCTGGAGTGGGTGGGGTCAGTGCGGCCGACGTTATAGACTGTGGACATGGTGCTGACAAAGACTTCGCGCGCGGCAAAGGAGGTAATGATGCCGATGCCGATCTTCCAGTCGAAGCCCAGCGGGGCGATGACCGGTTCAATCAGCCGCCCCAGCCGTCCAGCAAAGCTCTGGCGCAAGTTTTCGGCAGCGGCGTGGCCATCGAGTGCGGCCAGTTCCATGCGGAGGGTTGAAACCTGTGCGGGAGAGGCGGCTTGGGCGATTTGGCTCTTGAGCTGCGCGCGCCGGGCGCCGAGGGCTGTGTCATTTGCGGCAGTGCGGGGATAGGTGGCGAGGAACCAGAGCAGGATGTTGATGCCCAGAATGACCGTGCCGGCGCAGCGCAGGAAGAGTTTCGAGCGGTCCCACATGTGGCGGACGATGACGCGCAGCAGGGGCCGTTTGTAAGGGGGCAGTTCCATGATGAGCATGGGCGCTTCGCCCCGGAGCAGGGTCTTCTTGAACAGCCAGGCCATGAACAGGGCGACGAGGATGCCGAGCAGGTAGACAAAGAGCATGGTCAGGCCGGGGAGCTTGAGAAAGCCCAGCACGGTGAGGTTGGGGATGCAGGCGGCGATGAGCAGCGTATAGACGGGCAAGCGGGCGGAGCAGCTCATGAGGGGGGCGACCAGGATCGTGACAAGCCGGTCTTTGGGGCTCTCGATCGTGCGTGTGGCCATGATGCCAGGGATCGCGCATGCGAACGAACTGAGCATGGGGATGAAGCTCTTGCCGTGCAGGCCGACCTTGCTCATGAGCCGGTCCATAAGGAAGGCGGCCCGGGCCATGTAACCGGTGTCTTCGAGGAAGCCGATAAACAGAAACAGCAGCAGGATTTGAGGCAGGAACACCACCACCGCGCCGACGCCGGCAATCACCCCGTCCACCAGCAGGTTGTTCAGATCACCGGGAGGAATCGCGCCGCCTACGGCGTGGCCTAGCCAATCCACGCCGGTTTGGAGGGCGTCCATAGGGGTGCGAGCGAAGGTGAAGATGCTCTGGAACATCAAGGTCATCAGGGCCAGGAAGATGATCGTCCCCCAGGCCTTGTGGGTCAGTATGCGGTCGAGCCGGTCGCTGAAGGTCTCACCCGGGGGCGCCAGTTCAGTCGTGACGGCACGCTGAATCGCTGCCACTGCCGCGTAGCGGCTTTCGATGGTTATCCCGCGCCAGTCAACCCCTGCGGCTTCGAGGCGCTGGCGTGCCGCGGATACGGCTTCCAGGACGGGCGCGGGGTAATGCTCCAGGCTTGAAGCGATGGCCTTCTCGTTGCTGAGGATGAGCAGCGCTTCAGCCGCCGCCTGTGCGCGGCGCTCGTGAAACGTCCGGGCCAGCAGAGCGGCAATGGTGTCAACCTCGGCTCGCAGCACAGGGGATAACTCGGGAAAACAACGCGTCCTGGCGCGAGGCGGAGTGTTGAGCGCCGCAAGAATGGCATGGCGCAGTTCGGGTATTCCCCGGCCTGTGCTGGCGGCCAGCGGCAACACGGGCACCCCAAGTTCGGCGGCGAGCTTCTCGGCGTGAATCTGGTGTCCGTTTTCCTCGGCGACATCAACCATGTTCAGCGCGAACAGGGTCGGATAGCCCAGCTCGATGACCTGGGTGGCGTAGTAAAGGTTGCGCTGCAGGTTCGAGGCATCGGCCACCACGACGATTACGGCCGGGGCGGGCAGCTCTGGCAGGCGGTTGAGCAACACGTCGCGTGAGATCTGCTCGTCAAGGGAGTGCGGACTGAGGCTGTAACTGCCGGGCAAATCCAACACGCGGACGTTTGTGCCCGGCGGCCCTCCCAGCAGGGGCCCTTCTTTGCGCTCGACGGTGACGCCGGCGTAATTGCCGACCTTGGCGCGCAAACCGGTTAGAGCGTTGAACACCGTCGTCTTGCCGGAGTTCGGATTGCCGGTGAGCACCACATACGGGGGAGAGGAACCGGCGGCGGCAGGGCCGGCCGGCGCGGCAGCGATGTGCAAGGCGTGTTCCTCCTCGGTGGTGGAAGCTGCTCCTGCTGGCTTACGCATTCGGTTGCACCAGGATTTGCTCTGCCTCGTGCTTGCGCAGAGTCAAATGGTAGCCCCGGACCTTGATTTCCATCGGGTCCCCAAGCGGCGCGAAGCGTACCAACTCAACCACGGTGCCGACCAACAACCCCATCTCCATCAGGCGCGGGCGGCTTTCCGGGGGCAAATTGATTTCCACCACAATGGCTTGGCTGCCCAAGGGGAGCGAAGTCAGGGGTTGCAGGGGGGGCGGCATAGCTTCGCAAGTGTCAACACCGGCAGGGGTCAGGCTTCCTCCAAGAAGGCAACGAGGGCTTCACGAAGCTGGGATTTGGCTGTCGGCTGTCGGTTCACTGCCGGCACGTTAAGGCAATTGAGACTTGCCTGCAAGTCCCACCTGCCCAGCCGTGACCTGAGCGGACGGGCGTTGCGGGCTCTGCGGTCTTGCGACCGGGATGCCTGCCGATGCGGGCAGCGGGGAGTTTTTAGGCTTCTCAACCGGCTGTGGCCTCAGGCATTTTTCCGCGGACGAACTATGTATAGGGACAAGAAAGTCGTGGTGGTGATGCCAGCATACAACGCGGCGAAGACGCTGCCCCAGACTTACGCCGAGGTGCGCGAGCAGGGGGTGGTGGACGAGATCATTCTGGTGGACGACAAGAGCCGCGATGAAACCGTGGCAGTCGCGCGGGGGTTGGAGGGAGTACAAGTGCACGTCCACGAGGTCAACAAGGGCTACGGCGGGAATCAGAAGACTTGCTATCGGCTGGCCCTGGAAGCAGGGGCGGACATTGTCATTATGATCCATCCGGATTACCAGTACACGCCAAAGCTGATTCCCGCGATGGTCTCGATTATTGGCAACGGGCTGCATCCATGCGTGCTGGGGAGCCGGATTCTGGGCGGCTACGCCTTGCGCGGGGGCATGCCCATTTGGAAGTACATATCGAATCGGTGCCTGACGCTGGCGGAGAATGTCCTGCTGGGAGCCAAGTTGTCCGAGTACCACACCGGCTATCGCGCGTTCTCGCGGACGATTCTGGAGAAGCTGGACCTGGGGGCCAACTCGGATGACTTCGTGTTCGACAACCAGATGCTGGCCCAAATCCTGTGGCACGGCTTCACCATTGCCGAGGTGAGCTGCCCGACGAAGTATTTTCCGGAGGCGTCGTCCATCAACCTGGGGCGCAGCATCAAGTACGGTTGCGGCTGCCTGGTGACGGGCCTGAAGTACCGCCTGGGGAAGATGGGGATCGGCTGTTCCAGGCTTTTCCCGAGAGCTGCGGGGAACGTGTAGCAGCCGGGCCGAAGAGGCTCCGCCCGGCTCGTTCTGCGAGGAGTGCTTCGCGTTAGCGGGTTACTTCGTCTTGGCCAGGCGAAGGGCCAAGCGTGATTTCTTGCGGTCGGCAGTGGCGCGGTGAACGACGCCCGCCTTGGCGGCCTTGTCGAAAGCGGAGTTGAGTGCCCGCAATTCCTTGCCGGCTTCGTCCTTCTTGCCGGCCTCGAGGAGTGTCAGGTAATTGCTCTCAAGAGTGTGAAGACGTGACTTGGTGCTGCGGTTGCGCAGGTTCTTGCGCGCACTGTTGCGCATGCGGCGTTCGGCTGACTTCGTATTCGGCATAAATCAAGATACAATCGGTTGTTTCAGAGCGCCCAACGGTAGCCGAACAGCTGCCATTGTCAACGGCGACGTTGCAGTCAACGACCGACCGGGCACATCCCAGTTTTTGAGCGGCCATTTCCGGGGCAAAGACGCCAGAGAAGCGGTTGAGCGACTGCGGTGCCACGGTGGCAACTGCCTGGCACCGTGGGAATGGCAGCTATTTGCCAGGCCATTTCACACCTGCACGGGAGGCGCACGGGCATCCTGCCCGCGCACCGGTCTGTTGGCAGTTCGTGCGGGGCGCGGACGATGAGGAGAGGGTGGGGCGCGGGGACAGATAAAGTGCGGAAGTGCCGCTCGGACAGTCGGTTGCTCTGGTGCGGGGCGCGCCTCTAGTGCCATAAAGTGTCCTGCCGATGGTCCGGCGATGGTCACTAGACGGTCAGGGGACGGCCACTAGACGGCCACTAGATGGCCACTAGACGGCCACTAGACGGCCAGGAGATGGCTAAGCAAGCGGCCAGGGGATAGCCCCGGTTGGTCGGATTAGTGCGCATGGGAAGGGTACTTACGGGGTACCCACCCTCCTTGGGTATTTGGGACTTCTGACGAGGATTGGCGGCTTGCCCCTAGGTCCCAATGCGTTTCAGATTGTCTATACAGTTCTGGAGTTGCATACTTGCTGCAAAACCAAGAATACCAAGCCATGAGCACACCTAAGAACGTAGTCGAGTTGGCCAACAAGAGCGGGGCCAGGATGGTGGACATTAAGTTTGTGGACACCTTCGGCACCTGGCAGCACTTCAGTTGTCCCATCCGGGAGTTGACCGAGCAGGTCTTTGAGGAAGGCCTGGGCTTCGACGGATCGAGCATTCGTGGCTGGAAGAGCATCGAGGCTTCCGACATGCTGGCCATGCCCGACCCGGCCACGGCGTTTATTGATCCCTTCTGTGCCGTGCCGACGCTGAGCCTGACCTGCACCATTGCCGAGACCGGCACGAAGGAACCCTACACGCGCGATCCGCGTGGCATTGCCCAGCGGGCGGAGAGATACCTGGTCAGCACGGGCGTAGCCGACGCCGCCTTCATGGGGCCCGAGGCGGAGTTCTTCATCTTCGACAACGTGCAATACGACAGCCGAAGCAACGGCACGTTCTACAGCGTGGAATCGGGGGAGGGAATCTGGAACAGCGGCAAGGACGAGATGCCCAACACCGGCTACAAGATCCGCCATAAGGAAGGGTATTTCCCGGTGGCACCGGCCGACACGCAACAGGACATTCGCACCGAGATGTGCCTGGTGATGGAGGAACTGGGCGTCGCGATCGAGCGTCAGCACCACGAAGTTGCCACGGCGGGGCAGGCGGAGATTGACTACCGCTTTGACACGCTGGTCCGAGCCGCCGACGCCATGATGGTCTATAAGTACGTAGTCAAGAACATCGCGCGCAAGCACGGCAAGACGGCCTGTTTCATGCCCAAGCCGCTCTTCGGCGACAACGGCAGCGGCATGCACACGCACCAGTCGCTTTGGCGCAAAGGCAAGCCCTTGTTCGCCGGGAATGAGTATGCCGGTCTATCCCAGATGGCGCTCTACTACGCCGGCGGTCTGCTGAAGCACGCGCGGGCGCTGTGCGCGATCTGCAACCCGACCACCAACAGCTACAAGCGCCTGGTGCCCGGTTACGAGGCGCCGGTCAACCTGGCCTACAGCTCGCGCAACCGCTCGGCGGCCATCCGCATTCCCACCTACAGCGAGAATCCTAAGGCCAAACGCCTCGAATACCGGCCCCCGGATCCCGCCGCCAATCCCTATCTGGCCTTTGCCGCGCTGATGATGGCTGGTTTGGACGGTATTCAGAACAAGATTGATCCGGGCGAACCGCTCGACAAGAACATCTACGAGTTGCCGCCGGAGGAGCTGAAGAGGGTTCCCAATGTGGCCGGCAGCCTCGGCGAGGCCCTCGACTGCCTGCAGAAGGACTACGAGTTCCTGCTCAAAGGCGACGTGTTCACCATGGACTTTCTGGATATGTGGATCGCGACCAAGCGCAAAGAGCATGACGCCTTGCGTCTCCGGCCGCATCCGTATGAGTTTTTCCTCTACTACGATGTGTAGGGGTTGATCGGGACTTTGGAGGAAGCCGGCGTGGACGCCGATCCGCGCCGCCTCCTTTTCGGCGCACCCGCCCCTGGCTGGATTTGGAATGCGCGGACTGACGTCGGCAGTCGCGATTCCGTGGATTCTCCAATCCATCCGGCCGCGCCCTGCGGCCAACGAAAAGCGCCCTTGCGACAGCACTCATGAGAAGCACAATAGGCCGATGATTCGACGTGTGATCGCAGGCATGCTCCTGTTCAGCTTCGGGAGCCTGGTGGTTGGGGCGGGCAAACTGGATTTGCAGAGGCGGCCCGCGAGCACTCCGCCAGACGGGCCGCGACTATTCAGTTTGCTGGTTGACGGACAGGGCCGGCCAATTACTTCCAAGCGGGGCTGGCTCAAGCAGCGCGGTCGTTTGAAGGCGCAATGGCAGGCTGTTCTGGGGGAATTCCCGAAATCCAAAGCGCACCTCAAGGCGCACGTGCTCGACACCGAAGAGTTGCCGGAGTTCACTCGCCAGCTTGTCACTTATCAGGTGGAAGAAGGGCTCTTCACGGATGGGTATCTGCTGACCCCCAGGGCAGCCAGGGGCAAGCTCCCCGCAGTGGTCGTTTTTCATCCCACAACCCCCTTGCAGGCCAAGGGCGTCGCGGGCGTGGCGTCGGAGTATGACCAGGAGAAATGGCACGGGGTGCAGCTTGTCCGACGCGGATACGTCGTGTGGTGCCCGCGCAATTACATTGAGACCGAAGGGACAAACTGGGCCGGCAACGCGGCCCGCGTGCGCGCCAGGCACCCAAGTTGGACTGGCATGACGCGCATGGTGTGGGATGCCATCCGAGCAGCCGACTTCGTCGAGTCACTGCCCAATGTGGATCGGAAACGCATCGGCTGCCTCGGCCATTCGCTCGGCGGCAAGGAAGTGCTCTACGCAATGGCGTTTGACGAACGATACCGGGCAGGCGTGTCGAGCGAGGGCGGCATCGGGCTCAAGTTCAGTAATTGGGCGGCCCCTTGGTATTTCGGGGCAAAAATTCAGCAACCAGGTTTCAAGCGCGACAACCACGAGGTGCTTGCCCTGGTGGCACCGCGGCCCTTTCTCTTGCTTGCCGGTGGTTCGGCGGACAATGACCGGAGCTGGGAGTTCATTCAAGCCGCAAGGCCCGTCTATGAATTGCTGGGCGCACCGCAGAACATCGGCTGGCTAAATCATCGCCAGGGCCATCGTTACTCGCCCGAGGCGCGCGCGGCGGCGGAGGAGTTTCTGGATCAGCACCTGAAGCGGTAACGAAACACCCCCGCGCCGTCGGTTCGCAGCGCAAGCGCTGTCGTTTTAGGGCTCATCCGAGAAGTTTGTTCTTGGGATGGCCTTTTCGCGCTACCTCAACCACTTGGGAGGGGGAATTCCCTGGCAGCCCGTTCAAATGGCAGCAGCCGACGCAAGGGCGTGTCGCCCAAACCCCTTGATGGGAGGGCGAGCGTTCTCGCGAGCCCAAATTTTCGCAGAAATCCAAAGGTGTTTGGGCTCGCGGGGACGCTCGCCCGCCCAGTAAACCGTGCCGGCGGGTTGGGTCTCACACTCCCTTACGCCTGCTGTGTCTTTGACGGTTTTCTGGCGCAACAATGTCCATAGGCGAGACTTGCCAACCTCATCGCCGTATCCCCCAGTAATCCCCCTCTATACCCCCTGTATACCCCTTCTATTTCAATAGAAGGGGTATACAGGGGGTATAGAGGGGGTATAGAGGGGGATAAGGTGGGGATACGGTGCGTCCATGGCCGGCATGAGCATTCAACCGACAACAACGAGGAATCGCCGCGCCCAGGTAACTGCTTTTCTTTCAGGTAGTTACGCAAACCACACCGTTACCACACCGTCGCGCTAGACACAGACATGACACCCCGGGGGGGTCCTGCCCAGTTACCATGCTGGAAAGGCGCTTTGGGGGGGAGCAACTCAATTCTGTGGCATGCCTGCCCGGCGAGGAGCAGCTCCGGCGGAGCGCCGCTCGCTTAACGGTGAACGGATTTCCGCTTTGACCGTGGACCACAGAATGACAGAATCAGCGCCACCAGTTTCGGCAAGCGATGACAACTGAGACAACAAAGGTATGGCGATATTTTGACCAGAAGAAGGCCATACATCTGGTCGAGACCAGCTGCCTCTATTTAAGACGACTCGACCTTTTGACTGACCGGTATGAAGGCGACCCTTACGAAGGCACACCAACGTTCAATATGTTGCAGCGATTTAAGGGTGCTTACGTTCACATCTTCCCCGATGCGACCGACGCAGAGCTAAAGGAACAGTTTAGAAATGAGCGGAGGGCAACGTTCGTATCCTGTTGGCAGAAGTCGGAGCATGAGTCATGGCTCATGTGGAAACAGTATTGTCAGCGAGGCGGTGGATTCGCGCTCCAAACGACTATGAAGCGGCTGTGCTTACTCCATGCATCGTTGCGGGAGAAGAACGACCTGCTTTACTTTAAGTCGGTTCATTATCTTGACCATTGGACAGATGAAGGCTTGCCCCATACTGTCCCGATCCAAGTCTTTATGAAGCCTGTCTGGTTTTCTGACGAGAAGGAAATTCGTTTTGCCCTATTCCGAGCAGATTGCGCCTACGCCGGAACCCAGGAGCAAATTGAGTCGGCACTCGCTCAATTGAATGACCACGAGCTTGTCCAGATCGATCTCGCGGAGTTGACCGCGCAGTTCATTCTGAATCCATTTTCCAGCAGCGAGCAAAAAGCCGAGCTTGTGGAACTCTTTTCCACGCACCCAGAACTGAGGAAAAGGCTCTGCGCCTCGCAAATTGCAAGAGACACAGTGCTCGCATGAATGAGAACAGGGTCATAGCGTTGGTACGGAGGCCGCCTAGTGCTCTCGAAAAGGCGGAGCCCGGCGCGACGCGCGTCCTTTCCGGGATGGTGAAGGACACGCTCGTACTGGCACAGGCGAAAGCCGAGGCGCAAAACGTTTCTCCACTGCCGCCATATACCAGCGCCGGCTTGGAGAGTTGGTACCAGAAAGGAACAGACCACTACTGGGGCTGGAGCGTTCCAAAGGACTACGCACAGGCTGTCTACTGGTTCCGCAAGGCCGCGGAGCAGGGTCATGCAAAGGCCCAGGACAATTTGGGGTGGTGCTACGAAAGGGGCGACGGCCTTCCGCAGGACTACGCGCAGGCATTTCACTGGTACCGCAAGGCGGTGGAACAAGGAAGTGCACTTGCCCAGTTCCACTTGGGCCGGTGCTACGGAAAGGGCCACGGCGTTCCGCAGGACTACGCACAAGCGGTCAACTGGTGCCGCATGGCTGCGGAGCAGGGAGATGAAAACGTCCAAGAAGAACTGGGCTGGTGCTACGCCTTTGGCGACGGCGTCCCGCAGGACTATGCGCAGGCAGTCCACTGGTACCGCAAGGCTGCCGAGCAGGGACATCATAGTGCCCAGAACACCTTGGGCTGGTACTACGAAAAGGGCCTGAGCGTCTCCCAGGATTACGCACAGGCCGTCCATTGGTACCGCAAGGCTGCGGGTGCGGAAGGGGGATGGGGATATGCAACTGCCCAGAACAACCTGGGCGACTGTTACGCCTTTGGCCGGGGCGTTGCGCAGGACTACACGCAGGCCGTCCACTGGTACCGCAAGGCCGCGGAGCAGGATCGTGCGGCTGCTTGGAACAACTTAGGCGATTGCTATGCCTTTGGCCGGGGCGTTCCGCAGGACCACACACAGGCCGTCCACTGGTACCGCAAGGCCGTGGAACTAGGTTATCCAGCCGCCCAGAACAGCTTGGGCTTATGCTACGCGGAGGGCCACGGCGTTCCGCAGGACTACGGGCAGGCCGTCTATTGGTTCCGCAAGGCTACCGAGCAGCGGGTGGAAGATGAGGTATATGCCCAGTGCTTCTTGCGCCTCTTCTATGACAAGGGCCAAGGCGTTCCGCGGGACGGAGCCCAGGCGGTCCACTTGTGCCACAAGGTTGCAGAGCAGGAAAAGGCGAATGCGGAGTTCAACTTGGGCTGGTGCTACGTCTATGGCAGGGGTGTTCCAAAGAACCCGGTTATAGCTTGCAAATGGTTCAGACTGGCTGCTGACCAAGGCCACTCAGGAGCCAAAGAGCAGTTCGCCGCTCTGTCTGCCTTGATGTCCCCCGCCGAACTCGCCGAGAGTGCGCGCCTCCATGAAGAATACTCGAAGCGCAAGCGATCGTGACCAGCACTTCTGGGCGCCATGAATAAGAACGACAACTTTGCGCTGGTGCGAAGGGCGCCGAGTGCCCTCGAAACTGTCCTGCCAGCGACGAAGCGAATCCTCACTTCAGTGGTGGCGGAGACGTTCGCGCTGGCACAGGCGAGGATTCAGACGCAAAACCTGTCTGCATTGCAGCCCTATGCCAGCGCCGAATTGGAGAGTTGGTTTCAGAAAGGCAAAAGCCACTATTTCGGAAAAGGTGTGCCAATGGATTACGCAGAGGCGGCAAAGTGGTTTCGGATGGCTGCTGAACGCGGCCACGTTGGGGCGCAGCGCTTTTTGGCCTCTTGCTACCTCAAGGGCCAGGGAGTTCCGCAGGACAACGCACAGGCCGTTCACTGGGGGCGCAAGGCAGCAGAGCAGGGAGATGCAGCTGCACAGAATGCATTGGGCTCGTGCTACTACGAGGGCCGGGGGGTACCGCAGGATTACGCGCAGGCCGCCCACTGGTACCGCAGGGCTGCGGAGCAGGATCATGTCTCAGCACAATTAAGTCTGGCTTTGTGCTACCGCATAGGACAGGGAGTCGAGGAAAGCCGCAAAGACATGCTCGCATGGTATCGCAGGGCAGCCGAGAACGGCGAACCCAACGCACAATTCCAGTTGGGATTGGTTTACTGCCGCGGCGATTTAGTGCCTCGAGACCATGCTGAAGCTAACAGGTGGTTGCGTAAAGCAGCCGAGCAGGGAAATACTCAAGCCCAAGTTCTTCTTGGGCAACGCTGCGCGGCAGGTCGCGGAATGGCGCACGATTTGACTCAGGCCGCAGAGTGGTATCGTCGTGCGGCTTCTGCTGGCTATTCGGGGGGAATGATTATGTTCGCCGAGTGTCAACTCGAAGGGCGGGGTGTTGCCAGGAACTCAGCCGAAGCTATAAGAGTGTTCAAGGCTTTGGCGGAAGAACGAAATCCGACCGCGCGATACAAGCTTGGCCTTTGCTATCTTCACGGTAAAGGTGTTCCAAGAGACCCGGATGAAGCCTGCAAGTGGTTCACTCATGCCGCACTGCAGGGAGTCAGAGATGCTGCAAGCGAGCTGGAATTGCTGATTGCCGGCAAGGAAATCAACAAATTAACGCGTCGGCTCTATGGAGCACTCTCAAAGCGTATTTCTAAACGCTATGGCCCTAGCGATAGTCGGAAGCATGTGAAGAGCAAGCAATGAACAAAACATCTTGGATTCTATTGGATACGGAGACAACGGGCTTGTCCGCACCGATCTTCGTCGTCGAGCTGGCAGCACAGCGGATGCGTGGTTGGGAGGCGGACGGGGAGCCATTCCGCAAGCTGCTCAACCAGAATCAGGAGATTCCGGCTGAGGCGTCGCGCGTGCATGGCTACACCCGCGAGATTCTAGAGCGGGACGGGGAGGCGCCGGTGCAAGTCTATCGGGAGTTTGCTGAATACACGGGCAAGCTGCCGCTCGTTTCATTCAATCTGGAGTACGACCTGGACGAGGTGCTGGAACCGGAGTGGAAGCGGCTGCGTGTTGCGCCAATCGGCAGCCGGGGCTTCTGCGCCTTGAGGCTGGCCCAGCGTCTGCTCGATCCCGTGCCGGCGGGCAACTGCAAGCTGCAAATCTTGCGGCAGTATTACCGGCTGCCCGAGCACGGTGCGCACACGGCGCTGAGGGATGTGCAAACCGTCGTGGACTTGTTCGGCAGGGTGCTGCGGCCGATTGCCGAGCACCGGGGCTTGGATACGTGGGAAAAGCTGGCGGCGTACGCGGCAGAGGAGTGGTATCCGTCGCGCATTGCTTTTGGGAAACACAAGGGGCGGCTGGTTCAGGAAGCGCGCAAGGATGCCGAGTTGCGGCGGTGGCTGGATTGGCTGGCGAGCTCGTCCAACACCCGCAGCGCGAAGATGGGGCGGTGGTACTTGAGGCAGTTGGAGTCTGCGGGAGTGCCGCAGGTTGAGGGGGAGGTGTTTGCGGCGGCGGAAGGCGGATTAACAACAAAGGCGCGAAGACGCGAAGAACGGGGAGGTGCCGGGCCGGAGGCTGCGGTCGTCATTTACGTCAATCCCGAGCTGGAGAAGCTGCGGCAGCTTGTGGCGGGCGCCAGGGCGCGGCTGGCGGAATTGGAGGTCAGCTACACGAGAGAGAAATCGCGGGTGGATGCGGTGCAGGCGATTCTATTCCGGCACTTGCGAGACTATTACCAGAAGCGGGACCAGTTGCGGCTGGTGGTTGATTACCGGAAGAAGTATCTCGACTCCCTAATACGAGGCGGCGACGAAGAGGCGCAGCAGGCCGAGCAGAATTACGAGCGAGCCAGGACCCAAACCGACAAGGATTATGAGGAAACGGCGGCGGCGGTGGCGGAGAAGAAGCAGCTTACCGCCGAGGAAGAGGCGGAGTTAAGCCGGCTGTGGAAGAAGCTGGTGAAGCTCTACCACCCTGACCGTTTCGCTCACGAACCGGACAAGCTGGCAACCTACGAGAAGCTGACCGCGGCCATCAACCGGGCCAAGGACAAGGGAGACATTGAGACGCTGCGAGAGATCGCGGAGGACCCGCACGGCTACATTCTCCGTCAGGGCTGGGCCAGCCTGGATTTCAGCGAGGAGGCTGAACTGGCTCAACTGCGGCGGCTGTACGAGACCTTGCAGCTTGAGATCATTGCGGTGCTCGAATCGCTGGGCGAGTTGCGGGAAAGCCCGGAGTACGAGCTGTGCCAGATTAGTGAAAAAAAGCCAGGGGTGCTGGATGAGTTGGCGGCGGAGAGGGCCAGGCTGCTCGAAAAGGAGACCGCCGAGTTGGAGAAGCAGGCGAAGCGCCTCGCGCAGGAAATCGAGGAGTTGGCCGGAGAGGCGCCCACCCGCATTGCGTGAGGGTGGATTTGGGGCGGGGGGGGGGCGGCCTTTAGGGTCTTGAAGCGGTTGCCAAGGGCGCTTCTCTCCGTCACAGTAGGGGCGGATGAGCAAGCGCTTTTACATCACGACCGCCATTGACTACGTCAACGGCCACCCGCATCTCGGCCATGCCTACGAGAAGGTGGTCGCCGACGTCATCGCCCGGGCGCGCCGCAGCCTGGGACAGGAGACGTTCTTTCTGACGGGCCTGGACGAGCACGGGCAGAAAGTTCAGCAGGCGGCACTGGCGGCAGGCAAGACCCCGCAGGCCTACTGCGATGAACTGGCGGCGGTGTGGCGGGCGTTCGCCGGCAAGTTGGACTTGACCAACGACGACTTCGTCCGCACCACCCAGGCGCGGCATAAACAGGTCGTGCAGGCGATCCTCACCAAGCTTCATGCCGAGGGGCACTTCTACAAGGAAGCCTATTCCGGTTTCTATTCGACTCGCCAGGAAACCTTCCTGACCCATAAAGACCGTTTGCCGGATGGCACGTTTGACCCGTCCTGGGGCGAGGTCGTGGAACTCAAAGAGGAGAACTACTACTTCAGGCTCAAGGACCACCAGCAGTGGCTGATTGATCACATCGAGCAGAATCCGGCATTCATCTGCCCCGCTGCCCGCCGGAACGAGGTCCTCGGGTTCCTCAAGAACAACGTGCTGGAGGATTTGTGCATCAGCCGCCCGGCTTCGCGCCTCAACTGGGGCATCCCGCTGCCGTTTGATCCGAACTACGTCACCTACGTCTGGTTCGACGCTCTCTCCAACTACATCACCGTCCCCGCCGCCCAGGGCGACCCCAGTGTGCCTGAGCCCTTCCGCTCGCCCCCTGCATGCGCCAACCCGCAACTTGCTGTGTGGCCTGCCGACGTTCATTTGATCGGCAAGGACATTGTGAAGTTCCATGCGGTTTATTGGCCAATCATGCTCAAGGCCATGGGCGCGCCCCTGCCCAAACAGGTGCTGGTGCATGGCTGGTGGCAGAAGGACGGCCAGCGCATGAGCAAGAGCACCGGCAACGTCGTGGACCCGGTCGCCGTCATTGACGAGTGGGGGGTGGATGCCTTCCGCTTCTATGTGGTGCGGGAGCTGGACATCGGTCCCGATGGCAACTGGACGGAGGCCGGTTTCAAAGCGCGCTACGCGGCGGAATTGGCCAACGGCCTGGGCAACCTGGTGAACCGTTCTCTCTCGATGCTTAAGCGCTACCGGAGCGGTGTTGTGCCCAGGGTGTCCAACCAACTGGCGCCGGACGCAGAGCGGGTAATCACGGAGACCCGCAGCCTGCTGGAGCAAAACCAGCTCCAGGGCGCGCTCCAGGCAATCTGGTCGCTCGTCGCGCGGGCCAATCAATACGTGGACCAAACCGCGCCCTTTAAGCTTGCCAAGGACCCATCCCAAGCGGAAAGCCTGGATGAGGTTCTCTATAACCTGGCGGAAATCTGCCGGATACTCGCGGTGCTGCTCTGGCCATTTGTCCCCGGCACGGCTGCCAAAATCTACATCCAGCTCGGCCTGGCCGGCGCGCCTGACCGCGCTTCGGCCGCGCGCTGGGGTGAGTTGCCCGCCGGCCATACCATTGGGGCTCCCGCCCCGCTGTTTCCGCGAAAGGAGACCTGACAATGCGCGCTATGGCGCAGACCATTCTTTGGTGCGGCGTCGCAGTGGCGTTGCTCAATGCTTCTGTCCAGGCGCAAAGGCTTGACCTTCCCGTTCGCGCCACCAACGCCCTGGGGGGCGCCGAGTTCGTGCGGCGCATTGCCACTTTGGACCTCGCGGAGCGCGAAAACGAGGTCTATGCCCAGGTCGTTGCCGGCAATGTTCCCAATTTCCTGCGCCGGCTTTGCCCGGTGCCGGCCAGGAGTGTTACTGATGGCAGGATTAGCAGTGGCACGTATTACGTGACGCCCGATTACCTGGCTATCGGCTCCGATGACGATTATTTCCTGACGCCGATTTCCCCCAACACCGCCCAGCGGATAGCCGACGCCCTGCATTGCACGCTGCCTACGCCCAAGATGGTCAACCAGATCTTCTTTGCTTCAGAGGTTAAGCTTGCGCCTGCTCCCATTCCGCCCAGTGTCGCCATGACGACGGTCCGGGTCTTCAGCAAGCATAACGACCTTGTCCATGCCCAGCGGGCAGGGCAATTAAATGCGCATCCCTTGGGCGCGCTGGTGGGCGGTCACAAGAAGGACGTGGTGATTACGGCAAGGCTGGCCGCGAATCCCGGTAAGGTGGCGATTTATGGCTGGCACCAGACCAACGGCCTTCCGATCCAGCCCCTATACCTCAAGCACTCCGCGTCCTGGGTTGATTACAGCCAGTGCGCCCGCCTCGTGCAGCAGAGGATGGTTGCCAACGAAACCTCGAAAACTGTCTCCGAGGTCCTGGCTGATCCCGCCCTGGCGGGCATGCTGAGCGATGAAGGCCCATTGGCGGTTGGCCGTTATCCCACCAACGCGCTGCTGGCGCGCCATACCTTGACTAATGAGGCCAGCCTGAACAGGCTTGTGGCGAACCCCGCATTCGACGAGCGCCTCACATCGTTCACCTTCAACCCCGAAGTCAAAGTCCGCGTTAACCTGCCGGGAGAATCGTCCTTCGCGGCCGCCAGAAAGGTGTTGCTGATTTTCTATGCCCTTCCCAACGGCAACAGCACTGATCAGACCGCCGGCAGAATCCTGCAACCCGGCGACGACTGGCGCTTCGACATCCAGCACATCGCCGCGCAAACCTGCTTCCTGCGCGACTTGATCAAAGACCGCGCAGTGGTGGTTGTTTACCTTGAAGCGGCTGGAAAAAGCTGGCCAGCCTGGCGCAAAGCCCACGGAGACAAGCAGATCCCGGAGATCATAGCTACCGTGAAAAAGCTCTTCCATGGGCGTCAGGTCGAGACTGTTCTCAGCGGTCACAGCGGCGGCGGCAGCTTCATCTTCGGTTACCTCAATGCTCGGGACAAGATTCCCGGCGACGTGACGCGCATCGCCTTCCTGGACAGCAACTATGCCTACGACCGCGTCGCGGGGCACAAGGATAAGCTCGTGAAATGGCTGACTGCCCCGAGCCAGCCCAGCCTTTGCGTGCTCGCCTACAACGATGCCGTGGCCTTGCTCAATGGCACGAACTTTGTCAGTGCCGCGGGCGGGACTTGGGGCAAGAGCCACACCATGCGCCGCGATCTAGCCGAGGACTTCAAGTTTACCAGCCAAACCAATGCCGACTTTCAGAGATACAACGCCCTGGATGGCCGCGTGCGGTTCATTCTCAAGGAGAATCCGGAAAAGAAGATCTATCACACCGTGCAGGTGGAGCGAAACGGGTTCATCCACAGCATCGTTTCCGGGACGACCAACGAGGGCAAGGGCTATGAATACTTCGGCCCGCGCGCCTATTCCGCGTGGATTCGCGCCGAGTAAATGGTCAGCGGTTTATAAGAAGCCCGCGTTCGCGCGTGTTCTCTGGCTGGCGCTGTGCGGTTCGAGCGCCCGTCATTTTGGCTTGATGAAGAGCACCTCGGCACGGTCAATCCACCCTGAGCGCAGGTCCACGCGGATCCACCCATCGCTGTTCTTCTCGTGGAAACGCACGGGTGAGCGCCTGCCGAGTTCTGCCAGGTCGTGTTGCGCCCAGGTCTTGCCCATGTCCGTGGAAATAATGAAACCTGTCTTCAGCGGCGAAGCCGGGCCGCAGTGCGACGCCAGAATCACGCCGTCCTGGATGATCATGCAGCCCGACTCGACCTGCGGATTGAACAACCGGGTGTGCTTCTCGGGATGCGGGATGTCCGCAGCGGCACAGCGAAAAATTCCCCGGTCGTGCGGTTCAGGTCCGTTTGCGTCGCTGATCCAATAGACCTGCCCGTTCACGAAGTTGATCCCCCCGGACTTGTATCGTGTGTTCGACTGCGTTGAAACCAGGACATTCCAGCGCCACTCGTCCCTTTTCGGATCGTAAATGCCTTTCAGCCAATGGCACTCGTGCCCCGATCCGCGATCCAAATCGCCGGTGCAGGCATAGAATGCGTCTTCCGCCGGGTTGTAAGCGACCGAGTGCACATGACGGCAGAGCACCGGGTTGTCGGGGTTGCCCAGCCAGCCGCCCGTCGTTCCGCCCCCCGGCGAGCCGTTGTCCCGAAAATGCGGATTCTGACCGAATGCGTAGGCGATCTTCACCGTGCTCCCGCTGTCGGTCGAATAGTAGATGTTGACGGGTGCCGCCCCGCCCAGGACGTTGCAGTAATTCCCCCACACCAGCATCTCCCTGCCGCGCACATTCCACGAGATAATGCCCGAAATGGAATGAAAGTACCACCCGGGATTGGCGGGGTTCTGCGGTGTATGCGGGATGCAGTCCGAGCCGTCCTGTGCCTTCACCGTAATCTCACGGCAACTCCTGAGATTGTCAGTGCTAAGGTAAAGCTTCGTGCTCGTCGCAAAGAGAATGTTCCCATTCCTAAGGATGTGGCTGAAGGTGATACGCTTGGCGTCGGGAAACGCCAGGCTGCATGGCCAGGTGCGGCCGTTGTCTTTGGATAGCAGCACCATGCCGTCTGCGTATGCGAAGGCCCTCTTTCCGCGCTGCGAGTCAATGTACCGGCCCGCGGGCTGCAAGCGGTAACAGAAGTGCTCGGTTGAGGAGAATTGAGCCGGAGAACCGCTTGACTCAGCCCGGAAGCCGGTGATTTCCGGCAGCACGCTTCCGCCGGCGGTTGCTGCCACAGCAGACAGAAATCGGCGGCGGGTGACTGGTTTTTGGGGTGTCATTTGCGGTCAGACACCGGCAATTCGCCGTTTGTATTCTGCCAGGGCCGCTTCCAGACGCTCTTTGGCAGTGGTGTCGCCGGGCACGTTGTGCGAGGGGTTGATGTAGAGCTTCACGCCGCGATCGGCCAGTATCTCGGCGACCGTGCACACCGTCATCCAGACGCACGTGATGAATGCCATGGTGGAGACAGGCCCGACCTTGTCCTGGTGGTTCTTCAACGGCACGCAGGAATCGCCAATCGGGGCGCAGGTGTCCACGACCAGGTCGGCAATGTCGAAAATGGTCTTGCCGGAGGAGTGGCGAGTTTGCTTGCCCTTGGCCGCCGCCGCCGAGCCGTATGCAATGACCTTCATGCCGCGCTTCTTGGATTCAAGGGCAACGTCAATGTTGACGTTGTTGATGCCCGAATGGGAGAAAACCCACATCGTGTCCCGGGGGTCGAAGTTGTAACCCTTCATGATCTGCACTCCGTAACCCTCAACACGTTCCAGGAAGACAAACTGGTGCACGCCGCCTTCACCGACGATGCGGGTGAAGAAGGTCAGCGGCAGCTCGCACATCGGGTGGAATCCAACGAAGCTGCCGATGCGCGGGTACATCTCCTCAATGGGAATCGTGGCGTGGCCGCAGCCAAAGGTGTGAACCCAGCGCTCGGCTTGGATGGTATCCGCCATGATCTCCGCTGCCTTGCGGATTTTGGCCATTTGAGTCTGTTCGATGCTGCCCATTACCACGCGGGTATTGGCCAGCCATTGTTCGGCTAGAGTGCTCATATCAGTAGGGAGTTAATGGACTAGCAGGTTAAGGTGTCTGTTGAGGGAATCGCTTCGGTAGTGGCGGACTTGCCAGGCCGGGCCTGGAGTTGTTTGACGACGAGGAAGAGCAGGATCGCAGAAGCAACCAGGCAGCCCAGCATAACTTTGGTGTATTGTTGGATGCCGTGGCTTTGAGCCAGGAAACCAAAAGACTTGTTGATCGTCATGTTGCCGATCAATGCAACGAAGAAGATGGTGCTAAAGGCGGTGCCTGACTGAGCCGGATACAGGTCGGCAATATAACCCAGCACCACGGGAAACGCGGCGGCCAAACCTGCACCAATCAACAGCGCCGCCGCCAGCGACACGCCATAGCTCTTCGCATGCATCAGCAGCAGTGCGCCTGCGGCGTTAATTCCAATGCTCGCAAAGAGAACTATCTGCGACTTGACGTGCTTCAGCAACCCGCTGAGCACGATGCGCGCGAGGACCATTGCGCCGGTTACTGCCATCAGTCCGAGCAGCGTTTTCCATTCCTCGGCGCGCTCGCCTGAAAGCGTTACGTTCTTGAAGTAGCGGGTGATCCAGTCGTTGGACATCCCTTCCATGCCGCTTTGAATCGCCAGCGCCAGGCCCGCCAGGAGGAAGATGGGATGCCTGAGCAGCGCCAGCCCCCTCGTTGCGGTGCCGGCCTGAGCCTTTTGCTTCGGCGGCGGGAAGCCAATGACCAGGAAGTAGAGCACAGGCACGATCACGAACGCGCCAATCCCGGCGATAATGCTCGCCAGGGAGAAATGCTCGGACAGCACCGCAAGCGTGCCTGGCATGCCGAGCGCGCCAATGCCGAAGAAGACGCCCAGCAAGCTCAACTTGGCGCCCCGTTCCCCCTCGCTGACATCCGCAGCCAAGGCGTTGGTGGCCCCGTTGAGCACGCCGCCGCCGAAGCCTATCAGAAAAACAAAGAACTGAATCAGACCTTTGCTGTTCGTGAATGCCATGCCTTCCAGCCCAGCCATCACAAGCAGGGCGCACACCACCAGCAGCCACCGGTAGCCGAACTGGTCCGCGATCGGCCCAAAAATGAGCGAGCCGGCCAGAATTCCAAAAGGCAGCAAAGCCGTAAGGGTGCCGATGCTGTTATTGTCGAGGTTGAACCGTTCAGCCAGCATGTTATTCGCCGAACCCAGTGACAAGAAGACGATGCCAAACAGCAGCATCCCCAGACAGGCGGCGCCGAACACTAGCTTGCGGTTGTACATGCGCCCGCAGCTTACAACAGGCCTAAGGCGTGAGGAAATCCGAAATCCGAAGGCCAGGCTAGGAATTCAGGTCCTGGCAGCATTCGCCGCCCGTAACGCCAGGCATCCGGCGCCGTAAAGACCGGCGTCTGCGCCCAGTGTGGACGCCTGGACCTTCACGCGAGTGATGCTGATGGGTTGCGCCCATTTCTTTGCCTCGGCGTAGATGTCGCCGAGCAGTTTGGTTCCCGGCCCAAACACGCCACCGCCGAGGATGACCTTCTCCGGGTTAAACAGGCTGACGAGGTTCGCCACTGCCATACCCCAGAACTCGACGGCCTGCACCACGACCTCTCTTGCTACCGCGTCCCCATGGTTGTAAGCGGCAAAGATGTCCTGGGCTCTTAAGTCCTTGTGCCTTCGTAACTCTGTAACTCCGCGGTCTGTGCGTTCTCTGCCTCGCTTCGCCAGGAGTTCCTTTGCCACTCTTGCCATTCCTTTGCCCGAAGCGTGATACTCGAAGCAACCGCAGGACACGTACTGGCGCCGGAAAGGGCGGTTCAGTGCCAGCCAGCCAATCGCGCCTGCAATGTCATGCGCACCCCGCAGAATCCGGCCGTCAATCATGATCCCGGCGCCAATCCCGGTGCCGACTGCGAGAAAGATGGCGTTGCGGCAGCCTTTGGCCGCTCCGCGCCAGGTCTCTCCCAGGATGTAGCACGCACGGTCGCTGTCTATTGCGACGCGGATGCGCTTGTTCCTGACAGCCCCCATGAGTTCGCGGCGCAACGGGTAATCCTCCCATCCCCTGATGTTTGGTGCCCAGACCGTGCCAGTGTCGGAGTGACTGATGCCCGGGACAGAGACTCCGAGCGCAATGACGCTGAGAGCCTCGCTGCGGGCGCAGGCAAGAAGCCTGGCAAGTTCGGAGCAGATAAGTTCGCCCACCGCACGGCCGTGGCGCCCCGCGAGGGGAACCACGTTCCTGGAGACCACTTTGCCGTTGGGACTGAAGATCGCTCCAGCGAGCTTCGTGCCTCCCAGGTCGAGCCCGATAACGACATCCTTGGTCATGATTCACATCCTGGGCTTCTGATCGGTATGCACGCGCTCATAGACAGGGGCCAGAGGACTGACGCACCGAACGTAATGCTGACAGCGAGATGCCACATTGGTTCTGGGCTATTGCTAAACCAGGGTGCCGCGGGAAGCAAGCGGGTTGTGAAGGGATGCGAGGCGGAACAAGTTCAAAGACTTCGCCGGCACCGGGCGCCCCTGCCCGCATTAGCGCAGGAAGAACTGGGCGGCGGCGTCAGCGAAACGGAGGCCTTGTGGGGTCAGATGGAAACGGTCGGGCAGAAGGCGCCCCCAGCCTCGTTCTACCAACTGAATCATCTCCTCGGCCCATTCCTGCCTTAAGTCATAGCCGGTAGTCTGACGAAACTGTTTGAATGGCCATCCGCTCACCATGCGCAGGCCGAATGCGGCGGTTTCGCCGGCGCGCGAGAGCGGAGGCA
Source organism: Verrucomicrobiota bacterium (assembly GCA_035358715.1). Taxonomy (GTDB): domain Bacteria; phylum Verrucomicrobiota; class Verrucomicrobiia; order Limisphaerales; family UBA8199; genus UBA8199. The sequence goes on from DAOPPX010000002.1 coordinate 89,580, forward strand.
ATTCTTCGCGAGATCCAATGGCGCGCCGGCCTTGCTCCAATTGATCGCAATAGAGTCGAGTATCGGACCGGTTCTTGGTCCGCACGCCGCGGACATAAGTGGTCGCGCTGGGGCCAAGACCGTAGAAGTCCCCTCCGCGCCAGTAGTTGACGTTGTGAAGACAAACGTGACTGGGCAGTTTCGCGGTTGAGGGGTGGCGGCTGATGGCCCGGTCGCAGGCGAAGTTGGCGATTTCGTAATGTCTAAGTCCGGCGTTCGTAGCTCGCTCGATTAGTTCTTCGTACATGGCGCAAGCCAAGTCCTCATCCGCATCGTCTTTGCGCGCCCCGAGTTGCGTGTAGAGAGGAGTGTCTTCTTCGTAGATTACCTCGTAGCTGGAGAGGTGCTCGCTGCCCATGGCGATGGCCTCGTTCAGTGTTTTGCGCCAGACTTCGAGTGTCTGGCCGGGGATGGCGAACATGAGATCAAGGTTCAGGTTGTCAAAGCCGGCTTGGCGTACCAGATCGAATGCCTTGAAGGCCATCTGGCGGGTGTGAACCCGTCCGAGGCGTTCGAGTAGCGTTTCGTTAAGGGATTGCACGCCCATGGAGAGGCGATTCACGCCGGCGGCGCGGAGCAGCTTCGCCTTTTCCAGGGAGACGGTTGCCGGATTGCATTCCACCGTCCACTCTGTTGCCCCAGCCAAGTTGAGCCGATCCATCGCGTGCAAGATTCTCTGCCACTGTCCCAGATTCAGAAGCGAGGGGGTGCCTCCTCCGAAGTAGATAGTGCGCGGGCGCAAGTCCCGTGCGACGAGCTCCAACTCTCGAATGAGCGCGGCAACGCAGCGATCAATCAGCTCGCTGCTGGCAGGCGCGGAGTAGAAGGCGCAATAGGCGCACTTCTGCGCGCAGAAGGGCACGTGGATATAAAGACTTGCTACCGCTTCAGAGGACGGCTGGGCCATGATTACTTTGCCACTGGCCATATCTTTACTCTCCAGCGCGTTCGATATTGGCAGCCCAGGGAAGCGGTCGGCAGGCTTTGGCAGTCCACTGCGCGACCGGCAACTGCTTTCGAAGCCGCATACTCTGTGTTAAGCCTCAAACTAGCGCGAATCGTAGCGCCTTGTGGCAACCCGGCCGGGCGTTTGCTTCTTGGCTCACTCGACTTGAAGGGCCTGATCGAGGAATTGGGGCAAGTGGCTTAGAATGGCTGTTTCGCTGACGAGCAACGTCACACCTGCCGCTTTGGCGGCTGTCTGCAGGTCTGTTGCGTCTTCGCCGCTGAACGCAATAACAGGCAGGTGACGGGTGGCGGGGTTCTGCCTGAGGCTCGCAAGGGCGGGACAGACGTTGTTGTGAGTGGATTCCAAGTCGGCCAGCACCAGCATAGGTTTGGCATCTTCAGCACACTCCGCGAGCTTCGCGGCGTCCGCAATAACCTGGACGCGATAATTCAAGTCCTGGAGCCGGTTCACGAGCTGACTGCCCGGCAGCAGCCTCTCATAAACCACAAGCGCAAGGGGTTGCGTCATGACCCCAACCTGGAACAGGCTGGCGCCGAATGCAAAGAAATTCGCACCTCCGGGCTCAAACTCGGGGGACTTGGCGGTAACCCCGGCAAGCGTTCTGCGGATTCAAATTGAAGGCGAATCGGAGCTTGACTGTTTTGGGGTAGACCCATAACTTTTAGATTAGAACGGTATAGACTGCTGGTTTACCAGCTCGCGAAAGTCGGAAGAGCCTTATCTGCCGACTTTTTTGTTCCCCCCTTGGGGGCTGCCGTTGAAGATTTATGAACGCCGACTTTTTAGCAGTCTTGGAATTCTGGGAGCGCGAGAAGGGCATCAACCGTGATGTCCTGACCGGCGCTGTCCAGGAAGCTCTGTTGTCCGCCGCCAAGAAGGCAGTTGGACCGGCGCGCGAGTTGCGCGTGGTTATTGACCAGAAGACCGGAGATATTCGCGCGTTTGCGAGGCTGCTGGTGTCGGAAAAGGTCATCTCCAAACATGACCAGATCACGGTATTCGATGCCCGGCGAGTAAAGCCGGATGCTCAGATTGGCGAGGAGGTGGAAGTGGAAGTGACGCCTGTGGGCTTTGGTCGCATCGCCGCCCAGTACGCCAAGCAGGCGCTTATGCAGCACATACGGCGTGCAGAAAAGGCACTGATCTTCACGGAGTTCAAGGATCGGGTGGGCGACGTCGTCAGCGGGACGGTCCGGCGCTTTGATCGCTCAGACGTGTTTGTGGATCTTGGAAAATACGAGGCCCTCCTGCCGAACCGGGAGCGCGTGCCCACCGAGGAATACCAACTCGGCGAGCGGATTCGTTGTTATGTCAAAGCGGTTGAAGAAGGCCCGCATGGACCGGAGATCATTCTGTCTCGTGCCGATCCGCGCTTTGTCGTCAAGTTGTTTCAGATCGAGGTGTCGGAAATCAATGACGGCACGATTGAAATCAAGGGCATCGCCCGTGAGCCGGGTTTTCGGACTAAGCTTGCGGTGTGGACTCGCGATGAAAAAGTGGACCCGGTAGGCGCCTGTGTCGGCTTGCGCGGGCAGCGCGTCAAGAACATCGTGCGCGAACTCAACAACGAGAAGGTAGACATCATCCGGTGGGACTCGAATGTGAAGAACTTTGTCACCAACGCGTTGGCGCCAGCCAAGCTAAAAGCCTTCGAGGTTGATGAGTCCCAAAAGCGCCTTAAGATCACCGTCAGCGCCGACCAGCTTTCGCTGGCCATCGGCAAGCGCGGCCAGAACGCGCGGCTGACCTCAAAGTTGACCGGTTGGCAGGTTGACATTGAGCCGGAAGTGGTGGTGACCAAAGGTTTCGAGGAGAAAGTGGCGGAAGCGGTGGATTCACTGGCGGCGATTGCCGGGATTACGCGGGAGCAGGCGGATGTGCTGGTGCATCATGGATTGACCCGGCTGGAAGACCTGTTGCAGGCGGATGAAAGCGACCTGGCCGGAATCCCGGAGTTGGGCGATCAGGGAGCGAGCATTCTGGAAGCAGCGCGCGCTGAGGCGGCTCGGCGCACTCTCAAAGTTGGTGAAACGCCAGTTACCAGTTAATTCGAGTTGATTATGACAGTACTGTCAGGAAGTCTTACGGCCTAGGTTCAAGCCTATGAAGGCTGCGTGGCAACCAGTGCCCGAGGCGATAGAGAAATATGCCCGTTCGGATATACGACATTTCAAAGAAGCTCGGCTGGCAGAACAAGCAAGTTCTCGCCAAGGCGAAAGCTCTAGGTATTGCCGCTGCGCGGGTGGCCTCCAGCTCGTTAGACAAGATTACTGCCGAATACCTCGAACTGGAGATTCTCAAGGAACATCCTGAACTTGCCGCCCCCCCTCCACCTCCTCCGGCAGTACAGCCACCAGCCCCGGCGGAGCAACCCGCTGTAAGTGTCGCAGCCCCGGCGGCGATCGAGATTAAACCCAGCGCGGAACTGGAACCAATCGGAGTCGAAGCCCCGACGACCGGGGGTGAACTCCTTGTTCCCATTCTCCCCGAGACCAAGGTGCCAGAGGTGCCAGACGAGGTGCTGTGTCCAACTCCCGCGGTCAGTGAACCGCAACCGCAAGCTGAGGACGAACCTATTGTCGAGGTGCCTCCTCCTCCGCCGCCCGTTCCAAAGGTGGGGGACAAAGTTGGATTCATCCAGTTGCGGCTGAAGCCGGCTGGCAGAGGGAGCGAAAGGCCGGGCGCTTTTAGGCCGGCGGCGCGACCAGCGGACCAGAAGAGGACGGATTTCAGCCAGCGCGGAGATTCCCACGGTGGTCGGGCTGGCGCTGTGACGCCAGGGCCGGCGAGAGCCAGGGGACCGGGCCAACAGAAGGCTGCTGCGCTGCCGAAAGCAGGCGCAGATGCGAAGTCGCTCCTGCCTGGCGATGCTCCGGTCATTACCATCAAGCCACCAATCGTGGTTCGGGACTTGGCGGAGCAGCTTAAGCAAAAGCCCTTCAAGATCATTGCCGACCTGATGGAATCCGGCGTGTTCGCCAGTGTCAACCAGGCCATTGATGACAAAGTGGCGCAGAATATCTGCGCGAAGTATGGCTATCGGTTCGAGGTGGAAAAGCGCGTGAGCGGCAGCGGACTCCACAAGCCAGTCGGGCCCCGTTCCGACCTGCTGGACCCGGACGATGACCCCAAAGACCTGGTCCCGCGGCCGCCGGTGGTGACCATCATGGGCCACGTTGACCACGGCAAGACCACCTTGCTTGATGTTATCCGCAAGTCCAACGTCGTCTCCAGCGAAGCGGGCGGCATCACGCAGCACATCGGCGCCTACACCATCTCTTTCCCGCATCCCGATCGCAAGAAGGAGTTGGCCCAGATCACGTTCCTGGATACCCCGGGGCATGCCGCCTTCAGTTCGATGCGCGCTCGCGGGGCCAATGTGACCGACGTAGTCGTGCTGGTCGTGGCCGCTAATGACGGGGTAATGCCCCAAACTCTCGAGGCCCTCAGTCACGCGCAGGCGGCCAAGGTGCCGGTGCTGGTCGCGGTCAACAAGATTGATCACCCTAATGCCAATGCGTTGAAGGTTCGCCAGCAACTGCAGGACAAGGGGCTGGTTCCAGACGACTGGGGCGGCGAGACCATCTTCGTGGACGTTTCTGCACTAACGAAGCAGGGCGTGGACAAGCTGATCGAAATGCTCTTGCTCCAGGCCGACTTCCTGGAACTCAAAGCCAACCCCAACCGGCACGCCAAGGGGAATGTGATTGAATCAGGACTGGAGCCGGGCGGCCCCACCGCCACAGTCCTGGTGCGCAAGGGCACATTGCGGGTCAGCGACGTGGTCCTCTGCGGGCAGTACTACGGCCGCGTGCGTGCGCTGATCAATGAAGAGGGCAAACGCTTGAAGGCGGCCGCACCTTCGGTGGCAGTGAAGATCCTGGGCTTGAACGGTGTGCCCGAGGCGGGCCTGGAGTTCAACGTGGTGAAGAATGAGAAAGCAGCTCGCGAACTCGCCGAGCAGCGTGGTCTGGAAGCCAGGGCCCTGGGCCAGGAGGCGACGCGCGCCAAAGTCACATTGGAGAACCTCTTTGCCCAACTCGATTCGACTGCCGCCAAGGTGCTCAAGGTTGTTGTCAAGGCCGATACTCAAGGCTCTGTCGAGGCCATAGTGGACGCCCTCAAGAAGATCGAATCTGAGAAGGTATCGCTGGAAGTCATCCATAGCGCTGTCGGCACAATCACCGAATCCGATGTGGCGCTCGCCTCTGCTTCAGATGCCGTCATCCTCGGTTTCCATACGCGCATAGACAGTGGCGTAGCAGACAAGGCCAAACACGAGGGGGTGCAGATTAAGCTGTATGCAATCATCTATGAGTTGATTGACCAGGTGAAGGAGGCAATGGCCGGGTTGCTGGAACCGCTACTGAAGGACATTACAGTCGGCGCGGCTGAGGTGCGAAAGGTCTTTGAATTGTCCAAAGGCGCTCCGGTTGCCGGGTGCATGGTTGTTAGCGGGCGCATCGCTAAAGGCAAGGTCCGGGTCCGCCGCCGCAAGGAGATCATTTATGAAGGAATCGCCCAGTCGTTGCGTCGGTTTCAGGACGAAGTCAACGAGGTGCGTGCCGGCATGGAATGCGGCATTCGGATTGAAGGGTTCAGCGACTTTCAGATCGGTGATAGCATCGAGTGCTACACGATGGAGAAGATCGCGCAGAAGCTGTGATAATCCAGGTCGCCTGGGCCGAATCGTTGCCAGGCTGGATTGGTCCTCTATGATCCGCTCGTTCCTTAATCAGCGAATATCCGCCCGCAACCCTGTATCGGCATAACCAGGCGAGGAAAGATGCCTTCCCTTAGACTCCAACGCGTGCGTGAGTTGCTGAAGCGGGAGATCGGCGAAGTCATTCGCCGCGAGTTCCAGGTCAGCGAGGCGGGGTTGATAACGGTGAACGACGTGGATGTGGCTGGCGATCTAAAGTCCGCGCGCGTCTTCGTCAGTATTCTGGGCAGCCCGGAACAGCAACGACAGGGTGTGGGCCTGTTGCGCCGCCAACGCAAACGCATCCAGGGATTGGTCGCGGGGGCCGTTATTCTGAAGTACACGCCGCGGCTGCAGTTCCTGGTGGATGATTCTGTCGCGCGGGGCAACCGCGTGCTGGAGATTATCGAGGAGCTGGAAAAGACCCTTCCCGCGGGCCCACCGGAGTAGCAACATTGGGCGGGCGCTGCCGTGCCGAGGCTGTTTTCATTGCATGAAGCCACATCCGAAAATTATTGACCGCATTATCGAGGGCCTGCAGCAGAGCCAGACGATTTGTGTCGCTGGCCACATCCGGCCAGACGGGGATTGTGTGGGGTCGCAACTGGGCCTGACGCTCGCGCTTCAGAACGCAGGCAAGCAGGTGGTGTGCTGGAACGAGGACAGCATCCCGCAGAAGTACGAATTCCTGGATGCGGACGGTCTTGTCCAGAAGCCCAAGCCCGGGCTGCAATTCGACTGCGTGGTCGCTGTTGATGCGGCCACGTTCGATCGCCTTGGCTCGGTAGGGCAGCATATCGCCCGGCGCAAGCTCTTTATCAATATTGACCACCACGAAAGCAACTCGCGGTTCGCCGATCTCAACTGGGTTTCGGCCCGCGAACCCTCCACAGGAGAACTGGTCTATCGGTTGCTGAAGATCGCGAAGTGGCCGATTACCCGACGCATCGCGGACTGCTTGTTCACGGCCGTGTCCACCGATACCGGCTCGTTTCAATATGCCACCACGCAGCCCGGCACTTACCACGTGGCTGGCGAACTGGTCAGCCGCGGCGCCGATCTGACTCGAATCTGCAACGAGGTGTACCAGTCTTATCCGCTTCCGCGCGCCCGTCTGCTGAGGCATATCTACAGCCACTTCCGCCTGACGCAGCAGAATCAGATCGCCTACTTCTGGCTGAAGAAGGCAGACTTCACCCGCACCGGGGCTGACAGCAGCGACACGGAGGGGCTGATTGATCACATCCGCGCCATCGCCCCCGTAGTGGTGGCCTGCGTATTCGAGGAAGTCGAGCCAGAGTTGACCCGCATCAGCCTGCGTTCGAAGAGCACGAAGGTGAATGTAAATGAAGTCGCCGCCCAATTTGGCGGCGGTGGCCACCCCGCGGCGGCGGGGGCGCGCATTCCTGGCAAGCCTCTTTCCGTGCAGCGAAAGGTCATCGCGGCCATCAAGGGGGCACTGAACGCAGCCGGTCTCTGACGCAACGATCTGAGAGCGCCGTGCGGCAGGTTGCCGCAACCCAATCAGCCGCCGAGCCTTTCCTCCAGGGCTTGCGGCCCTTCCGTCGGGCCTGGCTGAAACGCCTCGGTGACAGCGATTGCGCAGGCATTCTCGCCAATGGGGGCGCATCCCAGTTTTTGAGCGGTGTTTTCCTGGCAAAGGCGCCAGCGCAGCGGCTGAGCAATCACGGTATTACATTGCCCCCCTCCCGACCCCATTTTCCGGGCACGGCCACCCCCCCGCCAGGGATGGGCAGGCCCGCCGTCCGCTCCCCGTCCCGCTACCGTAGTACCTCTAACCCGGGGTTAGAGGTACTACGGTAGCGGGACGGGGAGCGGACGGCGGGCGGATGGTGAGGTGCGGGGGTGGAGAATGGGCGGAAGTGCCGTGCGGACAGTCGGTTACACCAGTTCTGGGCGCCAGAAACCGTTGCCGCAGGCCCTCCGGGCTTGGGAAGTTGTCAGAAATTGGGATGAGCCCCGCCAGTGGCCAACTATGCCGCCCTCCTCGACAAGCCACCCTGTCCCCATTACCCTCGGAGTGCACAAATGACCTCCAGTGGCACACAGACACCGTCAGCGGCGGCGGAATGCTTCGTCACGACGCATTGGTCGGTGGTGCTCACCGCCGGACACAGCGACACGAGCCGAGCGCGAACTGCACTGGAGCAACTGTGTCGCAACTATTGGCAGCCCCTTTACGCCTACGTGCGGCGCGCGGGCCATTCCCGGGAGGAAGCGGAGGATTTGACGCAGGAGTTTTTCGCTCGGTTGCTGGCGCGGAACAGTGTTGCGCAGGCGGACCCCGCACGGGGGCGGTTCCGGTCGTTCTTGCTCTCCGCGCTGAAGCATTTTCTGGTGAACGAGTGGGACAAGGCGCGGGCGCAGAAGCGGGGCGGCGGCGCGCAGGTGATGCCTCTCAGGTACGACACCGCCGAGACCCGGTGCGGGCAGGCGGTGGCGCCGGGGGACACGCCGGATCGGGCGTTTGACCGGCAGTGGGCGCTGGCGCTGCTGGAGGTGGTTCTGGGGCGGTTGCGGGGAGAGTATGTGGCGGCCGGGAGGGAGAGGATGTTCGTGGGGCTGAAGGACACGCTGGGCGGGGGGCGGGCGGAGATACCGTACCGGGAATTGGGGGCACAACTGGGGATGAGCGAGGGGGCGGTGAAGGTGGCGGCGCATCGGTTGCGGGCGCGCTACCGCGAGCTGCTGCGAGAGGAGATTGCGAACACGGTGGCGGGGCCGGAGGAGGTGGAGGGGGAGCTGCGGGAGCTGTTTGCGGCGCTAGGGGGGTGATCTACATGTGGAGTGCGGTGGCAAGCGAAGCGCGACACCGCTATCGTGGCTCGCAAGAAAGTTTGGCAGGCTGCTGCGAGAGCCAAAGCGCCGTCGTCGCTGGCGCTCTGCCGGCGCAGTCCAAAAGGATGGGATGGCGGCGTAACCTTTGGCCGGCTTTCCGGTAGTAAGCGGTGTATGAACAATGTGATGTTTGGGGCAATGATGGTGAGCATCTGGGAGATCCTGGTTGCGCTCTTGGTGCTGCTCGTCATGGCGGGCGTCGTGGCGGGAGCAATCGTGCTTGTCGTCTGGCTGATGCGGCGGGGGAAGTCGGCACCGCCGGTCGCTCCGCCGATTCGGCAGCAGGAGCACATCGGGGCTGGCGCGGGCGAGACCAGAAGGTTCTCGTTCGCCGAGATTCGTGCCGGCCAGGCCCATGTGCGCTGGGTGCCGTATGGGTTAGGTTTGGTGGCCGTCATACTCGGCTCGGGTGCCCTGAACGGATTGTTGCTGGCAGCGGGCGTGTGGAGCGGCGTGGACACTGTGCTATTCGGCACGCTGGCCGGAGTGGTGGCGTTTAACCTCTATGTGATTTACCAGTTCAATAGACTGGGGAGGAGTGGAGAAGAGAACTCTATAGCCTCCAGGAACGCCCCTCGGAGTGAACCCATGCAGTCAACCTCTTCACCCACCAGGCGCAAGGGCAGGAAGTTCACGTTTGTCGAGGAGCATGGGGGCGAAGTGCGGGTGCGGTGGGGGGTGTGCTGCCTTTCGGCCTTCGGGGGGGTGTTGGCGGCGGCGCTGGCGATTGAGTTGTTTCTGGCGCTTGGTGGCTGGAAGTCCGAGCGCACGTTGCTCACGGCCATCTTCTGCGGGGTCGGGTCGGTTTGCGGCTGGGTGATCTATGAATGGAGCCAGGCGCGGAAGGCGCAGGGGACGCGGAGCACGGGAGCGTCCGCCGCCGGAACAGAGGACGCCCGCCACCCCGGCCCTCTCCCCCGGGGAGAGGGGGAATCATCGGCCGCTAGAGGTGTCGTCGCGCGCAGCGGTGCGGAGCAAGCGCCGGGCAGTTGTCCCCGGTGCGGGGCGGCGCTGCCGGCGGAGGCACCGCAGGGGTTGTGTCCGCGCTGCGTGCTGGGGGTGGGGCTGGCAACGCAGACCGAGGCAACGGGGGAATCCGGGCCGCACGGCACCAAGGTCGTCCAAGCGCCGCCGGAACCCGCAGAGATCGCGAAGCATTTCCCGCAACTGGAGATCCTGGACTGTCTGGGACGGGGCGGGATGGGAGTGGTTTACAAGGCGCGGCAGCCGAAGTTGAACCGGCTGGTGGCGCTGAAGATTCTGGCGCCGGAGAAGGGGGCGGACCCGAAGTTTGCGGAGCGGTTTCTGCGGGAGGCGCAGGCGCTGGCGCGGCTGAACCACCCGAACATCGTGACGGTGCACGATTTCGGGGAAGCGGAGGGGCTTTACTACCTGCTGATGGAGTATGTGGACGGGATGACGCTGCGGCAGTTGTTGCAGGGGCAGAAGCTGGCGCCGGAAGAGGCGCTGAGCATCGTTCCGAAGATTTGCGAGGCGCTGCAGTTCGCGCACGAGCTGGGGGTGGTGCACCGGGACATCAAGCCGGAGAACGTTCTGGTGGACCGGCAGGGGCGGGTGAAGATCGCGGACTTCGGCATCGCCAAGATCGTGGCGGCGGACCAGCCGCGGCAGGCCATCACGCAGGACCAAGTGATCGGCACGCCGCATTACATGGCGCCGGAGCAAGTCGAGAAGCCGCAGTTGGTGGACCACCGGGCGGACATCTACTCGCTGGGCGTGGTGTTCTACGAGATGCTGACGGGCGAGCTGCCGCTGGGGAAGTTCCAGCCGCCGTCGAAGAAGGTGCAGGTGGATGTGCGGCTGGACGAGGTGGTACTGCACGCGCTGGAGAAGGAGCCGGAGCGGCGTTACCAGCATGCCAGCGAGGTGAAGACGGCGGTGGAAACGATTGCGGCCACGCCCGGAGTGCCGGCGGTGGCCGCGCCACCCGCCGACGCGTCCGAGGTCACCCCAGCGATGATCGGGCAGTATCGCCGTCACTTGTGGGTGAAGGCTGGGTGCTTCTTCTTTGCGGCGGTGTGCTTCCTCATTGCCGCCGTGTCTTACACGGTCTCGGACAACACGCTTGCGGCCCTGCTGAGCGCCGTGGCGACTGTGTGCTTCGGCATCGCCGCCTACCGGCACTTCGCTGCCGGGCAGCAGGTTGGTGCCGGGGCTGGCTCTGGTGGAGGCAGCCCACCCCAGCAGGGCGTGGCCGGGGGGGCTGGTGGCGAGCCGGTCCGCATCCTGCGCTGGCGCGACGCCTGGATTTGGAACTGGGAGTATATCCAGTTGTTCCTGATTGTGCCGCTGGTGGTGGTGGGGCTGGCTCTGCCTGTGCTGGTGCCCCGGATGGGACTGAAAGCGCTGTGGTTGATTGCTGCTGAGCTGGGTGGCATCGCGTTTGCCATCACGTATGCGATCGTGGGGCGGCAGGTCCGGCGAGCGCGGGCGGAGGTGCCACGCACCGAGCGCGACGTGGCGGAGTGCCTGATGTTCCGCAGGCCATTCCAGTCGCCCGGCGTGGCAGTGATGCACGAGGACCGGCTGGAGCTGATTCCCATCGTGGGCTCGCCGATCAGCGTGCCGCTGGCGGACATCGTCGCGATCAAGGAGGTGCGGTGGTTCAATGGGACGCGGTTGTTCTTCAAGAAGGGGTTCGTGATGGACCTGGCCACCGGCCAGCGGGTGGGGGTGGCGGTGGCGGAGGTTTACGCGCGGCGCTGGCGGGCGAAGCTGAGCCGGGGGACGCTGCCGGAGATTCCGGCGGGCAGCGGGAGGGATCAGAGCCTCCTTACGTCGGCTGCTACGAAGGGGTGGGTGACGGCGGCGCGGTGGACCGCGCGGGTGCTGGGGACGCTGTTGCTCGCCATCTACGGGCTCTTTGTCTTCGGGGAAGGGTTTCCGCCGATCGGTTCGCAGCCGGAGGGGGTGCAATTGAGTTTCGTGGGAGTGGGGCTGATGCTGCTGGGGTTGGCGCTGGGCTGGAAGCTGGAAGGGGCGGCGGCGCTGCTCATTGCGTCGGGGTGGACAGTGTTCCGTATCTCCGAGGGTGGTTTTGGGCTGGGGGCGTTTGAGACGCCGCTGGTGGCGGGGGCGCTGTATGGGCTGTGCTGGTGGGCGACACGGGGTCGGAGGACGCACATCGCGTTGGCCGCGGTCGCGGCGCTGGTGATGGCGCTAACGCTGGGGCAATTGATTTGTCCGACCAGCGTCTTCGTGCGGGGCGTGATCATTGATGCTGAGACGACCAAGCCCATTGCGGGTGCGGAACTGACGCTGGAAGGCAGCCCGGTGAAGCGGGGCGAGGCGGGACCGCGTCCCAACGCGCGTTCGCGCAAGGACGGACGGTTTGATCTCTACGTTGGCTGGTATGCGGAGCGGAAGCAGGTGTCCATAACCGCGCCGGGCTACGAGACGCTGACGGCAAGCTTGGGCCCGCGGGCGCTGGGCCAGCGGAAGGTGAGCCGGGATTACCAGTTAAGTCGGGCCGGCGCTGCGAGAGGCACGGGGCTTGGGCCGGTAGTAGAGCGGGTGCTGTATTCGGTGGCCACGCAGCGGCCGATCAAGGGGGAGGACCTGGACAGCGGACGGGAGATCGAACTGTCGGCCCAGGTGGCAGAGAATTCGGAGAAAGAGTTCTTCTATTGGCTGGCGGCGGCAGGGGCGGACCTGCTGGCGTTGGCGCGCGAGCAATCGTGGGACCTCTGGGCTTCGCCGAAGCTGGTGGGGGTTCCGCAGGCGATGTGGGACAAGGCCAGTGGTGAGGAGTTGCTGAAGGCCTTGAGGTCTGGCGTGATAGGGTTGGGACGCGCCTCGTTGGGCGTGAAGGAGGGCTTTGCCGGCTACCAGGTGAACGAGAACATTGTTTTCCCGCGGACGTTTGCTTTCCAGACGCAGGCGGGTGCGCTGGGGGTGTTGCAGCTTACGGGTTTCGCGGAGAGCCCGCGCGGCCTGAGGATTCGCTACAAGCTGGCGCAGTCGGGGGCGCGAGCAGGAATGGGGAGCGGTGGCGAGGTTGCGCAGGCGCTCCGAAAGTATGTGCGGCTGGTGGTGGCGAAGGACGCGATGACGTTTGAGGGGCAACCGACGAGCTGGGAGACGGTGGGTGCGCTGTTGGAGCGGGTGCCGGACCGACGCAACACGGTGCTGGAGTGCGCCGTGACCTCGGACCAAATCACCGTGCAGCAGCAGAATGAGTGGTTCAGCAAGTGCAGTGGTTTGGCACGGGAACACGGTTTTGCCTATGCCAGCTTCGTCGGCGTTCATGCGCTGGGTTCGAGGGGAACAGGCGGGGCTGCTGCCGGGCATGTGACAGGTGCGCCAGCCCGGTTCGGTCCGGTGATCGAGCGGGTGGTGAACGACGACAGCGTGCAGCGCGACCTGGCGATTGACTTCGACAGCGGGAAGTTGTTTTCCCCGCCGCCCGGTCTGACTCCCGCGGACACGAACGCCTTCCTGGCGTGGGTGCGGGGCAACGGGATTGACGCCATCGGCGAGACGAGCCAGAGCATCCGCGGCCTGGCAGGGCTGGAAATGGTGGCGCGCCCGGTGAACGCGGAGCTGTGGAAGGCGCTGACACCGCGCGCGGCCCTGACGGATGATGTACTGAAGCATGGCACGCCTGGTTCGCCGGTGTTTTTAAGCGCCAAGGGGGCGCTGCCGGAGACGTACCTGTTCAGGACTCGGGAGGGCGGGATCGGGTTGGTGCAGATCACGGGCTTCTCGGGAGAGCCGCGCGGGGTGGAGATTCGTTACAAGCTGGTGGAGAGCGGCGGGCTGAGTGAGAGTCCGCCGGCTGATCGGGAGGGGGACTTTGTGGCGGAGCACCGGGCGGAGTTGGGCCAGAAGGCGTTGGATGCGGCCCGGGAGTTCGTGGAAGAGCACAGGTGGAAGATGCGGAGTGAGTTTGGCGATCAGGGACGAGTGGTCTTGAGGGCTACTGACGCGGCGGGCAAGCAGATCATGTTTGAGGAGGCTGCGATGGCAGACGGCACGGCGCGCTTCACGATCATTGCCGAGCCGGGCGCCGAGCTGTCCGCCCAGCGAATTGGAGCGGCCATTTGGCAGCGGCTGGGGTGGGTTCATCAAAGCCCGGGTGTGGCCGCGCAACGCACGCCACCGCCGTTGGCCCGGGCCGAGGCGGGCACGTATCAGGTCACGCTCACCAACGGGATAACGGTCGAGGTGGTGGCCGTGACGCGTAATCCGCTGATGGCCGGGCTCTGGTGGAAGCCCGACGGCACGGTGCTGCCAAAACCGCCGGGTGAGGTGGGCGAGTTCATTCCCGCCGGCATGTGGACGAGGAAGAGCGTGGGCTCGAACGACTGCGCTATCCTCGTGCGCCATGGCGGCCGACTCCCCTCGAAGTGGCAGGGGGGGCGGCAATACACGCCCCGCGGAGAGTTCATCGGCCACTTCGGAGTCAAGGGGGTGGGAATGGCGGAAGTGATACGTTTTCCGGCGGGCACGAAGGAAGCGGCCATGCACGTGGCCACCGCAGCGGATCGGCCATGGGAAGCCGTGGCGGTGTTTGACGGGAGCCGGACCCGGGTGCTGATCGAGGGGATACAGGTCCTGTGCACGCATCTCCGGCACGATGCGGATGGACGGTGCCTGGACGTGTCGCACAACGTGGACCGGGGACAATACGCGCTGCGGATGATGGCCAGGTTCAAGAGCGGCAAACGCGAGGAGGTGGGGCTGCATTCCGGAGTTCTGAGCGCCCAGGAGACGCAAGGCTATGTGTTCCTCGATCCGAGCGAGCCGGATTTACGCGCCGGGGACATCGCGGAGTTCGTGCTCGAACGGACGCCGTGGGTGTCGGGTGAGATTGGCGGAATCGCGCTGGCGCCGCGCCTGGGAACAACGCTGAGGCCGCCCGAATTCGGCCCGGCGATCGAGCGGGAGCTGGGGGGCTGGCCGAGTCTGGACTGCACGGTTCTGGACCTCGACCAGGGCCGGTTGATGTTGGTGCCGACCAACGTCGTCGCCGCCAGCGGGAACAACCCTCGTCCCATGCTGAATTGGATGGTGCAGCACGGGGCGGACCTGACGGTGACGGTGGGGGCGGGGGCGGGTTTGCACCTGGACGACGGCGTGCTGCTCCGACTGGAGGGCGGGGCGACGTTTGAGAGCGTGGCTGCCTCGACGGTGCGGCGCCAACTGCTGGGCGGCGGCGGGGCGCAGAATGTGAGTATCCCAAGCGCCGAGGTGAAGGCGCAGCCGGTGTTCGTCTATCGCACCCGGGAGGGCGGGATGGGGGTGCTGCAAGTGCTGGGGCCGAGCCAGGACCCGCGCAGTCTGCGGATTCGCTTCAAGGCGGCGTTGCCGGTGCAGTGATTACCCTTTCGCCCCCGTTAGCTTGTCCGCTTTGGCCGCCAGCACAAAGTCGCTTTCCGTCAGGCCGTTGATCTTGTGCGTCCAGATTGTAATCTTCACCTTGCCCCAGGCAAGGTAGATGTCGGGATGGTGTCCCTGGGCTTCCGCCAACTCCCCGACTTTGTTGGTGAAGGCAAGGGCCTGAGCGAAGTTCTTGAACTGGTATTCCTTTTCGAGGTGATGTTCCCCCACCACCTGCCAGCCGCCGCCCAGTTCCCGGGCGAGTCGAGCCAGCGGTTCACCTGTTAGCGGTGGGACTCCCCCCCGGCAGGGCTGACATTGTTTATCGGCTAAGGCACTCATGATCTATCTTTCGTTTGCCGCTATCCATCGTACCATTTATTCTAGCACAAGATGATGAAAACAACCTTGCTGTTCTCAACCCTATTACTCGTCTGTGCCATGCTCTTCTTTGGCTGCGCGGCCCCGCGCAAACCTCAGGGCAAATGCCCCACGAAGCCAACGACAGACTCGTCCATGAGCCTGATCGAGGCGACGGCTGAGCTTGCCAAAGCCAGGGCGACGCGGCTGCACCCCGATTACATTTGGGCGACGCTCAAGGACCGGGAACAGGATGCTGAGCTCGCCGCCGCCTTCGAGCGGGCGCTGGCCAAGGACGCCCCCGAGTCCAGGCTCGCGCTGGTTCGCGCGCTGGAGCTGAAGTTCATTCACGACCCCAATACTTCCGGGCTGGATATCCTCGGGCCCGAGTTGAGCCAGCATTTCCGCAGGTTCGAGTGGCAGGAGAATGATTTCCCCGGGGCGCCCGAAGGTCCTAATGAGCAGTTTGCCGACGTGATGGTGGACGCGCTGGACCTCGTGCGGTTGGAGCGCCGGGCCAACAGCACCCGCGACGCGGTGGTTCTGCGCGCGGAAGCCACCGACGCGGTCTGGGAGTACATGACCGGCCAGTGGGTGGCCGTTCCCGGCCAGGAGCGCTGGATGCTCAACTGCCACGCGAAGGACTCGTTTGTCCGCATGCGCGAGCAGGCCAAGGCCGAGGGAGTTGACCTGGTCATCCTCTCGGCGCATCGCCACCGCAAAAGCGCCGAGGCCAACGCGGCGCGCGCCGCCAATCCAAACGCCGTTGCCAGCTTCTCCTCGCACTCGCTGGGGCTGGCGATTGACTTCGACATGAGCCACCGCGACGAGATCAAGTTCAGGGGGCTCTCGACCCGTCCCATGTCGGAACTGGTGCGCATGCGCGAGTCACCCGTGCACAAGTGGCTGCTGCTGCGCGGCGAGGAGTTCGGCTGGTATCCCTACCAGAACGAGCCGTGGCACTGGGAATACAACCCGCCGGGCTTCCGCGACATCTTCTGGGCGAACTTCCCCGGCGGCGCGCCGAAGCGTGGGATCATCCTCTACGAACCGTGAGGGGCAGGCCAATACTCGGCCGCATGCCAGCCCGACAGCGGATTGGCGGCGTCTGAGGGTGTATTGCCTGCGGCCTTGATGGGAGGGCGAGCGTCCCCGCGAACCCTGATATGTTTGGGCTCGCGGGGACGCTCGCCCTCCCGGTTGAGTAGGTTAGACAGGCCCGGGACGGGCTGGTAAGCTCGCGACTGCTAAATGACTTCTACTGACCCAGAGACGGCGGGCACGGAGAGGCCCCGAGCGCCAGCCGGATGCTTCCCCCCCACGCATTGGTCGGTGGTGGTGGCGGCGGGGCGGAGTGACACGACGCGCGCCCACGCGGCGCTGGAGAAGCTGTGCCGCGCCTATTGGTTTCCTCTCTACGCCTATGCGCGGCGGCGCGGCTACTCCGTCGAGGACGCGCAGGACCTGACGCAGGAGTTCTTCACGCGGGTGCTGGAGCACCAATGGCTGGCCCGGGCTGACCAGGCCAAGGGCCGGTTCCGGACGTTTCTGCTGACTGCGATGGAGCGCTTTCTGGCCAATGAGTGGGACAAGGTGCGCGCCCGGAAACGGGGCGGGGGGCAGAAGAACATCCCGATCCAGCTCGACACGGCGGAGACGCGCTACGGCGTTGAACCGATAGATACCCGCACGCCGGAGCAGGCCTTCGAATACCGGTGGGCGCTGGCGTTGCTGGACGAGGTCGTGGGCCAGCTCGAAGCGGAGTTCCGCGCGCGGGATCAGGCCGATTTGTTTGCCGCGCTCAAGCCGTGCCTGGTCGGCGACCGCGTCTCGCAACCCTACACAGAGCTGGCGGCGAGGCTCGGGATGGAGGAAGGGGCGGTGAAGGTGGCAGTGCACCGGTTGCGGCAGCGGTATCGGGAACTGCTCCGGGCGGAGATTGCCAATACGGTGGACTCGCCCGGCGAAGTGGACGCCGAAATGCACCATCTGTTCAACGTGCTCGCCCGATGAAAGGAGGCTGAAAGTGCCGCGCAGGAGCGCCGACTTCCAGTCGGCTTACAACGTCCACAGGCCACGCGGGACCTCGCGGTTCCCGGCGGCGGGAAGCCGACCGAAGGACAACCCCTTGCTTGAACCGGCATCAGTTCATCACGCACCACGCATCGCGCCGCACGCCTCGTGTTTTCCGTGTAACCTCGCCCTGCCGTTGCTTAACAGATGGCTGGAACCGAGTTATGGATACTGAACATATTTGCCCGTCCTGCCGCAAGCCGCTGCCAGCCGGCGCGCCGCAGGGCTTGTGCCCGGCGTGCCTGATGAAGGCGGGATTCGGAAGCGGAGTGGCCCCGGAGCCGGGCCAGCCGAGCCGCACGCCGCCCTTTGTCCCGCCGCCAGTGCCGGACGTAGCCAAGCTGTTCCCCCAGTTTGAGATCATGGAGCTGCTGGGGCAGGGGGGCATGGGAGCGGTTTACAAGGCCCGTCAGCCGGCGCTGGACCGGCTGGTCGCGCTCAAAATCTTGCCGCCAGAGACGGGCGCCGACTCGGGCTTCGCCGACCGGTTTACCCGCGAGGCCCGGGCACTGGCCCGACTGAGCCATCCCAACATCGTGGCGGTGCACGAGTTCGGAGAGGCGGGCGGGCTGCACTACTTCGTCATGGAGTACGTGGAAGGGCTGAACCTGCGGCAGTTGCAGCAGGCGGGTCGGCTCGCGCCGCGCGAAGCGCTGAAGATCATCCCGCAAATCTGCGACGCACTCCAGTTCGCCCACGACGAGGGAATCGTGCACCGGGACATCAAGCCGGAGAACGTGATGCTGGACAAGAAGGGGCGGGTGAAGATCACCGACTTCGGCCTGGCGAAGCTGCTGGGGCGCGAGCCGACAGCCATGCGCCTGACTGGCGCCAAGGACGTGATGGGCACGCCGCATTACATGGCGCCGGAGCAGATCGAGCATCCGCAGGAAGTGGATCACCGGGCGGACATCTATTCGCTGGGCGTGGTCTTCTACGAGATGCTGACGGGCGAGCTGCCGCTGGGCCGGTTCGCGCCGCCGTCACGGAAGGTGCAGGTAGATGTGCGGCTGGACGAGGTGGTGCTGCACGCGCTGGAGAAGGAGCCGGAGCGGCGTTATCAACAGGCCAGCCAGGTCAAGAGCGACGTGGAAACCATCGCGGCGGCAGCGCCCAGGCTGAGCATGCCGGTCCAGGATGCGCCGCGGCCAGCTCATCCGCCCGTTCTCGGGGCAAAGGAGCCGGACGCCCCGAGGTTCACGGTGGAATCGGTGCGGCAGCAGTTTCTCGTTTTGGCCATCGCCTGGTGGATCGGCTATCCGGTGAGCATCGTAAGCGAGTTCGTGCGCTGGCTCGATGTCATCACCGTTCCGGCGCTCATTACCGCCACAGTGTTCTGGTGCATCCTGTTGTATCGGCACTGGGCGCTGCTGCAAGGGCATGGGGCGCGAACCACGCCCGGCAAGGCCGTGGGGTATGGCTTCATACCCATCTTCTGGTTCTACTGGTGGTTCGTGGCCTACGCTGGACTGGCCACGGACAACAACCGATTCCTGCGCCAAATCGGCATCACCTCCCGGCGCATGTCATTTGGGCTGGCGGTCACCAGTTGCATTCTCGGCTGTCTCCTGTGCACGGTTGGCTGGTTCCCGGTTGGCTGGGCCATTCTGATCGTGCCCTACATGATCATCGGCTTCGTCCTGGTGGTCCAGCAGCGGGACTGCGTGTTGGCGATGCTGGAAGCCAGAACTCTTGCCGCGCAACCGCAAGGGGAAACCGCCGAGCACCAAACGTCTCACCCGCACGCGGGTCAGCGGCCGGCCGACTGGACCGGGGCGCCGAGTTCAGGGGCCGGAATGGATCAGAGCCTCCTGACGTCGGCTGCTACGAGGCAGGAACCGCGCTTTTCGCGCACTGCCATCGTGGGTGCGTGCTGGAGCGTCTTTGGAATCCTTGCCGCGCTTTTCTGGCTGATTGCTCTGACGGAAGGCGGCCCCGGACAAAGGCCCACTAGACTGGGCTTCCTGTTGTTCGTGACGTTGGTTCCGCTTGGCGTGACTTCGGTGCTCGGCACGACGATCCTGGGCGGGATTGCGATCTCCCGCATCCGGCACTCGCAGGGGCGGCTTTCCGGGCTGGGGCTGGCGGTATTTGACGTGCTGCTGTTTCCGCTGCTGGCGTTGAATGGGGGGCTGATCATCGGGTGGTGCTGGCTGGCGGACCAGGTCGCGCCGGAGTGGATGCCGCAATTGGGCAGGGGCTGGTTCTCGGTACTCATGGTGGGGCTGATGGTCACGAGCTGCGCGGTCGCGAGCTGGTTGATGACCAGGGCGGTGTGGCGGTCGGCGAATCGAACACCTGGCGGCGGCCGAACCGGCTCGGCGGCGGTTGCGCCGCGTGCAGGGCGTGCCTGGGGCACTGTCGCAGCGGTAGCGGGCGTGACCCTGCTATTCGCGGTGTTGGCTGGGATGTTCTCACTGGCGTTTTACCACTACTCGAAGAAGCAGGCAGTCACCACCTACGACGGCAAGAACGCCTTCGCAGTCCAGCAGAAGCTGCTGCGGGAGGTCGTCCGTCACTTAGAAGCTGCGAACTACCGGTGGGAGCGGTTGACCGTGGCCATCCACTATTTCGTGAACCCCGACGTGGCGGAATGCAAGATCGAGGGACTGCGGAAGCTGGTGAACAAGGAGCTGCCGGACGGGTCAGCCGCTCAGCAGGTGGACGCCCTTTCGGGAGGGCTGGACATTCGCCACACCGGCGATGGTGTTTGGGCCGTTCGGGGCAGCGGTGGTCTGGCCAAGGTCCAATTGCTCGTGGACGCCAAGGCGGAAATGGGCCCGATCAGATGGCAGATGCCTCTGTTTACGAGACTCCTCGGGCATCGCGAGCCGGCGGGACCTCCGCCTGCGACCAGCCCCCCCCAGGATGCGGGCAAGTCGCGGGCTGCCTCGCGCAGCCAGTTCCCGAAGGCTGCCCACATCGGGGGAGGCAATTACTCAGTGATGATTCACCACGATGACGTGGACCTGCACTACGCGCTCTTTTTCGCGGGCGAGTTCAGTTCTGATACCCAGGGGTCTGGTAACTCCAGAAGCCAGGCTTGGACGGACGACGGCAGCCTCAAGCTCAAGAGCGGGCGCACCTTCGGCTATCTGCGCGAGTCTCCGCGCCCGGACCGCCTGCGCATCAACGGGAAGGAGTATAATCTGCGGCAGGGACGCGTGTTTACCCTCAGCGACGATGGGGCCGTGGCGCAAATGGCCTTGTTTCCGCCGCTGGAAGTTGCGCGTGATCCACAGCGGCTTGCGGGTGTGCTCGCAAGTTCGGGCACTCCGGCGCCGTTCGGCCAGGCCAGGCCGGGCCAGTTCAAGGTCAGCTTGACCAACGGTCTGGAGTTCGAGGTGCTGGCCGTGGCGAGCAGTCCGCGCTCCAGCTCCGTCTGGTGGCGCCCCGACGGCACGCTCCTGCCCGAGGCGCCGGGTGACAGACTGGGTGCCTTCTCGACCCTGTGCCCGGACCGCAAAGCCGGCACCGAGTTTGCCCTCCTGACCAGGCGCGCCGGAGAGTTTGTGCCGGAGACGGAGCTGTTGCTGGGCTTCGAACCGCGGCCCAATTATGTCACCGCGACAGACCTCTACAAAGGCGGTCAGGCCAAAGGGCGGGTTACCCTCATAGGCTTCCGTGACGTCGTGCCGGGGAGTCTTATCTGCAAGATCGGGCTCGCCGATGGCGCGTGGGAGCGTGTGGCCACCTGGGACCAGACGGGCGTCCTGTTGAAGAATGAAAGCGGCAGCACCTTGCAGCTAATCCGCTCCGGCGCCGATGACCAAACCTGCCTCAAGCTCAATCACAACCTCGACCCCAGGAAGTTCGCCCTGCGTCTCGCTGCTAGGCTGAAGAGTGGGGAGCACAAAACGGCCCGGCTTTGCCGCGTTGAGTATGCCGGCCTGCAAAACGTCCACACCTGCTCGCTCATCCAGAACCTGCAGGACTCGGAGGTGGTCGCCTACGAGCTTTACCGTCTGCCGCTGCGCTGGGTCCGCGTGCCGGGGATCGCCACGCGGCCCGCAGTGCCGCTGATACAAGGCGATGCCGCTAGTTCCAACTCATCAGGCGGGGCCTCACACCTGGAGGACCTGTCCAAGGCAGACCAGGCGCGGGCCGTGGCGCTGTTCAATGACATTGAAGACTTCGGCCATGAGTTCAGCGCGGCATTTGACGCGAAGAACCTGGCCGCGGCCGAGACCGGTACGCGGCGCCTGTTGAACCTGCTGAGTAACTTCAACGCGGTGGTGAAGGGGACGGGCTATGAATTCCCTCCTGGCATCTTTGACGACATTGGCAAGGTGCGGACCGCGCTACGAGGGGGCGACTGGGAGAAGGTCCAGCAAGCAG
The DNA here is from genome assembly GCA_035358715.1 of Verrucomicrobiota bacterium. GTDB lineage: Bacteria > Verrucomicrobiota > Verrucomicrobiia > Limisphaerales > UBA8199 > UBA8199. Next base: position 111,263 of record DAOPPX010000002.1, read on the forward strand.
CGCGAGGCAACGATGCCTACCGGCGCGAGTTCAAGCGCATCGCCACACGGATGGTCGAGCTGGCCCGCCAACAGCGGCAAGGAGCCACGGGCGAGCCAGCCCCAGAGTTGCTGGCGGAGTTAGTGTTTGCCGAGGTGCCCCCCGCTTTTGAACTCACGCCGAGCAACATGACGCGCAGCCGGTTGCTGCAACAAACGAACGTAGAGGTTCTGTCGGCCCCTCGCATACAAACTCCCTCCGGCACAGAAGCCCAGGTTCGGATCGCAACCCAGCCCGTCACACCGGACCGCCAGCGGCCACAATATGGCGTGGCTCCCGCGGGCATGACGGCTCGATTGCTGCCGGAGGTGGACGCCGACCAGGTCCGCTTCACCTTGAAAGTGACCCTCACCACCATGGAAGCCGGGGCCAAGGACGGCACGCTCGCCTCCGAGCAAGCCGCCACCCAGGAGTTCGCCGTTAGCGGGCGGGTTCCATTCGGAAGCCCGATGGTGTTCGAACTGGGCAGCGCCACGGATGGGCGCCGCCGCGTCGGGTCTATTGTCTTTACGCGCGTCCGGTCGGCCAGCGCCCCAGCCGTCGGCTTCGGCCCGGTGGTCGAGCGGGTGATCGCCGGAAAGGGTGATACGAACAAGCGGTTCATTGATCTGGACAAGGGGAGGTTGTTTGCGGCCTCCGAGTACTTCGGACCAAAGGCCGAGCCCAGCCCAGAGGAGACGCAGAAATGGCTGACGGAGACCGGGATTGATGCCGTGGGGGACACGCGGCCGCTTTACGGAGGGTTGGTCGGTTTCAACCTGGTGGCCGCGCCGGTGCTGAATGAGGAGTGGGACAAATTACCGCCCTCCAAACTGGACTATTACCTCGCCATGTCCACCCCAGGCACGCCTGTGGTCATGTCAGGCAAAGGGGCGTTGCCCGCGACCTACGCCGTGAAAACGCGCGAGGGCGCGCGAGGGCTGCTGCAGATTGTCGGGATCAGCACCAACGTTCCGTCGGAAGTGAATATCCGCTACAAACTGGTGCAGCCTACCGCCATGGCCGGGAATGCGCCAGACGGCGCGGTGGAGGCGGCGAGAACCAATCTTGCAGCTTACTTGGCACCGTCTGGATTTGCTCCTGCGGACGTCCTCGTCCCCACTAAAGACGACTACGCCCAAAGGGAGGTGATTGAGTTATTGCCGGATGGTCGGACGCACTTTCTAACGACCGTTGAAGAAGTGAACCATTCTGAGGTGCCATGGGAAACCTACCGCTTTGTCTGTTCTGATTTTGTCAATGTGACGAACATTACTGATGCCCGCTATCGCCCGATTCGCTTCGAGACGACCCGCGAAAGTGGGCTCCTTCACTTCTTCCTGACGCTAAACGAGCCTGTCCCGCCTGGGCGGCGGCTTTCGGTTACAACCGAAGGCACCGCCACTGGCCAGATCAGGCCGACGGGTGCTCCGGGCGTATTTGAGTACGCCATGCGCCATTGGCCGATGGCGGACCGCCGCACGCGGCGCATTGAATTGCATCGCTTGCCCCCGGGCGCACGCCTCCTTGATAAAGAGCCGGGCGATCTCCAGGAGCGCACGCGGGATGGCCGTGTCGAACTATTCATCAACCGTCTCATCCCGACCGGCGACAGCCTGGAAATCATCTACCATTATCGCCTGGACGCTCCGCCTGCGACCAACGTCCACTCCAGCCCGTGAACTGCCCATTTCCATCACCGCATCACTCCGTCACTCCAAACACAACAAGACAACACGAATGAAAATGAAGATCCCTACAAGACTTATCAGAAACATAGCCATCACCGCAACACTCGTTGGACTGGTTGCCACCTTGGCAGCCCAGAGTGCCGCCCGAACAGGTGCCGTCTCGGTCAAGTCCATGCCCCCGTCGGTGGTCAAAACCGTCCCACCATCTGGCGACACCGCGGTGGACGCTGCGCTAGGTGCAATCAGCGTGACCTTCAGCAAGGACATGAAGACTGATCGCATGTGGTCCTTCTGCCAGATCTCAAATGAGACCTTCCCCCAGAAGGCTGGCGAAGTGCATTATCTTTCAGACAAACGCACGTGCGTCATGCCCGTCAAACTCGAGCCCGGCAAGACCTACGTCATCTGGATCAACCGGGGTCAATACAACAGCTTCAGGGACACGGCTAACAACCCGGCAGTGCCCTACCTGCTGGTCTTTGAAACCAAGAAGTAAGGGCAATCGCCGGGCTCGAACCCGCCGGCAAGCGGTGAAAGGCTCGCTGGATGGCGACACCGAGAGCGGGCCGGGCTTTTCGCAAACCACTCGCTTTGTGAAGACGCGCGAGGGTGGCCGCGGGTTGCTGCAAATCGTCAGTTTCAGCACCAACAACCCGCCGGAGGTGAGGATTCGCTACAAGCTGGTTCAGCCATCAGACTGGCGCAGCCGCATTGCCGCCAACCAGGCCCCGGCTGCAGGGCGCGCCTCCACTGCCATAGAGTGCCCTACCGATGGTCCGGGGATGGTCGGGGACGGCCACTAGGCGGCCGCTAGACGGCCACTAGACGGCCACTAGACGGCCAGGAGATGGCTAAGCACGCGGCCAGAGGATAGGCCCGCTTGGTTGGATTAGTGCCTATGGGTAGGGTACTTACTGGGTACCCACCCTCCCTGGGTAATTCTATTCAGCGTGTTGGCAGCCGGGCGGGCGCGTCTCAGTAGCTGGCAACCTCCCGGAGCTGAGGGCGATGTGGCAACGGTTGCCGGCGCTTCGAAGCCGGGCTGCGCCGCCGACTTCTGCTCATGGGCGGCTTCCCCAGCCCCAGCCAGCCAGGCCCGGTTTGGAGCCAATCCGCGCACTGTGGCCCCGCACAGGGGCAACCGCCTGTCCGCACGGCACTTCCGCACCTTTTATGCACCTGCGCCCCACCCTCTGCTCATCGTCCGCTCCCCGTCCCGCTACCGTAGTACCTCTAACCCCGGGTTAGAGGTACTACGGTAGCGGGACGGGGGGACAACGGCGTGGTTGCCTGCCGCATTGCGAGCGAGGACCAGTCCGGGTGCCGGGCGGCACCGGGTAGCTGACGTGCAGTCGCCGGGAGGTTGGGCCTCCCGGCGACGCTGTTTTTGACGGGTCTTTCGGGGCCCTGTCCGGAGGGGCTCGAAAGCTCTTGTGCTGCGTTTAGGCGAGGTCGAAACGGTCGAGGTTCATGACCTTGTGCCAGGCCGCCACGAAGTCTCGCACGAACTTCTCCTGTGAATCCGCGCAGGCGTAAACTTCCGCCAGGGCGCGGAGTTGGGAGTTGGAACCGAAGACGAGGTCAACGCGCGTGCCGGTCCACTTGAGTTTGCCCGTTTTGCGGTCGCGGCCTTCGAACAGGTCGGCATCTTTCGAGACTGGCTTCCACTCCGTGGCCATGTCGAGCAGGTTCACGAAGAAGTCGTTCGTGAGCGCCTCAGGCCGCCTGGTGAAGACGCCGTGCGGGGTCCCGCCGACGTTGGTCTTGAGGACGCGCATGCCGCCGATGAGGACCGTCATTTCGGGTGCGGTCAGGGTGAGCAATTGCGCCTTGTCAACCAGCAGTTCCTCGGCCTTTACAGCGAAGCGGGCTTTCTGGTAATTACGGAAGCCGTCCGCACTGGGCTCCAGGACTGCGAACGAGGCCGCATCGGTTTGTTCCGCTGAGGCGTCCATGCGTCCTGGCTTGAAGGGAACGGAAACCTTGCAGCCGGCATTCCTGGCGGCCTGCTCGACAGCCGCGCAACCGGCCAGAACGATCAGGTCAGCCAGCGATACCTTTTTGCCTCCCTTGGCCGTCTTGTTGAACGCGCTCTGGATGCCAGTCAGCGTCTTGAGCACTTTGGCCAGTTGGGCCGGCTGGTTGGCTTCCCAATCCTTCTGGGGTGCCAGGCGAATGCGGGCGCCGTTGGCGCCGCCGCGCTTGTCGGAGCCGCGGAAAGTGGACGCCGAGGCCCAGGCGGTCGAAACCAGTTGCGACACCGAGAGGCCGGAGGCCATGACCTTGCGCTTGAGGGCGGCGATGTCCTTTGCGCCGATGAGCTTGTGGTTGAGGGCGGGAATCGGATCCTGCCAGATGAGTTCTTCGGCGGGGACTTCGGGGCCGAGATAGCGGGAGCGGGGGCCCATGTCCCGGTGTATGAGTTTGAACCAGGCGCGCGCAAAGGCGTCCGCGAACTGATCCGGATGCTCCATGAAGCGCCGCGATATCTTCTCGTAAACAGGGTCGAACCGCAGCGCCAGGTCGGTGGTGAGCATGGCTGGCGCGTGACGCTTGGACGGGTCGTGCGCATCCGGCACGGTGCCAGCGCCGGCGGTGCCCTTTGGCTTCCACTGGTGCGCGCCGGCTGGGCTCTTGGTCAGTTCCCATTCGTAGCCGAAGAGGTTCCAGAAGAAGTTGTTGCTCCACTTGGTGGGCGTGGTGGTCCAGGTGACTTCCAGGCCGCTGGTAATGGTGTCGCCCCCTTTGCCCTTGCCGAACGTGTTTTTCCAGCCGAGGCCTTGCTGCTCGAGGCCGGCGGCTTCAGGTTCAGGCCCGACATGGGACGCCGGGCCGGCGCCGTGGGTCTTGCCAAAGGTGTGGCCGCCGGCGATGAGGGCCACTGTTTCCTCGTCGTTCATCGCCATGCGGGCGAAGGTCTCGCGGATATCCCGCGCCGCCGCGATCGGGTCGGGGTTGCCGTTCGGGCCTTCCGGGTTGACGTAAATGAGACCCATCTGGACAGCCGCAAGCGGGTTTTCGAGGTCGCGGTCGCCGGAGTAGCGTTTGTCATCGAGCCATTTGTCTTCGGCGCCCCAATAGACGTCGCGGTCCGGCTCCCAGACATCTTCACGCCCGCCGCCGAAGCCGAAGGTCTTGAAGCCCATTGACTCCAGGGCGACGTTGCCGGCGAGGATGATGAGGTCGGCCCAGGAGATCTTGCGGCCGTATTTCTGCTTGATCGGCCAGAGCAGGCGGCGGGCCTTGTCGAGGCTGACGTTGTCCGGCCAACTGTTGAGCGGGGCGAATCGCTGCTGGCCCCGGCCGCCGCCGCCGCGTCCATCGTTGATGCGGTAGGTTCCGGCGCTGTGCCAGGACATGCGGATGAACAATGGGCCGTAGTGGCCGAAGTCCGCTGGCCACCAGTCCTGCGATTTGGTCATCAGCTCGCGGAGGTCCTTCTTGAGGGCCTTGAAGTCGAGGCTCTTGAACTCCTTGGCGTAATTGAACCCCTTGCCCATCGGGTTGGACTTGCAGGAATGCTGGTGGAGGAGGTCGAGCTTCAACTGGTGCGGCCACCAGTTCTTGTTTGTCGTGCCGCCGCCGGCCGTGTGGGTGTGGCCCGTTACCGGGCATTGGTTAGCTTCAGTCATGATGCGTGTTCCTTTCGTTATGTTGTGTGTTTATCTCAGAGTGCTGTCAGCGCCTGCTGGTGCGCGCGGCGCGCGCAGGCTGCGCCGGCGCGTCCGGGGTTTGCGACCGCAGCGGGCGCAGCGGCCCCGGAAGTGAACGTTGTAGCCCTGGACTTGGAATTCTTCCGGGCTGACCTTGGGCCACGGAAGGTGGTCAAGGCGCGAATCTTCGACATCTATGATGCGCCCGCACTCCAGGCAGACGAGGTGGTGGTGCTGGCGGAGCTTGGGATCGAAGCGGGCGGCCGAACCCGGGTGGCAGGCTTTGGCGACCAGGCCGAGGGAAGCGAAGGCCCCCAGGATGCGGTGGACCGTCATGCGGGAAATCTGGGGGAGTTGACGGCGCACGGCGCGGTAAAGCTGCTCGGCGGTCGGATGGTCGGTGCGGTCCAGGATGGCTTCAAAGACGGCGCGGCGCTGGGTGGTGATCGGCAGGCCGCTTTCGCGATGGGCGGCGAAGAAGTGATCCATTCGTTGTTCTTTGTCAGCCGGACACATGATTTATCACATGAGTATATTCACCAAATGATAACGATATGCAAGTGGAATTCGTGTCGCACACCGAAGAAAAGAAGGGGGCCGGCTGCCCTGGAGGCGGAGCGTTCAGCGCGGGAGCGGCAGGGGGAGATAGCCGATGTAATGATCTACCGTGGTTGCGCCCATGACAAAGGGGGCGGTTTCGGTGATGGTGAAACGCAATCTCTTGTACCACCCGACAGCCTGGGCGTTCTTGACCATCACGCCGAGCCAGATTCGGTCGGCGCCCAGTTCGCGGGCGCGTTCTTCGGCGCAGGCCATCAAGCGGCGGCCAAGCCCGAGGCCCTGGCTGCGCGGCAGAATGTAGAGTTGGTGCACATAGAACTTCTGCTCCGCACGGGCGTGGAACAGTTTGGCGTAGCCCGCTGCCGTCCCATCTGCCTCGGCGATGAGGCCCGTTACATCCGGGTCGGCGGACAGCGCCGCCAGTTTAGCCGGGGAATACTGGGTGTTGAGGTAGCCGACCAAATCCTCGCGTGGGATGAACGAGCCGTAGGCGTCGAGCCAAGTTTCCAGGAGCACGCGTTGGACGGTGGGCAGGTCCGCCAGAGTCCAATGCCGGATGGTGATATTCATTGGGTCTCCAGGGCGAGGAACTTGCGCCTGGACGAGGCGCGCCAGGGCAGGCGGGTTTTGGGGCATCGCTCGTTTTCCTGTATCATCGGAGTCACTATGGCGTCCGGCCCCGGGATGGCAATACCAATTGGGGAGGGTAGGGGCAGAGTGGGTGCATCTGAACACTGTCCTTAAATCCGGGAAAGCCACCCCAATACCCCAATGTTTCGCCAATTGGGCCTTTGGGATCAGGACAGTGTCGAGATGCACCCGGGCAGAGTGGCGGACCGCCGCCAATTCAACTTGGACTTGTCTTCGAATTGGCTAACAATGCGCCGGTAATGAGCAGTGTAGCGATCGTAGGCGCGGGATTGATGGGAACGGCGGTGGCTTGGCCCTTGAGCGATAACGGGCACCACGTTCGGCTGGTGGGCACTCATCTGGACAATGAGATCATCGGCTCGTGTCTGGAGAAGGGCTGGCATCCCCGTTTGCGGCGGAGGCTGCCCGACAATGTGCGGCCGTATTGCGTGGGCCAGCTCGCCGAGGCGCTCGAGGGCGTCAATGTGATTGTCAGCGGTGTGAGTTCGCCCGGGGTGCGCTGGATTGGGCGCGCGCTGGCACCGCATCTGAAGCCGGGCGTGAAGATCATCGCCGTCACCAAAGGGCTGGAGGCATCCGCGGCGGGCGATCTGCGGGTGTTGCCGGACGTGCTGGCGGACGAGCTGCCCGCGACGGTGCGGGACAAGGTGACCCTGGCGGCGATTGGCGGTCCCTGTATCGCGGGCGAATTGGCCGGGCGGCGTCAGACTTGTGTCTATTTCACGTCGCGTGATGCCGCGGCCCTGCCGGTTCTGCGCCAGATGTTCAGGACGCCGTATTATCACATCTCCCTCTCGACGGATATCATCGGGGTGGAGGTTTGCGTGGCGCTGAAGAATGCTTACACGCTGGCCGTGGGTTTGGCGGGCGGGATGCTGGAGCGGCTGGGCGGGCCGGACGAGGCGGAGGCGCAGAACTACAATCCCGCGGCGGCGCTCTTCGGCGCCAGCGCCAGGGAAATGGCGAGGTTGGTCTCGCTGCTGGGCGGGAGCCCAGACAAGGTTACTTCATTGCCGGGCGTGGGCGACCAGTATGTCACGTGCATGGGCGGGCGCACTGTGCGCCTGGGGCGGTTGTTGGGCAAGGGGCTGGCCTACGAGCAGGCGCGTGCCGAGATGGCCGGGGAGACGCTCGAGAGCGCTTTCGTGGTGGCGCAGATAGCCAAGGCGCTTCCCGGCCTGGAAGCGCGCGGTTTGCTGGGGCGCGACGAATTGCCGCTGATGCGCTGCCTGTGCCGCGTCATCAGCGGAGACACCCTGGCCGAGGTTGATTTCGATAAGCTCTTCCCGGACGATGTGAAGTGATCCGGCAATCGGCTGAACTTAGCGCGACATTGAATGACTGGCACCGCTTACGACCAACTGCAAAGGGAATTGAAGGCCGCGCCCAGGACGTGGCTGGTTACCGGCGTGGCCGGCTTCATTGGCTCGAACCTGTTGGAGACCCTGCTCAGACTCGACCAGCGGGTGGCCGGCCTGGACAACTTCTCGACTGGCACGAAGGAGAACCTGGAAGAAGTTGAAAGCCTGGTCAGCCCCGCGCAATGGGAGCGGTTTCGGGTATTGGAGGGGGATATTGGCGATCTGGACATGTGCCGGCAGGCCTGCGCGGGAGTGGATTTCGTCCTGCACGAGGCGGCCCTGGGATCAGTGCCGCTGTCCATGACTGATCCGCTCGGGGCGCACCGCAGCAATGTGACCGGGTTTCTCAACATGCTGGTGGCGGCGCGGGATGCGAAGGCCAAACGCTTCGTCTATGCGTCGAGCAGCGCGGTGTATGGCAATGATCGGGCGGTGCCGATCGTGGAGGACAAGATCGGCAAGCCACTCTCGCCGTATGCCGCTACAAAGGCGATCAACGAAGTCTATGCGCAGGCGTTTGCCCAGGCTTACGGCTTCCCGTCCATCGGGCTCCGGTATTTCAATGTGTTCGGCCCGCGCCAGGACCCTGAGGGGGCTTATGCGGCGGTGATTCCGCAGTGGATTGCGGCGTTGCTAAGGCGTGAGCCGGTGTATATCAACGGGGATGGGGAGACGAGCCGGGATTTTTGTTTTGTGTCGAATGTGGTGCAGGCCAATCTGCTCGCGGCGACGACCGCGCATGCCGGAGCAGTGAACGAGGCATACAACGTTGCCCTCGGGCAACGGACGACGCTCAACGAGCTTTTCGACTCGATCCAGGGCACCTTGCGCGCGAAAGACGCGGCGCTGCCCGGCCAGAAGCCGGTTTACCGGGAGTTTCGTCCCGGCGACGTGCGGCATTCGCTGGCGGATATCAGCAAGGCGCGACGGCTGCTCGGTTTTGCCCCTACGCACGACATACAATCGGGCCTGGCGCTGGCAATGGACTGGTATCGGCGGAACGTGGGCCGAGGCTGAGCTATTGAGTCCCAAAACAGTCTGGACGCCGCCACATCAGACGCCAATACTTGGGCAGACAATCGCGGGATGAAGATCTGACATACGATATGCCGTGGATCGAACAACTGCGGTGGGCGGACTGGAGCCGGGCAGGCTGCGTTTCTCTGGCCGCTTACGTCCTCGGCTGCTTCACCACGGGTTATTACCTGGTTCGCGCGCGCACGGGGGAGGATCTGCGCCAACTGAGCAGTGGCAGCGTCGGGGCGCGGAATGTTGGTCGGCGGCTGGGCTGGCAGGGCTTTGCGCTGACAGTGCTGGGGGACTTTGGCAAAGGCGCGCTGGCGGTGTGGGCGGCGCGGTATTTCACCTCGGATGACTGGTGCGCGGCGCTGGCACTCCTGGCTGTGGTGGCGGGGCATGTGTGGCCGGTGCAACTCCATTTTCGCGGGGGTAAGGGCATGGCCACTTCGCTAGGGGCGCTGCTGGTTTTCGACTGGCACCTGGCGGTCGCTTTCGCGGTCCTGTTTGCCGCAGCCTTTGCGGCGCTGCGCAAGACGGTTCTGCCGGGCCTGTTCGCTTTGGCCGGCGTGCCGGTGGCTAGCGCGTGTCTGGGGCGCGGGCCGGTGGAGGTGGCCGGCCCTGCCGCGCTGGCGGTGCTGGTGCTGATTGCGCACCGGAAGAACCTGAAGACGGAGTTGTCAGGTTTGCTGGATCGCCGCAGCGTTGACCACAACCACGACTCACCCAAAGCATGAGCACACAAGGCCCGCTGGTTTTCAAGTTCGCTGACGAGGATTGGGAGTTCGAGCAGATTCACCGCCTGAACTACAAGACCTTCGTTGAGGAGATTCCGCAGCACCATACCTCGCCGACGCAGCGGCTGGTGGACAAGTTCCATTCGGAGAACACCTACCTCATCTGCCTGTGCGGGCGGAAGCTGGCCGGGATGCTGGCCGTGCGGGGCAACCGGCCGTTCTCGCTCGACCAGAAGCTCGATCGGCTGGATTCATATCTGCCGGCCGGGGACCGGCTCTGCGAAGTCCGGTTGCTGGCGATCGAGAAGGAATACCGTGGCGCCCAGGTTCTGCAAGGCATCCTGGCGCTGCTGTGGCAGCATAGCATTGAGAAGGGCTATGACCTGGGTGTGATCTCAGCCACCACGCGCCAGCTCAAATTGTACCAGCACCTGGGTTTTGTGCCGTTCGGACCGCTGGTGGGAACCGGCGACGCGCAGTTTCAACCGATGTACGTCACCATGCAGACGTTCGAAGCGGCGGCGCGGGAGTTCTTGCGCTCGTCGCCGTCGCGTGCCTTCCAGCCCGGCGTGGTGAGTTTTCTGCCGGGACCGGTGTCAGTGCGGCGCGAGGTGCGGCGTGCGTTCGAGCAGGCGGCGGAATCGCACCGGGCCGATGCCTTTGTGAAGGACTTCCAGGCCACGAAACAGGTGCTCTGCGAACTGGTCCAGGCACGGAGCGTCGAACTGTTTCTCGGCTCGGGGACTTTGGCTAATGACGTCGTCGCCGGCCAGCTCTTGCTGGAGCGAAATCCCGGGCTGGTGCTCAGCAACGGAGAGTTTGGCGAGCGGCTGGTGGACCATGCGAGGCGGTGGGGTTTGGCTTTCGATGCCCTGGAGCATTCCTGGGGCGCGCCGCTGGACCTGGCGGCGGTGCGTCAGCGGCTGGAGCGTGCGTCCGCGCGCGGCTGGCTCTGGTGCGCGCATTGTGAGACTTCAACGGGCCTCCTGAACGATTTGGAGCAGCTCAAAACCCTCTGCGCGGAATTCAACGTCAAGCTCTGCCTGGATTGCATCAGCTCGATCGGCACGGTGCCGGTGGATTTGCGGGGCGTCTGGCTGGCGTCGTGTGCCAGCGGCAAAGGGCTGCGGTCGTATCCGGGGCTCTCGATGGTATTCTACCATCATGCGGTGGCACCTGCGCCGCAAGGCCTGCCGCGGTATCTCGATTTGGGCCACTATGCGGCGCGGGGCAGTGTGCCCTTCACCTTCTCATCCAACTTGCTGCACGCGCTTGCGGCGGCCGTCCGGCGCGTTCGCTGGACGGAGCGCTTTGCGGGATTGGTCGAGCTTTCGACCTGGCTGCGCGCGGGTCTGTCCGAAATGGGCTTTGACCTGATAGGCGGCAGCGCCACGACTTCGCCCGCGGTGGTGACGATTGCCTTGCCGCCGAGTTTGAACTCGGTCCGGATTGGCAGCCTCATGCAGGAGTCCGGCTACCTGCTCAGTTACAACAGCGACTATCTGCGCGGACGCAACTGGATACAGATCTGTTTGATGGGCGAATGCGCGCGTGAGAAGGTGGTTTCACTGCTCAACGCACTCAGCCGGGTATGTTTCGGCCGCGGCCGTGACCGGGCGGCAGCTGAGAGCGTTCCATCCAAAGCCGCCCCGGCAGCGAGCTAGCCCTCGCAGGCCGGCAGGGTGGCATAGCCAGCGTGCGGCACGTCAAGTGTACAGCAACGGGCGTGCAAAATGCCTACTTGAGCCTGAATCAACTGGCGGTATGGGCCGAAGTGGGGCAGCTTAACTGAATGAGAATCCTGAATTCGATCGCAATGGCCACCGCTCTGGTGGCGGTGGCGCCGGGGTGGGCAGCGGACAAAGGGATAACGCTGTTGAATGTCTCCTACGACCCGACCCGCGAGTTGTATCAGAATTTCAACGCGGCGTTCGTGCGGCATTGGCAGGAGAAGACGGGGGACGTGGTGAAAATCCGGCAGTCGCACGGGGGATCGGGGAAGCAGGCGCGGGCGGTCATTGACGGCCTGGCAGCGGATGTGGTGACGCTGGCGCTGGCCTGCGATGTGGACGCGATTTGCGAGCGGGCGGGGCTGATGCCGCAGGATTGGCAGAAGCGGTTGCCGAACAACAGTTCGCCCTACACCTCGACCATTGTGTTCGTCGTGCGTAAGGGCAACCCGAAGCAGATCAAGGATTGGGATGACCTGGTTAGGCCCGGGGTCGTGGTCATCACTCCCAACCCGAAAACGTCGGGCGGGGCGCGGTGGAATTACCTGGCAGCGTGGGGCTATGCGCTGAAGACGTCCGGCGATGACGAGCGGAAGGCGAGAGAGTTTGTGGCCCGGCTGTTCAAGAATGTGCCCATTCTGGAGACCGGGGCGCGCGGGGCAATGACCACGTTTGCCCAGCGCGGCATTGGGGATGTTCTGGTGGCGTGGGAAAGCGAGGCGCTGTTGCTGCTCAAGGAGTCCGGCAAACGCGAAGTCGAACTGGTCGTGCCGTCACTGAGCATTCTGGCGGAGCCGCCGGTGGCCTGGGTGGACAGGGTGGTCAACAAGCGCGGAACGCGCGCCGTGGCGCAGGCTTATCTGGAGCATCTGTATTTGCCGGAGGGCCAGGAGATTGCGGCCAAACACTATTATCGCCCGAGGCTGGAATCGGTGGCGCTGAGGCACGCCGGCACCTTTCCCAAGGTAAGCCTCTTCACCATTGACGAGGTCTTTGGCGGCTGGCGGAGGGCGCAGGAAATGCACTTTAGCTCGGGAGGGGTGTTTGATCAGATCCAGCGGGCGAACCGTTAGGGCGTCAGACAGCCTGAATCCGGCTTGGGTGGTCTCTTGAGACTGCAAGCCCTTGGACTGGCTTGTTGGCTAATTGGCAAGACGAGGTTGCTCTCGATGAGGGGTTGATTGCCGCAGCGGCTTGTCTTATCGTCAGGCGCACGACGGGCCGCATGAAGTAGGTCCGTTCTGCGCTGAGGCTGACTTTGCATGGTGCGACAGAAACATAGAGTGCTGCCTGGTTTCGGCCTGACGATGGGTTTCACGCTCTTTTACCTGAGCGCGATTGTCCTGATTCCTTTTGCCGGGCTGGTGTTGCGCGCACTGGAGTTGTCGTGGGCGGACTTCTGGCACCTGGCGACGACCGACCGCGCGCTGGCGGCGTATCGGCTGACCTTCGGGGCTTCGTTGATCGCGGCGGTGGCCAACGGGGTGTTTGGCTCGCTGCTGGCCTGGGTGCTGGTGCGGTATGAGTTTCCTGGGCGTCGCTTCATTGATGCAATGGTGGATTTCCCTTTTGCGCTGCCTACAGCGGTGGCGGGCCTGACGCTGGCAAACCTGTTTGCGGCCAACGGGTGGCTGGGGCGCTACCTTGTGCCGTTGGGCATCCACGGGGCATTTACCCCGCTGGGGGTGGTGATCGCGCTGACTTTCGTAGGGCTGCCGTTTGTAGTGCGGACGCTCCAACCGGTGCTGCAAAACATGGAACGTGAGGTCGAGGAGGCAGCCGCCACGCTCGGCGCGGGGCGGTTGCGGACGTTCGTCCAGATCATTGCGCCGTCGCTGCTGCCGGCGGTGCTGACGGGCCTGGCGCTCGCGTTCGCCCGGGCCATCGGCGAGTATGGCTCCATCGTGTTCATTTCGGGCAACCTGCCGTTCAAGACTGAGATCGCTCCCTACCTGATTGTCATGCGCCTCGAAGAGTATGATTACACAGGGGCCATCGCGCTGGCGGTAGTGCTGCTGTGCTTCTCATTCCTGCTGCTAGGGGCCATCAACCTGCTGGAGCAATGGGCCAGCCGCCTTCATCGGTCCGCCTGAGGTTATGGCTGAACCCGGAACTCGCATTCGAGGCGGTGCGCAGCAGGCGTCGCAGCGTGGCACGGAGGAATCCCCGCTGGCCAAGTGGGTGCTGATCGCCATTACGCTGGCATTCTGCTTTGTGTTCCTGTTGCTGCCGCTGTTGAACGTCTTTGCGCAGGCTCTGACGAAGGGTTTGGGACATTATTGGCAATCGCTGGCGGAACCGGACTCGCGGGCGGCAATTTGGCTAACCCTTGTAGTGGCGGCCATCTGCGTGCCGCTGAATATGCTGTTTGGGCTGGCAGCCGCGTGGGCGATTGCCAAGTTCGAGTTTCGGTGCAAGTCCTTGCTCATTACGCTGATTGACCTGCCGTTCTCGGTTTCTCCAGTGGTGGCCGGATTGATGTTTGTGGTGCTGTTTGGGCTGCAAGGATTTTTTGGCAACCGGCTGGCGGCGCATGGTGTGAAGATCATTTTTGCCGTGCCGGGCATGGTGCTCGCGACGGTGTTCATTACGTTCCCCTTCGTGGCGCGGGAGTTAATCCCGGTGATGCAAGCCAATGGCACCGAGCAAGAGGAGGCGGCGCTGACCCTGGGCGCGAACGGTTGGCAGACCTTCTGGCATGTTACACTGCCCTCGGTCAAATGGGGCCTGATTTACGGCATCATTCTGTGCAACGCGCGCGCCATGGGCGAATTTGGCGCGGTGTCGGTGGTGTCCGGGCACATCGCCGGGTTGACGGAGACCATGCCGCTGCGGGTGCAGGTGCTTTACGAAGGCGCAACTGCGGCCTCCACAGCAGCAGCATTTGCAGTGGCGAGCTTGCTGGCGTTGCTTGCGTTGTTTACGCTGGGGGTCAAGTGCCTGCTGGAGTGGAAACAGGCGCGGGCGGAGAGGCTAATCGTCGCCCGAGTTGAGAGGTCATGAGTATTGAACTAAAGGGCGTTACAAAGCTGTTCGGCGACCATGCCGCCGTCAACAACGTCACCTTTTCTGTCAAGGAAGGCGAGTTAATGGCCCTGCTGGGGCCGAGCGGCGGGGGAAAAACGACCGTGCTGCGGATGATTGCGGGGCTGGAAATGCCGACAGCCGGGGACGTGTTCATCCGCGGCCAGCGGGTGAACGACCTGTCCGTGCAGCAGCGGAACATCGGGTTCGTGTTTCAGAACTACGCGTTGTTCAAGAACATGAACGTGTCCAGGAACATCGCCTTCGGCCTGAAGATCAAACGGTGGAAGCGGGCGAATATCCGGGCACGCATCGAGGAGTTGCTGAAGTTGTTCGGGTTGGAGGGGCTGGAACGGCGCTTTCCGCACCAGTTGTCGGGCGGCCAGCGCCAGCGGGTCGCCATCGCGCGCGCGCTCGCGCCCCAGCCTACCGTCCTGTTGCTGGACGAGCCGTTCGGAGCAGTGGACGCCAGGATTCGCCAGGAACTCCGGGAATGGCTCGTGACGCTGCACCACGATCTGAATGTGACGACGGTGTTCGTCACGCATGATCAGGAGGAAGCGCTGGAGGTTGCAAATCGCATTGTCATTTTCTCGGGCGGGGTCCTGGAGCAGGTGGGCACCCCGCGGGAGGTCTATGACCAGCCGGCGAACGAGTTCGTGGCGCGTTTCATCGGGGCTATGAACGTCCTGGAGCCGGAAGTGCGGGGAGGAGTGGCGCGCATCGGGGAACTGGAGTTTCCCGCGCCTGGCGAGGCCGATGGGCAGCGGATACGCATTGGTTTTCGGCCCTATGCTGTGCAGGTTTCATCGGACCTGACGCAGCATCGCTATCACGCCATGCTGCAGCATACCTTTTTCCTGGGCGTGTTGTTGCGGCTTGAGCTGGAGTTGCCCAGCGGCTTGACTATTCGCGCCCGCATGACCAAGGAAGATTATGCCCATCAGGGCTTGGAGGATGGCAGACAAGTGTCCTTCCAAATCCGCCAATACCGCCTGCTCGCCCGCGAAGCCATCGGTCTGCAACCCGAGGCCGAGCTGCAGTCTGAGACGCCGCCTGTTCTTGGGGACAACATTTAGAGGGTATCCACGCAGTCAGACAGTTCCTTGTTCCTTCTCTCGGCCCTGTCGCAGCCGGGTACTGCAGGGTGTTACGAGCCGGCGAACCCTTCCGTTGCGCGCAAGTCCGGACCCCCTTCCGCCGAAACAGGTCAGATTCCAGACTCAATGCCCCCAGTGCGGTTGAGCCGCCAGCGGGCCGCGAAGGCCTGTGGACTTTGGGGGAAGTCACGGACAATGCGTTCCAGCGTCTGGCGCCCGGCGTCAAGGTCATGGCGGTACTTGATATGCCAGGCCGCAATCATGCCCAGCCACTCGGCACGTCGGGCTTCCGGTTGGTCGGGGAGGTCCAGCAGCAGGGTCACCTGCTGGATGCCGCGGTCTGGTTCGTCCAGTCGCTCCGCGAACAACCTGGCCAGTCTCTCGCGCGCTGGCACGTTCCGGGGGTCTTCCTTCAGTAACTCCACGCATTCATTTGCGGTTTGGGCGGCCTGGTGAAGTTCGTTTTCGGATTCGACCGGAGCGGGCACTTGTTCAATCGAGTCGCCCAGTGCTGGCAGGGGAATCCGATCCCCGCTTTGCTGCTGGCGCAGGGCAGCCGCGCTGGCCGGCAGTTGGTGCATGCGGAGTTGAGCCATGTGAGCGAGGTGTGACGTCGGCAGCCGGTCGCATATCATTTGCAGCGTGTGCCGGGCCGCCACGGGATCGCCTGCGCGCTGCAACTGCCAGTCGGCCAGGCGATGCAGCGCCACTGCGAGCTGTGATGGTGTGGTCGTGGGTTGGTTGCAGATTTCAAGGATGGTGCGTTCGGCCCCGGGGAGGTCGTTGAATTGGTTCGCATACAGCTCCGCCAGCATCATCCAACCGTCGAAATCGTCCTGGTGTTTCTCCAGTTGGCGGATGATTTCCCACTCGGCTTCTGAGTATTTGCCGAGCTTCATGCGTCCTACGGCGCGCGCATATGCTGGAGGCGTTGGTGGGGTGTGCAGGATTGTCGCCCCATACACGGCCATGGGGCCGAGCAGGATGATGCCGGCCAGACCAAGCATCGTCCATCCGCCAAAGTAGAGAAGGGCCAGCGCCGGAGCCGCCATCAGCATAGAGCAACCCCGGCATAACGCCTTCAACTGTGTGCGATGCTGTTCTTCCGCCGAGGCGCCTGCTTCGATAAGCGCCCACACCAGGGTTACCGCCGACCAATAGGAGGTGATCACGAGGAGGCCGGTAGCCATGACACTGAGGTATGCCATGAACCAGCCGGTTCCGGCATTCTGGGCCGCCTTCACTTGCGGCATGAAGGGGTGAAGCTTCCAGGAAAGGCCCACGTTCATCAATGCCCAGATGACCAGCGGTGCCAGCACGGCTTTGACGCACCAAGGCAAGAACCGGCGGACCAGTTCTGATCGCTCGCATTCTGCTGCCAGGGCGCACGACAGCTTCCAGGCGGCGGCCACTGTTGCGACGCTAAGAAGAAGTAGAAGAACGAGCATGTCTGCCGCCAGCCGCTGAGTTCACGGCCTCACTGCCGGGGGAATCGAGATGAGCGGCTCGCGATCGGGCGGCTCTTTGTGGTGCCGCCTTATCTGGCAGGCTCCCCGGTCGCACTGCAATTGCCATAGGAGAGTTTCCTGCTCCAGTTGAGGTGCTTTGGGGCAGCCAACCCCGGGAGCGCTGCGACCTCAACGACAGGAAAGCCAACGTCCGTAGCGGCCTTCACGCATGTAGGCTCGCTCGGAGCCGTCAGTCAGCACCTCGAACAACCTCGAGGCTCGCAGCCGGTAGCGGCGGTGGCAAGTGAGACATTCGTACTCGATGAGCGGCGGATCATCAGGCGCAGGTTCCTCAGTCCTGACCAGGAGCCAGTTGTCTCCCGCCTGGCTGGGCCAATGGGAGGGCTGAGACTGGCGGCAGTGGCAGTGGGGGAGCAACCGGGTTGCGATCTCCCGCGTTGCCGGTATGGAGGAGCTTGAAGCGTTCATAAGTATGCAGTGTGTCGCCTTTTCACAGTAACACTGCGCTGCTGGCCGGGGATTTCAAGCCCAATTTCAGACAAAAAGGAGTTTGGGAATGTGGAGTCGGCGTGTTGCACATTAACCCGAGGCTTTCATGCTCCACATGGCGAATGCCTCAGAAGGCGCGGCCGGGAAGGCGGTGGCCCCCTTGACACGGAAGCTGCTTGGACTCAGACTGGGGCAACAAATGCTGACATGAATTGCTTCTCTGATTCTGGCTGGGTGTCGCGGAGTAGTATGTCTGCTTCCATCGTATGACAAGCACGCGCATTGGCGAGTTGGTCTTTCTTGAACACTTCGCGCCCCTTTATAAGCTCCCGGTGCCTGAATATGTGTCGGAGCCGGTGACGCAGTCGAAGCTGAAGGAGAAACTGGCGCAGTGGGGCGCCGGCATCGTCAAGCCCGACGTCCTGGCCGGCAAACGCGGGAAAGCCGGCATGGTGCGCAAGGTGGAGAATTACCACGAGGCGTTGCGGGTACTGCGGGATGTTGCCGCCGAAGACATTAACGGCCAGAATCCACGCGGCGCTTACATCGTGCAGTTGGTGCCAGCGGACATGGAGATTTTCACAGCGATCAGCTACAGCGCAAGCACGCTTTCCCCCGCATTCACCGTGTCGCTCCGCGGCGGCATGGATATCGAGGCGATCTCCGAGGCAGACAAGGTGACTGTGCCTCTGAACGTCTTTCAGGGGCTTAATGCCTACCAGGCCTCGGAAGCCCTGTCGAGGCTCGGGCTGAAGGGCAAGCTGAACTCGCGCCTCAGCATCGTGTTTGTCAATCTGTGGGACATGTTCAGCTCGACCGGCATGCTGAGCTGCGAGGTCAATCCGTGGCGCGTGACCAAGGACGGTCGGATCTGGGCGTGCGACTTCAAAGCCACGTTCGACGAGAACAACTTCAAGGCGCGCGACCTTGGGGTGGTTTGGCCGGAATACCCGTCGCAGGAAACCGCCTTCGAGGCGGAGATGAACGCTTGGGCGGCTGCGAGCCATCAGGGCCAGGCACACGTCTCCTCGCTGGGCGGCACAAAGATCCTGCCGCTGCTCTTTGGCGGCGGCGCCAGCACCATCGTTACGGAGACGCTGACCCAGCTTGGCGGTGAACCGATCTTTCTGTCGGACTTCGGCGGCAATCCTCCCTATGAGCGCATGAAGAAGACCGCAGCCATCTGCTTCGACCATCACCTCCATCAATGCGCCCTGCTGCTGATTCTGGGCGGCAAGGCCAACAACACCCTGATTGATGTGACTTTTTCCGCCATCGCGGACGCGCTCCAGGAATGCGTGGATGCCAAGGGCCCGGTTTCGATTCCGGTTGTGGTGGGGCGTGGCGGTGCCCGTTTGGTACAGGGCATGGTGGCCCTGAGCAAGACGTTAACCAACCTGCGCCTGCCCTATGTGTTCTTTGGCCCGGACACCCCGATTACGCTCGTGGCGGAATATGCTGTTTCGGTCATGCGCGCATGCGAACAGCTCAAGCAGAAAGGCCGGCTATGATCGCGACTTCCCTCTCCAGCATTCTGAACAAAGGTGACCGCGTGGCCGTCTCCAATGTGACCGGCCGGGAGGCGATGGAGGTGAGCATTGTTTCGCAGCGGTATTGCGACAATATTGTAGGGGGATGGGCTTTAGGTAGAGACCATGAGCTCATCAAGGTGCCCCGCGGACGGGACATCCGCGTGTTTGGCCAGTTCGAGGATCTCCTGAAAAGCCTGCCGACCAGGGAACGGCCCAACAAGGTGGTCGTCTATTCTCCTCCCGATGCCGTTTACGGTGATGTGAAGGAAGTGGTTGAAAACGGTGAGGGGATCGTCGAGACCATCTTCGTTGTGACCGAACACGTGTCGGTCGAGGTGACTGCCAAACTCAGGCGCCTGTGCGACTTGGCCCGCATGGACATCATTGGGTGCAATACCTTGGGTGTCATTAACGCTCCCGCGGGCGTCCGGGTGGGGGCAGTGGGTGGCGACGCGCCTGGCGAATCATTCTGGCCAGGGAGCGCGACGATCATCTCGAACTCAGGCAACATGGTGAATACGATTGCCACTTACCTCCAGTCGGCCGGCTTGGGGGTGTCGTTCGGCATCTCGACGGGCAAGGATCCGCTCATCTTGACGCCGCTGAGAGATTTCCTTGCTTTGGCCGAGAAGGACAAGCGCACGCGGATGGTTGTTCTGTACGTCGAATCCGGCGGCACCTACGAGCGGGACGCCATCGAGTTCATGACTCAGCGCAAGTACTCGAAGCCGATCTTGGTGTTCGTGGCTGGGGCATTCGCCGAAGGGCGCAACATCTCACTCGGCCATGCCGGTGGGGTCGTGGACGGCCCCTGCACGTCGGCTTCGGACAAGATGCGTCTGTTCGACGAGTATTTTGGCGTTGCCCCCTTCGATCCCGCTGATGTCAAGGCCGCGAGCAAGCACTTGGCGCGCGCGCGGCGGGGCATGCGCACCACCACGTTGCACGCGCTCGTGCCGGCCGCCAAGGTTTTGATGGAGGCGTTGCGGATCAAGCCGGACTTCAAGCCTGTACGGCCAGTGGCCCTCAATCCCTGGATTGTTGATTTGGGCAGCCTGGGTGGCAAGCTCCCCAAGGCGCTTGCCGTACAGCCGGGGAACGTCCCCAGCCCCTATAGAGAACTGCTTGCCCAGCAGCTCAAGGGCGGCTTGGGGCGAGCGGTGGCGCGCCAGCCGATGCGGCATGCATCGCACGCATCATCCAACGACGGCGCCACGCCGCGAGTTTACGGATACTCGCTGCCCGTGCTGATGAAGCGGCCGTCGCCCTTTGCGCACACCGTCCTGCTCGCGTGGCTCGGCTCGCCTGCCGCGCACGATTTTGAGCCGCGGCTATTCGAGATGTGCCTTACAGCTTCGATCACCAATGGACCGGGCTCGATTTCAGCCCAAGGCGCCAAACTAGCTGCGTCGGCGGGCAACGAACCCAACACGGCTATGATGGCGACGCTGGGAACCATCGGCTCTGTCCATGGCGGTAACGGCAAGGATGCCGCTCTCTTCCTCGTTCGAGTGTTTCAGGATACCGGCCTGACCGATCCGTATAGCCGGAAGAAGGCGCCGACCCTCCACAAGTTGGTGCAGACCTTCGCGGCCGACTATCACCGTCGGAAGTTGACAGCGAAGGATGCCGGAGTGGACATCGAGAAGGTGCCGTGCCTGGGGCACCCGGTATTCAACACAGAGACCGTCAACTTCGATCCGCGCGAGCGCGTCATCAGCCGGCACCTAGAAGAGAAGGGCCTCTACAACGTCTTTCTGGACTTCTACCACCGCCTTGCGCGCGAGTTGATGAACCAGGGGGTTACAACCAAGGTTCACGCCGTGAACGTGGATGCCGTCCTCGCCTGTGTCTGCCTGGGAATCGCCTGGCCGCTCTTGGTGGAGAAGAAGATCAGCCTGGAGCGAGCGGTTGATCTGCCCTTTATCACTTTCGCCCTGGGACGCGTGGCCGGTGGAGCGGCTGAATACCTCGACCACCGTGAGTTCGGCACCGACATGGACATGCGTGTGCCCGTTCGCGAGTGCAAGGAGCTGACCCGGCCGCGAGACTGACCTCCCACAGCCTGGCCAGCCCTATCAGGCATGAGCGACTCCTGCCGTATTTCGGCGGCCAATTGCTGAGGAGCGCATTCCGCCGGTCTTGATTCGGTCTCAGGGGAGTGTGTGTCACTCCCGTGCCTCAGGAAGGTGAAGCGTGTTGGCACTGGAAGCCTGTTTCTTGAGGAGCAGTGGTGCCGTTCGCTTGTAATGCCTCGAGGGGGGCGCACCGAGAGCGT
>DAOPPX010000003.1:0-81885 GCA_035358715.1 Verrucomicrobiota bacterium
GGTGCGTCGTGGCCACAGTTTGGGTCACTCCGCGCGTTCGCTAAGGATTCGGGTTTCCGGCAAGGGCCCAAAAATGGACTTTGCCTGGGCTGCAGAATCTGAGATAGTGGTATTTGCCATACAGTTTGTGAGTGCAGAGATGAAGACTTTAGCTTTTGTTCTATCAATCATGACCGCGGGAACGGCAATTGTCGTGGCACAGCAAGCCCCGGCGCCCCCTGTTGAAACCCAGCCAGCGGCCAATGGAGTCGGGCCGAAAATCCAGTTTGCGACGCCGGCGTATGATTTTGGCAGGGTCAGAGCCGGAGAACCGGCCCGACACACTTACGTTTTCACCAACACGGGGGACGCTCTGCTGATTATCAAGAACGTGCAGCCGCAATGCGGTTGCACCACGGCGGGCAGTTGGACGAAGGAAGTTGAGCCGGGCCAGACCGGCAGCATTCCTATCCAGTTTAACACCGCCGGCTACAACGGCCCGGTGTTCAAGCAAATAACGGTCAACTGCAACGTTACCAATCAGCCCGCGATCTTCCTGCAGATCAAAGGCACAATCTACAAGCCGATTGAGATGATTCCCCCGATGACCATCCTCAACGTTCCGCCCGATGCGGATGTGGTTTCGGGGGTGGTGACGGTTACGAATAACACCGAAGAACCGCTGGTGCTGTCGGCGCCCGAGAGCAACAACCGCATGTTTGCCGCCGAATTGAAGACCAATGTCCCCGGCAAGTCATACCAGTTGACAATTTCCACGGTGCCGCCCCTATCGATGGGCACTTCGCAAGGACAGATCACTTTGCGAACCGGCTGGACCAACCCGCCGACCGTCAATGTTCCGGTGATGGCCAATGTGCAGCCCACAGTGCTGGTCATTCCCAGCTACATGACGCTGGCGCCTGGACCGCTGGAGAAGGGGGTGACCAACTCCATTTCGATCCGAAACCAGGGCACGAATGATGTGCGGTTGTCCGACCCCGTCGTAAACGTGGCTGGCCCGACTGCTGAGATCAGGGAGATGCAAGCCGGCAAGTCCTTTGCGGCGATGGTGGCCTTCCCGCAGGGGTTTGTGATTCCTCCGGGCCAACAAGCCGAGTTGAGCTTCAAGACGAGCCACCCGAAGTACCCGGTCATCAAAGTGCCGATCATGCAAATGCCGCGTCCGGCGCCGCCCCCCGCAGTCAACCCGCAGACGCAACCTCCGGCACCGCCCGCCGCAGTCAGCCCGCAACCGCCGCGTTCCGCGCGGCCCGCCGCAGTCAATCCGCCGCCCCTGCCGCCGCCCCCGCCGCTGCCGCCGACGCCTAAGTGAAAAGAGCTCTGCAGGAAGGCGCGTTGGTGGCGGTGATCGGCGTCCTGCTGGCCTTTGTGGCCAACGGACTGTCTCCGCGCGGTCTGGACCTGACCCGGAACTACTTCCCCGGTGCCCGGCTGTCTTTGCCGGCCCCCGCGGCGGAGACCAACTTGACCGGCTCTGCGGCCGCCGGGACCAATTCTCCGCACGAAGGCCTGCTCGCCCGCCTCCGGGCGCAGGGCCTGCAACCGGCTGACAGCAACCAGGTGGCGCAGTTCTTCCACGACCCGCGCCGCCTTCAGGAGGAAGTCATCTTCATAGACGCTCGGGATGAAAAGCAATACCAAGCCGGCCACATCCCCGGCGCCTACCATTTCGACCGGTTCCGCCCGGAGGACTACCTGGCCAACGTGGTCCAGGTTTGCCTGTCAGCGCAACAGATCGTGTTCTACTGCGGCGGCGGGGATTGCGACGACAGCGAACACGCGGCGGTCATGCTGCGCGACAGCCTGGCCCTGGCCAGAGAAAGAGTCTTCGTGTATGGCGGCGGCTTCGATGAATGGACAGCCAATGGGCTGCCGATTGAACTCGGAGCGCGCAACAGCGGGCAGTTGACCAATGCGACTCGATCAGCGGTCTCCCCCGGCGGCAGTCCCGCGACCCGATGAATGCAACCTCATCAGCCGGCGAACGCCGCCCCTGGCACATGGCCGCCTTGGGGGCGCGATGGCTTCTGGGCGGCCTGTTCATCTACCTCGGGTTGATCAAGGTCTTCCGCGCAGCCGAGTTTCTCAAATACGTGCGCGAGCAACTGATGGTGACCGACCCGTTCCTCTCGGGCCTGATTGCCGCCGTCGCCCCCTGGCTGGAGGTGCTCTATGGGCTGCTGCTGCTGACCGGAATCGCGCGCAATGCCGCCGCCTTGATCGCCAGGTGGTGGCTGGGAATCGTGTTCATTTTCATGGGCCTGCACAAAGCGCTGCCGCACCCGGAGGCCTTTCTCAAGCTGGTGCGGCAATACGACGTGGTGACCAACCCGTTCCTCTTGAACTCGATCGGCGCCGCGCTGCCGTGGTTCGAGGTCTATTGCGGGGTGCTGCTGCTGGCCGGGGTGGCCGTCCGGGGGGCGGCGCTGAACCTCGCGGTGATGCTGGTGCCGTTCACGCTCGTCGTGATCCAGCGGGCGCTGACCATAGCCGCGGCTTCGGGCCTGCCCTTCTGCGCCGTCAAGTTTGACTGCGGCTGCGGCGGGGGAGAGGTCTTCATCTGCCACAAAGTGGTCGAGAACACGGTGCTGCTGCTGCTTTCGGCCTGGGTGTTGAGCGGCGCTGCCCGGCAGCTCTGCCTGCGGCACAGCCTGTTTCGCGAGAAGGCCCCGGCTTCCGTATAGCCTGACCCACCGAAGGCAGCCGGGTTTCTCCCTGCTCCTTCAGGCATGCCGATGTGGTCGTGACAGGTTCGGTCCGGCCTGTTGCCTCGGGGAGGTCTTTACGTTGCTCCGGGCGCCTTGTCGTCCGGCTGGTTGCTGTGGCGATAGACATCGAGCACGACCCCGGGCGGTTTCCAATCAGGGCGCTGCCTGACATCCTGCGCGCCGGACAGTGTCCCGGGCTCGGCTGGCGCGGTGGCGTCATTCGAGCGCCGGATCTCCCACCAGCACTGGCCACGGTGGTTGTGCTCGTGGTCCACTGCGAAGCCGGCTTGTTTCAGCATGGGCCCTATCCACCCCATGCAGTGGTCGCAGTAATCGTGGTAGGCCCCCAGCTTATTGCGGATCAGGAACCCTTTGGATGGGCATTGGTGCATATCAATGCGGAAGACCCCTTCGGCGGTGGTGGTGTCATACCCCGCGCCCTCATGTTCCAGGGTGTGGCCCCAATATTCCGCCATGCCCGCAAAGCCGCGCTCCGCAATCAACCGTGACGCGTGGCGCTGGGAATCCCGATGGATCGCTTCATCCCAGTATCGGCGCAGCAGCGCTTCGCCGCCCTGTGCCCGCAGCCACTCGAAGGTCCAGTCGTAGTGCCCGCAGAAGTCATAGACTCCGATCATGCCGTCTCCTTGATTTGCGCCAGGTCCTGCGGCGGCGGCGCGGAAGCGCGCGGCAGGAAGGCCTGGCGGCAGGCCCCGTTGCCGCCTTGAACGCGGACGGTGAAGCCCGCCGGGGCGGCCATCGCTTCCGACACAAAGCAGCAGTGCTGGCAGAAGGATGGGATGATCGCGCGGCCATGCGCGCGCAGATGCTTGAATGCCGGGCACACGCGCACGTCCAGACTCACCTGTCCGGGGCTTGCCTCCACCCGCACTTCCGCCCCGGGCTCCGCGGCAAAGAAGGCGCGCCAGTAATCGGCCACCGCCGGCAAGCCGCCCCGTTTCCACGCGGCGGTGACCTGGGCATAGTAGCGCGAGCCAAGGTCCTGCCAGTAGCGGCGCAGCCCTTCGGGGCCGAATTCCTTCTCGATGAACCGGAAGGTGGCGTTTATGGCGAAGTAGAAGTCAGCCGCGCCGACGGGCTTGGTGTCGGTAAACGGCAAGGCGGCCGGACCTGCCGGCGGCTCCGGTTGTTGGTCGGGAATCGCGGGAGCTGGCTTGAGCTTATCCATGCGGCGACGCCGGTCTGGCGGCGTGTTAATCTCCGGCGGCTGCGCGGCTGAGACGGAGGCTCCACACCTCCGCCGTGCGCACCCCCGGCCGAATCTCGCCGTTGGGGATTATGTGTCGGTCGCGCCAGGCCACCGCCGGAACGGTCACCTGGGTGCAGGGCACTTCGCCCACCTTCGTCCAGGCATCATTCTTCGCGTCGTAGGCCAGGACATCTTTGGCGAAGCCCGGGTGCCGGTCCAGCGGTTGGAAGCCGGTCTTTGTGCCGTCATCACCCGACAGGACGAGGATTTGCAGCTTGCCCGGCACCGGCGCGGGGGAAGGCGCAGCCACCGCGGGGCGCGGCAGGTCCGCGAGCCGTTTCCAGCCTGACCGGGGACGATAGCTGTAAGCGTCCGTCAGGTAGCGCCGCACCGGCTTGCCTTCCGCATCGCCCGAAAGGCTGGCGCCGCTGATGAGATAGAACGCCCCGCCCGCTACTGCGGCCACCGACAGCATCCGCCCGGGGCCGGGCCACGGCTCCAACTCGCGCCACGCCGGCACCGCCGCCGCCAGGTCCAGGGACCAGAAGGTCCGCAGCGTGTTGGTGGAATTGGGCTCTTCGATGCCACCCGCGACATAGACCACGTTTCCCGAGATGGCGCCGCAACCGTTGGCCATCGGCCGCGGCAGGGGCGGCAGCGCTCTGGTCTCGAGACGGCCTCGGGCGAGCCGCAGCAGAAACACATCCCGGTAATGCCGGTCGCGATCGCTGCCGCTCGCGCACAGAACCCCGGACCGCGCGGTCACGGACACGCCATAGCCCATTGGCCGCGGCAACCTGCCGACCGCCTTCCAGGCGTGCTGGGCGTCAGGCAGGGCGTACACGGTGTCATACCACTGCTTTCTGCCTCCCGCCCAGGGCGGCGCTTCGGGGAAGTTCGCCCCGCCGGCGACAAGCAGCGCGCCGTCGCTGACGCCCGCGTAGGGGGATCCCAGGCCGGCCGGGTTGGGCAACGGCGGCAGCTTCTCCCAGTGCAAGGTGGTTCCGGCAATCTCCCCGGCGCCCCCAACGTTAGCTGCCAGCAGGCAGTCGAGGACCAGGACTTTAGTTCGCTTGGACATGAGCACGGAGTTCTTTTCGCCTAGTCCTACACCGGTCCCGGTCGCGCCGCCAGAACAACCTGCTCTCCTGCTTGCGAACAAGCGCCGGCGGCGTTTCTGATCTCAGTCAAGGGCGGCCTGCCCGCCAACGGGCCGCAACGGGGCAGCGGGGTGTTGACACCGGCGTCGGGCGGCCTATAGTCGCACGCATGAACTCGATGGAGAAGCGAGTTTCGATAGTTCGTTCAAGGCTGGAAAACTAACTGCTACAACTTATGCCTGACAATCCTGCTGTGCCGCCCATCCAATCGTCGCCGCCGTCCGCTCCACCGGGCGACCCGAGCCAGGCCCGCATGTGGAACATGTTTTGCCACCTGAGCGCCCTGGCGGGGTACATTATTCCGTTCGGCAACGTGCTTGGACCGCTGCTGATCTGGCAGATCAAGAGGAACGAATTCCCGTCCGTGGAGGAGCATGGCAAAGCCGCTCTGAACTTCCAACTAACTGTGCTCATTGCGCTGTTTGTTGGCATCATTGCCGCGGTACTGCTTTCCTTCGTCTGTGTCGGCTTCCTGCTGGTGCCGGTGGTGTTGTTGATCGGCCTGGCCGGGCTCGTCTTCGCAGTCATCGCCGGGATCAAGGCCAACAACGGCGAGGCGTATCAGTATCCCTGGAGCCTGACCCTAGTTAAGTAGAAGCGTTTCGGCGAAACGCGGCGCTTTCGTGCAGATGTCTCAGTGAGGCGTCCCCAGCGACGGAGCAACCAGGGAGGAACCACCGCGGAGGGATGGGGTATGGCGCGCGGGGGAATCGGACTCCCGTCGTTTCCCCTGAGGTAGTGGGACGGGATGGTTACTGGATGGCCAGAAGGAATTAACGGCGGCCCGGGCCTCGTCGCTCTGGCCAGCGACCATCCGGTCAATCCGATTGCCGCTGCCGCCCAGAAGGGACAACATGGCGCGCGCGCCGACCCACCACCCTGGCAATATGTGCCATTTTGGCCCATGTTGGATATTGGCAGCAGGAGTGTGATTATTCGTATCACATTGATTATTGTTTACTTACTAACAGACGTCAATTCTGGCATGGTAAGAGCTAGTGTGTATTCGTTAAGTAATCAACCAACAGAAAGGATATACTATGAATAGTTTGATACGATGGAATAGACCAGAACTGGCAGGATGGCCAAGCTTCGGGCGGTTAACGGACTTGCGGAATGAAATTGACCGCCTGTTCGAGTCGCCGCTGGCCGAGATAGGTCGCTCGGCGCGTTTGTTCAGCGGTTGGACCCCGAGTTTGGACCTCTACGAAGACAAGGACAACCTGGTGGTCAAGGTAGAGGTGCCGGGGATGAAGCGCGAGGACATTGACGTCTCTCTGCATGAGGGCTGCCTGAGCGTTTCGGGCGAGCGCAAGAGTGAGGAGAAACATCAGGACGCAGAGATGTATCGCACGGAACGGTTCTTCGGACGCTTCCAGCGAACCGTGGCGTTGCCGGCGCCGGTAGCGGCAGACAAGGTCAAGGCGCAATACCAGGATGGCATTCTCACCATCACTTTGCCCAAGACGGAGGAAGCCAAGCCGAAGCGGATTGATGTGAACGTGAACTGAACCTCCTTCCCGGCGGGTGCGCCCGCCGGGAAAGGCCACAAAGAAAGGACTACTAACATGAAACCAACAGTGCAGACAGAACAGCGGGCCAAGACGGAGCCACGGCGCGAGCCGGATTATGTTGTGCCGGAGGTGGACATTTACGAGACCAGGGAAGGCTATGTCGTCGAAGCGGAGATGCCGGGCGTCAACAAAGACGGCCTGGAAATAACCCTCGAAGACAATGAAATCACCCTTGTGGGCCATCGGCGGAACGACGCTGTCACGGGCACACCGTTATTCCGCGAACGTGCCCTGGCTGATTACCGCCGCGTGTTCGAGCTCGATCCGGCGATTGACGCCAGCAGGATCTCGGCAAGAGTGGACCAGGGCGTGCTGACCCTGACCTTGCCCAAGTCCGAAAAGGTCAAGCCGCGCAAGATACAGGTGAATTAATCCAGGATTTGGAACAGGCTGGCGAAGTCGTCCGTCCAGAGCGGGATTCTGACGGAGTTGGTGCCGGCGGGGCTGGCGGCGCTGCGCACAGCGGGTGAGTTCATCAGCTCCCCGTTGTGCGACAGCAGAGCCCAGGTCGAGCCATAGAGCCACCATTCTTCGTCAGATTCCTCGTAATCTATGGACGCCAGCTTGTAGTTGAAATGGCGGGCGAGGTTGACGACGACCGGCGCGAGGTTGAGGAAGTGATTTGAGATGTGAACCGCGATCACCCCATCCGGGTGCAGGTGCCGCCGGTACACATCGAATGCCTCTTTGGTCAGCAGGTGAATGGGGACCGCATCGCTGCTGAAGGCATCGAGGACCAACAGGTCAAAGTTCTGCGGCGGCTCGTGCTCCATGGACAGCCGGGCGTCGCCGGTGGCAACCTCCACCAGAGCCGGGCAGTTGGTCAAGTAAGTGAACCACGACGCAGCGACCTGCTCCACCTGCGGGTTGATTTCGTAGAACCGCACATAATCGCCCGCGCGGCCAGAGGCGGCTATGGTGCCCGTGCCGAGCCCTACCACGCCGATGCGCCGCGGTCCAGGCGGCAGGGCGTTAATCGCCAGCGAAATGCCGCTCCCGGGTCCGTAGTAGCTGACCGGCTCAGCCGCGCGGTCCGGGCTGGTGAATTGCAGGCCGTGGGTGATCCGCCCGTGCTGCAAGAGCAGGTAGCGCAATTCGGGGTCCTGCCGCTCGTACTCGTAGACCGTCAGCACGCCATAGAAGTTGCGGGACTGGTAAAGGCGGCCCGCGGCCGAAGCGCGCGCTTCTTTCCAGAGCACCGCGCCCAGCCCCGCCACGCCCAGCGCCAGCCCGACGCAAGCCACGACTCTGGAACGGGAGAACAGGGCTCGCGGGGACGCCCGCCCTCCCGGCAGGCAGACCAGGACAAACAACAGGCCGCAAAGAACAAGCCCCCAGTGCAGTTCGTAGTAGTCGGTGAACAGCAGCGGCGCGCCGACGGCGACAAAGAGCCCGCCGAGCGCGCCGCCCAGGGCGATCATCAGGTAGAAGCCGGTCAGGTGGCGCGGGGCGGGCTTGAGGCGGTAGAGTTCGCCGTGACAAACCATGCAGCAGATGAAGAGCCCGCCGCAGTAAATCGCCAACTGCTTGTGCAGCGGCAGCTCGCCCGCGTTGAACAGCGCCCAGCACAACCCCGCCAGCGCGGCAATCAGCGCGAGCGCGTAGGGGAAACGCCGATACCAGCGCGCGCCGTCGAAGCAGATGATGAAGCTCAGCAGGTAAAGCGCCAGCGGCAGTATCCAAAGGAAGGGGATCACCGCGACGTCCTGGCACAACTTGTTGGTCACCGCCAGCAGCAGCACCGAGGCGCAGGCCGGCAGCAACAGCCACTGCAGCCGTTGGGGAATTGAGGGAGCAATGTTGACCTCGGCAGCCGGCGCGGCACGTGGCGCGGGGTCCGTGAGACCGTCTTCTGCATTCCGCATTCTTCCTTCTGCCTTCTCCCTTCGGTTTTCCGCCCTGACAAGCCTCACCGCGCAGAACCCGCAGCACAGGGCATAGGCCACCAAACCCCACGCCCAGAGGCTGGCTTGCGCCTGGCGGGTGAAATGGGTCTCGAAGAAGAACGGGTAGCTAAGCAGGGCCAGCAACGAGCCGATGTTGGACAGGGCGTAGAGCCGGTAGGGCGACGCGCCGGGCCGCGCGCGGCTGAACCAATACTGGATGAGGGGGCCGGTGGAAGCGAGCACGAAATAGGGCAGCCCGAGGCTGGCGCCCAGCAGCAGCAGAATCCGCAAGGTTGGATCCCCGGCGCCCTGCGGCTTCCAGGCATCGCCCGGCGTGATCGGCAGCAGCGCCACCGCGGCGGCCAGCAGCGCCAGGTGCGCCACCGCCTGCGTCCGAGGCTTGAGCCAGCGCGCGCTCCAATGCGCATAGGCGTAGCCCCCCACCAGCAGCACCTGGAAAAACATCATGCAGGTGGTCCAGACGCCGGGGCCGCCGCCAAACCACGGCAGGATGTACTTGCCCATGAGCGGCTGCACCTGGAACAGGAGAAAGGCTCCGACAAAAATCGTCAGCGCGTATGAGGCCATCAGGCCGGAGGGTGGCAGAAGGCCCGGAAACGTTGAAGCGCGAAAGCGCGTCACGACCCGCCCGCCAGCTTGCGCACTTCGAAGAGCTCCCTTCCTGGGCCTGGGAACGCCGTGTAGCCGGCCCAGGCGCGTTGCGCGGGATAAACAACAGGCATTGGTTGCGCCCGCCCACGCCGGACAATCCGCGGGCATGGAGAGGACGCCCTTACGCCGCAACGCTTTGGAATTGTGATTCCCGTCCCGGGGGGGCGCTCATTTCCGCATTGCGCTTTCGGGCGCGCTGACCCATAACAAGGCCCATGTTGGCCAAGGTCTGCTCCGCCGCGGTAAGCGGCATCGAAGCCTACCCGGTCGAGGTGGAAGTCAACGCCGGGTACGGAGACACGCTTATTGTGATCGTGGGCCTCCCGGACACCGCGGTCAAAGAATCCCGCGACCGGGTGATGACAGCTTTGACCAATTCCGGGTTCAGCTTCACCTTCGGCCGCACCACCATCAACCTGGCGCCGGCCGACGTGAGGAAAGAAGGACCCAGCTTCGACCTGCCCATCGCCATCGGCATGGCGGCTGCCAGCGAACAGATGGAGAGCGACCAACTGGACAACTTCGTCATGGTCGGCGAGCTGGCCCTGACCGGCGCGGTGCGCCCGGTCAAAGGCGTCCTGCCCATCGCCTTGCGGGCGCGGGCGCAGGGCAAGCTCGGCATCCTGGTCCCGCCCGACAACGCCGCCGAGGCGGCCGTGGTTGCGGGCCTGCAAGTGATCCCGGTTCAGAATCTGCGTGAGGCAGTGAGCTTCCTGGAAGGCGGGATCAAGCTCTCGCCGACGAAGGTGGACGTGGCGCAGATATTCGAGCAGGCGCCGGATGGCGAATTGGACTTCGCGGACGTCAAGGGACAGGAGTCCGTCAAGCGCGCGCTGGAGATTGCCGCGGCGGGCGGACACAACGTCTTGCTCATTGGGCCGCCTGGCACCGGCAAATCCATGCTGGCGAAGCGGCTGCCCACCATCCTGCCGCCGCTCACGCTGGAGGAGGCGCTCGAGACCACCAAGATTCACAGCATCGCCGGGCTGCTCTCGCCCGGCCAGGCGCTGGTGACGCGCCGCCCCTTTCGCGCGCCGCACCACACCGCGAGCGACGCCGGCTTGCTGGGGGGCAATGTAAATCCCACCCCCGGTGAAATCTCGCTCGCGCATCACGGCGTGCTGTTCCTCGATGAGTTGCCCGAGTTCAAGCGCACCGTGCTGGAGACCATGCGCCAGCCGCTGGAGGAAGGACAGGTGACGATCTCCCGCGCCGCCGGCACGATGACTTTCCCCTCCCAGTTCATGCTGGTGGCCGCCATGAACCCGACGCCTGACGGCAAGATGCCCGGCGAGTCGCGGAGCTCGCCGCGTGAGATTCAGAATTACCTGGGGCGCATCTCCGGCCCTTTGCTCGACCGCATAGACCTGCACGTTGAAGTTCCGCCGGTCAAGTTCCGGGAGATCACCAGCGCGCGGACGGGCGAAGCCTCCGAGCAGATTCGGGGGCGGGTGGTGGCGGCGCGCCAGCGCCAGCAGGCGCGCTTTAAGGACAAACCGAAGATCACCTGCAACGCCCGCATGGGCAGCCGCGAACTGAAGAGCTACTGCGCCCTGGACGAGCCGACGATGGACCTGCTCAAGTTCGCCATGAGCGATCTGAACCTGAGCGCGCGGGCCTACGACCGCATTCTGAAGGTCGCCCGCACCATCGCCGACCTGGCCGGCGCGGAGAAGATCGCCAGCGAGCACATCTCGGAAGCCATTCAGTATCGCTCGCTGGACCGGCAATTGTGGGCCTGAACGCCCGGCCTGGAGCAGGAATCGAACGGCAGCCCGAAGGCGCTGACAGCCTGGCCGTGCGGCACGACGTAGTCGAACGCGTTGCTCGCACGCGGCATCACCCGGCCCACGGCGCCGCTGTTGCCCGGCGGCACGTAGTTCGTCCGGGCCAGGTCCTGGCGCAGATTGGTCGTGCGGTCGAAACGGTCGAAGGCGTTGACAAAGAGCACGCGCGACTGCGCCAGGTTGGAGGCGCGCCGGCAGCCGACGACTTCGGAGGGGAAGTCTCTCCGCCGCTGTTGACCGCCGCGACGCGGACGTAGAAATCGGCATCGGCGGGCAGATTGGCCAGGGTGGGGGAAGTTGTCTCACCCCCGCTGATGGCCGCCAAGCGGCCGAAACCGTAGCCGTTGGTGGAGACATAGACAGCGTAGCCGACGGCCTCGCCGCTGCCGGCCTGGGCGACCGGGATGTTCCAGGAGATTTGCACGCCCTCCGGCACCGCCACCGCGCGGACGCTGGCCGGCGGCTCGGGCGGGAAGTCCAGCGGCAGGCCGTCGAACTCATTCATGTACTTCACCACGGCATGGTAAGAGGCCCGCGCCACCCAGTTGCGCGCTTTGGGGTCCAGCAGCAGCCTGATGTCGCTGGTGTTGTCGTGGAAGGCCACCTCGATGATTGTGGCGTCCATCTCGCCGCCGAAATTAATCGTATTGATCTCGCCATAACTCCCGGCATAGGTGATACCCGTGCCCCGGTCCGTCCAGCGCAGTTCCAGGAAGGCGTTCATGTTCGTCATATCACGGGTGACCTCCAGGCCGCAGAGGGTGGCAAGCCGGACCTGGTTGGGGGTGCGATTCTCAGCGGCGCGGTTGTAAAGCGAGTGTGAGCCGGCCCTTGGGTGAGATAGCCGATGTGAACTTCGGGAAGCAGCTTCGTGACAGAAAGAAATTCCCCGAAGATGTGATCAGAGCGCCGAGCGTCCGCGCGATTCCCCACACACACCGTCCTTGTTACACAGGTCGCGACGTCAACCGGCATTCCCTGAAGTGGGGGAACCTTGCCTGCCTCAGGAGTGAGGTGGCTCGCTGCGGGGGTTGCTGGGACAGCGCCAAGCACGATGCTAAGAACAAGCTCGTGACGAGACAGATCGGGCGCTATCCGGACTTCGCGCTGGACGACGCTGGCTGGCACTGTCTCAACACGATGTTCATGATTACTCCACGTGAAGAGGACACGAATCCGAAGTACTTGCTGGGATTGCTCAACTCAAAGGTCATGCGCGCCGTCTGGCTCGACCGTTACTATGACCAGAGGCGCACCTTCCCGAAGATTAAAGGCACGTACTTGAAACAGTTGCCGACCCGCGTGGTCAACTTCTCCGATCCTTCCGACAGACGTCACCACGACCGGGTGGTCCAGCTTGTGGGGTTGATGGTTAATTTGCACCAGCGCCAGGCTGCCGCCAAGACCCCACAGGAAAAGACCGCCCTGGAGCGCCAAATCGCCGCCACTGACAGCCAGCTCGACCAACTCGTCTACGCCCTCTACGGCCTGACCGACGCCGAGATCAAGATCGTTGAGAAGGGGCGACCTGGGCTACCGGACCGAGGTCGGAGGACCAGCGTCTCGGAGTTTGTCGCGGTAGAGGCCGATCTGATCGAGGGGCAAGGGTTGGAACCCGAGTTTCCGTGCGGGTGAACTGCGCCGCAGAGCGAAGTCCCGGGCGCGGGGCGGGGTGCCGGGCGGGCGGCGGAAGGAGGTGGCAGCGTTGGTGAGGTTGTTCTCCAACCGGATCATGTCGGAGGTGGCCAGCCAGTAGGCATGCAGCCATTTGCCGACACAAACGTTGCGGGCCACGACGTTATGCTCAGGCGGCACGCCCTTGAAGTCGGTTCCCGTTATGGCGGGGCCGCCGGGCGGGCCGTAGTAACGGTCGAGAGTCTGAAGCGCGGGATAACGCTCGCGGTAAAGGGACAGCGGGACTTCGGCCAGGCGGCGGCGCATCGTATTGTCCACCATGCCATGCCAGACGGGGGAGGTGTTCAGGCCGCGGCCATCGAGTTCGACGGCGTGGTTGCAGTCCACAAAGATGTTATTGAGGACCTGGTGATCGCGTCCGCCGCCCAGGAACGCGGCGCGCTGGACCCGGTAGAAGACGTTGCCGACGATCTCCGTGCCGCTCACACAGTCGTCCATGTAAACGCCCATCGAGCCCATGCCGACGCCGCCCGTGTCGTGGATGAAGTTGTGGCGGATGCGATTGCCGCGGTAGGTGTAATCGCGCCCCGTGTAGATGGCCCCAACGTCACCGGTCTCCAGGGCAATGTGGTGTATCTCGTTGAACTCGATGAGGTGGTCGTTGCCGTTGAACAGGATGGCGCAGTGGGGATGATCGTGGATGAGGTTGTGCGAGGCGCGCTGGCCCACACCACCGATGAGGACCGCCGGGACGTAGCACTTGGACCACCGGCCCTGGCGGGCAAGATGGCAGTTCTCGACGAAGTGTTCGCCGGGGCGGAGGGTCTGCCGGTCGCCGCCCTCCATTGAGACGCCGCCGTCGCCGGTGTCGAATAGGTCGCACGCCTGGACGCCGTGCCCGGTGCCGCCGGCAATCGTGACGCCATAGTTGCCGATGTTCCGGATGAGGCAGCCGGCAATGCGGTTGCTGACGCCGCCCCGTATTTCCACCGCGCTGCCGCGGGTGGCTTCGAGGGTCAGACCGCGGAAGGTGACATGCGAGGCCTCCGTCAGCTTGAGCAGGGGTTCGGCGAGTAGCGAGAGCAGGGCTTCGGGCGCGCCCTTTGCCCCCGGCTTGCTGCCGGGCGGCCAGAAGTAGAGGCGCCCCGCCTGATGATCCAGGAACCACTCGCCAGGCTGGTCGAGTTCCTCCAACACGTTCAGGAAGTGGAACCGCTGTCCTTTGCGGAAACCATAAAGCCCGTGAGGCGCGGTGGTATTGATCAGCCGGCGTTCGAGGTCAATCGAGGCCACCTGCTCATAGGAATTCGCCCAGTCCCAGGTCCAATAGCCGTGCACCCACACGCCGCGGGTGTCCCTCCACCCGCGCGGCCGATCACCGTCGTACAGGAACCCCGCCTCAAGCTTGCCAATCTGGCCACCGTGTCCGTCACCTTCACCGCCGCCCTCGGGGAAACCGGCAATGCGCTCGCACTGGCCTTCGTTGGGCCAGCGGGCAAGCGTCATCGGGCGGCCGTCATAGAACAACTCGCAGTGAGAGGCGGCAAGCGGGCGGGCAAAGCCGCGCGACCGCATCTGACCGAAGTCGGAGAGTCCAAGGGCCTTGAGGTCCCACTGGACGACATGGGCACGGGCCGGTTCAGGCAATCGGGCGAGGATTGCGGGATCGGCAACGGGCGAGCAGCCGGGGAGCATGCGGCCGCCGAGCAGGCGAACCGTGTCACCCCTGGCGGCCCGCCAGACAACCGGGGCCTTTGGCGTGCCGGAATCGGCGGCGGTGAGTTCCAGGGCGTTGGTGCGGAGGTAATTGCCGCCGCGGAGCCAGATAGTGAGGGTGCCTTTGGGGGGCTTGCCGCTTTGCCTGAGGCGGCGGACCTCGTCGCGGGCGCGCTCCAGCGTGGCGAAGGGCTTGCTCCGGGTGCCGGGATTGGCGTCCCGGCCCTCGGGCGAGATGTGGAACTCATGCGCAGAACCGGGGACAGCGGCCAGCACAATGACGCTGAGCATCAATCCGCGGATTGTGCCGGGTATTCCCCACCCCGCACGAAATACCACCAGACCGGAGCGCGGGCATCTTGCCCGCTTACAGGGTCCAAACGGGCTAAGCGGGCAAGATGCCCGCGCTCCGGCCTTGCCGGTGTGAAATGTCCAGATCAAGCTGGTGCGCATGTGTTGAAGGAAAGCCCGCAGGAATCGGAGAGTCTTGCCAACCATCCGGCTGTCATCATCCTCCCGCAGACTTCAGATCAATGATCTTCACCTCTTTAACGGCGTGATCAACCCAGTAACAAACCGCCGCATTTCCGATGACGGCTACTTGAATTGGCCGCCCAATCTCGTCCTGCTCGGCGTAGTCGCCGGGGCGAGAAGGATCTTGGGCCAGTTCGTCAAACAGGCGAGTGATGATTTGCTGCTCCCGCCTTGGATGGCCGCGGAGCGTAGCGATGACTTCTGCCGCAATGAAAACGCGGTAGGGGCTCATCCCTTTGCTTCGCCGGAAGCCAGCTCCCCCTTCCAATCTTCCAGCGCCGTCCAGTGAGCGGGTTCAGTGTCGTCAATGCGGCGGGTCATTTCCGCGCGCCAGGCTGGGTCGTGCTGCAACCGGAGGTGGAAGAGAAAGGCAGCCAGTTCATTCTGCTGCTTTGTCGGCAGGCTTGCCACCGCCCGCATCAATTCAGCCATGCTCATGGCGTCAACCTACAACTTCGCGCGGCGACCCGCAAGCCTTTGCCAGCCAGCTAGCCGTGCTTCCGCGCCCGCGCTCAGTTGCGCCTGGCATTCGCCGCCGGGTCGCCGGTTATGCGAACGCGGCAACCGCAGCGGTCACAACTCCTTCATCGCAGTGTCCATTGCGGCGAAGAGCTGACCCATGGTCGCCTCGGTCTCGTCGCCCATGTTCGAGATGCGGAACGTGGTGCCCTTGATCTTGCCGTAGCCGCCGTTAATGAGGAAGCCCTGGTTCTTGACCAGCTTCACCAGTTTTTCCGCATCCACTACCCGCCCACCGGGGCGCGCGCCGTTATTGACGCAGGTCAGCGTGAGCGACTCGAAGCCCTTGTCGGGGAAGAGCGTGAAGCCGTGTTTGGCCGCCCAGTCGCGGGTGAGCTGGTTGGTGCGGCGATGCCGCGCATAACGCGCCTCCAGCCCCTCGGCGAAGATGTCCTGCAGCTTGGACTCCAGCGCATAGACGTGACCGATGCTCGGCGTGCTGGGCGTCATGTTCTGCGCGGCGTTCTTCTGGAACTCCACGAAGTCGAAGTAGTAGCCGCGGTCCTTGACCGTCGCCGCCTTCGCCAGCGCCGCCGGCGAACAGACGAAGAGCGCCGTGCCCGGCGGCAGCGCCAGGGCCTTCTGCGTCCCGGCCAGCAGCACGTCAATGCCCAGCTCGTCAAACTTGAGCGGCACCGCGCTCATCGAGCTGACCGAGTCCACGATGAACATTACGTCCGGATACTTCTTCTTAAGCGCGGCAATCTCCTCGATGGGGCTCATCACACCGGTCGAGGTCTCGTTGTGGATGACCGTCAGCGCGTCGAACTGGCCGGTCGCCAGCTTCTTGTCCACGTCCGCCGCGCGGATGGGCGATCCCCACGGCACTTGCAGCCCTTCGGCGTCCTTGCCGCAGCGCTTCGAGACATCGAGCCATTTGTCCGAGAAGGCGCCGCACATGCAGTTGAGCACCTTTCGGGACACCAGGTTGCGGATGGCGCCTTCCATCACGCCCCAGGCGGAGGACGTGCTGATATAGACCAGTTGCTTCGTGTAGAGCAACTGCTGGAGTTGCGGTTGTATCCTCGCGTAGAGGTCTTTGAAGCCCTGCCCCCGATGCCCAATCATCGGCTTGCAGAAAGCGCGGAAGGTTTTCTCGCTGACCTCTATCGGTCCGGGTATGTATAATTTGACGTGGCCCATAAATCGGCTGGATTCTTCCATCAGTGCGGGAGAAAAGGCAAGGGATTTTGGCGGAGCGAAGCGTTGCGGCGTCGCAGGAGCGCATCAAGTTCGACTATCCTCCGCCAATGACATCTCCCGACAGCAGTTTCACGGTGCCGCCGCTGGCCGCTGTGGGTTGGCCAGGCGCGCCGCTGCCTGCCCGGCCTCCTGCGCAAGGTGCTGGTATTCCCTGGCCATGTCATTAGCCTGAACAGAGTTATGAGCCTGAATACGATTCCGAGTCGGCCATGGGGGACAACAGCCTCGCTGCTCTTGCTGGTCTGGGCATCTCTGCCAGTTTGCGCCGCCCAGCCTGCCCCAATCAGCCGCACCATCAGCGCCGTCTTGCGCGAGCCGCTGCCGCCGGAGGAGCTTAGCCTCTCGGAAAATGCCGCCGAGGTGGTAATCACAGGCCCCACATTCGCGTACCGCATTGGGAAAGCGACGGGCCTGGTCAGCGCCTTCCGTGTGGCGCGCGACGAGCAGGAGGTCATTGCGGCCAACGGCCCGGCTGACATCCAGATTGACCAATACCGGTTTGCGACGGAACTCAACTCCTGCAAGCTCACCATTGACAGTGAGGGCAAGGACAAGATGGTCCTGCGGGCGGAGGGGGTTCTGCGCGACCCGGCCAAACGCGGGCCGGAAGTGGATTACACTCTGCTGCACACGTTCTTCAACGACGGCGTGGTGGTTACCGCGGTGAAGCTGGTGCCGCGCGGGGAATTGCGCGTGGCGCGGGAGCTGGTGTTCCGGCTTTCCGCGCAAGGCCAGCTCAGCCACTACCTCCACAAGACCCGCGCCGAGCACGGAGACGACGCCGCGCGGGGCAGCCTGCCGGCAGCCGGCCAGGCGGTCCGCTTTGCGGCGCTGACCTCCTGCTTGCAGGTCTTCAGCCCGGCGGCGGCACTGGCCATCTTCACGGATGGCGGCGCGCTGCATGTGAGCCAGCCGAAGCTGGACACGGCGGGGGTCGAAGTCACCGGGAAGCAGGACAGCCGGACGCAGGTGTCGCTGGCGCAGTACCTGGTGCGGGTCACACCCGGCGACAAGCCTTACGTGCTGAAAGCCGGCGAGCCGTTCACCTTCCGGGTCGGCCTCAGCGTGGCCCCCAACCGGCTGCCGCATCCGCGGCTGCACGACCTGCGGATGTTCACTTGGATCGGCGATGAGAAGCATCCTTATCCGACCGACGAGGAGATCAGCCGCGTCGCCCAGTTCGGCTATACGCTCTTCCAGATGCACCGCGTGGGCACGCCCGGCCAGCCGCGCCCACCGGTCGAGGAGTTCGAGCGCGTTTTGGACAAGGTGCACGAGTTGGGCCTGCTCTTTCTCTGGGAAGAGAACGCGGATCTCCTGTATGCCAGCGCGCCCGGCGTGCAGGAGTTGAAGGCCAAGGGCAAATGGCCGCTCTGGCAGGGGTTCAATTACGGCGGCCGTTACACGGCGGAGATGGACCCCTATTGCGACCTGGTGGCCACCTGCCTGGCCTCGCCAAACGGCCTGGCCGAATACCGGATAGCCAACCTCACGCGCATGCTCGACCGGTATCCTGTGGATGGAATCTACCTGGACGACAACCTGGCCTACGCCAACTGCACGCTATGGCGCGAGCACGGGCACCCGCGGGAAGTCTATGACTGCCTGATTGAACTGCACGAGATGAACTGGCGCCGCCGCGAGCTGCTGCGGCGCCGCTGTCCCCACGCGGTGCTGGTCAGCCACAGCACGCGCGCATTCGTTCTGCCGGTCGTGTGCGGTTCCGACGCGCTGATTTACGGTGAAGGCTACTCCTTCGGCTCGCTGGAAGACTATTGGAGCTACTACGGCTTTGCCAAAAGCATCCCCGCCCAGGGCATGATCTGGCCCGGCGGCCAGGACGCCGCCCGCTGCCCGGCTGCGCTGGTCTATAACTACGACCTGCTCACCGGCGGCGGCCAGTACAGCCAAATTGACTGGCGCCTCTATCCGCACAAGTTTCCGCACGCCAAGGGCGTCACCCAGGCGGAACCCTTCTACACCCGGGCCTACAACCTGGCCCAATACTACTTCGGATTCTACGAGTCAAAGGCCTGGCAGTTTGCGGATGCCGCCGGCCTGTTCGCGACCACGGCGCCCCTGACCTACGCGACCGTGTATCGCAACCAGACGTGGGGGGACTGGCTGATCCCGGTCGCCAACATGGCTGACCAGGCCGCCAAGACCGCGCTCGATTTCCAATCGCCCCTGGCGCTCGGCCTCGTGCCGCAGAACGATTATGTGCTCTTCAACGTCCACAGGCGGCTCGCCAGGACTTTCCGGGGTGACGCCCTCAACCAGGCGTTCAGCGACATCTCGGTTCCCGGCCGCAGCCTTCAGCTCCTTTACCTGCGCCAGGCGCCGGCCTCAACGCCGTTCCACCTCTGGGGCGGCAAGCGAATCTCCGAACAATGGGATGCCACCGCCCGGAAACTCACTGTGACCCTGCACGGCCCCGCCGGCCTGCAAGACACCGTGTTTCTGGCCGGGGCAAGCCAGGGACTGCAACTGGTCCTGGCCGGAGGACAACCGGCGCGGTTCTTCTACGATCCGGCCCAGGGTCTGGCGCATGGGCAGTTGACCTTCACCGCCAAACCGCTGACCGTTGAGGTGTACTGTTCCCGCAGTGGCACCAACCGCCTGCCAACCAAGGTGACGACGCCCGCGAGTTCTCACTTCTGAGAATGCCCCTGCCTTGGCCTGATCCGGTTACCCTCTCCCCCGGTGGCTCCTCCGTAGTACCTCCGTTCTACCTCCGTTCCTCCTCCGATTGGCGATTGGAGGTGGAACGGAGGAAGGACGGAGAAGCAACGGAGGAAGCAGCGTGGGGCGAGCACCGAAGGGGCGGGTATGGTGAGGGGGGAATTAGACTCACGTCGTTTCCAACGGATCAGGATGTCCGTCGTGCCTGCAGGGCGGTGCGCCGGGGGGAATCGCCGCCAGGCTTTGGCGCGTTACTGCCGGTTTCCCGGTGGCGCCAGTTCCAGGATGCGGGCGGCCCGGGCGGGCAGTTCCAGCTCGATTGAGCGGCCGATCTTTCGCAGCGTGCCAAGCCGCTGGCGGCCGGTTTCATCCATCTGATATACGCCGGCGCGGCGGGACAGGCCGTAACGGTCGCGCGGGAGGTGAAGGGTGATGCGGGTTGGCTCGTCCGCGAGGCTGGCCAGTGCGATGCCGATATGGCCATCGGGGGCTTGCCAGGCGGCGGCCAGCGCCAGCGGGCTGGTCATCTGGAAGGCGGTCAAGCCGCCCTCCCGGCCCGCGTAAATCGAGAGGCGCGACATGTCCAGCGTGGCGGCCGGGGCAGAGAGTTGCGGGGGGCGCAGAAAAGTGCCGCGGAGGAGGTATTTCCCGGCGCGGCTACGGAGGTGCGCCAGGCGCATCACGAAGTCCATCTCCTCGGCGCGCTCGGTCAACTGGGTGGGGAGGAAGTTGGCGATGGTGGGTTGCTGGCCCCAGACAAAGGCGCGCGCCTGCTCCAGGCAAAACTGGCGGGAGTATTTCCGGTCGAGCAGTTTGAGCGGTTCAGCGGGGGCGAACTGCGCCGGCCACAGGTCGTCATAGGGCGGCATGGTCAGCGAGGAGTAGTTGCCGTAGGTGACCGCGAAGGGGTGGTAAACCGCCGGCCAGAAGGGAATGGTCTCCCAGCCGTCGGGTGCGGCGTAGCGTTCGCGGCTGACCTGCAGGCTGAGCATCAGGTCGAGGTAAGGGAGCCAGGGTTCGCCGCAGCCTTCTCCCGCCAGAACAACCGGCTCGCGGCGGGCGGCACAACGGTGGCGGATGTCCAACTGGAGCGCTTGAAAGCCTTTCATCCAGTAAACTCCGCCGCCCACCGGGTGTCCGTGCCCGGGATCGAAACAGGCCAGGCTACTGCAGGCCTGGTCCATGTAAATGCCGTTCACGCCCAGTTCATTGACAGCACGCTCGGACAGGCCGGCGTATTTCTGCCGCCAGAACGCGGTGCCCATGCACATCGTCGCGCAGGCCTGGCGGGTGAAGGTGTTATAGACTTCCGGGCGGACCTTGCCCTCGTTGTTCTTGACCGCGAAGCGCTCGGCTGCTTCGTTGGTCCAGCTTGAGGTGGTCATGCCCCAAAGCCGCTGGTTCATGTACACCAGGGCGCGGATGTCCTTGGCCTGGGCGCGGGCTAGGGCGTTGGTGAAGCTCTCGGCCCCTTCGCGGGGCGGCAGGTATTCCGGGAAACCTGCATCGTAGGAGCAGCCGTGCCACCAGTGCCAGAAGACGCTCACCGGCAGGCCCAGCCTTTCGCGCAATGCCACCGCCGGTTCGAGCACGCCGGGAGACCGGCCGCGGTTCCAGACCCACAGGGCGGTGTTGATCGCCCAATCGGCCACCTGCCCGCGTGCCAGCCGGCTTTCTTTGGCCCAGACCTGGTTGGTTGCCCAGGCGCGGTAACGCTCCGCCGCGGTGAACCAGTCGCCGGTGAAAGTCCCGAGCTGAACGGCGTAGGGCAGGCGCAAGGCCTGGGCCGAAGTCGGCAGCCGTTCGGGCAGATGGACGATTTCGCAGCCGAGGCGGTCTTCGCCGTCGCCGAAGAACGCAAACGTCTTGTTGAACCCGGCGGTGTCGTCGCAGGCCAAATACAGTCCCGGCCCGTCCTGCTGGTAAAACGCCAGGCATTGCAGGGATAAAATTCCCGGGTAGTCCCATTGATGCCGGCGTCCGGCTCCCTTCCCGCCGCCAAAGATTTTGCGGGGCTCGGCGGTTTGCTGTCCCATCCAGACCGGTACGGCCAGCCGCTCGTTCGCCTGGGGCGGGATGTTTACGACGCGCGGAAACCGGACCTGTGCGACGCTCAATTCGCGCAGGCCGGTTATGGCCAGTTCCCAGCGGCTCATCGGCTGCCCGGGCTCCAGCCGGACCGCCACCTCGACCCGCAGTTCCGGCGCCGCCGGAAGCCCGAACTTCTCCCAGGTGAGGCGCAGGCCGGGTTGCTTGCCGTCAAGCGGTTGGGAGCGAAACGACTGCGCGGTGGCCGGCGCCAGCACCTGGTTGGACGGCAGGAGCGTCAATTCCCAGAGGCCCGCGCCGGAAGGGGCGGTGCCGGCGAAGTTCTGGCGCGTGTGTGCGTCAGTTAGCGCCGCCAGGTCACCGTGTTCAGGGCCCAGGGCGACGTCCAGCCGGCCATTGGATAGCCGGAAGGTTTCCCGTTGAGCGAAAGCGTGGCTGTGGGCCAGCAGCACGAACAGCAGGATTACGGGCAGAGAGGCAAGACGGCCCAGTGGCGGGGCGCCAGGAATATCGCGATGTGCGGGCAGTTTCATCCGGCGGCAAAACTGGCTCAGGATGGCCGCCCAAGCAATGAAATAGCTGGCCCCGCGTTGCGGCAGGGCGCACGACAGATTGCTTCGGGGTTGGCGACCGGCCTCTCATTAACACCCCGCTTCAGCGGGGTGTGGGCGATGGTCTCGGCCTCCGAACCGCTTCAGCGGTTTATCCACCGCCGTAAACCGCTGAAGCGGTTGTGGGACTCGTCCGCGTATCACACCCCGCTGAAGCGGGGTGTTAATGAGAGACATGCTGCGGTGTGTACATGAAGCGATATACGGAAGGCCCGGATCTACGGCATAAAACCGCCCAAAGAAGAAAACTGTCTTGCGCCCGTTGCGGCAGCGCTTCCCTCATTTCAGCAGGTTGATGAAGAAGGTGATGTTGAGCGCATTGACAAAATCAATCAGGAACGCTCCCACCACAGGCACAACGAGGAACGCGCGCGGCGCCGGGCCGAAGGATTCGACCAGGGCCTTCATGTTGGCCACGGCATTGGGGGTGGCGCCGAGCCCAAACCCGCAGTGTCCCCCGGCCATGACTGCCGCCTCGAAGTCGCGGCCCATCAGCCGGAAGGTCACAAACCAGGCATAGAGCGCCATGACG
Source organism: Verrucomicrobiota bacterium (assembly GCA_035358715.1). Classification (GTDB taxonomy): domain Bacteria; phylum Verrucomicrobiota; class Verrucomicrobiia; order Limisphaerales; family UBA8199; genus UBA8199. The sequence continues at coordinate 22,479 of DAOPPX010000003.1, forward strand.
ACCACCTGCACCGCCAGGATAATGAGCATCGGCAGGGCGGTGTTGGCCAGCTCGATCAGGTTCAGGCTCATCATGGCGATAGCCAGAAACACCCCGAGCGAGACCGCGGCCAGCGTGTCAATGATTTCACTATCCGCCCACGGCCGGCGGCTGGCATCCAGCAGGTTGCGCACGCCAACGCCGAGCAACATCGCGCCCATATAGACCGGGAAGGTGAGGCCCGTCTGCTGAATGAAGTAGCTGACCCAGGCACCGGCCTTGATGCAGGCCAGCAACAGCAGCAGGTGCGCGAGAAACGGCCGGCCAAATCCGGCCAACAGGCGGAGGTCTTTGAGGATTCCGGAGGCGCCCGCGCTGCCGGCTTCCAGATGGATTTGCGCGCTGGTGCCCGGTTTGAGGTTGCGTCGGCGAATCAGCGAGCCGCCTACCGGCCCGCCAATCAGGCCGCCGCTCACCAATCCGAACGTCGCCGCGGCCATCCCCACGACCGCCGCGGTCGGCAGGCCCGCTTTCTCCAGGTCGGCGGCAAAGCCCAGCGCCGTGCCGTGGCCGCCGGTCATGGTCACACTGCCGCAGGCCAGGCCCAGCAGCGGCGACACGTCGAGCAGCTTTGCCAGGGCCACGCCGATGCCGTTCTGCATCACAGCCAATACGCCCGCCGCTCCCCAGAAAAGCAGCACCTGGACGCCGCCGCGCCGCACCAGTTCCCAGCGGGCATTGAGTCCGATGCACGTAAAGAAGGCCACGAGGAACGGCGTGTTCACGTTCTTGCTCGGCGCGTTGACCCAATCAATCTCAGCCGTGACCAGCCACGTCCACCAGCGGGCCGTTACGTTGGTCTGGAACTGCGCGGCGAATGCGCCGGAAAGGTTTCCCAACAGCACCAGCAGCGACACGAGCAAGCCGCCGACGACCGGGGCGGGAATGTTGAAGCGCGAGAGCAGCCGGATGCGTTTGACGAGGAACTCGCCCGACAGCAACACCGGGATTGCCAGCAGCACTACGAACAGGGCGGGAATTGTCATGGCTGTTTCATTGTTTCACATCGCGCGAGGATTCGGGCGCAACTTAGCAGCCGGGGTCCGGAATCACAATGCAATCCCGCCGCAGGCGCGCGGAGGGCAGGGGCGGCATGGGATTTGGAATTCGACACCCGCCGCCGGGTTTGCTAGGAAGCACAATGTGCGTTCAGAAATCATCAAAGACATCGCGCGCATTGTTGTGAAGCTGGGCACCGGCGTGCTGACGGATAACCGGAAGCAGCCGGACCTTGCCCAAATGGAGCAGTTGGTGGGGCAGATGGCCGAACAGCGGCAAGCGGGCCGGGAGGTGCTGGTTGTCTCGTCGGGGGCGGTGGGCGCGGGCATGGGCGCGCTGGGTTTTCAGAAACGCCCGCGCGAGCTGGCCGACTTGCAGGCGTGCGCGGCGGTAGGGCAGTCGCGGCTGATGGCTATTTACGACAAGCTCTTCGGGATGCACGGCCTGTCGGTCGCCCAGATCCTGCTCACGCACGACGATTTGGAGCACCACGAGCGCCATCTTAACGCCCGCAACACGCTGGTGACGCTCCTGGCGCACGGGATTGTGCCCATTATCAATGAGAACGACGTGGTCTCCTTCACCGAGCTGAAGTTCGGCGACAACGACCTGCTGTCGGCCCTGGTGGCCTCGTTGCTGCCGGCGGATTTGCTGCTCATCCTGACCACGGTGGACGGCGTGCTGGAGGACTTTGGCAAGGCCAATCCCCGGACCATCCCTCTCATCAAGCGCGTGGACGAGGCGCTGGAGCAAACGGCGGAGGGCACCAGCAGCGCGACCGCCGTCGGCGGGATGGCCTCGAAGGTTCAGGCGGCAAAGATCGTCATGCGCTCCGGCGTCCCGCTGGTGATTGCCTCGGGCCGGAAGAAACGAGTGATAAGCCGCGTGGTGGCGGGCGAGGAGGAAGGCACGCTCTTCGTGCCCCAGCCGACCCGGCTCAAGGGCCGCAAACGATGGATTGCCTTCTTTCACCATCCCAAGGGCGCGCTGGTTGTGGACGCCGGGGCGCGCAAGGCGGTGCGCGAGGGGGGCAAGAGCCTCCTGCCGCCCGGGATCGTGCGCTGCGAGGGCACCTTCGCAGCCGGCGAGGTGGTGCGTATTTGCGACCAGGACGGCACGGAGTTCGCCCGGGGCATCGCCGGGTTTGACGCCGCTCAAATCAAGGCCCGGAAGCTCCAGCGCATTGAAGTGGTCCACCGGGACAACCTGGTCCTCCTGTGACGGCCAAACGGAGAGCCGTGGGACATTGGAGCGGCGGAGCGAACTGATGCAGCTTCTCAACGCCCCAATGCCTCACCAACCCGCCGCCCCCTTTCCATGAAGCGATCTCCTGCAATCAACGACTTGCTCACCATCATGGGCCGGCTCCGCTCGCCCCGGGGCTGCCCCTGGGACCGGCAGCAAAACCACATGACTCTGCGCTGGCACGCTGTGGAGGAGGTCTATGAGCTGTTTGACGCGATCGAGGCTGGCGACGACCACGAACTGGAGGAGGAACTGGGCGATGTGCTGTTGCAGGTGGTGTTCCACTGCCAACTGGCCAAAGAGCGCGGCGCGTTTGACTTCGAGAGGGTCGCCCGGCGCATCGCCGACAAATTGGTCCGCCGCCATCCTCACGTGTTTGGCGATGTCCGCGTCAAGGACGTGGACCAGGTCTGGGCGAACTGGGAGAAGATTAAGCGCGCCGAAAAGCACGGGACCCGGCACGCCCGCCCCTCCGCCCTGGATGGAATTCCCAGGTTTCTGCCCGCGCTGCTGCAGGCTGCCAAACTGGTGCGCAAGGCGCACAAGGCAAAGCTGCTGGCCCGCGGCGGCGGCCGGCGCGTCCGCACCAAGCGAGAATTGGCCGCACAGCTTTTTGCGCTGGCGCAATTCGCGCAGGAACGGGGTTGGCCGGCCGAGGAGCTGTTGCGGGGCGAGATCAAGCGGCGCGAGCGTGAGCTGCGCCGGCGCGAGAAGCAGCAGGACGCGCGCCGCTAGCCCGGCTGTATCACACCCAACGCCGCGTGAGGGCACGCGGCCTGCAGGAACAGGGGTGTTTGGCTGCAGGCCGCGTGCCCTCACGCGGCGCACTGTTGCCCCTTCCATCGAAGCATGAAACATGTGGGCTAGGCGTTGAGGAATCCCCGCTCGACTCCCGGCTGCGCTTGTGGTTTCTTCTAGGCGTATGACTGACCCGCGTTACCGCAAGCTGGCAAAGTTACTCGTCGAATACTCGACGGCCCTCAAGAAGGGAGATCGCATCCTGCTGGACATGATTGATGTGCCCGACGAGTTTTCCGTCGAGCTGATGCGGGCGGCGCGGGCAGCGGGCGCCACGCCCATCATCGAGGTCCGCCACACCCGCGTCAACCGGGAGATTCTGCGCGCCATCAACCCCCGCCACGCCCTGCTGGTGCGGGACATCGAGTGGTTCCGGATGAAGAAGATGCAGGCGTATGTGGCCGTTCGCGGCAGCGACAACGCGAGCGAGAACGCGGACGTGGCCAGCGAGCGCATGGCGCTCTACAGCCGTGCCATCCGTCCGGTGCTCAACTACCGGGTCAGAAGGACCCGCTGGTGCGTGCTGCGGTGGCCCACGCCCAGCATGGCCCAGGCGGCCGGCATGAGCACCGAGGCGTTCGAGGATCTCTATTTCGATGTCTGCACGCTGGATTATCGCCGGATGGCGCGCGCGATGGTGCCGCTGGAGCGCCGGATGAAGCGCGCCGACCGCGTTCACATCAAAGGGCCGGGCACGGACCTGACGTTCAGCATCAAAGGCATGGGGGCCCAGATGTGCAAGGGGGACCGGAACATCCCTGACGGCGAGGTGTTCTCCTGTCCCGTCAAAGACTCCATCAACGGGTGCATTCGGTTCAACGCGCCGACTCTCTACTCGGGCACGAAGTTCGAGAATGTCTGCCTGGAATTCAAGAAAGGCAGAATCGTAAAGGCCACCGCGAACAACACGCGGCGCCTGAACGAGATTCTGGACACGGACCCTGGCGCCCGCTACACGGGCGAATTCTCGCTGGGCCTCAATCCCCGGATCCTGCAGCCGATGTGCGACATCCTGTTCGATGAGAAGATCGCCGGTTCATTGCATCTGACCCCGGGCCAGGCCTATGAGGAATGCGACAACGGCAACCACTCGGCTGTGCACTGGGACATGGTGCTGATTCAGCGGCCCGACTGGGGCGGCGGCGAGGTCTGGTTCGACGGCAGGCTGATCCGCAAGGACGGGCTGTTCGTGCCGAAGGACTTGAAGCCGCTCAACCCGGCAAATCTGAGGTAGGCCGGGCAGCCGGAGCACCAGCCGGTCGCCGGTTCTCGGGGGCGGTTGAGGTGGGTCAGCCGCCTGGGGCTGTTGCGGCCTGGAGCCGCATCACTGCTCTCCCTTCAACACCGCCAGGAACTCCTTCAGCCCCGCAGACAGGATTTTATTCTTCCTGAGAATCGCCGCCAGCGGACGGTAGAATTCCCCGTCCTGGAGGGTCACCTGGGCCAGGGTGCCCTGCTTGACTTCCTGTATGACGGTGCTTTGGGGCACAATGGCAATCCCTGCGTCAATTTCCACAGCGCGTTTGACCGTCTCGATGTTGTCGAACTCCATCACGTGCTGCACCTCGACAGAATGCCCTTTGAGAAGCTTGTCAAGGGCCTTGCGAGTGGGGATATCGGGTTCGAAGCTGATGAGCTTCTGTTTGTTGAGGGTTTCCAGGCGGAGGTTCCTTTGCCGGGCCAACGGGTGTTGCGGGTGGCAGATCACCACCAGCGGGTCCTTGCGCAGCGGGTAGATTGCCAATTTTCTGACGCGGACCGGATACGCTACCAGGCCCAAATCCACCGCGTTGCCCATTACGTCTTCATACACCTGGTTGGCGCGGCGGTACTCGACTTGCACATTGACCGTTGGATAGGTCTTGAGGAACCGCTTCAGGCACGGCGGCAGGTCGTGCAGGCCAATGCTGTAGATAGTGGCAACGCGAATGCTCCCCGAGACCATTTCCCTGGTTTCCTTCAGCCGGGTCTGGAGCTCGTTGTAGATGGCGATGGCCTGCTTGCCGTGCTGGTAAAGCGTTTGGCCTTCCCGGGTCAGGCGGAATGTTCTCCTGGTGCGTTCGATTAGCCATTTCTTCCTGCTGGGCCCGGTCTTGCGCGGTAAGAGCCTGCGTTCCAGGGAGCTGATCTGCTGGCTGATCGCCGATTGGGTCACGCCATTTATCTGGGCGGTTATGGTGAAGCTCTTGGTCTCAGCCAGATCGCAGAATACCTTCAGACTCTCGATTTGCATAAGAAACCCCAATACCGTATTTAACAAACGCAGTCAACTGCCGCGGGAGGCAGTCACTCTTATCGGCCCGCGCCACTCTCAGCCGGCCGCTGGTCTTTGAGCTGCGGCCGCTGATTTGACTCATGCGCATTCCGGACGAGGGCTGGCAAATGTGTTGGCCCTGCCCCCCCGCCGCTCGGAGGGTGCTTTTCTGAACGGAGAGGCCGCGATGGACTGGATCAGGAGAGCCTGCCAGCCAGAACTGCGCCGATCCGTCCCGGCTCCTTAATCCGCGCCTTCCGGTACCGCCACGAAGGCCGCCGGCAGCAGCTCCTTGACCGTGAATTTTCTCACGGCGCTCAGCGCCCGGCTGTCGGCCACCCAAACGGCGGCATGCGGGGCATACTCGGCGAGCAGTTGGCGGCAGGCGCCGCAGGGCATCGGCCCGCCCGGGGCGCGCGCAACGACCGCCACCGCCACGAAATTCTGCTTCCCGGCGGTCAGGGCGTTGAACAGCGCCACGCGCTCGGCGCAGCAGGTCAAGCCGTAGCTGGCGCTCTCGACGTTGGCGCCGGTGATCACCTCGCCCGACCGGGTGAGAATAGCCGCGCCGACCTTGAACCGGGAGTACGGCGCCACCGCGCGCTGCCGGGCCTGGGCCGCCGCGCGCACCAATGCGGGTTTAATGGGTCTGGCCATAAATCTGTGCGAAGGTTGTGAGCATCCGGGCGGCTGCGCGCTTTACCCGTTCGGCGGTTTCCAGCACCTCCGCGTGCGACAGCGTCTGGCGGCTTCGGCCCGCGGCGAGGTTAGTGATGCACGAGACCCCGGCGACCTTCAGGCCGCATTGGCGCGCCACAATTGCCTCGGGCACGGTGCTCATGCCTACGGCATCGGCGCCGAGCTCGGCAAACGCCCGAATCTCGGCGGGCGTTTCGTAGCTTGGTCCGCAGACCGCCAGGTATACGCCCGACCGCAGCTTCACGCGGCAGGCCCGGCCTGCCCGCCCCAGCAAGCGCCGCAGGCCCGGGTCATAGACGCAGGTCAGGTCCACGAAGCGTGGCAAACCGGGCACCGGTTCGCCGCGCAAAGGGTTGATGCCCATGAAGTTGACGTGATCCGTCAGCACCATGAAGTCGCCCGGGCGGAAGGAGCGATTCACGCCTCCGGCGGCGTTGGTGAGCAGCAGATCCCGGATGCCGCAGGCGGCCAGCGCGCGCACGGCGAACGTAACCACCGTCATCGGGTGCCCCTCGTAATAATGCGCCCGGCCGCTGAGCACCATGACCGGCGTGCTGCCCAGAAGGCCGATGAGCAGTTGCCCCGCGTGCCCGCTCACGCCGGTTGGAGGGAAGCCCGGAAGCCGCTGGTAGGCGATCTGCGCGTCCACCTGCAGTTCGCTTAACACGTGATGGAAGCCGCTGCCCAGCACGAATGCCAGCGTCGGGCGCAGCGGGGAGATTTTGCGCAGCCGTGCGGCGGCGATTTTGGGGTCTGGTTGTCGTTTGCTCATTCCTGATCTCTGGCGCAACTGCATTGCCCTGGCCGGCTTCGACCTGTGCACGAAATTGGACAGCAACAATATGCGCCGCTATTCACGGCACCTGATTCTGCCTGAAGCAGGGCTGCAGGGCCAAAGGAAAATTCGCGCTGCCCGGCGTGCCGTGCGCCGGGCGGGTCCGGTACGGCTGCGGCCTTGTATCCGGACGCCGCCGTCGCCAAGCGCGGTGTCCCCGACCTGATCCAGACCGCCGAGATGTTGAATCTAATCCCGGCCAGTTGCCGATCACTTGCGCCGGAAAACAGGTTGCCGCCGCCGCCGGACTGGCCTAATGTCATGGCGGGTTGCGCGAGTAGCTCAATTGGATAGAGCGTCGGCCTCCGGAGCCGAAGGTTGAGAGTTCGACCCTCTCCTCGCGTACCAGCCTGCGATTTGCGGTTTTCGTCGCAGAATCAATGGAAACCCGCTTATCCAGTCGGTTTCATCACGTCGCCGGAACTTGGATTGAACCACCCCCCAAAACCAGACCAAACCAGAACAGAAACCAGAACAATTCAAGGGGCTGAAAGGGGAATCGGTTCGAGACCCTCTGGCTTTGCGTTCCGTGTTGCGGCGGTAGAATCTCCCACCCTACGGAGGAAGACACGCCCCAAACCCTCTGAGGCAGAAATCGGCCACCCTCAAATCGTGAACGTCGGAACGGGTGACGCTAAACTGTCCGGCCAACATACTCGAGCCAAACAGTTGGCCGAATGGATTAGCAATAGCGGTATTGTGATGCGGGGCTGCTAAGGGCGAAAACCCCAATTCTCGCAAGAATAAGTTTGGAACAAATCTTGCTTATATTACCGATTGGCAGTATTGCTGCCGAATGAACGAAAGGAATCACTGACGGAAAACTGAACGATAAGACAACAAAATTTGCGTAGCTTCGGCTGCGGGTCATCTGAAATCTGGACAATTTTAGGATACGGGACCGCGCCAAAGCCCAACGCCCAATCGGGCGTGGGCTTGGCGTTCCATCCCGTAGTGGCTCGTCCAGAGCCTCAGATGAGTGGGCGTTAGGTTCACGCCCCTTCCTTTTGCCGCTGTCTGGCTGCGTGAAAAACACCATAAGAAAACATGCAGACAAAATCATTACTCGGAGTTCTCACCATCACGGCGGCACTTGCGATGCAGGCTCACGCCCAAACCAATACTCTCATCGCTACTTTGACGATGCAGTTCACAAGTGCGCAAAACTTGACAACTCCGGTTTTGCCGCTTGGGGGAAGTTACTTTTTTCTCGTGACCGGCCGTTACGGCGTTGGCCCCGGTGACAGAGGCGAGGCTATGTCCGATGCTGCTTACAACACAATTATTACGAGCACTCTTGACCAAACCCACAATCCCGGTCACCATTGGCAGTGGAACGGAACATACACGAACCGCCCCAATCCCGACGCTTATCAAACCAACCATGTTTATCGCTTTGATTTCACAGGCCGAGGAGCGGCAGAGGTACTCGCGTTTACTGACCCGGTTTACGGGGATAACGTTGGAACGCTCACCTTTCAGTTGTATCAATTAGGGCCATTGGTGAACTTAATTAAAGCTGTCAAACCGTCGTTCAGCAATCTCACTCTCACCACAAATTACCAGTTGCAGGTTTCCGCCGACCTGAATACGTGGACCAACCAAGGCTCACCGTTCACCGCCACCAACACGAGCATGGTTTATCCGCAATACTGGGACGTGGACAATTGGAACCAGCTTTTCTTCCGGCTCCAAGTGACTCCGTAATTGTGGAACCCTGAACCGGAATTAGCTAATCCCCATCCGCTTTCGTAGCCGGTGGGGTTTTTCATTTCCCGCATTCCTTCTCACCAAGCGCCCGTTGGCACTGGTCCCCATTTCCCACGATGCGTCCGGTTCTGTCTCTGGTGATGTTTTCGGTTGCGTGGTAAATCGCCACGATGCGTCCGGTGCCGTCGCGGAGGGTGTTTCGGTCAACGCGGGCGATTATACGTCCCTCACGATTTCTCAGGAAATTATCGCTCATAGGATTTCAAGCGGTTTGGGTTTTCAGGATGTTGCGGACGGTCGCCGGATACCATTGCCCGCCGTTGCGGGTGGCAATCCCCCGCCTGTTCAAGCAATCACAAATCCCCCGAAGGGTCTGAACGCCCGCCGACTTGATTTCCTGAATGATGGGAAACACCTTGGCGGCAAAGTCAGCCTTGGCGGTCTTGTTCGCCACGGCCATTGCGGCCACAGCCTTTTGGGGATTGGGTGTTCCCAATTGTTTGCCGGTGGCTTTGAGGGCGGCCAACGCTTTTGTCGTTCGTTCGCTAATCAGTTCACGCTCCCGTTGCGCCAGCAAAGCCAGAACCCCTATCGTAAAGCGGTCACACCCCGCAGCGTCGCACGCGATGAAATCCGCTCCGCTGTTTTGGAGGCGTAGCAAAAACTCAGCATTTCGCGCCAGCCTGTCCAGTTTAGCGATTACCACCGTGCCCTTGGATTTCTTGGCGTATTCCAGTGCCGCCGCCAGTTGGGGGCGTTCATCTGATGTTTTCTTGCCGGTTTCCACTTCGGAAAACTCCATAGCCAAGACCCCGCCTTGGCTTTCAACAAACCGCCGAACCGTCTCTTTCTGTGCCGCCATACCATTGCCGTCCAGCCCTTGCATTTTTGTGCTCACTCTGTAATAGCCGATGTAGATTTTCATTATGGACAACTGGATACGCTGTCCGCGAAGCGCCCGGCAAAGCGAAATGTATAAAATCTATACGTCGGCAAAGATTTCGCTCCGCCCTCCAGAAAAAGGCAAATCCCGCTGAAATTGGTATGGTTCTTTCTCCTGAGCGCCGGGGCTGCGGCTCCGTGTTAGCCAGCCAGCGCCGGCCAGCCTGATTTCTTTTCACCATTGGGAAAGCACACCGGCAGAGCGCCCGGCGTGCGCCAAAGAGTCGGCAACGGCGGATTAAACCGCCAGAGGGTCAATACTCCGCCTGAAATGGGAACGGCCTGACGCAAACCGGCGACGTTGACAAACCGCCAGCCGACAACTACAACGCAGCTATCGGCGCGAATCCAATAAGAGCCCTTACGATACTCTTGGCCGGGTGGTTTTCCTTCCACGTCACCGCAGCCACCTTGGAAGAGGTTGCCCCCCATTTCGCCACAACTACTGAAATCGTTTGGAAGGTTCCAACCAACCAAGTGCCGAAGCGGTTATGGATATACGGGATAGGGCCTCACGTCTTTTCAGCAGCGACAATTTCAAACGCCGTCGTTCTGGCAGGGTTTCAACAGAAGGGATTTCCGAAGCCGTCAGCAAAGGCCACGGTCATTTGGGATAGAATTGCTGGCAGCACCGTTGGTGAGCCGCGTCCCCCCTATTTTGCTCTTACGCCGAAACGTGGGGCGATTCAGTATGACATTGGGGACCGCTGGCCGGATGCGCCCAACGAAATCTTGGCGGACCGGGCCGCCGTTGAATACGCATGGGATTGTCTTGCTCGGCTCGGCATAGACCGAGCGCAGTTCGTGAAAACAAACATCGCCAGTTTCGGCGTTGCTTTCCCGCGCCAGATAGATGGAATCCGATTCCAAGATGATTCCGAAGGCTTTTCATTCCAGCAATACGGCAAGGACCGAAAACTGCGTTGCTTTTGCCTGACGCTTCCAACACTCGAACGCGTGAAGGAGGACACGACTGCCAGCCCGCAGGAAATCATCGCCGCCATTCGGGCGTTCAAGGTTCCGATAATGCCAAACGGGGAAGAAGCCGACTACTTCGCCAGAGTCAAAGCTATGTCGAAAGCCAAGAGGCTCACGATTACAAAACTGTCGCTCTACTACGGCGAAGGAACAATTGGAGAGACACCGCCTGAAAATGAACTGCCGAAGGCTGTAACGCCGGTTGCGTATTTGGAAACCACCGCCGACTTTGGCACCAGCAACGCACCCCTGACGCTCGCTGCCCCCATCCTTTCCTCTGACGTGAGGCGACTTCTCCAGACGAAACACGGGCGCAAGTGAATACGTATCCATTCCTCAGCGCCGGGATGGACCGGGTATTGCGAACGGGTGGGGGGTGGTCCGCAGGGAGCGCAAAGCGCTCATATCCAGAAGTTGCGCAATTCTTAGTGGCGTTTTGTGAGTTGTCGGTTCTGTTTGTCCAACTCCCGTTTCCTGCGTTCTGCGGCTTGGTGCTTGCTCAGCACGGACCGCAACCGAGCCGCCTTCTCCTTGTAGCCGTCAATCTGGATATTCAGTCGGTCGGCTCGGCCATCGGCTTCGTTAAGGTAGGGAGCGAGCGTGGCTTCAAGTTGGGCGAGCAAAACCTCAAGGGCCGCGAGGATTTTGGTGGGCTGGTAGGCGTTATCGGTCATTTTGCCCTCCCGTCTGACTGCGAGCCGGATGGCGTGGTCCTTGGCTTGCTAGCCAGCCAGCGTTTCAGCTTCTCCATCTCGGCGTCGTTGCGTCGGTGTCTCTCGGTGGTGCGTTGCTTGGCGTCGTCAATGATAGCAGTGGCCATCCTCTCGATGCGGGCGGCTCGCTCCTCAGCGGAGCCAACTGCGTCGGTTTTTTGGGTATCATTCATCTTTCGGTTCTCTTTCTCCTTTAACGGCGGGTCATTCCGCCACTGAGTATAAATACCGGCCACCGCGGAGAAGTCGTCGGGATAATCGAAGCAACCACTCGTGGCCGAGCCTACTTATGGACGGCCGAAGCCTCAGGTTCAGCGAACCACCGGTTCTCCTTTGGCCTGCCCCATGCATCGTCATCGTGGGGCCTCGTGCGAACCCACGTCCAACACAGGGGGTGATATGTTTACCTCTGTGGTGGCATAATGGAGGGTAGTAGATGTAGAGAGAAAAAGATTACTTGGAGTTACAGCCTCACCTGACCACCACGGCAACACCGAACTGCCGAACAGCGTTTTGTTGGATGAATGCCTTGACCTTGTCGAGTTTGCCCGTGATGTCGTGGTCATCCCGTTCCGCGAACACGCCAACTCCATCATACTCGTAAGCCAATGTCAGCCCCAGACCATCAGCAAAGCCGTAAAGGGCTGGGTCGAGCATCAACGGCCCTTCGTATTCTTCCGTGATGAGCCTGCCAGTGATACGTCGGTCCTCCATCGCGGTCCATACTCTGGCCATCTCCGGAAATCGTCTTTGGAACCACGCCTCCAACCTTCGGTTGTCCGTCCGGTTGGTTCGGCCATCGGTCCTCCGTTTGTATTGTCTCGCACCATTCAGCCACGAGTTGAGGCAGTCCTTGAAATCTGCTCTTGGCGTGGTGATACCGGCTTCCCTGACAATCGCGTCCCGCGGGTCTGTATCGTGGTCGGTGAAAAGGCCGGTCCATTCCCGATGCTCCCTTTCCAAGTCAACCCGGTTGACCGCCACGCCGAGTTTCGCGTCAATGGCCGCGGCTTCGTTGGTATAGAACTCCCACAGCAATCGGCCAAGGAAAGTCGGGTGACAGGCTCGGACGTCCAAGGTCGCGACGTAGGGCCTGCCACGGAAAAGAGCGAACTGCCGGTATTTACTGGAGAGGCCAACGAACTCGTGATAGATGCGGCCTTCCTTAATCTCTAAGTTACCAAAATCCCGCCTCACGATGGCCAGCAGATGGTGAAGGGCGGAGTTGAAACGTCCCGGCTCCTCCCGTTCGTCTCGCCGTAGTTGTGCGAGCACCGCATCCACGTCGAACTCCACCGAGCGATTGAAGCCGTCAATGATTTGCTTGATTGGCTCCTCGTAAGCCTTCAGCGTCATCTTACGCTTGGAAATGGCCACCTGATTTCGTCGCCGGGTTTGCGGGTCCTTCAGCAAATGGTAGAGCCACTGAAAGATGCCACCGGTCACCAGCCTGCGGCCCACGTCCGTAATTGCGAAGTTGCGGCATTCGCCCTCTGCGAACGCGTTTGCTGGTGGCCGATACGGAGTGAAGGTGAGCAAGCCAAGGTCCCTGAGAGCGTCGCGGTAATGCGTGTGCGAGTGCCGGAATGACCGAAACCGGCTTTCGATGTCCCTGTAGTCCCAAGTCACGGGCTTGCCATCGTTCCGTTCCACTGCGGCGTCAATCGCTCGTAGCCAGTATTGAGCTGTGTTGATGGCCTCCGGCTTCGCTTGGAAGAGAGGATGCTTGATGAGCAGGTCAAAGAGGTCCTTGCTTACCTTGACCCTGTCCCAAACGCGATAAGGTGAGTTGTCTGGTGCTTGACCATTAGCCATTCATTTACCCTAAACTATACTCCCTCCATTATGCCACCACAAAGGTAAACACCATCCAGCCGCACGAAAAACCCCGAACCGAAGTCCGGGGTCTGCTGGTATTGGCTCGGGCGATTACGCTGCGGCCTTCATCCCGTATTTGCCATCGGCCAACGCGAACACTGCCTTGGCTCCGGTGGACTTCTTCTTCAGTACGTTCTTGATTTTCCACGACGTGAAGGCATCGCCGACTGCCGCAATGATTTCGTCAGCCGTCAGCGGCTTACCCTTGGCAGTGAGCACTTCGGCAATCTTGGTCTCAGCCTTTGGCTTCATCGGTTGCGGCTTCCACTCCGGGTCCAGTTGTCGGACCTCGGCGTCGAGGGCCACCAGTTCCGCCCTCATCTCCGCGTATCGGTCTTTAAGGGGCTGGGCCAGAGCGACCCGCTGCTGGTTCAAGGCTTGGATTTTCGCGTTGATGTCGGCCAGTGCCGCTTGGGCGTTTTTGCTTCCAGTTCGGTCTACTGATATGTTTTTCATATTGGCAGGGCTTGTCCCACGGGACCGCAAACCCGGCAACAGCCAAGGAGCGAATAGTTGAGCCACGGCTAAAACGTGAGCCGGTTGGCCATCTTCCGCATATGCTCCCGGTTCAAGTGGCCGTAGGTTTTCCCGATGAGCACGCCGCCATCCTTGTGCCCGACCCACTTGGCGATGGTCATATAGTCAATGCCCGTCATCACGCAGGTTGAGATGAAGTAGTGGCGGCACAAATGAAGGGTGAAATCCGGCAACCCCACAACCCGGCGAACCCCTTCAACCATTTTCTGAAACGACTGAACGGCGGTCTTTGTCCGGTGCGGTTTGCCCAAACGGTATGACGGGAAGAGATACGGAACCCCCTGAATCGCTTTGGCCTTCATACACAGCAGGTGGTTTTCCAAATTGCGGCTGAAGTCAACGCGACGGCTTTCAAAGTTCTTTGTCGTGTCCCCCTGAAACACCAATTGCCGGTTTTGCCAATCCACATTTTCCCATTTCAGATTCGCCACTTCGGATTTACGCCCACCTGTGAACATTAAAAGCAGGAGGAAGTCGGCAAACTGTTCCCCTGTAATGGGGTGGTTTCGCAGGGCTTCGGTTCCAATCCTGAGAAGGTCATCCGTCGAGAACAACCTTCGCTCTACGGACTTCACCTTTAACGGCGTGATACCGTCGAACGGCAGCTTCTGGATGTATCTTTCCGTTCTCGCCAGCTTCAACACCGCCCGAAGGGCTTTGACGTGATGATTGGCCGTAGTCGGCGACAACCCCCTTTCGAGCATCTTCCCGCGATAGGAGAGGATTTGACGCGACGTGATTTTGCTGATTTTCATGTCCGCCCCCAAAAACTTTTCCCAGTGCTTCAGGCAATTGTCTTCACGAATCGCCGACACCTTGGACCTGCCCGACACCTTCCGGTAATGCTCACGGAACGTTTTGAAATCCGGCGCTGAACGCGTGCTGGCGATTTCTCCGTCCTTGATTCCCTTCAACACGTCATACATCGCTTTGACGGCTTCCGTTCGGCTGGCTGCGCCGTTCAACCGGATGCGGTTGTTCCTTTTGATTCCGGTTTCAGGGTCAACCACCATCGCCTGAACGTAGAAGGAGCCGTTTCGCTGCCACAGCCCGCGGACCCTTCGGCGTGAACCGTCGAATACCTTTTGGAATGACTTCACCCTTCAACCAGAACAGGGACCAGAACAACTGGCCAGCGTCAGGAAGGGGAATCGGGGATGCTCTTGGCCGGGAATACCTTGTGGCACATTGGTTTTATCGTCGGGCCTCCTCCGGAGCCGAAGGTTGAGAGTTCGACCCTCTCCTCGCGTACCATCTTTTTGGCGGCTTTATTGAGGTTTTCAGCGGAATTAAGGAATCAGAGGAGGGTTTTTCGCCGGCTTTGTTGGCCACTTTGTTGGCTTTTTTTCTTGTTTGGGACTGTTGGTTTCGGTAGATTTCAGGTGGTTGCAATCGGACCGAAAACTGATCACCAACACGGAAAAGAGGAATTATGCACCTTGAAATGCGAACCGAAGCCAACGGAGACGTGCGCCGAATTTGGTATGGGCGGTTCATGGTCAATGGCAGGCGCGAGTGCGTGAACCTCGGCGTCAAGATGACGGGGACGCCCCCGGCGTCGGGGCGGCTGCGGGACCGCGGGGACGCGGCGTTCGAGCAGTCGCGGGGGGCGGCGGCGCTGCGGCTGAAACAGGTGGCAGCCGAGGCGCGAACCGTGCGGGACTCGGCGCGGCTGGTCGAGAGGTTATACGCTCTCAAGACGGGCAAAGAGGTGCGGGAGGTGAAGCTGTCGGAGCTGGAGACAGAGTGGGCCGGGCTGGCGCGCCGACGGGCGCTCGCGGACAAGTACGCGCGGGAAGGGCGGAAGACGTTGGGGCGGCTGGTGGCGTTCGTGCGGTCGCGCAATCGGCGAGCAACGGACCTGGCGCACGCGGACCCGGAGACCGTGGCCGCATTCATGCAGGCCGAGAAGGATCGGGGGGTTAGCGGACGGACGTGGAACAAGAAGCTGAAGCTGCTGCGGTCGGCATTCAGACATTTGTTGCCGAGCGGCGCGCCTAATCCGTTCGACCGGCTGGTGACGCGGGAGGAGGCAATGGTGTTCCGGCAGCCGTTCACGGCGGCAGAATTGAGGGCCATCCTGGAAGCCGCGAAGGACGACGATTTTATCCGGCCAATCATTGTGACGGGCATGTGCACGGCCATGCGCCGGGGCGATTGCTGCCTGCTCAAGTGGAAGGACGTGGACTTGCGGGGCGGGTTCGTGACGGTCAAGACGGCGAAGACGGGCGGGACGGTGAGCATCCCGATTTTTGGCCGGCTGCGGGATGAACTCGCGAAGAGGGCGGAGAAGGCGGCTAAAAAGCTGAAAACTGGAAAGCTGAAGGCTGAAATCAGGGGGCCGGGGGTTGGTGAGGGAGCGGCTCGCTCGGAGAGCAAGGCCTATCACGGAGAGGGCTTCGTGTTCCCTGAGGCGGCAGCGATGTATCGTTCGAATCCTGACGGCATCACGCGGCGGGTGAAACAGGTGCTGTGGGCGGCCTTAGCGGGCGGGGGGGCTCCGGCGCGCAAAGGGGTGGAGGTGCCGGCCGAGGAGGTGCGGCGGCGTGGCGAGGCTTACCTGGCCGGGCTGCCCGCGGGAGAGCGCACGGAGCGCCTGGTGCGGGTGTTCGGCCTTTACATGGACGGGGGCAGCGTGGATCAGGTTGCCAAGGCCGCCGGCGTGAGCCAGAGTTCCGTTTCGGTTTATCTGAATGAGATCGCGGCGGCGATCGGGTGCGGGGTGGTGCGGTGGCAGGCTGGCGCGGGCAGCGTGGCCAGGGCTCTGAAGGCGGACGATTCGGTGTTGCGCTCGGCGCGAGCGGGCGGGCTGAGGCGCGCCAGTGTGCGGGACTTCCACAGTCTGCGCGTGACCTGGGTGACGCTGGCTTTGTCGGCGGGTGTGCCGTTGGAACTGGTGCAGCGGGTGCGCGCAGCGATCAGGCATTCCCGCTTCGGCAGCGACTCGGACACGTACAAAGACAAGTTTCTCAACTGGTGGATGGGGCTTGAGTTTTTGGCACACGTCAGCCAGGGCGAGAACATCGGACGAACAGTCGCAATCCATGCGAGCGATGCGTTGCTGCAACGATATCTTTATCGGCTGGTCAGCGATCTGGTGAGGACGCTCAAGGGGCAGCAGATCACCTGGGACGCGGATTTTGCAACGGCATCGGGGGCGGCAACGCTGAATGACTTGGAATACCCTGCCGCGCTCAAGTTGCTGCAAACGCCAGCGGCGGCAACGAAGCTGGCCGCCAGTTTTGGGGACAATCCGGTCGCCGGCCTTCGGATTGCCCGCCTAGCGACGGCCCTTCAAGACCCCAAGAAAACGGCTGATCTTCTGGCTGCGCATCATCGGCATTTGCTGTGGCAGCTTAGCAGGCTGTACCGGATCCGATGCTGCATCGTCCACGGCTCCCAGGTCCGGTTCAAACTGCCTTTATTCGCCGCGAATGTGGAATTCTACTTAAAGGAGCTCATAACCGTTTGCTTGCGGGCGCTCACATTGAATCCCCACGTTGCTTCGTTGCGGGAGGTCTTCCAGCGCGCGGCGTTCGCCCGTCAGCGAGTGGACGGCGAACTGCGGGCAACCCCGCCGAATCCGGACGCCATCCGTAACGCCGTCTTCAACTCGGTCATAATCCAAGAGAATCCCTGAGCAACGCCATGACCGATAAACCAAGATTGATTGAGGTCGCCTTTCCGCTGAAGCAGGCGTCGCTGACGAGCGTGCATGAGAAAAATGTGCGGCATGGGCACATCTCGACGCTGCACATCTGGCCAGCGCGACGGCCACTGGCGGCGTGCCGGGCGGCGCTGCTCTGCACGCTGTTGCCTGATCCGGGCGACGCGCAGAAGCGGCAGGAACTGCTCGACATGATTGGCGGGAAGGTGGTGAACCGCGTCGTCCCGTCGGAGGACGAAGAGGGCAACGCGGTTTCTGAGGAAAAGGAAACGGTAGAGGGTGGCGTCCTGGCGTGGGGCAATGAGAATGCAGCGGAGATGGATATCTTGCGCGCGGCCATCAAGGAGTTCTACGCCGGCAGCGCCCCTAAGGTGCTGGACCCGTTTGCGGGCGGCGGTGCTATTCCGTTGGAGGCGATGCGGCTGGGGTGCGAGGTTACGTCGGCAGACCTGAATCCGGTGGCGTGGTTCATCCAGAAATGCACGCTGGATTACCCGCAGCGATTCGCGGGAAAGAAATGGCCGCTGCCGGGGTTCGTGCGCGAGTGGCCGGATTTTGTGGAGGATTTCATCGCGGGCAAGATGAAGAAGCGGAAGGGCGAGCAGAAACCGCATTTCACGGATGCAAAGCAGATTCAACTATTGGCGCTAGAGGATGCGGACCTGGCGTGGCATGTGCGTGCCTGGGGGCGCTGGGTGTTGGAGCGAGCGCGACAGGACCTGGCGGCACGCTACCCGATGGCGGACGGCGAACCGACCGTAGCTTACCTGTGGGCGCGCACCGCACGCGACCCGCAAACGACCGGACGGATCCCGCTACTCAAGACGTTTTGGCTTGGGAAGAAGAAGGGCAAG
This sequence comes from Verrucomicrobiota bacterium, assembly GCA_035358715.1. Classification (GTDB taxonomy): domain Bacteria; phylum Verrucomicrobiota; class Verrucomicrobiia; order Limisphaerales; family UBA8199; genus UBA8199. The sequence continues at coordinate 40,627 of DAOPPX010000003.1, forward strand.
CGCGCCGCGTTGCTTCCCGTGCCGAAGGCCGACGGCTCGGGCGTGACTTTCAAGCTCCTGCGTGAAGCAGACCTGGCGCAACCACAACGTGTGGTAGAACAACATGAGTTCTTACAGCGGTGGGAGGTGACCGGAGAAACGCTGGAAGACTTTTTGAATGACGGGACGATGAACCGCGCCGGCGTGTGGAGTCCTTGTGGTGGGCGCCCCGGGATCATTGCGCTTACCACGAAGGATGACCTGCCGCGCCAAGGCAACCAGCGTTTGCTGGGCACGCAAATGGTCGCCGTTGTCGTAGAGCGGAAAGAGCCGAACCGGAAGAGGCCTACAAAGGTGTACAGGTTGCCCAACGAGCAGGAGATCTCGGCGGCAGTGGTGGCCGAGCAACCTGAAGACGGAACTGCCGCGCGTGATTGACGCGCAGAAGGCAGCGGCCGGGACGTTGAACGGGCGGGAGGTGGAGGCGGCGTGCGTGGCGGCATTCATCTACTCGCAACCGATCGGGGAGCAGGCGGAGGTAGGGGATTTGCGGTGGCTGGTGGGGCCGACGTGCGACCTGCCGGCGGTGTTCAACAACGGGCTGATCGCCTGGGCGAACAGCTCGTGGTATTTGGAGGAAACGGACGCGACGGAGCCGACGACGAATGTTCCGAAGTATTGGCGGCTGGGACCGAAACCCAACCTCAACCAGGTCCACCACAGTTACAAGATCAAGGCCCTGAGCGTGGCCAGGAGCAAGTTCGATGAATTGGCGAAGAAATGCACCCCGCTCAAAGAGGGGTGTGACCAAGAGGGGATCAAGTTCCACAATCATCCGCCCTCGCCGGCGGACGTAGAGGATGACGGTCTGTTTCGGCTGGTGGTGCTGGGGGCGGATCATGCCGGACAGCCGGGGATGAAACCGTTGGCAAGCGCGGAAGCGTACTTGCGGACGCACTCGTCGCCGACGGACAACCGCACTTGTCAGAACGTGGTGCTCGTGGTGACGCCCAGCGTGGGCGGATTGCAGCAGGCGGAACAGCAAGTGGCCGAGTGGCTGGCGTGGCAAGAAATCAAGGGCTCGAAAGATTTCAAGGATTACGAAGCGCACGTAAAGGAGATGGTGAACAAGCGCGAGCGCTTGGCGAAGCAGGCGGCGGAAACGGCGGTGAAGAACGCCTTCGAGCTGGCGCTGCACGTAGACAAGACCGGGGCGGTACAGGTTAAGAAATTTACGATGGGGGCACAGGCGTTGTTCCCGACCCTGCTACAAGAAAAAGACCTTCGGCTGTTCAAGGAGAAGATTGACGCCGAGACGATCATGCCGGGCGGGCCGTACGCCGTTTGGCCAGCGACAGATGACCGCGTACAGGTGAGCGCGCTTTACCAACAATTTGCCAGGCGGCCTAACTTGCCGAAGCTGTTAAGCCAACAGACCGTGACGAACACGATTGCCGATGCGGTGCAGCGCGGGGTGCTGGCATTGCGTCACGTGCGGCCGGACGGATCGGAGCAGTGGTTTTGGCGGTCGAAGATAGACGTGGCGGACTGGGAAAAGACGGGCGAGGCGTGTTTGCCGAAGAAAGCGGCGCTGAACAGCGTTAGCGCGAAAGCGGTGCTGCCGGAAGCGCTGCCAGGGTTATGGCCAGCGGAGCCGAATGGGGTGGAATTGGCGACGGTGTGCTCCTGGTTCGACGGGGCGCATGCCTTTCAGGAGGTAACGCAACCGGGGTATCCGGCAGAGGCGCGCGCCATTCCGCAGGCGGCCGTGGCTGAGGTCCACAAGGCCGTGGCCCAGGCCGTTAAGACGGGGGACCTGTGGCTGGTGTTCGGCAATGACAGCGTGTGGCAGGAAGAGCCGACAGCCATTCAACTGGATGCGAAAGCGAAAGTGTTTCGGCGTCCGGCACCGCTGAGCGCCATCGAGTTGCTGCCGGGCGCGCTGAAGGATGCCTGGAGTACGGGGGCGGAGCCAAAGACGACGGTGGCGACGCTTTACGCCGAACTGAAAAAGGCGAGAGGCAATCCGTGGCCGCCAAAGGCATTTATCAGCACGCTGAGCGATGCGCTGGGGCGCGGACTGGTGCAGCGAGTTTCGGGCAGCGGTCCGCTCGTGTCGCTGGCCGCGGATGGGAAGGTGGAGCTGGCGGTCAAGGCGAGCGCGCCGGCGCCGGCACCCCAGCCTGGTGCCGCACCTGGCCGCAGGATGTCGCCGCGAGTGACGCTGTCACCGGCGGAGTTCCAGAACCTGGCAGACGAGGTGGCGACGCTGAGCACGTCACTGGCTGGATGTGACGTGCAACTTGAGGTGGCGGTGTCCATCAAGGCGAAGCCCGATACAAAGCTGGATGAGGCGAACAAGCTCCTGGAGAAGATCAAGGCGGGATGGAAGCTCTGAAGAGCGGGCGATGAAACGGTCAGTTCATTCTCAGGAGGAAACATGAGCGATTCGGTCGCAATGGCACTGGACGCATTTGTGCGTTCGATCTCGATTAACCGGGACACGCCGCACAGTTTGTTGCTTGGGGCCGGCGCCTCGGTCAGCTCGGGGATACCTTCCGCCGAACGGTGCATTATGGAGTGGAAGGGCCGGATGTTCACGACTGCCAACCCGGGATTGGAGAAGGAGGTGGGACACCTGTTCCTGCCGTCGGTGCAGCGGCGGATTCAGACATGGCTCGACAGGCAGGCGGGGTTTCCGGCGGCCGGCGCGGCAACGGAATACAGTTTTTACTGCGAACGTTGCTACCCGCTGGCAGATGATCGCCGAGCCTATTTCCAGAGCCTGGTGAAGGCGGGGAAACCGGGCTATGGCTATCGGCTGCTGGCGTTGCTGGCTGAGGCCGGTGTTTTCGACTCGGTCTCATCCCGCACAAGCGGACTGGTGGTGGCGGCAGCAATCAGTTTGCCTCCGTTGAAATTGTACCCAAAGGGTTGTGTGGGGACGATGGTTGACGCAATGGCGATATGGTTCAGTTTACCGTCTTCCTTCTGTTCCTTGGTCCACCCGATGAAATCATCACGAGGCCCCAACGCAGGGAAGTCTCCGCTGATGGCCCCGATGCCTAGCACCGGCTTTTCTGGTTGGCTGGCGTCAACCACGAAAAACTTTATGTATCGTCCGGGTGTCTGATAGTTGACCGCAGAGGAAATAAAGTGCCGATAGACGCTCCACAGCAGATGACCCGCCTTGTCTTTGACAATGAGAATCTCAGGAGAAAGCCGTTCGATGGCCGCGATTGTATCCTGCTCGTTTTCCAAGTCAGCCGGTGCCCAAACGTTGCTTTCCGCCGCCACAATTAAATCGGGGTCGGCAACTTTGGTATCCACCAATTGATAATACTTTTGAGCAAACGTATAGTCTCTGACCGAAAGGGATTTCAGCTCAGTGAGGTTTTCAACGAGCGCCTGTGTCTCCAGCGCGATGTCCATCGTGGGTTTGTTTTGTGCGTGATGGGCAACGCACTCCTCGCACCAGTCAAGACGACCTGAGTATTCGGGCATATCAGGGTAGATTGACAGAAAGACATCGTCCGGTCCTTTGACACGGCCACAACGAACGCAGGCGAGTTGCATGGGGTCCAAGCCGAAATAGCTCAACACGTCATTCAACGCATACTGCCACTTGTCCAATAGAATTGGCAGGGGCGCGAGGCCCGTGTCGAAGCAATCAAAGAGGGCGTTTTCCAACTCGGGCGATGCCTTCGCAAGGCTCCTGTATAGGCTCTGGGAGCCAGCAAAATTGTTTCTTAGTTTCTTGAGGATGGTTTCCGTGGTGTCGCCTTCCACGGGTTCACTTTGCTTTGTGGTGGGCTTCTCGTCGGGGTTCTTGTCTAGGTGCCCGGCCTTAAGGGAACCCGTGACGATGTATGCCTGCCGGAGGCTTGTGGCCTCATTCAAATTCTTCACATGTTCAGATTTTGCGAGCTTCATGTAGCGTTCAGCGGTGGTGTCAGATATGGCCTCACAGTTCTGTTTCAGCCACTTCAACCAGTTGCCGTGGCCGACCGCATCTTTGGCGTGGTTAAGGTATTGGCCGGCTTTGATGGCGGCAGCGATTGCCTCCCGCCCCTGTTTCTTTGATAGTCGGTCGGCCAGCTTAACGGCTTGATGAGCGTCCAAAATGGCCTTGGCGTATTCCTCCAAGGTTTTGGGGGGGGCAATGGTAACGGTGGACGGTGTGGTGGGTTCGGCCACCGGTGCAAATGCGGTATCGTTGGTTATTGTGTTCAGTGTCATATATGGTAGTGAGTTTTGGTTTTAGTTTTTTCCCTCATTGTATCGGCTCTCCCAAGAGGACGGGTGTGCCAGCGCCGCATTTCGCAAATGGCCTAATTTCAGTGGATTCATAAGGGTGAGGCTTAGCGGAGAATGATTACCTTTCCGGTGGTTGGCAGGGGGCACATCGGATAAACTGCGCTGGATGAATGCGTTCGGAAAGCCCTACGACCTGCCCTATGACGATTGGGACCAAGAGAAGGTGGGGCCGGGTTTTTACCGCTTGCTCGCAGAGCACCCCGTTTTCAATCGCGAGAAAAAGGCCATCAGCGCCGCCCATTCGTGGCTGAACGAAATTGCCGCCGGCCAACACGCTAACGAAGGCAGAAACGTGACGGTCGGCTACAAGACCATTCAGGACCACTTCCGAAAGTTTTCCCAATCGCACGCCGCCTTCATTCGAGCTCTCAGTCAGTATCGTCTGGTCGACATCAGCAAAGTCGAGAGAAGGACCCGCTCGTTCGCACTGACGGAAGCCGGATGGCGACTCTTACAAGAGGGAAACTATCGTTGGCTTCATTTGCTGCTAACGGACCCAAAAACGCGCAGGCGGAATCAGGTGGCAATCGCCAGACGAAAGCTGAGGCGCACCACCTACGCCGACCCGACACGGCGAGCGATTGAGGAATTCCGGCACAACGTGACGTTCGACCGAGCCGGACTCCTTAAACAGTTGCGGGTGGACAACTCACGGGTAGGGAGGACCGCCGATATGCGGCGCAATTTCGTTATCCACCCGCTGCTCGCCTTCGCGACACGCAAGTTTTGTGAACTAAAAGAAAGGCGTGGCGCCATCTACCATGAGTGGTTTTCCCTCCCTTGGCACTTCCGGCGCTTCGCTTCGTTCAAGGGGAGGCAATACATCATGCCCTTGGAATGTCCGAAAGAGCAGTTGTGCCAGTTCTGCCCAGCCCTATGCGCCTACGGAGAGAGCTTGGGGTTGGCGCTCGTTTACGATTACGAAAGCGTGAGCGTGTTTGGTGACATGAACGACTCGAAATTGCTGAACAAGTTAAGGCGGGTCAAAGCGTTTATTCGGCACCAAACCTGCGAAACCAGCGCCCAAGCCAAGAACCATGACTGCTTGGAGAACCCCGGCGAATTGCCGGGGTCGTGACTGTCAGACGGTGATTACGCCACCGCCCGAACGACGTATTTGCCATCGGCGAAGGTAAACACCGCCTTGGCCCCCTGTGACCGCTTCTTCAGGGTGTTCTTCACCTTCCAGGGGGTGAAGGCATCGCCCACGGCGGCGATGATAGCGTCAACGTCCATCGGTTGCCGGTTCGCGCTGAGGATTTCCGTAATCCGGGTTTCGGCCTTGGGCTTCATCGGCTCCGGCTTCCAAGTGGGGTCCAGTTCGGCGATTTGGGATGCCATCTGAACCACCTCGGCCCGCAGTTCAGCGTAGCGAACCTTGAGGGGTTCAGCCAAGGTGACCCGCTGCTTCGTCAGCGCCTCAATTTGGGCGTTGATTTCAGCGAGCGCGGATTGAGCGTTCTTGTTTCCGGTTCCAGTTCGATTTTGTGATGTAGGTTTCATTGTGCTCCTGGGCTACTTCAGAAAAGCGACACCGGCAAGCGATGGGCGCGCGAGATTTCGCTGCGGCTAAAACGTGAGCTTACTTGCCATCTTCTGCATGTGCTCGCGGTTCAAATGCCCGTAGGTTTTACCAATCAGCACACCGCCGTCCTTGTGGCCAACCCACTTGGCGATTGTCATGTAGTCAATGCCCGCCATCACGCAGGTTGAGATGAAATAGTGACGGGTTAGGTGAAGGGTGAAGTCCGGTAAGCCCACGGCACGGCGAACGGATTCGACCATTTTCTGGAAGGACTGAACGGCAATGCGTGTTCGATGGGGTTTTCCCAAGCGATAAGACGGGAACAGATAGGCCACCCCTTGAAGGGCTTTGGCCTTCATGCACAGCAGGTGGTTTTCGAGGTTGCGGCTGAAGTCAACACGACGGCTCTCAAAGTTTTTTGTCGTGTCCCCTTGGAACACGAGTTGCCTATTTTGCCAGTCAACGTTTTCCCATTTCAGATTCGCCACTTCTGATTTGCGCCCACCCGAATACATGCACAGCAGCAGAAAATCTGCGAACTGCTCGCCGGTTATTGGGTGGTTCCGCAGAGCATCGGTCCCAATTTTCAGAAGGTCCTCAGTACAGAACAACTTCCGCTCCACGGATTTGACCTTGAGGGGCGTGATGCCATCGAACGGCAGCTTCTGAATGTATTTTTCCGTTCTCGCCAACTTCAGCACCGCCCGCAAAGCCTTGACGTGATGATTGGCCGTGCTCGCCGACAGCCCCCGTGCGAGCATTTGGCCGCGATACGCGAGAATCTGCCGCGGATTGATTTTGCTGATTCGCATGTTGGCTCCCAGAAACTTTTCCCAGTGCTTCAGGCAATTGTCCTCACGAATCGCCGACACCTTGGACCTGCCCGACACCTTCCGGTAATGCTCGCGGAACGTTTTGAAATCCGGCGCTGACCGCGTGCTGGCGATTTCTCCGTCCTTGATTCCTTTCAGCACACCATACATGGCCTTGATGGCCTCCGTTTGGCTGGTTGCCCCAGTCAGCCGGATGCGGTTGTTCTTTTTGATTCCGGTTTCAGCGTCAACCACCATCGCCTGAACGTAGAAGGAGCCGTTCCGCTGCCACAACCCGCGTATTCGTCGGCCTGAGCGGTCGAATACCTTTCGGAAGGAATTCACCGTCCAACCAGAACAAGGACCAGAACAACAGGCGAGCGTCAGGAAGGAAAGACGGGGATGCTATTGGCCGGGAATACTTTGTGGCAGATTGGTTTTATCGTCGGGCCTCCTCCGGAGCCGAAGGTTGTGGGTTCGACCCCCGCCTCGCGTACCACTTCGTTTCAAGGAATCAGAATCCGATAAAAGCGGCTGGGAGGAATAGCAGTGATTGGGAAGTCGTTGGTGACAAGGCCGCCAGTGCCGGGATTGGTCACGAGCGACAGCCAGTTGTTGGTGTTCGTGAGCGTATCCACGTATTGGACGACATAATCAATCCCGGTCACGCTTGGGAAAACCAGGAGGAAGTTCGTTATCGCGCCGCCAGGTTGTGATGGTTCCCCCCGGCTAACAGTAAGGCGCGGCCCAACAACGGTCAGGACCGCAACGGGGCTGGTTACCGCAGCGGCGAGATTCGTCACCACGAGGTCATAGTTGCCGACGTTGGCGGGCCGGACAGTCGCCAGGGTGTAGCAGTCGGTGGTTGCGCCGGGGATGTTAACCCCCTGGAACCGCCACTGGTAAGCCAATTGGCCGCCGCAGTTGTTGGTGGCACTAATGCAGAGGATGGCGCTTTGCCCGAGGGGAACAGCCTCGCTGACAGGGCCCTCGAGAATTACCGGCGGGGCAACCACCGTCAAGTTAGCGATGCTGCTGGTCTGCGAGCCATCCAGGCTGGCCACTACCACGTCAAAGCTGCCCGCATCCGCGCACTGCGTGTTAGTGCACATATAGGTGCTGTCGGTTGCCCCGGCGAGCTGGCCGCCGTTGAAGCGCCATTGGTAGGTCAAGGGGCTTGCGCAGTCGTTGGTGGCTGTCACCCCGAAGAATGCATCCTCACCCCGGACAACGGTTAGGCTGGAGGGCGGGGCGAGAATGACAGTGGGGACGATAACGGTGACGGTGAAAGAACACGAGTTGGTGTTGCCGCTGGCGTCCGTCGCTGTGCAACGGACCGGCGTCACGCCCACCGGGAAGGTTGCGCCGCTCGGCGGCTCGCTCACGAGGTTGGTTACCGCGCAGTTGTCGCTGGCGGCAACCTCCCAGGTCACATTGCTCCTGCTGCATTGTCCTGCATCCGCACCGACTGTGATGCTGGCCGGACAGATCACGGTCGGCGGCGTGTCGTCTGCCACCAGGACGTAGTTGGTGCAATAGGCCGTATTGCCCGCAGGGTCGAAGGCCCCCAGCACGACCTCGTTTGTGCCCAAGCTCAGCACGGCGTCGGTCGCCACGCTCTGCGTGACGGTTACGGAACCGCAGTTGTCCGTGGTGAGAATGTAGTTGGTGCCGGTAATGTCCGGCATAAGCGCCTGGCAGTTCGTGCCCGCCGTCAGGGCCACGTTGGTCAGGCACCAACTGATTACCGGCGGCTCCGCGTCGTCCACCGTCACCACGAAGCTGTCTGCCGCGCTGTTGCCCGTCGCATCCGTGGCCTGGAAGGTGTTAGTCGTTTTACCCGCGGGAAACAAGGAACCGCTGGGCAGGCCGGCGAGTTGGGTAATCATCACCTCCGAACAATCGTCCCGGCTTGCTGGCGCGGTGTAATGAACTACGGCGCCGCACTGGCTGGGTTGGTTGGTCGTGCCCAGGTCCGCCGGGCACTCGATCGAAGGCGGTGCCTGGTCTAGCACCAGCACGAAGCTGGTGCAGTAAGCCGCGTTGCCCGCAGGGTCGAAGGCCCCCAGCACGACCTGGTTTGTGCCCAGGCCTAGCACTGTGTCGGTCGCCACGCTCTGCGTGACGGTTACGGAACCGCAGTTGTCCGTGGTGAGAATGTAGTTGGTGCCGGTAATGTCCGGCATAAGCGCCTGGCAGTTCGTGCCCGCTGCCACGATGACGTTGGTCAGGTGCCAGGTGATTGCCGGCGGCGTGTCGTCCGCCACCAGGACGTAGTTGGTGCAATAGGCCGTATTGCCTGCGGGGTCGAAAGCGCCCAGCACGACCTCGTTTGTGCCCAGGCCTAGCACTGTGTCGGTCGCCACGCTCTGCGTGACGGTTACGGAACCGCAGTTGTCCGTGGTGAGAATGTAGTTGGTGCCGGTAATGTCCGGCATAAGCGCCTGGCAGTTCGTGCCCGCCGTCAGGGCCACGTTGGTCAGGCACCAACTGATTACCGGCGGCTCCGCGTCGTCCACCGTCACCACGAAGCTGTCTGCCGCGCTGTTGCCCGTCGCATCCGTGGCCTGGAAGGTGTTAGTCGTTTTACCCGCGGGAAACAAGGAACCGCTGGGCAGGCCGGCGAGTTGGGTAATCATCACCTCCGAACAATCGTCCCGGCTTGCTGGCGCGGTGTAATGAACTACGGCGCCGCACTGGCTGGGTTGGTTGGTCGTGCCCAGGTCCGCCGGGCACTCGATCGAAGGCGGTGCCTGGTCTAGCACCAGCACGAAGCTGGTGCAGTAAGCCGCGTTGCCCGCAGGGTCGAAGGCCCCCAGCACGACCTGGTTTGTGCCCAGGCCTAGCACTGTGTCGGTCGCCACGCTCTGCGTGACGGTTACGGAACCGCAGTTGTCCGTGGTCAGGATGTAGTTGGTGCCGGTAATGTCCGGCATAAGCGCCTGGCAGTTCGTATCCGCTGCCACGATGACGTTGGTTACATGCCAGGAGATGGTTGGCGCCTCGGCGTCCAGGACAACCACGCGTTGCTGGCAGCTATTGGTGTTGCCGCTGGTATCGGTGACCGTCCAGGTGACCAGGTTGGTGCCCAGCGGATAGCTTGACTGTTGATCGTTGGTTACCCCTGCTATTCCGCAGTTGTCGCCTGTTACCGGACTGCCCAGAGCCACATTGGTCGCCGCGCATGTGCCCGCATCCGCGTTCACGGCCACGTCTGCAGGACAGGAGATAGTGGGGGGCGAGGTTTCGCCCGTCGTGAGGACGGCGGCGAGTGAAGCGGCGCTGCCCAGCAGATTGCTAACGATCATTGTGTAAGAGCCCGCGTCGGGGCATTGGAAGTCGGACAGAGTCAGCGTGGTTGAGGTTGCCTCCGCCAGATTTGTCCCGTTGAATTGCCATTGATAGCTCAAGGGCGGAAGTCCGACAGCCAGCCCCACCAAACGGACTTCGCAACCCTCGATCACGGTTTGGCTGAAAGGATGCACTGTAACGTGTGGGCGACCATCGCTTGCCAGCGCCAGTGGGTGATATCCACCAGCGGCGGTTGCCGCCACATTGGTCAGTCCCGCCGGAAGATTGGTTTGAGCGTAGGTGTTGTCACCCCACCCGAGCATTGTCCCGTCCGATGTCAGCGCGAGGCTGTAATACCGCCCCGCAGCGATGGCGACCACATTGCTCAAATCGGCAGGCGGGTTGATCTGGCCGTAGGTGTTATCGCCCCAGCCAGCCACCGTTCCGTCGGCTCGGAGCGCCAGACTGTGGTTGCCGCCGGCGGCGAGCATGACCACATTGCTCAAACCGTTGGGGATGTTTGCCTGCCCGTATTGTGGGTTGACTCCGGCGTTGGTGAGGCCTGCCCCCCATCCCACCACTGTTCCATCGCACTTCAAAGCCAGGCTGTGATAACTCCCGGCCGCTATGGCCACCATGTTGCTCAACCCGCCCGGAACGCTCGCCTGCCCGTAATGCGGAGTCAGTCCGCTGTTGGTTGTGCCCGCGCCCCAGGCTGTCAGCGAACCGTCGCGCTTCAAAGCCAGGGTATGAAATCCGCCGCCGGAGGTCATTGCCACGTCGCTCAAGCCGTCCGGCACCATCGCCTGCCCGAAGTGCGGGCTGATACCCGTGTTGGTTGTTCCTGCGCCCCAGGCTGCCAGGGTCCCGTTGGATTCAAGTGCCAGGCTGTGATAGGCCCCGGCTGCGAGGGCAACGACATTGCTCAAGCCATCCGGCACGATTGCCTGCCCTCGCTGCGGGTTGACGCCGGTGTTGGTCGTGCCCGCGCCCCAGGCTGCCACGGTCCCGTCGGCCCTCAATGCCAGACAGTGGTAAAGGCCGCCAGCTACCGCCAGCACGTTGCTCAAGCCTCCGGGAACATTGGCCGCGGCGTAGTCGTTGCGGCCCCACACGACCAGCGGCCAGAGCGTCAAGAGAGCATTCGAACTGGTGACGCTGCCGTAAGCGTTGGTCACCACCAGCCGGTATTCTCCGATTTCAGAGGACTGCACATTTGACACGGTCAAACTGGCCGTGGCTGAGCCGCTGATTTTCCCCCCGTCCGCCAGGTTCGTCCCGGCCCGACGCCACTGAAAACCCATCGGGCCAGGGCCAACGACCGCCGTTGTGAACAAGACGGTCGCCCCGGCCAAGGCCGTCTGGCTGGCGGGCTGAGTCAAGATCACGGGCGGAAGATTCGCAACCAGCGTGGCATTCGAGCTGATTACCTGGCCATAGAGATTGCTTACGGCTAGGGAATAGTAGCCCATATCTCCGGCTGCCACCTGCGCCACGGTCAAAGCGGGCGTGAGCGCGCCGCTGATGTTAGCGCCGTCCACCAAGGGAATGCCCCCTTTAAGCCACTGGTAATGCATGGGCGGAGTGCCAGCCTCGCTGACTGTAAACGTGGCTGGCGCCCCAACACTCACGGTCTGGTTCGTCGGCTGGCCGACGATCCACGGGTCCCGCACCGTCAGCACGGCGTTGGAGCTGAGTGCGGAGCCAAACTCATTGGTAACAATTACGGTGTAGGTGCCGGCCTGGGCCGCGCCTACATTGGTTAGCGTCACCACGCAATCAACTGCCCCAGCGAGGTTAGTGCCGTTGTGAAACCACTCGTAAGCCAGTGGTTCCGTGCCAAGCGCGATGACCTGGAGGATTACATTCGTCCCGGCGATCACCGTTTGGTCGCTGGGCTGACCGGTGACAACAGGCGGCGCGTTGACGGTGATAACATTGGTCGTGGAGTTGTTGCTGGGATTGGGGTCGAAAGTCAGACTGGCGGCCGCAAGAGTATTGGTGTTGGGCCCCCCAACGCTGGGGGTTACCACCAGGGTGAAGTTGGTAGCGCTGCCGCCCGGCATGGGACCGACGCTGGCGATAACCGTCTCGCCGAGGCTGACGCAGCCCGGGGACGCCGAGACGAAGGTGACACCGGCCGGCAAGGTATTGGTCAGCGTCACATTGACAGCGGGGGCCGGCCCGAGGTTGGTGACCGTGAGGGTGTAAGTGAGGGGTTGGCCGCGAACCACGGGGTTGGGCGAAGCCGTTAGAGCGGCCTCAAGGTCGGCACTCGCGGTGCAGCAGGCATAGCTCAGAATGGTGACCGACAGAGTGTCAACGTGCCAGCCTGCGCCGCTGACGCCGCTATCCGAGCCGCAGCGCCAGCGCAACTGGATGCTCTGACCGGCAGCCGCCGGGGGCAGATTGATCAGGGTGGCGATGAAGCCGCCGGAGTTGCCCGTCCAGGCGGACCGGCCCGACAAGGGGTTGTTATAGGAACTGCTGAGTGTGCGGGTGTAGCCGCCGCTGACGAAGTTGCCGCCCGCCGTTAGGATGTCGGCCCACGACTCGGTGCCGATCTTGATTTCCAGCACACCGCCATCGTAGCCGGACTCAAGTTGGTAGCTGTGTTGGAAACTCACCTGGGCCGGGCTGACTGGCAGCGTGATGGTCGGAGAGTTTAGCTCGTTTACGCCAACGTCGTCCGGGTCGGGAGAGAAGACGGAATTGGGGGCGGTGTCGCTCGCGGCTGTGGTGGTGACCCACCCCGACTGAGCGTTGCTGGCTGAGGTGGTCCAATTTGCCGGCAAGGCCGGGGGAGTGACAGCGTCGAAGTCCTGATGGAGATTAGTGGAGATGCTGGACTGGCCCAGCGGAAACGAGAAGGTCACTGTCCCCAAATTTGTGCCGCTGTCTTCCAAGTGGAGGGTGGCGGTGTTGTTGCCCCCGCAGGCGCCCGTGGCCGTAAAAGTGAAGGGGCGGGCGACCGCCGCGGCATTGGTGACCAGCACGCCGTAGGCCTGCGGACCGCTTGGCGAGGTTACGCCGTTGGTGGCCAGCAGCGTCGCGACGAGGTTGGTGGTGTTGCGCCCGCCGCTGTTCTTCAGGGCAAAATCAACGCTGACCGTTTCATTGGGATCAGCCACCCCGTTGGCAGGGGTGCATCCTTCGAGCTTGACCAGGGCGTTGTCCGCGGCGATGACCGGTCCTTCCGGACCAACCCCAAAAGTCATCGTCGTTCCACTGGCGCTGAAATGGTGGAAGTTGATGCCGGACGGCGACCCATCCCACCAGCGGGCACTGGGGCTGGTTGAGTCGCTGAACCAGTTGCTGTAGCCGCCCGCCGTGTTGCCGAGGTAGTAAAGATCTCTGGAGTCGCCGCTGTTGACGTTGTTTTGAAAGTGCCACAGGTTGTCGGCCTGCATGAGGGACGCTTCGTAGTTCAGGTGGGAGGTGTTGAGGTTGGTGCTTTGGTTGTCCCGGTCGCCCAATTCGTCAATGTGCCAGATCGCGATCCCGGAAGCGGGGAGGTTCGCGTCCCGGCCGCTCTTCTGGCGGTTTTCCACCAGGAAGTACTCCGTGGACACTCCTGGTTTGGCGTAGCGGTAGAAGTTGTTGAAGTTCGTGCCCGAGGAACTGACGGATGCCGTGAGAACAGAACTGCTGGTCAGGGGAATGGTCGTCGCCCATCCGGCAGCACGTTTCAGATAAGCGCAGACTTGCGCAGGGTTGTAATTGAAGCTGCCACTACTCATCAGGCAGAAGTTCCCGGCCCCGCCGGTCGAGTCATAATCGTAGTCGTAGAGGTCCGGGAATCCGCACAGCATGTGGCCGTTCTCGTGGCAGAAGGTCCCCAGCGTAAGGCCGGTCCCAAGGTTGGTGATTTGGTATCTATAGACCCTTTTGCCGTTGCCCAGGTCAATTGAGCTGGCCAGCACCCATGAATGGGGCCACAGCCCATAAGACCAAACCCCGCTATTGGCTCCCGCGAAGAAGACATTGCAGGCGGCTACGCGGCTGCTCCCATCCACCGTCAGGTTGCTGAACGTCGGCAGGATGTCTGTTGTGTAATTCGCCAGCGCTTTCATGGCAGCGATGGCATCCGTGATGAGCAGGCGCCCCTGTATCCCGCAATCGTTGGCGGTGTTGTTGTAATAGGTCTTGGGTTGGGGCGCCCGGATGTAGATTGTCACCACGTTGCTGTAGGTGAGCAGGTTTGCGGAGTTGTCGAGGTAGTATTGTTTTACCGAGCCATTGTTGCCGTAGCCGGTGTAGCTGTCGCCGTTACAGTAGTTGATGACTTCCGCCTGCGGGATGGTTCCGACTGCATCACTGAAATCAATCAGCAGGGTCAGCCCCAGCTTCTGTCCTGTCGTGGTCCAGGACGGTGGCGACTTCGCGTCGCCGTCCTTCGCGGCAGCGAGTTCGGCGAGCCGTTGTCGGCTCTTCAAATCGCTCCAACGCCGTGTAATTTCCATACCTTGATCCCAACGCGCGAAGCGGGCTGCTGCTTGCTTGCGCACTGCCTTGGAATTGATTCGCAGGTGCGGTTTGAGGCCCAGCGCCGCAGGATCGCCCCGGCCAACGGCAACGCCGATGCCAACGAGTTGCTCCCCGTCGGCGGACAACTGCGCGTACTCGTAGCCTCGGGTCTGCTGGTTGAAGACGACCGTGTATCCATCCAGGGTTTCGAACACAGCGTAGAATTCGTCGCCCTGCCCCCAGAGCACAATCTGTGTCCCGTCAGGTTGCGTGAACGGCACCTTCTCTGCGAAGGGCGCGCCCGGCGCGGCGATTCGGCAGAGAAACAGCAGGCTGGCAAGTCCGACCAGTCTGGGGATCGTAGGTTTCATAGTGACCCTCTCTGGCTGCTGGGGAATGGCTATTTCATTACAAGCAACTTCTCACAGGTGCGAGCCTGGCGCAAACTGCAGGAAAGGTCGAACTAATTGCGCAAGCGGAGCGCAGCAGTTCGTGCCTGCCCAAACGGCTTGAAAACCCGGTCTGCTGTGCCAACATCCCGGGCATGAAGTCTTTGATGACCGTTCACGCGCTGCTGACCGCTGCTTTCGTTTTGAACCCTGGCGCCATGCCTGGCCAGACCGGGCCAGCCTCCGAGCTTAATCAGTGCGTGAAGCCTGTCCCACGCGACGGACAAGGCTATCAGCGGCATCTGGAGCTGAGCAAGCGTGTCAAGGACAGTCAGGGGCTGGCCAAAGTCATCTTCGTCGGCGACTCCATCACTCAGGGTTGGGAGGGCAACGGCAAAGAGGTCTGGGCCAAGTATTACGCACCCCGGCAGGCTCTGAACCTGGGTATTGGCAGCGATCATACCCAGCACGTTCTCTGGCGCCTCGACCACGGCAATCTCGACGCCCTGCGCCCCAAGGTCGCCGTCGTCCTCATCGGCGTGAACAACATCCCCGACACCAACAATACTCCCCGGCAGGTTCTCGAAGGGGTGACCGCGGTCGTCAGGAAGCTCCGGGAGAAGCTCCCCGAGACCAAGGTTCTGCTCCTGGGCATTTTCCCATTCCGGGAGGACTTCTGCGACCAGCGCGCCAAGGCGCTCCAGGTTAATCAGGCTCTGCACAAGCTGGATGATGGCCAATGGATTCGGTTCCTGGACATCGGCCACCGGTTTATCCAGCCCGATGGCAGAATCTCCCGGAGCATGATGCGCGACTTCTTGCACCTCTCGCCCGCCGGCTATCGTCTGTGGGCCGAGGCCATCGAGCCCGAGCTGGCGTCCATGCTTGGTGAGAAACCTATAGCGCCGTGAATCGGGCGCGCTCTGGCGAAATCTCCTTCGCACGATCCATTCCGGGGCGTGTGTCTGGGGGGGCGGATTTGCTGTTTCCGAAAGGGCCAGACTTCTCTAAGCTTCGCCCCCGCATGATGGCTGTTAAATTGTCCTTATGAAGATTGCGTTGTTTGGCATTGCCGAGATCAAAGCCGGCAAGCATAACCTCAAGGATCCGCGGCTGGACCAGGCCGACAAGTTGGTCGAGGCTGACAAGAAGACCCACGCACAAGCCGATGTGATCGGCGAGGACCTGATGCTTGAAGCCGATGGCATCCTTGCCACCCAGGAAACGAAGGCGGATTTGATCCTCAAAGACCTCGAGTTCGTGGAAACGCGCCTGGGTCGCGATCCGCAGCCCGGGGAGCGCGCGGCGCTGGAGAAGATCAAAGCGCTGCTGGAAAGCGAACGGTTTGTATTCAACTCAGGCCTGAGCGCCGAAGACTTGCAGGCGGTCGCGGCGCACAGCTTTTACACGAACAAGCCGGTCACGGTCGCGGCGTACGAAGACCTGCAGGATCCGGAGGCCCTGTTGCTGCGAGCCTTTACGGACGCAGGCTACATCTGTTTTCTGACGGTCGGCGGCAAGGAGAACCGCGCCTGGCCCATTCGCAAAGGCAGCACAGCCTGGGAAGCGGCCGGCACGATTCACTCGGATATCCAGAAGGGCTTCATCCGCGCGGAAGTGATCAGCTTTGCTGACTTCATCGCAGCCGGCGGCGAGACCCAGGCGAAGCGGGCGGGCAAGCAGCGCCTGGAACTCAAGCAGTATGTCGTGCAGGATTATGACCTGGTGAACTTCCGCTTCAATAAGTGAGCTGGCTGGATTGAGCGTCACGCAACACGCAATGTGTGACACAGAGATGCCGATTTACCCCTTTCCGCTGCCGCGCTGTCTGGTTTAGAGTCTGGGCGTTATGGCCTTCCTGTGCCGCTGCATTGTGGTTTTGACCTTGCTGCTCGCCGCTGGGGCGCGGCTTTCGGCGGCGAGCGCGGCGGACCGCGCCTTCGACGCGGCCATAAAGGCTTTCCGTGACACCTTCTATGACCGGGCGGAAGCGCAGTTGGCCGAGTTTCGTCAGAAGTATCCAACTTCGCCGCGCCTGGCGGAAGCGATCCTGCTGCAGGCACAGGCGCGGCTGGAACTGGCGAATTACACTGGCGCGATTGATCTGTTATCCGCCCACCAGACCAGCGCGGGCGCCAACGCCGACCAATACCTATTCTGGCTGGCAGAAGCTTATGCGCGCAAAGGGGATTGGCGCGCGGCCAGCGAGGCCTTTGCGCGGCTGGTCAAAGAGTTCCCGGCCTCCTCGCGGCGCCTGGAGGCCGTGATTGGCGAAGCATCGGCGCGGGCGGCTTTGGCGCGAACAGACCCCGCGGAATGGCCGCGCCTGATCGCTTTGCTCCAGGAAACAAACGGGGTCTTCCAGTCCGCAGTGCGCGCCCAGGCCGATTCCGAACTGTTGGCACATGGCTGGTTGTGGCTGGGCGAAGCGCAGTTTGCGACCAGGGATTATCGCGCCGCCGAGGAGACCATCCAGCCGCTGGCCAAGCGCCTCTTGAAACCGAAGCTGGCCTGGCAGTGGCAGTATCTGCTATGCCGCATCCAGGTTGCCGACGGGCGGCCGGAAGCGGCGCTGCAGGGCACAACCAACCTCCTGGCGATGGCGGCCAGTGCCGCGCAAGGCAACCTGCGAGCCGAGAGCGCCGCGTTCCAGGCCGCCTTGTTCGAGCGGTTGGGCCGCATCGAAGACGCCGCCGCGGCTTACCAGCAGAACCTTGCCGACGGCGCCCCGCCCGAGCGCCAGTGCCAGGCGCTGCTGAGGATCAGCGAATTGTATCTGGCCCACAACAAGATCCCGGAGGCCACACAAATCCTGGAGAGGTTTCTGGCGCAGCATCCTGAAGCGGCTTCGGCGGACCTGGCGCTGCTTACGCTGGGGGAGTTGCGGCTCCGTCAATACGAAGCCGCCCCTGGCACCAACCAGGTGCTCGTTGCCGCGATCAATGCGCCGGACGTGACCAACAACCTCCGGCTGGCGCGGGAGTCCCTTGAGGCGCTGACGAAGAAGTTTCCACAAAGCCCGCTCCTCGGGAAGGCGCACCTCGACCTGGGGGGATGTTATTGGTGGGAAGGCCGAATGCCGGAAGCTGAGGCCGCCTTCCAGACTGCGGTGGAACGTCTGCCTGCATCGCCGGACCAGGCAATGGCTTACTCCAGGCTGGCGGACGCCCGGTTTCACCAGACGAACTACGCGGGCGCGGTCAAAACCTATCAGGCGATCATCGAGAAGTTCGCCGAGGTGCCGGAGGTAAGGACGAATCTGTTCGAGCGCGTTCTGGATCAGACCGTGCGGGCGGGATTGGCGGCAGGGGACCTGGCGGCTGCCACCAACGCGCTCCACAAGGTGCTGGCCTGGTATCCCGACCGCCCGGATACCGTCCGGGCGGTGCTGTTGACCGGCCAGGAAATCAGTCGCCGAGGCGATGCGGCGGCGGCGCGGCGGATATTCCTGGAGTTTACCAATAGCGTTCCCCACACCCCCCTGCTGGCAGACCTGCAACTGGCCGTGGCTGGCACCTACGAGCAGGAGAGCAGGTGGCAGGAGGCGATTGCGCAATATGACATCTGGCTGGCCACTTTCACGAACAATCCGGCCCGGCCGCGCGCCGAGTATGCTCGCGCCTGGAACATCTTCCAGGCCGGCCGCGAGACAAATGCGCTGACGAGCTTCACCAACCTCGTGGCCCGGTTTCCAACCAACGAATTCGCTCCTCTGGCCCAATGGTGGGTTGCTGACTATTATTACCGCACGGGCAACCCTGTGGAAGCGGAGCGGAATTACAAGCTGCTGTTCCTGAACACGAACTGGCCCCCCTCCGAGCTGACCTACGAGGCACAATTGATGACCGGGCGCGCTGCCGTAGCCCGCCAGGGCTGGGGCGAGGCCAGGACCTACTTCAGCAGCCTGTACAACAACACCAACGGCCCGAGCCTTGACTTGCGTCTCCAGGCCTTGTTCGAACTCGGCCTGGCATTGATGCGAACCGTGGCCCCGTCGGAAACGAATCGGCTGGCCAATTGCGAGGAAGCCACGCGAGCCTTTGGCCGGATTTGCGACGAATATCCGACCAACCGGCTGGCGGTCCGGGCGTGGATTGAGCGGGCCAACTGTTACCTGCAGTGGGCGCTGGCCCGGCAGCAATACGACTCCCTGACCAATGCGCTGAACGCCTACCAGCGGGTCATTGATTCACAGCAAGCCGACGTGCGAGCCCGCAGCCAGGCCAAAGTCGGCCAGGCCATTGTGCTTGGCAAATGGGCCGAACAAAAAGACGGCGAGGAGCGGACCGCCCTGCTCAAGCCGGCGCTCAGTAACTGTCTGGACGTGGTTTACGAAACCATCCTACGAGAAGACGAACAACGCGATCCGTTCTGGACCAAGGAAGCTGGCATCGAGGCCTTCAACCTCGCCGAGGCCATGCAGGCGTGGTCCCAGGTGGCCAGTGTGTACCAGCGACTGACGAATTCGGTCTGGCCCCGGTTGCCCGCCTCGCTGGAGAAGCGCGCTTTGAGGGCCCTGGAGAACCTGGAGCAGGGAAAGGCAGGCCGCTGACTTGCGTGCCCGGCCAGGCAACGCCAGAACCGACCGCCCAACTTCCGCTCCGGGCACAAGCGGCGGCACGCGGGCACTATGAAGCACCTTCCGGCCCAGGAAGCGCTGGCCCTCGGAGTCGTTATTCTGGCCGCTGGGCGCTCCGCGCGCATGGGCAAGCCCAAACTGCTCCTGCCGTGGGGCGAAACGTCTGTGCTGGGTCATTTGATCTGCCAATGGCAAGCCCTCGGGGCCACACAGATTTCCGTTGTTTGTGCCGCAGGTGATCTAGCCCTTGAGGCGGAACTGGACAGGCAAGGCTTCCCGGCCGAAGACCGAATCCACAACCCGGCGCCTGAGCGCGGCATGTTCAGCTCGATTCAAAGCGCGGCGCAATGGCCGGGATGGCGGGCGGCTCTCACCCATTGGGCGATCGTGCTCGGCGATCAGCCGCAGGTGCGGCCCCAGACGCTGCGCCAACTGTTGGATTTCAGCGCCGCGCACCCCGCCAGCGTCTGCCAGCCCGCGCGGCGCGGCCACGGACGTCATCCTGTCCTGCTGCCCAAAGCTGCCTTCCGGCAGGTGGTGGGCACAACAGCGGCGACGCTGAAGGACTTCCTTGCCGCCGGGTCCCAACACATCGCCTGCTGCGAACTCGATGATCCCGGCCTGGACCTGGACATTGACCGTCCGGAGGATTACGAGCAAGCCCTCAGGGTGAGCGGGCTGTCTTCTTAAGTGCGCGCCGCTCGGGAGGCGCGGCTTCAAGCCAGCGGAGAACCAGAGTCTTGCGTTGGTGGCTACATCCCGCTGCGGACAAAGGTGAAATACGCCACCAGCACCAACGCCAGCCCGTAGGTCAGCCAGCCGATCTGCCGGCCTTTGCCGCTGAACAGCTTGATGATTGGGTAGCTGATAAAGCCCAGCGCGAGGCCGTCGGCGATCGAATAGGACAACGGAATCCCGATCAGGGTCAGGAAAGCAGGCACCGATTCGCTGTAATCCTTCCAGTCCACCTTCGCGACGTTTTGAATCATCATGGCGCCGACGATCACCAGCGCCGGCGCGGTAATGGGCGGGTAGCTGCCCACCATCGCGATCAGCGGGCTGAAGCAGAGCGCCAGCAGGAATAGAGCTGCAACCACCAGCCCCGTCAGCCCCGTCCGCCCGCCCTGCTCGACGCCCGCGGCGCTCTCGACAAAACTCGTCACCGTGCTCGTGCCCAGCGCCGCCCCCGCAACCGTGCCAACCGCATCCGACAGCATCGCCTGTTTGGCGCGAGGCAACTTGTTGTCTTTGATGAAGCCCGCTTGCTCGCATACACCGATCAGCGTGCCGATCGCGTCAAATACGAGCATGAACAGGAACACGAAAATGAACGGCAGCATCTTCGGCGTCAGCGCATGGGCCAGGTCTGCCTTTAAGAACGTCGGCGCCAGGGATGGTGGCGGCGCCACGATGCCTTTCGCAAATTCAAAGCGCTGTTCCAGCATTGACCCGGTGACGTCCGCCGCAGCCGCAATCGCGCGGGGCAGGTGCGGCAGGGCCAGTTTGAGCACCACGGCCAACGCCGTCGCGCCCACGATGCCCCAGAGGATCGAACCGCGCACTCCGCGCGCGTGCAGCACCGCCGTCAGTAGCAGCCCGGCAAAGAACACGAGCAAATCCGGCGAGGCAAAATGCGCGTTCATTCTCACCGCCGTGCCGGGGTCCTTGAGAATCAGCCCGGCATTCTGCAGGCCGATGAAGGCGATGAACAATCCAATGCCCGCGGCAATGCCGTTCTTCAGGCTGGGACTGACGGCGTTGAAGATCAGCTCGCGCAGCCCCACCAGCGACAGGATCAGGAACAGCACCCCCGAAATGAACACTACTCCCAGCGCGACTTCCCACGCATTGCCAAACCCCGCTGCCGCCGCAGCCGGGATGGCCGAGAACACGAAGAAGAAATTCTCCCCCATCCCGGGCGCCTGCGCGATAGGATAGCGCGCATACAGCGCCATGATGGCCGTGGCCAGCGCCGCCGACAGGCAGGTCGCCGCCGTCACCGCGCCAAAATCCATGCCCGTGGGTTTGCCGAACATCGCGCCCGACAACACAGCCGGCTGGACGAAGATGATGTAGGCCATCGTCAGGAAGGTCGTCAGCCCCGCCAGCAATTCTGTCCGCGCACTGGTCTGGTTCTCCGACAGGCGAAACAATCGTTCGAGCATAGCCATCCCCAGAGTTCTGCGCCCCCTTTTCAGCCAACTCAAGCCCGGAGTTGGAGAAAGCGCCGGCAAGCCAGGTCCGGGGTGGTGCCGCTCCCGCGCCAGCGCATCCAACACTGGATTGGTTTGCCGTCGTCCTCAATGGGGCCGGGATGCCGTGCCCGATTTGACAGGCTCAATTCAATGCGCTATTCATAATGGCCCAATGACAAATCTGACACTGCGCGGCAGCATGTGCGCTATCGCACACATGTTCAACCGCAGACCTGAAGACCTCAGTATCGCCCTCGTGGCGTTCTCCCTGGCGGCCACGACTCTCCCGCTGCAGGCTCAGCCAATCACTGTTCCAAACTTCTCCTTCGAATCGCAATCGGGTGCTGGCTACCCGTTTGGCGTGAACGTCTACATTGACTCCTGGCAAAAGCCTGAGAACCCAGGCTACCCGGAAGGCGGAGAATTCTACTGGATCCAGTCAGCCGGAGCCTTCGTCGGCATCCCGCCGAACACTCCGAATCCGTACAGCAACCTCCTGGGCAGTCAGGCAGCCTACGTGCTGTCCATGCCCGGCGCCGGCCTGTTTCAGGACGACCAAACCGCCGACTGGAGCGGCGCGCAGACCGGGCTGAACGCCACCTACCAGGTCGGCTCGTCCTATCAATTGACCCTTGGCGTCTTTGGCAAAGGCATGGTGGAGGATTACTCCAGCCTCGAACTGAGCCTCTACTACCGGGACGGTGCAAGCCGGATCACAATCGGCACGCCCACCACCATCACCTTTGACACGGCCATCTTCAATCCCGCAGGGCCGTTCGCACTCGTTGACTACTCCGTCATCGTTCCCACCGTCCAGGCCGGAGACGCCTGGGCCTACAAGAACATCGGCATCTCGATTGCATCCGTCCTTGGCAACGGCTCCGGCTATTGGGACATGGACAACGTCCGCCTGGTTGCCACCGTGCCCGAGCCGGGCTCCCTCACCCTCGCGGCTTTAGGGCTGAGCGCCCTCCTGTTCAGGAGACTGCGCTCCTGAGGCGAAGCCTGAGGGCGGGCGCCGGAACGCCAGCCCCCGGCCAGGTTTCCTCCCATGTTCAAGCCGACTCTTGCCATCGCCGCCGGCATCGCCTTCACCTTGCTGGAGCCCCTGGCCTCCGCTGGCCCCATCCCTGTTCCTAACGCCTCCTTCGAGTCCCCCGCCACCACCTTTGTGAGCGTTAACATAGACTCCTGGCAGAAGGCAGACAAACCCGGTTGGTATGCCGAAGGCGGCGGCTTCCTTTGGAGCCAGCTGGTCGGCCTTTTCAAGAACACGGGCATCACCAGCCCCGATCATATTGACAACTGCGACGGCAGCCAGGCCATCTGGCTGTTCGTTGTCCCCCAAGTCGCCCTCTTCCAGGACTACGACTCGACAGACTGGAGAAGCCCGGTGCCTACTCACGCCTTCAGCGCCACCTTCGAGCCCGGCAAGTCCTACCAGCTAACTGTCGGTGTCCTTGGGACCAGCGGCGGCATGCTCCAGGGCGCCACGCTCGAACTCAGCCTCTACTATCGCGACGCCAACAGCAACAAAGTCGCCGTCGCCGCCGTCTCCATCACCAACACCCCCTCCATCTTCAGCACCAACACCCATTTCGTGGACTGCCAGGTCGCCGTCCCCACCGTGAGGCCCACCGACGCCTGGGCCGGACAAAACATCGGCATCCAGATGCTCTCGACCGTGGATACCAACCTCCAGGGCGGCTACTGGGATCTCGACAACGTTCGCCTCTCCTCAATTCTCGAGCCCGTTCTCCTCAACCCCGTCCGGACCAACAACCAAATCCAGTTCACCCTCCAAAGCGAGCCTGACCTCCGGCTCGAAATCCTCTCCGCCACCAACCTCACCCTCCCCCTGTCCGACTGGACCAGCCTGGGCACCCTCACCAACACCTCCGGGACCGCTTCCTTCACCGACCCTGCGGCAGGCACCTGCCGCCGCTTCTACTGCGCGCGGCGCCTGCGCTGAGAGAACCGGATGAACTCCGCGCCTTCATCTACTCGCGCCTTTACGCTCATCGAACTGCTGGTCGTCATCGCCATCCTCGCCATCCTCGCCGCATTGCTGCTTCCCGCGCTGGCATCTGCCCGGGAAAAGGGCAAGCGAGCGGCCTGCGTTTCCAACCTGCGCCAGATCGGCATCGCCATACACAACTACGCCCCCGATTTCGACGGCCGGATCCCCTTCGGCCCCAAAGCCCCGCCGTTCACCAGCCCCGCCGAGTTCTACCCCTCCACCGGCGCCCCCACGAGCCTTCTTTCGCTGCGCAGCGGGGCCCCGGCGGCCCTCGGCCTCCTCCTCCAGCCCTACCTCGCCACGCAGCCCAAAGTCCTGTTCTGCCCCAGCAGCGATCAACCGCTGGACGCCCAGGCCGAGCTGAACAAGGTCGGCACCAGCCAAGCCCAGGGCAGCTACTACTATCGCCACGGCGGCAATACCCAATTGTTCGAGAACCCGGCTGCCCCTCCTCCAACCGAACACCTCAAGCTCGACAGCCTTGGCCTCAACCGCAAGGGCCTGCCGATCCGCGCGCTGGCTATAGACACCCTTTTCCTATGTCCGGATGACCTGGAGGTCTTCAACGTCAAACCCCGC
This sequence comes from Verrucomicrobiota bacterium, assembly GCA_035358715.1. Taxonomy (GTDB): domain Bacteria; phylum Verrucomicrobiota; class Verrucomicrobiia; order Limisphaerales; family UBA8199; genus UBA8199. The sequence continues at coordinate 64,780 of DAOPPX010000003.1, forward strand.
ACCCACCACCAGCAACGCGTTGCTGACATTCTCTTTTCCGACGGTCATGTCGCCACGCGGCCCAACCGCAACGGCAGATTCACCGTGGACGTGCGGGACTACGCCCAGTTGCGCGACTCCTTCAATCGGATACTCGCGGTCCTTGAACAGGCCGACACCGAGCCGTGAATCCGGCAGCTTAAGCCGCCCTATTTCGGCAACTTCTCAAACCGGAACGTGCAGCACCCCAGCTCCAGCACGTTCTTATTCGCCGCAAGCCGGTTCTTGAGGCTTGGAATCAACCTGTGTACCCGATGCTTTCCGTTCCTGCAATAAATTGGGATGCAGCCCAAACTCGCCCCCCACCACTGGCGCGGAGCAGAGGCGCAATAGCGGGCTCTATCGGTCTCTCGATGGGCGACTGCTTGCACAAGCCTGGTGCCCGGCAGGCAGAGGTTAATATCTACATATCAAGATACGTTGATTTCTGGCTTGCCCTGCAGGATGGCAGCCGTTAGGTTGCTCCGGTCCGGCCCGTTGAGGGGCCAGCCGAATTGTGGAATAAGACAATGGCAGATGTGAATGTCAGAGTGGAGCGATCGCAGGAGCTGGAGCGGCTGCTGCGGGAGCGCATTGTGCTTCTGGACGGGGCGATGGGCACGATGATCCAGGCGCACCACCTGGGCGAGGCGGCATTTCGCGGGGAGCGTTTCAAGGATTGGCCTCGGGATTTGAAGGGCAACAACGACCTGCTCAGCCTGACGCAGCCGCAGATCATTCAGGCCATCCATCGTGAGTACCTCGAAGCCGGGGCAGACATTATCGAGGCGAACACGTTCAACTCGACCTCGATCTCGCTGGCGGATTACGGGCTGGAGAACCTGGCCTATGAGCTGAATGTGGCGGGGGGGCGCAATGCGCGCGTCGCGGCGGACGCCGTGATGGCGGCGCATCCCGGGCGCGTGTGTTTTGTCGCGGGCGCGCTCGGGCCGACCAGCAAGACGGCATCCCTTTCGCCCGATGTCCATAACCCGGCATTCCGCGCCGTCACTTTTGACCAACTGGTCGGGGCATATTCCGAGCAGACTCGCGGTTTGCTGGACGGGGGGGTGGACTTGCTGCTGCTGGAGACGGTGTTTGATTCGCTGAACTCCAAGGCAGCGCTGTTCGCGATTGCGCAACACTTCGAGGATACCGGCCGCCAGGTGCCGGTGATGGTCTCCTTCACGATCACCGACCTGAGCGGGCGCACCTTGTCGGGCCAGACGGTGGAGGCGTATTGGAATTCCATTTCGCACCACCGGCTGCTGAGTGTTGGCATCAACTGCGCGCTGGGGCCGAAGGAGATGCGGCCATTCATCGAGGAGTTGGCCGGCATTGCGGACATCTTCGTCAGCGCCTACCCGAACGCGGGGCTGCCCAACCCGATGTTGCCGACCGGTTTCCCCGAGACGCCCGAGACGCTCGCCCTGCAGCTCAAGGAATGGGCGGAGAACGGGTGGCTGAACATCCTCGGCGGCTGCTGCGGCACCACGCCCGCGCACATCCGGGCGCTGGCCGGGGCGATTCGCGGCTTGCCGCCGCGCATCCCGCCGAAAATCAAGCCGGCCACCCGCTTGAGCGGCCTGGAGGCGCTGACCATTCGCCCGGAGGCGAACTTCGTCAACATCGGCGAGCGCACCAATATCACCGGCTCGCCCCGGTTCGCCAAGCTGATCCTGGCCGGCAATTACGAAGCCGCGCTGGCCATCGCCAAGCAGCAGGTCGAGAACGGCGCCCAGGTCATTGATGTGAACATGGACGAGGGCATGCTGGATTCGGAGAAGGCGATGACAACCTTTCTGAACCTGGTGGCCGCGGAGCCGGACATCGCCCGCGTGCCGGTGATGATTGACAGCTCCAAGTGGTCGGTCATCGAGGCAGGACTGAAGTGTCTCCAGGGCAAAGGCATCGTCAACTCGATCAGCCTCAAGGAAGGCGAGGAGAAATTCGCCAGCCGGGCCAGGCTGATCCGGCGTTACGGCGCTGCGGTGGTGGTGATGGCGTTCGACGAACGCGGCCAGGCGGACACCTTCGAGCGCAAGATCGAAGTCTGCGGGCGCTCGTATCGCATCCTGACCCGGCAGGCCGGCTTCCCGGCGCAGGACATTATCTTCGACCCGAACGTGCTCACGGTCGGCACCGGGATCGAGGAGCACAGCAACTACGCGGTGGACTTTATCCGCGCCACGAAGTGGATCAAGGAGAACCTGCCCCTGGCGCGCGTCAGCGGCGGCATCAGCAACGTGTCGTTCTCCTTCCGCGGCAACAACGTGGTGCGGGAGGCGATGCATTCGGCTTTTCTCTACCACGCCATCCGGGCCGGGCTCGACATGGGCATCGTGAACCCCGGCATGTTGGAGGTGTATGAGGAGATACCCGGGCCGCTGTTGGAGCGCGTGGAAGACCTGCTGCTCAATCGCCGGCCGGATGCGACCGAGCGGTTGGTCACGTTCGCCGAGAGTCTCAAGCAGAAGGACGAGGCGGACATTGCCGAGGCGGAGTGGCGCAGGGAATCCGTCGAGCAACGTCTCAGCCACGCGCTCATCAAAGGCATCGTGGATTACATTGACAAGGACGCCGAGGAGGCCCGCCAGAAGTATGGCAGGCCGCTGCAGGTCATCGAGGGGCCGCTCATGCAGGGCATGAACGTGGTCGGCGACCTGTTCGGCTCCGGCAGGATGTTTCTGCCGCAAGTGGTCAAGAGCGCGCGGGTGATGAAGAAAGCCGTTGCCTGTCTGCTGCCGTTCATGGAGGCGGAGAAGGCCGCGTCCGGCCAGCGCCAATCCCAGGGCTGTATTCTCCTGGCCACCGTCAAAGGTGACGTGCACGACATCGGCAAGAACATCGTCGGCGTAGTGCTCGGCTGCAACAACTACGAGGTCATAGACCTGGGCGTCATGGTGCCAGCGGAGAAGCTCCTGCAGACCGCGCGCGAGCGAAAGGTAGATATTGTCGGCGTGAGCGGGCTGATCACCCCCTCGCTGGACGAGATGGTCCACGTCGCCAAGGAAATGGAGCGTGAGGGGTTCCGCATTCCCCTGCTGATCGGCGGTGCCACCACCAGCAAGGCCCACACGGCCGTGAAGATCTCCGCCGGCTACTCCCAGCCGGTTGTTCACGTCCTGGACGCCTCGCGCGCTGTGGGCGTGGTGAGCAATCTCCTGAATCCCCGTCTCAAGCCTGCTTACGTCGAAGGTGTCCGCGCCGACTATGACAGAGTCCGCGCGCAACACGGCGGGGCCGCGGCCAAACCGCTGCTTACCCTTGAGGAGGCCCGCCGCCGTCGCACCCCCATCGTGTGGCAGGCGAGCGACATTCCTCAGCCCGCCTTTACCGGGCTGCGCGTCCTCGCTTCCGACCACGCAACACGCGACACGCAACACGCTTTCCCCCTCAGCCTGGCCGACCTGGTCCCTTTCATAGACTGGTCGCCGTTCTTTCACACCTGGGAACTGCGCGGCCGCTACCCGGACATCCTGCAGAACCCCGAAGCGAAGAAACTCTTCGAGGACGCGCAGGAACTGCTGCACGACATTGTCCTACGGAGATCACTGATCGCGCGCGCCGTGTATGGCTTCTTCCCGGCCAATGCCGTCGGCGATGACGTCGAGCTCTACACCGACGACTCCCGCACGCGTGTCCTCGCTACCTTCCATTTCCTCCGTCAGCAAATGGACAAGCCCCAGGACCAGTTCAACCATTGCCTGGCGGACTACATCGCGCCCAAAGTCCCTCAATCCTCAACTCTCAACCCTCAACTCCCCGACCACCTGGGCGCCTTTGCTGTCAGCGCCGGTTTCGGTGCCGAGGAACTGTGCGCCGCATTCGAGCGTGACCACGACGACTACAACTCGATCATGACCAAGGCCCTGGCCGACCGGCTGGCCGAGGCGTTTGCTGAGTACCTCCACAAGCGGGTCCGCCAGGAATGGGGCTATGGCCAGACCGAGGACCTGACCAACGCCGACCTGATTCGCGAGAAATATCGCGGCATCCGGCCCGCCGCCGGTTATCCCGCCTGCCCTGACCACACGGAGAAGTGGACTCTCTGGAAACTGCTCGACGTGGAGACGCACACCGGCATCAAGCTGACCGAGAGCTGCGCCATGTGGCCCGGTGCCAGCGTCAGCGGGCTCTACTTCGCTCACCCGGAGTCCAAGTACTTCGGCGTTGGCAAGCTCGGCCGCGACCAGGTGCTGGATTACCACCGCCGCAAGCACATGGACCTGCCCGCCGTCGAGCGCTGGCTCGGCCCCTATCTGAACTACGAACCCGCCCCCGCAACGTCGCAGCAGCCGACCTGAAGAGGCCCTGGTTTTGACCGCAGAGGCCCACCAACGGAGGGATTCGAGCCTCCGACATCCAGACCCACTGGAAACGATGTGAGTCGAGTTCCCCCCTGACCAGACCCCGTCTTTCGGCCGTAGTACATCCGTTGCTCCTCCGTCCCTCCTCCGTCCCTCCTCCGTCCCACCTCCCACCGCCGGTCGGAGGAGGGACGGAGGAGGGACGGGGGTGCTACGGTGGCAACTGGCATCGCGGTAACGGCCGGCAGCTTGCGGTCCGAACTGGTCAAACGGCGCCCGCGTTTTCCGTTGAGTCGCTTTCCGGCGCGGACTAGCTTGGGCTTCCATGAACATCTTTGTCACTGGCGGCGCCGGCTATATCGGCTCGATTTGCGCCGAAGCGTTGTTGGAAGCCGGATATGCCGTGACGGTTTATGACGATCTGAGCGAAGGCCATCGCTCGGCGGTGGACCGGCGGGCGCGGTTTGTGCCGGGGCGCCCGGACGAGGCGGGCCACATCCTCAACGCCATCCAGGAGGCCCGGCCCGACGCGATCATGCACTTCGCCGCCAACGCGTTGGTTGGCGAGTCCATGACCAACCCGAGGAAGTACTTCCACAACAACGTCGTCAATGGCCTCAAGCTGCTCGATGCCGCCGTCGAATGCGGCGTGAAGAAGTTCGTTTTCAGCTCCACCTGCGCCACCTACGGCCCGCCCGAGCGCCTGCCGATGACCGAGGACTTGCCCCAACGCCCGATCAACCCATACGGCGAGTCCAAGCTGATCTTCGAGAAAATGCTCCAGTGGTATCAGCGGATCTACGGGCTGGAGTTCATTGCCTTCCGGTATTTCAACGCCGCCGGCGCCAGCGAGCGATTCGGCGAGCACCATCGCCTCGAAACGCACCTCATCCCCAACGTCCTGCAAGTCGCCCTGGGCCAGAAACCGCACTGCGAGATTTACGGCACGGATTACCCCACCCCCGACGGCACCTGTATTAGGGATTACATCCACATCCGCGACCTGGCCCAGGCGCATATCCTCGGCCTGACGCCCGGCCGCCAGGGCTTCTATAACCTCGGCAACGGCGATGGTTACTCTGTGCGCCAGGTGCTCCAGACCTGCGAAAAGGTTGCCGGCAAAGCCATCCCCGCTCTTGAAAAGCCGCGCCGTCCCGGCGATCCGCCGCGCCTGGTCGCCTCAGCGGCACGGGCGATGCAGGACCTCGGCTGGCAGCCCAAGTATCCCAGTCTCGAAGACATCATCGCCAGCGCCTGGACCTGGCACCAGCGCCACCCCCAGGGCTATCCCGACTAACCCATCTGACGTCGCTCCGACCCGGGCATCATTCCTGCCGCGAGCAAACGTCCTGCTCACCGGCTCGCGCTCAGCACCTCTACGGGACCGAGGTTGTGACGGATCGTCAGCACGCCGGCGGGTGCGTCAAACCACCACCCGACCTGGCCCTCGGCAGGCGCGGCCTTCAGTAGCTGAAGATCATGCGCGCCCGCGCGCACGGCCTTCGGCACGAAGCTCAGCTTGAGAACCGCGCGCGATGCTGCAATGGTCTCGAACCTCACCTGTCCTGCCGAGTAGCGGACATTCTGCGGGCAAACGCTGCTGCCCAGGAGGTGATCCTGCCGGTTGGGCGCCAACTCCGGCAGGGAGGACATCGCCTCAAGCACATGGCACACCGTATAGAGATGCTGAGAATACCAATCTGGCCGGTTGGCTTTGCCCTTCTTCGGGTTCACGGAATGGAAGAAGGTGCGGAAGAGGCCGGCGGGCGACTGCATGTAGGTGAGCGCATTGATCCCTGACAATGCGCGCCGCTTCACCTGCTCATCGCGGGTAATTGAGTATAGGTTGGCCAGGGCCAGGCAGTAGCGCGCGGTGTGCCCCGGCATGATGTGATCGAACCCCGCCTGCTCGGCAACAGCCGGCGCGGGTGCCGCGGCATGGCCATCGGTGTGCACCAACCGTTCCTCCATCCGGCTGAGGATGCGGCGGCCCATTTCGATATACTTCGGTTGGTCTGTGGCCTGGCGGAAAAGGTAGGCGGCCGTGAAGGACATCGGCTCGGCGGAGAGGTAGCCTTCTTCCTTGAGGCGAATGTCCTCGTGGTAAGTGCCCCACAGGTTCTTCTCGACGTTCCGTTGAAGCATGAGCTTGAGGGCGCGGTCATGGGCGCGGCGATAGGCCGGCTGGTCGTCGTGGCGACGCATCGTCTCGAAGAACTCCACCATGAAGACCGGCGCCCCGCCGAAATCCTGCCGGACGCTGCCGTCCTCCGGCAAAACTCGGAAGGGCCAGCTCCCGTCTTTGCGCTGCTGGCGGACGAGGGTTTCGGCGATCGCCCGCGCGCCGTCGAGGTATTTCTTCTGCGAATCAGCTTCGTAAAGGGCGAGATAGGCGCTGCCGATGAATGCCGCTTTGTCCGGCTCAATGCTGTCTTCATCCCTCGATCCGCCGGGCCGCCCGTTGGAGAAGGTGGAGTAGGGCAGGTTGCCGTATGCCGCCCCGGACGGGGTTGAGTGCCCCAGATTCCAGTCGGCCAGGTCGCGGGCGCGGAGCAGCCATTCCCGCTCTCCGGTGTAGGCGTAATAGCGCAGGAAGGTAAACATGAAGTAGGCATGCTGGCGCGCCGGAAAGGACAATGCGCGCTGCGAACGCGAACCATCCGGATTCACAAAGGCGCTGGTGAAATAGCCGGCCAACTCGCCGTTTGATTGGCCGGGCACATAACCGCCATCCGCCTTCTTAAGAAACTGCATGGCTTCGGTGATTGCCGCCGCCACCGGCCGACGCGGCAGGACAACACCGTTGGCCACGGGCACTCCACTGGCTTTTGCCGGCTCCGCTGCCCCGAGCGGACCGGCTGCCGGCAGATGTAGCAGCCCAACGACAAAGAGGATGTGCAACTGCTGGCTATTCATGCGGGGCAGGGTATTGTCGGCCGGGTCTGGTTCAAGACTGAAGAGCCTGCGCAGCGGGGCAGCTTTTCGCAGTTTCCAACTGCCTCCCGCACCGTTATAAATCATCCGCATGTCTCAATATCGCGTTGGCATCATTGGCGGCAGCGGGCTGTATCACATCGAAGGCTTTACCCGCCAGAAATGGGTCAGGGTCAAGACGCCCTTCGGCCCGCCTTCGGATGATTTTCTCACGGGCCAACTGGCCGGGCGGGAGGTGGTTTTTCTGCCCCGGCATGGGCGGGGCCACCGGATTCTGCCCAGCGAGTTGAATCACCGCGCCAACTTCTGGGCCTTGAAGAAGCTGGGCGTGGCCTGGGCCATCAGTGTGAGTGCCGTGGGTTCCCTCCAGACCCGATACCGGCCCTGCGACATCGTGCTGCCGGACCAATTCCTCGACCGCACCAAACAAACCTCGGCGCATAGCTTCTTTGGCCGTGGCATTGTCGGGCATATCGCCTTCGCGCACCCCATTTGCGAGGAACTGCGGCAGCTTCTGCTGAAAGCCGCGCGGGCGCTCAAGGCGCGCGTCCACGACGGCGGCACTTACGTCAACATGGAAGGGCCGGCTTTCAGCACGCGCGCCGAGTCGTTCACCAACCGCAAGCTCGGCTACGACGTCATCGGCATGACCAACCTTGGGGAGGCCAAATGCGCGCGGGAAGCCGAGATTGCCTACGCCACGATGGCAATGATCACCGATTACGACTGCTGGAAGGAGGACGAGGCACACGTCACCGTGGAGATGGTGATCGCCAACCTCAAGAAGAACGCCGCGATGGCCAAGGCGATCGTCGCCAAGGCGCTGCCGCGGATTCCCACCGAGCCTGACTGGCCCTGCCACGACGCGCTCAGGAACGCCATAATGACCGACCGGAAATGCTGGCCCGCCAGAACCATTCGCGAGCTGGGGCCGATCTTGCGCAAGTATCTTTGACTGAACGGCGGCGCGGCGGAGTGGCGCGCTGCCGCCCACTCGCAGTGCGCGGCGGATGCGGCGGCAGCTTGACCGGTCCGGGCCAGGCGTTAATATCACAGCGTTATGCCAAAGAAGACTGTCATCAAGCCTGCCAAGTCCGCTCCCGCGGTCGGGCCTTACAACCACGCTGTGCGCGTCGGCGACCTGCTGTTCTGCGCCGGCCAAATCCCCATTGATCCAGCCACCGGCAATCTCGTTTCCGGCGGCATCCAGGCCCAGACCGACCGCGTCCTGCAGAACGTCAAAGCCATTCTCGACGATCAGGGGTTGAGCTTCGCCCATGTCGTCAAGAGCACCGTCTTCCTGACGAACCTGGCGGACTTTGCCGGGATGAACGAGGTCTATGCCAAATCCTTCACGGCGGATTTTCCGGCGCGCTCGACCATCCAGGTGGCCGCGCTCCCCAAAGGCGCCAGTGTGGAGATCGAGGTCGTTGCCCATTACTGAGCCGGCGGCTGACCATCGGCGATCACAGACACCACATGTCCACTGAAGTTGCCCTGCTGATCGGCGCGGCCGGCGGAATTCTAGTCGGCTTTGCGCTCGGCTGGTTGTATCGCCGGGGCCAAGGCAGCGCCGCGGATGACCGGCTGGCGAACGAACTGCGGCAACAGTTGGCGCAGCGCGAGGGGGACTTGGCCAAAGTGCGGGAGCAGTTGACCCGCACCAGTGAGACAGCCGCCGAGGCGAAGGCGAAACAGGAAGCCGGGGAGAGCCTGCTTAAGGACCAGCGCATGCTATACGAGCGCGCGATGGCTGAAGCCAGGGCAGCGCAAGAGAAGGCACTGGCGGATTTGCGCGAGGCATTCCAGGCGTTGAGCGCGGAGGCGTTAAAGCGGACCGCGCCGGAATTCCTGCGCCTGGCGGAGCAGAGCTTCGGCAAGTTCCAGGAGACGGCCAAGGGCGATTTGGCCCAGCGACAGGAGGCAATCAAGACGCTGGTCGAGCCGCTCAAGCAGCAATTGGGTACTTACCAGCAGCGGCTGCAGCAGGCTGAGGCAACGCAAGCCGGCACGCTGGGAGAGGTCAAAAGGCAGCTCGAAGCGCTGGCGCAGCAAAGTCACGCGCTGGCGCAAGAGACACAGCAGTTCCGCGCGGTGCTGCAGTCCGGCCCGGCGCGCGGGCGCTGGGGCGAGGAGACGTTGCGGCGAGTAGTCGAGTCTGCGGGCATGAGCGCGCATTGCGATTTCAGCGAACAAACCAAGGAAGGCGAGTCCAAGCCAGACCTGGTGGTGCGGTTGCCCGGCGAACGGCTGATCATCGTGGATGCGAAGGTGCCAGACCTCGATTTCCTCAGCGCGCTGGAAGGCGCCGACGCCACACGGCGTGCGGAGTCACTGGCCGCGCACGCGGCGAAGCTCAAGGCGACCATCAAGGCGCTGGCGGAGCGGGATTACCCAAGCCAGTTTCCCAACGCGCTGGATTACGTGGTGCTGTTCCTGCCGGCGGAGTCGCTCTTCAGCGCCGCGCTGGAAGGGGACCGGGAACTGATCGTGTGGGCGGCCCAGAAACGCATCCTGCTGACGACCCCGGCGTCTCTGATCGCTCTGCTGCGGTCGGTGAGCGTAAGCTGGCAGCAGCACGCGCAGACGGTCAACGCGCAGAAGATCGCCGAGGCGGCGCAGGAGCTCTACGCGCGCGTGGTGAAGTTCACCGAGCACTTCGAGAAGATCCGGGCGGGGCTGGGGCGCGCCAACGACGCTTTCAACGAAGCGGCAGCCAGTTTCCAGACGCGCGTGCGTCCCGCCGGCGAACGCTTGGCCGAGCTCGGAGGAGGGACCCCGGGCAAGGAACTGGCCGATGTGCAGCCGCTGGACTCCGCCCTGCACTCGCCGGCGGGATAAGCGCCCGGTGCGTTCCGAATTCCCGAGCGGCGGTTCGGGCGCTCGTCAATCCACCCAGGGTCTGAGCCGGCCCCGCGGCCCGCGCGCGCCTCCCGGCCCGCTTTTGGCTTGGCAACTGGACCTCTTGTCCTACCCTTGGTTTCGTGATTCATCCAACCGCGATTATTCATCCCCACGCAAAGCTGGATGGGACTGTGCAAGTGGGACCCTTTGCGGTCATTGATGAGGCCGTGGAAATCGGCCCGCATTGCGTTGTCGGCTCCCATGTCTATCTGACGGGGGTGACCTTTATCGGTGCGCATAACCGTTTCTACGCCGGCTGCGTGATCGGGGAGGCGCCGCAGGACCTGAAATACAACGGCGAGCCCACCGTCGTGCGGATTGGCGACCACAACGTGTTCCGCGAGCACGTGACTGTGCACCGGTCCAACCATGCACCGGAGGAGACGGTGATTGGCTCCCGGGGCTTCTATATGGCCAATTGCCACGTCGCGCACAACTGCCGCCTGGGCGATTCCGTCATCCTCGCCAACGGCGTGCTGCTGGGCGGCCACGCGAGCGTGGACGACCGCGCGTTCCTGTCGGGCAATTGCCTCGTCCACCAGTTTGTGCGCGTTGGCACGCTGGCCATGATGCAGGGCGGGGCGGCCCTCAGCAAAGACCTGCCGCCTTACACCGTGGCGCGCGGCGTAAACCAAATCTGCGGCCTGAACACCGTCGGCCTGCGGCGGGCCGGTTTGAGCCCGGCTGAGCGGCTGGAGCTTAGACAGCTTTACCACACCTTGTTCCGACAAGGGCGCAACCTGCCCGACGCGGTGGCTGAGGCGCGGAAGGAGTTCTCGAGCGCGCCCGCCAGAACAATGCTGGACTTCCTGGCGGCAGGCAGGCGCGGGGTCTGCCGCGAGGTGGGGGGGCGGAGGGGGGATTTGAGCTTTGACGAAGCTCCGGCAAGCGACTAGGTTCTTGTTATTGATGAGCAATAGGCTTTCGCGTGTTCGGTTTTGGGTTGGGGCTGCGGCGTTGGTCATGGGCGTCTGGCTGGCCTGCAGCGCGCAAGCGGCTGGCCGCCAGCGGGGCCGGGCCATTCAATTCACGCCCTCCAAGAGCGACGAGGTTCTGACCAACCTGCACCAGCTAAGGAACAAGAAGGACAGCCTGAAGCGGTTGGAGGAGGACCTCAACGCGCCGCTGCAGAACTTCACGCCCCGGAGCTCCCTCGAAGGCGTTGTTGCCCCGCCGCCTCGTTCTGCAGCCCCGTCAGCAGTCCAGAGCAAGCGGGCGAAGGAACTGCTGGAGCGCCGCAAGAACTGGGTCTTTATGACTCCGGACGAACTTCTCGGTGGCCCCACCGTGGAGCAAATCCTCCAGGCTCCCGATTACGGCGCGGACGGCCGGCTAGAGAAGGATTTGCCGGCCATGGAAAGCTACTACGAGCGCCTGCTTCCCAAGCGCCCGGCCAAGAACATCATGGGCCAGGCGCAAACGGACGAGCTGTTCAGCCTGCCCAATAGGCCCAACTCACTCGAGGCACCTGCAAACGATGACTCAGACCTTCCCGCCGGGATCCGAGAGAGCGCGGACGCGCTCCAGAACGCCTTCCGGTCGGATGACAACAGCTCTCCGTATTTTCGGAGCGCAACGGCCACCGATTTCTCCGATCCCTTTAGGCTCGGCGGCAGAGCGGCGCCCACCGAGCAGATGTTGGAGCACAAGAAACGCATGGACGAGTATCGGGCCCTGGTGGACTCAAGTTGGCGCTCACCAGCAGGAGCGAACTCAGGCTTTTCGGCGCTCAGTCCTGGCGGCGCGGCACTTTCCACCGCAAGTCCCGCCAACAAGCTGCCTGGAGTTTCCACCCCGGAGTCACCGCGCGGGTTGGAAGCGCAGTTGAACATTCGTGAGCCTCTGCTTGGTCCGCCCGGGCTGCCCGATGTGAATGCGAAAGCTCTCGGCCAATCCAGGCCAACGCCAGTTGTGCCCAAGGTCCGGCAAACGAAAGTGGCGACCACCCAACCCGCGTATTTCGCGCCCAAGCGAGCTTTCTAGCCGAATCTCCCGGTTCTGAAACCAGGCCGCAAGGTAATTCCAACACAGCCTGAGGACCGTTGCCCCGCAACCGGGGCGCAACCGGCCTGCACTTCCAAAGCCCGTTGGCTTCCGCCAGCAGTCCGATTGGCCTGCCGCGCGCAACTTGTGCCCGTGCATCGCTCAGGCGTCGAGCAATGGCCGGTCAATGGGCGGAGGTCAGCACGAGCACCTGTTCCAGGGTGGAAATACCCTCCCGGGCCCGATCCAGCGCCACCATTCGGAGCGTGCGCATGCCCTGGCCAATGGCGATCTTGCCCATTTCGCGTGTGTTGGCGCGGGCGATGATGAGCTTGCGGATCTCGTCGGTGATAGTCATGGCTTCAATAATGGCCATGCGGCCGGAATAGCCGGAATCCTTGCACCGGTCACACCCCCGCCCTCGATACAGCGTGACACCATCGAAGATGCTCGGGTCAATGTTCAGGTCCTGGAACATCTTGGTCGGATAGGTCACAGGCTCTTTGCAGTGCGAGCAGATGCGGCGCATCAGGCGCTGCGCGCACGCGAGGATGACGGACGAGGAAATCAGGAACGGCGCGATGCCCATGTCGTCCAGGCGCGCAATGGCCCCAGGCGCGTCATTACAGTGCATCGTGCTCAGGACCTGGTGGCCAGTCAGCGCCGCCTCGATGGCGATTTCAGCGGTCTCCGTATCCCGGATTTCCCCGATCATGATTATGTCGGGGTCCTGGCGAAGAATCGAACGGAGCGCGTTGGCAAAGCTCAGTCCGATCTCTTTCTTGGTCGGCACCTGGTTGATGCCCGGAATCTGGAACTCGACCGGGTCCTCGACGGTCACGATGTTATAGACCGGGTTGTTCAACTCGTTGAGGGCCGAATAGAGTGTCGTGGTCTTGCCCGAACCCGTCGGACCGGTGACCAGAATCAATCCGTGCGGGGCATCTACCGCGGCTTTGACCTGCTGAAACGTGTCAGGATCGAGCCCGAGCTTGTCAATGCTCGCGGAGAGATTCGACTTGTCCAGGAGGCGCAGCACCACCTTTTCACCATGCACCGTGGGCATGATCGAAACCCGGAGGTCGTAGTCCTTCCCCCCCACGCGGATGCGCATGCGCCCGTCCTGCGGCAGGCGCCGCTCCGCAATGTCCAGGCTGCTCATGATCTTGAAGCGCGAGACCAAAGCCAGTTGCATCTGTTTGGGCGGCGCCGTCGCGTCCATCAAAACGCCATCAATGCGGTAGCGCAGCCGCAGCGTCTTATCGAATGGCTCGATATGCACGTCGCTGGCGCGGTCCTTGACCGCCTGAACCAGGATGAGGTTGGCGAGCTTGATGACCGGTGCCTCTTCGCTGGAAGCAGCCAGTTGGTCCAGGTTGACCTCTTCGACCGCCACCTTGGACACCTCAATACTGTCCGCTTCCTCGTCGGCATCAACCTTCTTTTGCGCATCCTGGATGATGTCCTCCATGCTGCCGCTCTTGGACGCGTCAATCTGGTTCAGCTTGTCCAGGATGGCCTTCTCCGGGGCGATCAGCGGCGCCACCTCCAGCCTAGTGATGCGCCGCACATCGTCAATGGCTAGGACATTCAGCGGGTCGGCCATCGCCAGAAACAGCTTGTTCTCCAGCCGCGACACGGGAACGACCTTATGGTTGTGGGCCATTTCCCGCGGGACCAGGTCCGCCACTTCGAGAGGGATGCTGAGGCGCCCCAGGTTAACGGGCGGAGTGTTCAGCACGCGCCCCATCGAAACCGCCATGTCCGACTCGGTCACGTATGCCTTGTCAAGGACAAGCTTGAGCAGGCGGGTGCCTTCCTTCCTCTGCTGCTCGAGTAATTCCTCGACCTGCTTCTCCGTGAGCAGGCTGTCTTCTACCAGGGCGTCAGCGATGCGCTCGCCAAATGTCTTAACCGGAGGCATGATATTAGTGGAAGGCTCGGCGGAGGTTGGCGACCAATTCAGCCGGCGGCACCAAGTACCACAACAGCCGACTGTGGGCGACCGCGGCCAGCTCCTTGCCCGCTTGGTGGTTAAACGGATTCGCGGTGGCGACCAGCACCGACTTGCTCATTCGGTCAAAGGGCAGCACGCACCATCGGCGGCACGTTTCTGCCGGGAACTTGCGCGCCATGTCCATGTCCACGTCGTAGCTGTTGAGCGGGATGAAGGCGCAGCGCGACTTGTCGCTTAAGACCTTCAGCGACTTGTCCATCGGCAAAATGCCCTTGTCCGCCAGGACCTGGATAAACGGCTCGATGACACTGTCCGGATGGGCGCGGGGATCCACTGCCGGCCAGCACGGCTCAAAATCCGACTGCGTAATGATCTTGCTCTCCACAAACAGCTTATACATCGCGTCCCGTCCGTCCTGGACATCTGCAGGGACCACCTTGCCAGCGGCCTTGGCGGTCTGTTTCAACGCCCCGGAAAACGCCGGAGCGGCGAGCGCGCCATTGGTTGGCGCTGGCGTTTCAACAGGAAAGCTGTTCGCCTGATTTTCAATCTGCTGCAAGGCCTCCTTGACCTCGGCATCGTCCGGGCAGCGCCCCAGGATGGTTTCGTACTCGAGGATGGCAGAAGAAAGCTGGCCCATTTGCACATAGGCCTGGGCAATGCGCTTGGACGTGTTGATGGCGTCCTTCTCCTGGTTGAGCTTCGAGTACGCCTCCTTGAGGATCTCCAGCGACTGATAGTCGTGCGGCTGAGATTGAGTAATAACCTCGAACATCTCAATCGTCTGCGCCAACTGGGCTTGTTCACTCGGACTTAAAGTGGTAGCCATGCGAATTGTGCTTTTGCCCGTTAAGGCATTCCGACCGCCTAATCATTTCAGCAGGCGGACCGCTTGGTTGAAGCAAACTTGCGGCCAGTTTGGAACCGCGGCAACATTAAGGCAGAATTTTCCCGCACGGCGGGGGATTCGCTCTAATCGCCAGACACTTGTGTCCTATTTTGGCACGGGGCATCGCCGAAATCCGGACGGGAGCGAGTGACGCGCCTTGCCGACGGGCCCGGTTCTCGAACCATTTGGACAACCCGTCCTGAAGTTGTGCGGCCCGCTAACCGCCGCGCTTAATCCGCTTTCGCCGGCTCAATCAATCTGGCACAGTGGCCCGCAACGCATGAACAGGTTGTTGGTTCTTATATGGGTTTGCGGCACCTTCGCTGTTTGCAGCGCGAATCTGCCGGAGCGCTATGCCGACCAGGGGCAACTGATCGTTGCCCGATTGACCTCCGCTCCATTTCCGCACCCCAAACGCGCCGAGGGCCACCGGTCCAACAATCAGGTCTTTCCCGCCCGGGAGCATTACTCCGACAATACGGTCGCCATTTTCATTCCCAGGGGCTTCCGTGAGACTGGCAAGATCCATTTTGTAGTTCACTTCCACGGCTGGAAGAACCATGTGGAAGGGGTCTTGTCCCAATACAGGCTCGTCGAGCAGTTGGTCGAAAGCCGATGCAACGCGGTGCTGGTCGTCCCGCAAGGCCCGCGCAACGCGCCGGACTCCTTTGGCGGGAAACTGGAGGATGCAGCCGGCTTCGAGCGATTCATGGTGGAGGTGGCCGAGACCCTGCGCCAGAAGTCGGCCTTGACGAACAAGAACTTCGCGCTCGGCCAAATCCTGCTTTCGGGCCATAGCGGTGGCTACCGGGTTATCTCGGCAATCGTGAGCCACGGCGGGCTGGCCGAACACCTGCGCGAGGTCTGGCTGTTTGACGCCCTCTACGCGCAGACGGACGAGTTCCTGGCTTGGATGGACCGGAAGCAGGGGCGGTTCATTAACATCTACACCGAGAACGGGGGCACCAGGACTGAAACGGAACGCTTGATGGCTAGACTTAAGGAACGGGGCACTGCCTTCTTCACCAACAAGGAAAACGCGACCAGCCTGGCCGACCTGCTCGGAAACAGGTTAATCTTCCTCTACACCGACCTTCCGCACAACGACGTGGTCCACAAGCGCCTTCAGTTCCGCGATTACCTCAAGACGAGCTGCTGCGCGCAACGGCAGTGAGTTCCGGGGCAGCGTAATGGAATTGGCGGGAAGCGAAGAGCCGCACCCGCGCCCAGGGCGGTGTTCCACCTGCCTCCTCACACTTGGCCGACGATTAAGGCTGGCTGGTAATCCGGGACCATTCGACGTTCTGCGCGGCCGCATAAACGGCAAAGGCGCCTTCGTTTTGAATCAGCACGGCCCTCACCACGCTTGAATCGTCCGCGCGACCCAGGTTGAGGACCGAATCGGGTATAATGCCTACCTTCTTGTGGGCGTAAATAAGCGCGAATACCGCCTGGGCGAGTGCGGCATACGGCAGTTCTTTGTAGGCCCCTTCTGCAGTGTCTTCGACAGCATCAGCCAGAAACTCCAGTTGGTCCACCAAATGTGGAAACAACGGCTCGTGAATCTGAGTAAACTCCAGCTTCCATTGCGGGAGATGCCGGAGAACCTTCTCCACAATTGCTGGCGTTATCGTCGCCGCCCCACGATTAACAAAATCCACAATTTCAGGCATGCACGAATTTTACTCCGGAGCATGCCGCGAGGGAAAGACAATAGTTGGTCGCGTTTCCGAATGGGACGGGGCTCAGGAGTTGCGGTTGACTAGACTCGAAAGCGCCCTCCAGTTTCCCCAAATCAATGCATGCCGCAAGATGCTGAATGGCCTCAACGGAAAAAGCTGGCGGGAGCGGCGGGGCTCGAAGCCATTTCTCGCCCATGCACGCTCGCGCATACACGCGTAGGTAGCTGTATCTAAACCACTTCCACAAGTCTCACCACTTCGCTCCCGCAGTCACAATGAACCGAAATGAAAATTTCCAGTCAGGAAAATGTCAGGAAGTCCTTCGCCTTTCTCATGCTGCCTGAGGCGTCTTCACCGGCTGCGCCGCACGCTCAACCCTCGCCGCAATCTCCTGAGCCGTCATCTTCGCAGCCGGGTTATCGCTGAGCT